>CALWDW010000041.1 GCA_944376795.1 uncultured Christensenellaceae bacterium
GAGGAAACCTTTTTCAAAAGGTTTCCTCCCCCGCGCCCCCTCCCTTCCCAAACTTTGAATGGAAGGGTGGGCGATGGAATGAACCCGCGCCTTCGCTCTCTATGGGAGTTCCGTCTGAAATCCTTACGTGAGCTCGTTTTTTCGGGGGAGGGAAACCTTTTGAAAAAGGTTTCCTCCCCCGCGCCCCCTCCCTTCCCAAACTTTGAATGGAAGGGTGGGCGATGGAATGAACCCGCGTCTTCACTCCGTCTGGGTGCGTCTGCGGATGCCATCCGTGCACTTGGTTTTTCGGGGGAAACCGCTCTACAGGGTCACGCGGAGGGCGCGGTACTCCCGCACGGTCATGCCGGTATACCGGTGGAACAGACGGCTGAGGTAATTCTCATCGGCGATGCCCACCTGCTCCCCCGCTTCCCGCAGGGTGAGGTTCTTAGCCAGCAGCAGTTCCTTGACCCGCTCCAGCTTGGCTCGATGGATATAGGCCACCAGCGTGCAGCCGGTTTCGGCCTTGAATACCCGGCTCAGATGGGAGGAACTCAGTCCCAGGTCGGCGGCAATCTCCTCCACCCGGATGGGCCGGTCCAAGCGACGGGTAACGGCGTCCATGGCCCGCCGGGCATATACCTGCCCCACCGGGCTGCCGGTCCCGGCGGGATCCTCCAGGGCGGCCCGGGCCAGCCCCTCCATCAGTTCCAGCAGCAGCCGGCAGCCGGCCAACTCCCGGAGCGGATCGGGCCGGGCATAGGTGCGGACCAGGTCCCGAAATCCGTGCTCGATGCGGGAATTGTGCTGATCCATGGGGAGGATGCGGGGCAGGCGCAGCGGCATTCCCGCCTCCCCTTTCCCCTCCAGCAGAAACCCCACGGTAAAGTGGCTGTGCAGCGGCGCAGCGCTGTCCATCCGGCAGGCCCGGGCGAAGTCGGCCACATGGATGCTAGGCGCGGAAATTCTTCGCAAACTTCCGTCTTCGTAGGCAACGGTAACATCCCCCTGCTCCACGTAGGTAATTTCCCACATTCCCGGCCGGGCAGGGAAGCGCATGTGGTAACTGCCGGTACGGTATCCGTGGGCAAAGAGAATGCGAGGCAACCCTTCCAAGGTTATGGTGACGGTCTCCATATTTTCCTCCTTTTCGGCATGCATATCATAGCAGAATCCTCCAGATTTCGCAAGATCGTGCGTTGTGTTTTCCGTAGGCCTCTGGCATACTGGCGTCATAGAGGAGGTGACCGTAATGCAACGATTGGAGGCCCTGCGGCAGGAGCTTTCCGCCGAGGCGGAGGTTGCAGATATCCGTCCCCTGCTGCTCTGCCGCGGCTATGAGGCCCACCTGGACGATCCCATTCCCTTGGCCCGGGCCCATGCCGCCGCCGCGCTGTTTACCGGCCATGCCAAGCATATCTATCCCCACGACCGTATCCTGGGTTCTCTGCGGGGAGCCTTGGGGAAAGCGTCCCCCGCCCGGCTGGCTTGGGCCCGGGAACTGGCCGACAGCTATGGACGCAACACATTTTGGACCAACTGCGACCACTACGCCCCGGACTACCCCACCTTCCTGGCTCAAGGCATTCCCGGCACCCTGGCGCGGATCGCGGACGCCCGGATCGTCCACGCCGGGGACCCCGGCCGCCTGCAGAATCTGGAGGCCATGGAGCTGACCCTCCGCGGCTTCCGGGAGATGATCCTGGGCTACGCCCAAGCGGCCCGGAACGCCGCCGGAGGAGATCCCGAGCTGCTGGCTGCCGCCGATGCCTGCCAGGCCGTGGCCGACGCCCCTCCCGCCACCTTCCGGGAAGCCCTCCAGCTGGCCTGGCTATGCCACACGGCCTTCCTGTACGAAGGGCGCTACGCCATGGCCCTGGGACGGATGGACCAGTACCTTTACCCCTACTACGCCGCCGACCGGGCGGCCGGACGGATCACCCCGGAGGAAGCCCAGGACCTGCTGGCCTGCACGCTGCTGAAGATCGGGGAATACCGGCTGCTGGGAGGGGACGACGTGGTCAATATCGCCATCGCCGGCTGCACCCGCCAGGGAGATCCCGCCCTCAATCCCCTCTCCTACGCCATACTCCGCGCCGTGCGGGACTGCAATATCCCCGGCCCCAACCTCTCCGCCCGGCTCTATCCCGGCGTGGACGAGGGCTTCCTGGACGAATGCCTCCAGGTGATCGGTACCGGCCTGGGCTATCCCGCCCTGATGAACGACGCGGTCAATATCCCGGCGCTGGCTGCCAAGGGCTATCCTCTGGAGGACGCCCGGGACTACGCCATGGTGGGCTGCATTGAGAACTTCATCCCCGGCAAGCAGCCGCCCTGGTCGGACGGCCGCTACAACACCCCCAAGTACCTGGAACTGGCCCTCAATGGCGGCGTATGCATGCTCACCGGGGTTCCCATGGGACCGCCCACCCCGCCCGCCGAGGAAATGGCTTCCATGGAGGACTTCATGGCGGCGCTGAAGCGCCAGATGCGCCATGGCGCATCGCTGTATATGGCCCGCTTCCGCAACGAAAACGACCGCTACCGCCGGGAAAACTATACCCAGCCCTTTCTCTCCCTCTTCTGTCAGGACTGTATTGGCCGGGGCCTGGACATCCGGGAGGGCGGGGCCCTCTACCCCAGCGTCCACGGCGCAGGCTGTATGGGGATCGCCACGGTGGCCGATTCCCTGGCGGCCATCCACCGGGTGGTATTCCAGGAAGGCCGCTGCACCCTGGCCCAGCTGCGGGATGCCCTGGCCGCCGACTTCCAGGGCAGGGAACCCCTCCAGGCCGCCCTGCTGCGGGCCCCCAAGTACGGCAATGGCGACCCCTTTGTGGATCAATACGCCCAATGGTTTGTAGACTTCCAGGCCGAGCTCTTTGACGGCTACCGCACCCCCGACGGCGGCCGGGTCTACATTGCCATCGCCTCCAATGTCCAGAACATTCCCGCCGGCCGGGAGGTGGCCGCCACCCCCGACGGACGCCGGGCCCGGGCGCCCCTCAGCGACGCCGCCTCCCCCATGCACGGCATGGATCGGCAGGGGCCCACGGCGGTGATCCGATCGGTCACCCGGCCGGACTACACCAAAGTGGCCTGCGGCACCGTAGTCAACCAGAAATACAGCCCCGAAATGTTCTCCCGGCCTGAAAAGCGGGCGCTGCTGCGCTCCATGATCCAGGTGTATCTGGCCCAAGGCGGCCAGGAAATCCAGATCAACGCCGTCTCCCGGGAGCTGCTGCGGGACGCCATGGACCATCCGGAAGCATATGGCAGCCTGGTGGTGCGGGTCTCAGGCTTCTCGGCCTACTATACCACCCTGGACCGGACCGTCCAGGAGGATATCCTCCAACGAACCCAGCACGGATAAAGGAAAGGAGCCATCCATGCGTACAGCGCTCGCCGCCGTCATGACCGGCGTCAACCAGCCTTTCACCCTACGGGAATATCCCATCCTGCCGCCGCCCGCCGGAATGGCCGGGCTGACCCTGCTGGCCAGCGGGGTCTGCGGCACCGACCTGCACATCCACCAGGGGCGTCTGGGGGTCTCCCTGCCTGCCGTCATCGGCCATGAATTCCTGGGCCGGGTAGACGCCATCGCCCCGGAGGACAGCGCCGCCAGCGGCATTGCACCGGGAGATGCCGTCCTGGTGGATATCGCCTGTCCCTGCGGCCACTGTCCCCTCTGCGAGGCCGGAGACGATGCCAACTGTGTCCACATGGGCGTAACCAACGGCGGGGACCCCGACACACCGCCCCACTTCCACGGGGGCTACGCCCAGTACAACGTCTCTCCCGTGGCCAACCTGGTCAAGCTCCCCGCCGGATTGGATCCGGTGATGACTGCGGTTTTTGCCTGCGCGGGCCCTACGGTGCTGCATGCCCTGGGGCTGGCCGCCCGGGCCGGCATCTCCCTGGCAGGGGTTTCCACCGCCGTCGTCCAAGGCCTGGGCCCGGTGGGCGCCTTCGCCGCCATGGCGCTCAAGGCCATGGGGGTCCCCCACGTGCTGGCAGTGGTGCGCCGGGACGATCCCCGGCGGGCGGCCCTGGCCGGCGCCCTAGGCGCCGACGCGGTGCTGGCCTCCTCCGTCCTGGGAGAGGCAGCCATACTGGAGCGGATCCGGGCGCTGGCGCCGCTGGGCGCCGATCTGGTGCTGGAGGCCTCGGGAAATCCCCAGGCCATCCCCTTTGGCCTGGCCGCCCTGCGCAACCGGGGCGTATACCTGATCCCCGGCCAGTACTCCCAGAGCGGAACGGTGGCCATTGCCCCCCAGGAGATCACCTTCAAGGCCCTGCAGCTGCTGGGTTCCTCCCAATACGCTATGGCGGACGTCCGCGGCTACCTGGACTTTTTGCAGGAGCATCCTGCGCTTCACGGCCCCATCGCCCGCCTGGCCGCGTGCTACCCGGTATCGGAGGTCAACCGTGCCGTAGCCGACGCCGGCGCCGGGCGCAATATGAAGACGCTGCTGGTTCCCTAGCGTCTTTTCCCTGGTGGGCCGGCTGCCTTCCCCCAGGCAGCCGGCATGGCGCAGAATCAAGCAAGGCCCTGGGTTTGAAACCCAGGGCCTTGCTTGATTTCCTATAGTGGGACGTACACCAGCGCAAAAAGGTGGCGCTTCCCTGCGCATTCAGGCCGGCGTACCGGAAAGAGTGCGCAGCAGCAGGCGCGCATCTTCGTCGGCAATGCTGTAGTTAATCTCCTGCCCATGGCGCTCGCCACGGATGATGCCTGCGGTGCGAAGCTTGGCCAGGTGGGCCGAAACGCTGGGCTGCGGGATCCCCAGCACCTCCACAATACCGGTAACGTTGCTGGAATGCTGGCAAAGCTGCTCGACGATGCTCAGCCGATAGGGATGGGCCAATGCCTTCAACTTCTCAGAAAGCTGGGTTATGCGCGGGGTAGGTTCGTTCATAGTTCATGTCTCCTTTCAGCGGGAAGCTGTGCGCTTCCCTTCTTGGCATTATTGTGTCCATGGATTCGCATAACCATACCTGGCAAGAGAAGAATAACGCAAGCGGCTTCCCAGTACCGGCCTGATTTCCCGTTGATAGAACTCCCACAAAAGAGGGCATAGCAAAAAAGGGATCCGCTTTCTGCAAATCCCCTCTCAAACTACTCCCGGAATGCCGTCACACCTTAATTATAACCCGCCTAATGGCAGGTGGGTGCCCTGCTGCCGTTTCAGCCTTCCCCTTGCCATATAGGCGGGGCCTGACATCCGCGGGCGAGACCCGGACTCCCAAAGTTATAATGTGGGTTTAAGAAAAGGCACAACGCACACCCCAGGAAAACCTGTCCTGTCCCTAGTCAAAACCTTCCACCGCCGAATCCGCATCCCGCCGCGCCAAACGGTCGAAAAAAGCAGTTCCGAAAACCATGGAAACCCGGTTCCCACGGAAGGCGGTCGGTTGATTTGACAGCCTCATTATACTATCCGGCCTCACCGTTGTCAATCACGGCGGCACTGGAAATTGCTTGCAAGCACAGGCCCGCCCGCCGCATTCACAGGACCCAGAGCGAGGTACTAAAGCGTGCAGTCTCCGGCCCAATCTACCAGCCGCTCCACGTCGGCGCAAAAGTCCGTGCGGAGCGCCTCTAGGGAAGAGGCCGCCCAGCTGGGGAACGGCTGGCGCTGGCAAGCAAGATACAGGGTTACCACGGGAGAGACCACAGCGTCCACGGCCGCTTCCAAGGCATCCCACGGCCCATATTCCGTCAAAAACGCTTCCTTGCTGTGCGTCGAAAGCGCCGATGTGACGTTCCTCACGTCGGCATAGGCATAGCCTTTGCCCATCAGATTATAGTCAAACATAAAAGCCGAGGACAGGTCCTTTGCCACGATCATGTTTGTGTAATAAAAATCATTGTAGGTAATCGTCCTGCGGACGCGCCGCAGCGCACGGCAGATGGCATCGAAATGCACGTCCAACAGCCTCCAGGCGGCCTCCCCCTGTGTACCGGTCTTCTCCTGGATCCTGCGAATATTTTCCAGCGTAAAGAAATCGCTTTCGTCATACATCTCCGCCCCATGGAGTGCCGTATAGGCATAGCCGCGCTGATGGAGCCGCCGGTACCACCTGGCCAGGCCCTTCGCCACAGCAGGATCGTCCATATCGTGCTCCCGACCCAGGCGGAAAAGAGGGCTGCTTGCTATATCCTCCAGCAGTATGGCGGAATCCGTGGCCGCCGCCACGGACAGCGTAGGAACGTCCAAACCGGCCAGCATACGGTAGTTGGCAATCTCCCGTCGAAAATCCTCCCCGCGGAAGCACTTGATCACAAAGGAATGGGCCTGGCTCACAACGCGGGCCACAACAACCCCATCCTTATCCTGCAGGACAGAAACCTCTTCCCAGGGAACCCCCATCTTCTCCAATGCATCCTGCACAATATCCATAAGCGTCCCTCCACAGTGAGAATCAAAAAAGCCGGACGCCCGCGTCTCCTAGGGTGTCCGGCTTGGTGCGGTAGATGGGACTTGAACCCATACGTCATAAACACACGCCCCTCAAACGTGCCTGTCTGCCGATTCCAGCACTACCGCGCATGCTACGCCTGCGTAGCAGAGTATATTATAATGCATCCCGCCTTCTACGTCAAGCGCTTTGCAAGAAAAAACCGCCGCATTTCTCCTATCTGTGCTATAATGTCCCAAGAACGATGGAAAGGAGGATGGCCTATGGAGGGCATCACATGGATGCAGGTGACGGAGGACGCGCAGATTCAGGAGGTCGCGCGCCTGGCCGGCATCATTTGGAGGGAGCACTACCATTCGATTCTGGAGGAAGCGCAGATCGACTACATGCTGGAGAAGTTCCAGTCTCCCCCGGCCATTGCGCATGGGATCCAAGAGGAGGGCTATGCCTACTACCTCATCTGCCTGGATGGAAAGCCGGTGGGATATACCGCCCTGGTTCCGGAAGAAAACACGCTCTTTCTGAGCAAGATCTATCTGCTGCGGGAGGTGCGAGGCCGCGGCGCAGGGAAGGCGACGGTAGAATTTGTCCGGGACCGCGCCCGGTCGCTGGGGCTTCCCACCGTATATCTGACGGTTAACCGGAATAATGCCGATTCCATCGCCTTCTACCGGCACGCGGGCTTCGTCAAGGTCCGCACCCAGGTGGCGGACATTGGTTCCGGGTACGTGATGGATGACGACATTATGGAGCTGACCGCGTAGCCTGCAGCTATGCTCACTTCCTCATTGCAAAGTGCGATCGAATATATGGTTCCGTCCCGCTACAGAAGGCCGCCGTTTCGATGGCGGCCTTTTTGTATCATCAGCACCCCTTGGGAAAGGGACGCATACGATGGGATAGATCACACTAGAAAGGAGGCCTGCGCCGTGCAGACCACACCCATGACCGCCGAATGCAGCCTGCCGCTGGCCATTGCCACCGTGCCTATGCAGTCATTCCAGCGGCTCTATGATGCCCAAACCGCCCTGAGCAAAGGGACGGTATTTCGTGAACTGGATCTACCTTTTTGGGGAAGCGAGGTGAACCGCTGTGGCAGCTGCCGTCGATGAACAGGTTTTGATGCGTGCCATTGAGGCCGTAAGCTTCGTCATGGACGATGTCCGCCTCTTTCTGGACACCCATCCCCAAGATGCCGACGCGCTGGCCTACTACAACAAGGCCCGCGGCGAGCGCGACGCGTTGGTCGCCCAATATACGGCCGCCTATGGTCCATTAAACTTTTACCAGGCCGGGGGGAGCACCCAGTGGAACTGGGTGCAAGGCCCCTGGCCCTGGCAGATTGAGAGGTAAGCCATGTGGTCTTATGAAAAACGCCTGCAATACCCCATCCGCATCCGCCGCCCCAATGCCGCGGCGGCCAAGGTGATCATCAGCCAGTACGGCGGCCCTGACGGCGAGCTCGGCGCCAGTATGCGCTACCTTTCCCAGCGCTACACCATGCCCTACCGCAATGTAGCGGGGGTACTGACCGACATCGGTACCGAGGATTCACAATGAACCGGCAGCGCCCTCTATTGTAAAGATCCATTGCACGGGCAGCTGGCGGAGCACCACCGCAATCTGTCCGTCCGGGTAGACCGTCATTCGTTCCAACAGCCGCGTCCGAAAGCCCTCCGCGCCGGCATCCCGGAGGATCCCGGCGATCTCGGCACGCACATCCCACGCCGGACTTCGGGCGGCGTTCTTCTCCAACTGCGCCTCCAGCTGCGCGATACGGCGATTGCACCCCTGCTCCAGGTAGCGGAAGTCCTCCTCGGTGATTTCCTGCCCATAGAACGCCTCCATGGCCCGGCGCTTTCGCCCGATCTCCCGCTCCTGTTCCCGCAGCAGGCTGCGGCGTTCCTCCTCCGCCGTCTCCTCGCCTGCCAGCACGGTTTCCACCACCCGGGCCAGTTCCTCGGTCAGGCGCGCCGCATCGGGCACCGCCGTGTCCACCGCCTGGCGGAGAATCTCCAGGGCCGCGTCCTCCCGCAGCTGCCGGCCGATTTCGCAGCCCCAATCTATGCCTTGGAAATCACGCCGGGCGCTTCCCTGGGCGGCAGCCTTTCCGCAGCGCCATACCCGATAGAAAGCGCCCGAGGCCGTTTTTTTCTTCCTTGCCACGAAGCCGCTGCCACAGCACCCACAAAGGATTTTCCCAGAAAGGGGATACCGGTTCCCATGGCCTGGTCGGGAGCCCTCGCTGCGGCAGCGGCGCATGCGCTCCTGCTGCGCCGCCTCCCAGGTAGCACGGTCCAGTATGGGCTCGTGATGATCCCGCAGGATGACCATTGCCTCCTGCCCATGGTTGTATTTCTTCTGGTGGGTGAGATAGTCGGGGGTATAGGTCTTTTTCTGAATCAAATCGCCGCAATACTTCTCGTTTTTTAGAATTTTGAGCACTGTCGCCGCCGACCACTTGCAGCTGCCCCGGGTAGACGCAATACCTTCCTGCCGCAGCTCCCGGGCAATGACGGAGGCGCCCTTTCCCTCTGTCAGGTACTTGTGAAAGATGCGCCGCACCGTCCGGGCGCCCTCGGGATTGACGGCAAGCTTCCCGTCCACCACGTCGTACCCCAGCAGAGGGCCGCCAAATACCACCCCCTGCTCCATCCGTCGGGTCTGCCCCCACTTAACCCGTTGGGAGGTCCTGCGGCTCTCCTCCTGGGCGATGGAAGCCATGATCGCCAGCCGGAGCTCCCCCTCCTGCTGGCGGGTATCGATGCCGTCGTTGAGAAAGAGGACGCCCACCCCATACCGTCCCAGCTCTCGCGTGTACTGCAGCGCGTCCAGGGTATTGCGGGCAAAGCGGCTGACCTCCTTGGTGATAATGAGGTCGATGCCGCCCGCCCGCGCCTGGTCCATCATGGCACGAAACTGGCGCCGTCTTTGGGTGCTGGTTCCGGAAATGCCCTGGTCGGCATAGATATGGCAGAGCTCCCAGGCGGGATTGCGCTGGATCCACTCCTGGAAATACCGGCGCTGGCTCTCCAGGGAATGGGCCTGATCCTCCCGGTCGGTGGAAACCCGGCAGTAAGCCGCCACCCGAACTCGATCCCGAGGGGTGTTCGGTGCTTTCATGGTTTTCCCAGCCTCCGGCGGCACGCCTCCCGTTGATCGGGCCGCAGCCTGCCCCGTCTTTCCAGGGCCCACAGGATGGCCTCCTGGTATTCTCGAAGAAACGCCGGTCGGGGATGGTCCTCCCCTTCCCGCCGAAGCAGCCTTGGCAATGTCTTCATCGCCGTCCCTCCCTTCTCCGTAACTTATGCGGGAGACACGGCAGACTTGCAGGGCATCAGCCGCGGTGAAGCTGGCCCGAGCGCAGGGCGGTGGCGATGGAAATCTTCTTAACCGTACCGCTGTCAAAGGCCACCACCCCAATGTCGCCGATGCGGCTCACCAGGATTCCATGGCCAAAGGTTTTGTGGAACACCGGGCAGCCAGGGACGTAGTGCCGGGACTGGGCTTCCGCCTGCCGCACGTCCTGGCTGCGGGCGGTGCGGAGCTTTCTGCCCAGTGTGGGCTTGCGCTCCTTGGGCGGAAAAACTTCGCGGGAAAAGGATGAAGCCAGCCCCTCCCGGCGGAACGTAACAATCCCCAGTTCCTCACGCGCCCGGGTCATGGCCACGTAGAAGACCCGCCGCTCCTCCTCGTAGGCATCCCGTTCTTCCGGCGCTGGATCCTTGCCCGGCAGTATCTTGGGAAGCAGCCCGTCGGCCACGTCCATCAGGATAACCCGCTGGTATTCCAAGCCTTTGCTGGAATGGATGGTAGAAAGAATGAATGGGTGCTCCGGGCGGTCCGATCCCCGGCGCACCACCTCCTGCAGTTCCTCCAGCCGCTCCAAAAGCCGGGCCGGCGTGGGCTCCGCGTCCCCCAGCGCCTGGAGGATCTCCGCCTTATGCAGGTCGCCGCCCCGGTCCTCCAGATACGCCCCATAGCCCATGAAGTGCACGATACGGTACACCGCCTTGCCCGCCGGCTCCTCCAGGAGATGGGCCAGATGGGTCTGCAGCGCCCGGCACTGCTTCTGCGTCCAGGCGGAGGCGGCAGGCAGGCCCGCCACATAGTCCAGAAGGGTCGTCCCCGCCTGTCCGGCCCGGGAAACCGCCTCCTGGGCCATCCCCCGGCTGATGCCCGCCCCCAGCTTGTAGTATAGGTTCAGAAACAGCTCCCCATCCTGGGGGTTCTGGGCAAAGCGGATGATATCGGTGATATCCCGCACCACCCGATTGGTAAAAAAGAGGCTCTCATTCTGGCGGCAGCGATAGGGGAGCCCCGCCCGGTCCAGCAGGTCAATCAAGGGCAGGGCGCTGTCATTGTCCCGGTACAGGACGGCGGTCTCCGTCCGGCAGTCCTCGGCCAGTTTACACAGGTAGCGATACTGCCCGGCCCGGTCGTACACGGAGATCTCCCGGATGGGCGCTCCGTCGCCGCGGACGGCCCGCATGTGCTTGGGACGGCGTTGGGTGTTTTTTTGAATAAACGCATCGGCGGCCTCCACAATGGGCCGGGCGGAGCGGTAATTCTGCTCCATACGCAGCACCTTGGCGCCGGGATAGGCCGTATCGAACTGTGTGAGCGCCTGGGGATAGGCCGCGCGGAAGCCGTAGATGCTCTGATCCTCGTCCCCTACCAGGAAGAGATTCCCGGACTCTCCGGCTAGGAGGCGGAGAATGGCATGCTGGATCCTGGAAGTGTCCTGGGCCTCATCCACGCAGAAATAACGGTACCGCCGCCGGACCGCTTGGAGGATCTCCGGATACCGGCGGAGAATCCGCAGCGCATAGACCATCTGGTCGTCATAATCCATACGCCGGCGTTCCCGGAGCGCGTCGTTATAAGCCTTATAGAAGGATGGGAAATCCACGCCCTCCGTCTCGATGCGGGCCAGTTCCTCCCCTTTGAGCATCTGGTTCTTGGCATAGGTGATGGCGGTCTGCAGCGCCTTGACCGTGCTTTCGGCGGCAAACTCCTGGCACTGGTCGCGATAGAGGGCGGCCAGGAGGGCGCTTTTCTCCCCGCCGTCCTCCAGCAGAGCAAAGGCCCTGCCGCCGGTGACGCGCTCATAGCGGCGGATGATCCGGCTGCACACGCCGTTAATGGTATGAAACGCCATCCGCTCCGCCTCTTCCCGGCCAAAAAAGGCAGCAAACCGCTCCCGCATATCGCGGGCAGCGGCTACGGTATAGGTCATGGTCAGGATACTCTCCGGCGGGATCCCACAGACGTAGCGCATATAGCCCAGCCGGGCCACCAGCACGGTGGTTTTGCCGCTTCCCGGCACGGCCAGCAGCAGCACCGGCCCGTCCACAGTCCGAACCGCCGCCTCCTGCTGAGGATCCAGGGCCACAGGGCACTGGGATTTGAATCGGGTAAAGTCCATCCTGCCCTCCGCTTCATGAGACTGTACAAGCCGGCGCCGGAATCCTTATGCCTCCTCCAGGCAGGCGAGGATCTCGGCGGCGTTGGTGTCGGGCTTGACCTTGGGCATGGCCTTGCGGATGACGCCCTCTTCGTCAATCAGGTAGGTGGTACGCACCACGCCCATGCTCACCTTGCCGTAGAGCTTCTTTTCCTGCCAAACGCCATAGGCCTGGATGGCCGTAAGCTCCGGGTCGGAGAGAAGCAAAAAAGGCAACTGATACTTCTCAGCAAACCGCCCATGGGAGGCTGCGGAGTCGCGGCTGATGCCGATCACCACCGTATTCCGGGCCTGGAATTCTCCATAGTGCTGGGCAAAGGCGCAGGCCTGCCGGGTGCAGCCTGGGGTATTGTCCTTGGGATAGAAGTACAGCACCACCTTCTTTCCCCGGAAATCCGACAGGCTGACGTTCCTTCCGTCCTTGTCGGGCAGGGTAAAGTCCGGGGCTTTGGTTCCGATTTCCAGCATGGTTTGTTCTCCTTTCGTGGGTTTAGGCTTCGGGGATCAGCGCCACCTTCATCACCCCATCCCGGCGGCGCGCAAAGAGGTCGTAGGCCTCCTGGATCCGATGCAGAGGAAAGGTATGGGTGATCAGAGGCGCGGTATCCAGCCTGCCCTGTGCGATGAGGTCCAGGATCTCGCCGCAGTGGCAGCCGTCCACGCCGCCGGTTTTGAAGGTCAGGTTCTTGCCGTACATTTCGGGCAAGGGCAAAGTCTGGGGGGCGTCATACAGGGCCACTACCGTGACGATGGCATTGGGCCGGGCGCAGCGCCAGGCCATGCGGAAGGTATCCGGGCTTCCCGCCGCCTCCACCACCACATCGGCTCCGCCGTGGCCGGCCCGCGCCCGGACCCATTCCTCCGCCTGCTCCGGGCCCACGGTGAGAACCTCCGGATCCAGCCGCTGGGCAAATTCCAGCCGGCCGGGGTCGATATCGCAGAGGATGATCTGCCCGGGCCGGTACAGCCTGGCGCATTGCAGCGTGCAAAGCCCCGTAGGGCCTGCGCCGAGGATCAGCACGGTATCCCCCTCCTGGATCTGGGAAATGCGGGCCGCCCAGAAGCCGGTGGCCAGCACATCCCCCACCAGCAGCGCCTGGGAATCGGTCAGGCCCTGGGGAATCCGATTCAGGCCCTGGTCGGCATAGGGTACCCGGACATATTCGGCCTGGCCGCCGTCGATGCGGCAGCCCAGGGCCCATCCCCCGTGAGGATCGGTGCAGTTATTGACCCAGCCGTGCCGGCAGAAGAAGCACGTTCCGCAGAAGGTCTCCACGTTCACGGTCACCCGGTCGCCGGGGCGGAAGCCGGAGACCGCCTCCCCCACCTGCTCCACCACGCCCACCATCTCGTGGCCCACGGTAATGCCCGGAACCGCCCGAGGCACCGCGCCGTGCCGAATATGCAGGTCGCTGGTGCAGATGCTGCTCATGGTGACCCGGATGATGGCGTCCCGGGGATGCTGCAGCGTGGGCTTGGGCTTGTCCAGCAGCCGGAATTCTCCGGGTTTGACGTAGGTATAGGCCAGCATCATTCTCCCTCCCCTTTCATCGAATCCTTTCTCATTATAAACGGCGAAGAAATGCCCGTCAACGAGGCGGCACGTTTTGCCTCCACGCCAGGTACCGAGGAACTGGCCCACCTGGAAATGGTCAGCGCCATTGTCTACCAGCTGACCAAGGACCTTCCCATAAGCGAGATCAAAGCCTCGGGCTTTGACACCTACTTTGTGGACCATACCACCGGGGTTTGGCCCAATGCCGCCAGCGGCACGCCCTTTGACGCCCTGTGCTTTGCCAGCAAGGGGGACGCCATTACCGACCTGACCGAGGACATGGCCGCCGAGCAGAAGGCCCGTACCACCTATGACAACATTCTCCGCCTGGTGGATGATCCCGACGTGCGGGATCCCATCAAATTCCTTCGGGCCCGGGAGATCGTACACTTCCAGCGCTTCGGCGAGGCATTGGAGAACGTCAAGTCCCAGCTGGATTCCCGGAACTTCTACGCCTTCAATCCGGAGTTTGACCGGCGGTAAGCGGTTCTCCCCTGCGGTTTTGGCGGCGGGAATTCCCGGCTCTTGGGGGAGAGGGCCCTTTTGCAAAAGGGCCCCCTCCCCCGCAAAAGCCCGCCTCCTCGGAATCCTCGCGGATTCCTGCGGGGGCTCTTCGCGGAAAGCAAGCTTTCCGCGACCTTCATTACAATTAGCGGGAGCCTTTCGCGGCCCCCGCGCCCCACAGTTTTGCCGCATAGCGGCAAAACCCCTCATCGGGCAAAACGCGCCGTACACGCCGCCGCGTTTTGTAAATTACAAAAAAATAGGGGAACGGCTGTATTCGGATTACAGTCGTTCCCCTTCTACTCTCTCCTCATCCTCCCCCTAAAAGTTTTAGAAGGGTGGGGGCACGGGGGAGGGGAGCCTTTTTCAAAAGGTTTCCCTCCCCCGCAGAGACCCACACCCTCCAGAAGTTGTGTGACGGCTTCCCTCCCCTGCCAGGGGAAGGAAGCAAGCTCTACGGATATTCGGCCCGGGGCCCTCCCACATACCGGGGACGGCTGTAGGCCATGACCAGGGGGGCCATGCCCACGGTCTTCACCGAGGGGCGGAAGGGTACGGCCACGGCACGCATATGCATGCCAATCATGGTGTGTCCGATATCCATTCCGGCGCAGGCGGCCACGGCCTGCACCATGGCGGGCTCCTCCAGGCGGGCATAGTACGCCACGCCGCAGGCGCCCCCGGCATGGAGAGCAGGACGAACGGTCACTTCCTCCAGTCCCCACCGCCGGATGGCGGCCCGAGGCACCACCAAAGAGCGATTGAGATGCTCACAGCAGCCCACCGCCAGCGTCATGGCGTAGGGGGCCAAGGCATCCAGCAGCGTATCGATCACCGTATCTCCAATGGCCTGGCTGGAAGCCGACCCGATGCGCGCCCCGGCAATCTCGCTGGTGCTGCAGCCCAGGACGAAGAGCTCCTCCCGGCGCAGCCGCCCCTCCGCGGCCATATCCGCCACGGCCTGCCGGATCTCCCGGACGATTTGATCCAAAAAAGCCTGTTCCATGTGTTACTCCTTCAGGAATGCCTCCACCGCGTCGGCGGCGCCGTCCAGCCAGCTTCCCTGGAAGTCCTCGATCCTTCCGGCGTCGCAGGCCTGGGCGACCTTCTGATCCATGGGGATGCGTCCCAGCACGGGAAGGCCGTACTGCGCAGCCACCTCTTCCAGATGGCTCTCCCCAAAGATGGGGATCCGCTTGCCACAGTCCGGGCACTCCAGGTAGCTCATGTTTTCCACAATGCCCAGGATGGGAATGTTCATCATCTGGGCCATCTTGACCGCCTTGGCCACGATCATGCTCACCAGCTCCTGGGGAGAGGTCACAATGATCACCCCATCCAGAGGCAGGGACTGGAAGATGGTCAGGGGCACGTCGCCGGTTCCCGGGGGCATGTCGATGAACATGCAGTCTCTCTGGTGCCAGATCACATCGGTCCAGAATTGCTTGACCACGCCGGAGATCACCGGTCCGCGCCACACCACCGGGTCGGTGTCGTTCTCCAGCAGCAGGTTGACGGACATGATGTCGATGCCGGTGCCGGTCCGCACGGGAATGAGCCCCAGCTCGCTGCCGTCGGCCTTCTCCTTTACGCCGAAGACCTTGGGGATGGAGGGCCCGGTCACGTCGGCATCCAGTATGGCGGAGGCATAGCCGCGGCGCTGCATGAGTACGGACAGCATGCTGGTAACCAGGCTTTTGCCCACGCCGCCTTTGCCGCTGATCACGGCGAATACCTTCTTCACCGAGCTGGCAGGATTGGGAGCAGCCAGAAGGCTCTCGGGCTGCTGGCGGGACGCGCAGTCCGCCGAACAAGTTTCACAGTTATGGGTGCAGTTCTCTTCCATTGCCATTCTCCTTATGCAGCTTAGGGATCGCTCCCTAAGACGTAGTCTGCGCAAAGAAATACCGGTCCATTCCGGCAAACGCCCATGGGCCCGGCATATCCCTCAAGAATATCCGCCGTTATTCTACGCCTTTTGGGAAAAAAAGGCAAGCCCTGCGGAATGCGCGAAGAGGGGGCGCGGGCTTTCGGTCGGCGCCTGATTTCCTTTTGTATAAAAGAGTTGACGCAAGCAAAGGAAGATAATAGAGTTTTGTGGAATTGTTTGTTGATCTTATTTTATAAGAGACCGGCAGGCGCGTCCGCAATAACCCAAATCACGGCCATGCTGGCGGTTCCGGCCTGCCCCACGCGAGAGGATCCCCCTGGCAATCCGTGGGTATCCGCCATTTCCGTCATGAAGAATACCGGAACGGTTCCCCTGTACATTGACGGAATCTCCTTCGACCTGGAGGACGCGTCCGGATCACTCATGGAGGAGATCGAGTACAGCGCAAAAGGCGCCACGCTCCAGCCGCAGAGCTTTTCTTTCCGCGGTATCCCGATTTGGGAAGACAGATCCGCCGGGGATTCCCACGAAACCCTGCCGGACGGTCTTGCCTCAGGGACACAAGCCAGCTTCGAAATCGCCTCCAGTATGACTTTGGCCAATCGACGCCGGACGTTTTTCCCCAGGCGAACCGCCCCCCAACCCGCCGGAATGTTCCGCCTGGGCGCAGGAAATGGGCCGAAGCTCTTTCGAGGCTGCGAGAGCTTCGGCCTATTTTTCGGAATTCTCCCGGCAAAGCGGCTGCCGCAGGTAGATCATATCCACCAGCTGCACGCCCTCCTCCCAGATGGGATGGTCGTAGTGGTCGGTGAAAAAGTTGGGAATCCGGTGATGCCGCCGGAAGCCGCAGCTCTCATAGAAAAGGATGGTCGCAGGGCTGTCCCCGGTACCCACCTGCAGAGCGGTATACAGGCCGGCATAATGCTCCAGAAGGAAGCCGATGAGCCGCCGCCCGTAACCCTTCCGCTGCTCTTCGGGAAGGACGGCGATGTTTTTGATTTCCAGGATGCCGCCGGGCTCTTCGGTGACGACGCACTCGGCCTTGACCTCCGGGTCGGCCAGCACGTACATCCTCCCCCGATCCAGGTAGCGGTCGATCATACTCTCCTGCTCATCGGCCAGGAGCAGCAGGGAAAGGTAGTCCCGCTTTCCCGTCTTGACTTCACGAATCTCCATGGGCAGTTTCCTTTCCAAGGCCTAGTTCCTGCCGTTTCCGCAGCCATTGAACCGACCGGCGCAGGCCCTCTATGGTTTTGGTCTCCAGGACAACGCGGCAGTTCCGTTCTCGGGCCAGCGCCAGGTATGGATCCAGATCCAGCTCCCCCGTCCCCAGGGGCAGGTGGCATGCGCCGCCCAGGGCATCGTGGAGGTGCATATGGCAGATGCGGTCCGCATTCCGCATCCAATACGGCGCATCCAGTCCCCCGCAGCCATGGTTGTGCCCCACGTCAAAGGTCAGGCCAAATACCGGCGACGCCAGGAGCATATCCAGGGCTTCCCGCTGAAAGGGAAGCATGCCCTCGCAGTTCTCGATGCAGATCCGAACATCGGCGCCTGCCGCCGCGTCCTCGCACATGCTGCAGAAACCGGCGATGCTCTCCCGGTACCGCCGGCCATATGCCGCGAAGAGGTACGTCCTTCCTTGGGGCAGCGTAAAATAAACGCCCCGGGCCAGGTGCATATTAAGGATAGGAATCCCCAGCCTTCGCGCCAACGCCAGGGCTTCGGCCACGGTGCGCAGGTATCCCTGTGCAATATAGGGGTTAAAGTCGCATACATTGAGGTTTTCATCCAGGTGGAGGGTATAAGAAACCGCGTACCGCTCCCGGATCTCCTGCAGCTTGGAAACCTCCATCTCCTGCAGCTGGTAAGGGGGCAGGTTCATATTCAGCTCGATGAAATCCAGGGAAAGCTCCCTGCAAAGGGCGGCGCACGCGGCCAGCGTTCCGGTTTCCAACAGGGTGGGCATACCGAATTCCATTGCGCTCCTCCTCTCGCAGGCTCCCCCGTCCGGCAGAACCGCCAATTCCCCGGAAGCCGAGAATATAGAAAAAAGCCGGGCACCCATCGTCTCCAAAGGTACCCGGCATGGTGGGATTAAATGGACTCGAACCATCGACCTCTACGATGTCAACGTAGCGCTCTAACCAGCTGAGCTATAATCCCGCGTGAATCGCGTCAAAAAACATTATACACAAACTACCGGAAATTGCAAGCCCCTTTTCACACTTTTTGAGAAAGCACGGTTCCCCTTCGGGGCATCATTGCAATTTTGCGCGCTTACGGTTATAATGAAAGTTGCACACGGCCCCTGGCCGTCCCCGCGTACCACAAGCAGAGAGGGAGGAAATCATGGACCAGATCACCACCATCAAGATCATGCTGCCCACCATGGACGATGCCAAGACTTTCGTCTCCATCGTCGCCAAGTACCCCATGGAAATGGACCTTCGCATCGGACGCTATGTGGTCGATGCCAAGTCAATCCTAGGCATATTGAGCCTGGGAAAGCAGGATATCCTCTCCCTGGATGTGTATGGAACGGTGCCCGAGCGATTCCTGGAGGATATTGCGTCCTACATTGTCACCGAGGGCGAGTAGCCCGCCGGCAAGGCCTTGGCCCGGCCGGCAGGTACGCATGGGCTTTGGGGAGGTACCAACTTGCTACACAAAAAGGGCGACCTGACGGAAAATAAGCTGATCCTGCTCTACCTGCTCCAGCAGGCCGGCCTGCCTCTGCAGCTGGATCTGATCACCGTGCTGGTCACGGAGCAGGATTGGATGTACTATTTTGATATGTGCCAGCACCTCCTGGATCTTTCCGAAAGCGGGCTGATCGCCACGCGGGTCCTGGGAGGCGAATCTTTTTACATCATTACCCCTGAGGGCCGGGAGAGCCTGACCCACTTCCAGTCCCGCATTCCCTTCTCCATTCGGGAGAAAATCGACGCCTACGTCCGGGAAAATCACGCCGAATTGGCCGCGCCCACCCACATCCACGCCACTTTCCACCAGCGGGAGGACGGGGACTTCCTCATCCGCCTCAGCCTTACGGAGGAGGATACCCACGAGATCTTCTCCATGGCCCTGATGGCGCGGGACCGCAGGGAGGCCGCCCAAATCTGCCAGGAATTCCGCAAGCGCGGCCCGTCCCTGTATGCCCAGGTGGTGCATCAGCTTACCTCCAGCGTGGACTGACCCGCCGCAGCCCGCTGCCTTCGGATTCCTTATCCCACAACCAGAGAGGAAGAAAACCATGTTTCAATACCGCACCCACGGAACCTGTTCCACCGCCATCACCTTCGACCTGGTGGACGGCCGCGTCCACAATGTTCGCTTTACCAACGGCTGCCGGGGCAACCTCCAGGGCATCGGCCGTCTGGTGGAGGGTATGGAGGCCCAGGAGGTCATCGCCCGCTGCAAGGGCGTCCAGTGCCACGGAGGGACCTCCTGTCCGGACCAGCTGGCCAAGGCCCTGGAAGAGGCCCTGGCCCAGGGCTAGGCTCTTAGGCGCGAAGCTCGGCCAAGGCCTGGCGCAGCAGCGCCGCCATCCGGCGCTGGGTGTAGGCAAATATCTTCTCCCCCACCTGGGCGCTGGCCGTGCCCCGGGGATCCACCCCCGCCAGTCCCAGGGGCATCACCCCTGCCGGCGCGGTGATTTGGGCCATATCCACCAGATCCTCCCGGCAAGCCATGACAATGGAGGTCTCGTTGGACGCGCCGTGGTCCACCTGGAAGCCCTCTTCCCGCCAATTCTCTCCATAGTCGTCAAAGAAGCAGCACAGGCAGCGCAGCCCGTGCTGCTTTTCCATCTCCGGCGCCAGGGCCTGGAACTGCCGGGTGGAAGGGCCGTGGCCATGGGCCACCAGGATCCGGATGCCCGCCCGGGCCAGCTGCCCGGCGATGGCGTCCACCATGGCATGATAGAGGGCATCCGGCACATAGTAGGCCGATCCGGGGAGCTGCTGCTCCGGATAGGAACGCTCCTTTCCCTCCTCCACAAAGTGATCCATGCCGATCAGCTGCCCCTGCGCCCCCTCCTTCACAAAATCGGGGCCCAGAAAGAGCTTGGGCAGCACCACGCCCCCCACCTCCCGGGCCAGCCGCTCAAACAGGGCCTGGGACTGGATGCCGTCGGCCCCCAGGGGCATGTGCTCGCCGTGCCACTCCAGGGTTCCCAGGGGCAGGTAGGCGATGGGGGCCGCCTGGATCCGCCGGGTGAATTCCCCGGGCAGAAGCTCCTCATACAATACGGGATTTTTCATGGATGGCTCTCCCTTCCGCGCATGCGGGTTTTGTTTTCCGAATGCTCCCAGTATACCCCCCGCCCGCCAGGCCGTCAAGCAGCAAGCGGGCCGGTTTCTCGGGGAAACCGGCCCGCGGCATGGGAGCGATCCAGGGCTCGCGGCGCTACGGGGCCTGTATCAGGATTACGAACGTGCCATCCTCGCCTATAAAAGTCCAGTCGGCAATGCTCCCTTCGAATGTGGATAGCCCGTCCTGCTGGATCTCGGCAAAGTCTACATACGTATTGAGTTCATCCCGCAGATCTCCGTCCGGCTCAAAAAGGACAAGAAGCGCACCCGTGAGGGCGCCTATCATTCCCGCATCGTCCACATCCAGAGTGACCCAATCCGTTTCCAGAAACACCGTATGCAATTGGCCCCCATCCACCTCAAAAAAAGCAAAAGACGATTCCGGCGCAATGGCGTAAAAGTAGCCGGTAACCGCAGGCATTCCGCTCATCACCTGATCGGCCTCATAGGAATCCACAGCGGACGTGCCAGTAAATGGATCGTCTATTTCGAGGCTCTTAAACATTTCCTGCACAAAACTTATCATAAAGTGCGTACTCACGCCCAATGTTGGCGTCTCCTCCTGGGGAACGGGAGTCGGGGAGGGGGTCGGTGTGGGCGTAGGCGTAGGGGTCGGCGTGGGCGTAGGCGTCGGCGTCGGTGTGGGCGTAGGGGTCGGCGTGGGCGTAGGGGTCGGTGTCGGCGCAAGCGTAAGCGTGGGCTCAGGCGTGGCAACCACGGCGGCCGGCGCACAGCCGGCCAGCGCCAAAACCATCAGCAGCGCCAAGCACGCCGTCAGCGTTCTTCGCATGCAGGATTCCTCCCATGGTCTGTTTTTCCCAATTATACAACAAATCTCGCGCCATTTGCAATAGGCCGCGGCGTTCGGCCCTCCTGTTTTCGCGGGAATTTCCCGGGAAACCCCGGTGTTCCCCTTGACAGCCAGGAAAAAAGCCGGTACAATAGCTACCAACAATGGGAAAGGCTTTGACGCAGAGGAGTACGCCAGCCTGCCGCACCAGAGAGGGGAGCCCACCGGCTGTAAGGTTCCCTGGCGGAAAGGGGCCGAAGGTCGCTGCCGAGCCGGACGGGTGAAGTCATCAGCCCGTCCCGGTCGCCGCCGTTATGGCGTGAAGCTGCGGGCGTTCTGCGCCCGAATCAAGGTGGTACCGCGGAGCTGATCCGTCCTTGGAGGGATGGATCGGGCTCCTTTTTATTTAGGTTAGGAGGAATGGACGATGAGCCGCGCCGAAACCATGGAGAAAAACTACAACCCCCTCGCGTCAGAGAAGGCAATCTACGAAACCTGGGAGTCCAAGGGCTATTTCCACGAGGAGCCCGATCCCGCCCGGAAGCCCTTCACCATCATGATGCCCCCGCCCAATATCACCGGGCAGCTGCACCTGGGCCACGCGCTCCAGGGCGCCGTCCAGGACGCCATCACCCGCTACAAGCGGATGCGGGGCTTCTGCACCCTCTACCTGCCGGGCACCGACCACGCCTCCATCGCCACCGAGGTCCGCATCATCGAGACCCTGGCCAAGGAGGGAATCTCCAAGCAGGAGCTGGGCCGCGAAGGCTTCCTGAAGCGGGCCTGGGACTGGAAGAAGCAGTACGGCGGCCGCATCGTGGAGCAGCTGCGCAGCCTGGGCGTCTCCTGCGACTGGAAGCGGGAGCGCTTCACCATGGACGAGGGGAACAACGCCGCCGTGGTGGAGGTGTTCAACCGGCTGTATGAAAAGGGGCTGATTTACCAGGGCCACCGGATCATCAATTGGTGCCCGGTGTGCAAGACCGCCCTCTCCGACGCCGAGGTGGAGTACGAGAGCCAGGACGGCCACCTCTGGCATATCCGCTATCCCCTGGAGGACGGCAGCGGCGAAATCGTGGTGGCCACCACCCGTCCGGAGACCATGCTGGGGGATACCGCCGTGGCTGTGCATCCCGACGATCCCCGCTACGCCGCTATGGTGGGCAAGATGCTCATCCTGCCCCTGGTGGGCCGCCGCATCCCCGTGGTGGCCGACAGCTACGTGGAGATGGAGTTTGGCTCCGGCGCGGTGAAGATCACCCCCGCCCACGACCCCAACGACTACGAGGTGGGCCAGCGCCACGGTCTGGAGCAGATCACCGTCATGCACGAGGACGGCACCATGAACGAGAACGCCGGCGCTTACCAGGGCATGACCGCCCAGGCCTGCCGCAAGCAGCTGGTGGAGGACCTCCAGGCCCAGGGCTTCCTGGTGCGGGTGGAGGACTATGCCCACAACGTAGGCACCTGCTACCGCTGCCACACCACGGTGGAGCCCATGCTCTCCAAGCAGTGGTTTGTCTCCATGCAGTCCCTGGCCGACGCCGCCAACCGGGAGGTCCGCGCCGGGAAGACCCGCTTCATCCCCGATCGCTACAGCCGGGTCTATTTCTCCTACATGGACAATATCCGCGACTGGTGCATTTCCCGCCAGCTTTGGTGGGGGCACCGCATCCCCGCCTGGCACTGCCAGGACTGCGGCGAGGTGACGGTCTCCCGCACCGAGGTCACCGCCTGCCCCAAGTGCGGCGGCGCCGTGCGCCAGGACGAGGACGTGCTGGATACCTGGTTCTCCTCGGCCCTGTGGCCTTTCGCCACCCTGGGCTGGCCCCAGAAGACCCCCGACCTGGATTACTTCTACCCCACCAGCCTCCTGGTCACCGCCTATGACATCATCTTCTTCTGGGTGGCGCGGATGATCTTCTCCGGCGTGGAGCAGATGGGCGAGGTGCCCTTCCCCGATGTGCTGATGACCGGCATCGTCCGGGACGCCCAGGGCCGCAAGATGAGCAAATCCCTGGGCAACGGCATCGACCCCCTGGAGGTCATCCAGACCTACGGCGCCGACGCCCTGCGCTTCGCCCTGACCATGGGCACCACCCCCGGCAACGACATGCGCTACTCCCAGGAGAAGATCGAGGCCGCCCGCAACTTCTCCAACAAGATCTGGAACGCCAGCCGCTTCGTGCTCATGGGCCTGGGAGACGCCCCGGTGAAGTCCATCGACGAGGTGGAGCTGGAGCCCATCGACGGCTGGATCCTCACCCGGCTGGGCCGGCTGATCCGGGAGGTAACCGACCATATGGAGGGCTATGAACTGGGCATGGCCACCGGGAAGGTCTACGACTTCATCTGGAGCACCTTCTGCGACTGGTACATTGAGTGGGCCAAACAGCGCCTCTACAGCGATGACGAGACGAAAAAGGAGGCCGTCCGCGCCGTGCTGGTCCACGTGCTGGAGCGTTCCCTCATCCTGATGCACCCCTTCATGCCCTTCGTCACCGAGAAGATCTGGGACTACATCCCCGGTCGGGAAGAGGGCTCCCTGATCATGGCGTCCTGGCCGGAGGACCATCCCCTCTACCACCGGGACGAGGACGAGGAGGCCATTACCGCCGCCATGGACATCATCCGCGCCATCCGCAACATCCGCGCCGAGATGAAGGTGCCCCAGGGCAAGCGCACCCGGGTGCTGATCCTCCCCGCCCACCAACGTGCCGCCCAGTCCCTGCCCATGAACGCCTCCGCCATGGAGAAGCTGGCCTATGCCCAGTCGGTGGAATTCATCACGGACAAGCAGCAGGTTCCCAAGGGCGCCGTAGGCAATGTCTGCGACTGGGCCGAGGTCTTCCTGCCCCTGGAGGACCTGGTGGACATAGAGAAGGAAAAGGCGCGCCTGGGCAAGGAGCGGGAGAAGCTGTCCGGCGACATCGCCCGGGCCGAGGCCAAGCTGGCCAACCCCGGTTTCACCGGCAAGGCCCCGGCCGCCGTGGTGGAGAAGGAGCGGGAGAACCTGGCCCTGAACCGGGAAAAGCTGACCCGTCTCGACGCCCAGCTGGCCGCCTTGGAAGGCTGATCCATGGAACAGGCAATGAATTACGCCCAAAGCGTAGCCTTCGTGGAAAACGCCGGCCTCTTTGGCGCGGTGAAAAATGGGCTGGACAATATCCGGGAGCTGCTGCGCCGCATGGGCAATCCCCAAGATACCTTCCTCTCCATCCATGTGGCGGGCACCAACGGCAAGGGCTCGGTGTGCGCCGCCCTGGACGCCATCCTGCGCCAGACCGGGCGGAAGATCGGACTGTTTACCTCCCCTTACCTGGAGCGCTTCACCGAGCGCATCCGCATTGATGGAGAGGAGATCGCCCCGGAGACCTTCGCCCGCTGGGCCAACCGGGTCCGGACTGTCTGCCAGGAGATGGTGGCCGACGGCTTCAGCCATCCCACCTTCTTCGAGCTGGTAACCGCCATCTGCTTCGGCGTCTTTTCCGAGGCGCGGGTGGACGCCGCCGTCATCGAGGTGGGCATGGGGGGACGGCTGGACGCTACCAACGTCCTTTCCCCCGCCATGACGGTCATCGCCAACATCGGGCTGGACCACACCCACGTCCTGGGGGACACGGTGGAGGCCATTGCCCGGGAGAAGGCGGGTATTATGAAGCGCGGGGTGCCGGTGGTAGTCTATCCTCAGACCTTTGACACCGCCTACGCCCAGCTGCTCCACTGCGCCCGGGAAGCCGGGGCTCCCCTCTATGCCCTGCGGGATGCGGCCATCACCGTGGAGGAAAGCGGCCTTGCGGGCTCCCGCTACACCCTGCGTTACCAGGGGCTGGACTTTGGCGTCCTCCACGTTCCCCTTTTGGGACGGATGCAGGTACTAAACTCCGCCACCGCCGTGCTGGCCGCCGCCCTGCTGGCCCAGCAGGGGAGCATCCCCCTCACCCTGGAGCAAATCCGTGCCGGATTGGAGGCGGTACGCTGGCCGGGACGGATGGAGCTGCTCAGCCGGGAACCCATGCTCCTGCTGGATGGGGCCCACAATCCCCAGGGCGCCCGGCAGCTGGCCCAAACGGTGCGGGACTTTTTTCCCAATGGCAACGCCGTGCTGGTAACGGGTATGCTGCGTACCAAGGACGCCCACCACGCCGCCCAGGCCCTGGCCGGGTGTGCAGAGACCATCCTGGTCACCGCCCCCGACTCGCCCAAGGCGCTGCCTCCCGCCGACCTGGCTGCCTGCTATCGGGACGCCGGCGCCGCCGTCCAGGTGATGGAGGACTATCGCGCCGCCCTGGACACGGCCCTGCAGCTGGGATGCGCCCAGGGCCGTCCGGTGATCGTCACCGGCTCCCTGTACCTGGTAGGCGCGGCGCGAACCTATCTTCTTTCGAAGGACGGTCCCCTGGCTTCCTCCGAGGCCAAGGGCTAGCCGTCGGCCCAAAACCGAACAGGAGGGGACCGGTGCGCCGGTCCCCTTAAATCGTTAAAAAATCCAAATTGCAAAGAAACCCGCTCCCAAGCCTTCGCCCGCCGTTTACAAAAACGGCGGAACAGGACGTCCTCCCTCAGCGAGAAGGGAACGGGCCGCGTCCCGGAGGCCCCGATGCGGGCCTTTTTTCTGCGCACGGGGTCGCGGACGGTTTGGAAATCGCCGCAGCATCAGCGCCGCATCGCTGCATTGCGCAGTCCCATGGGGGAAATGGTTGCCTTCCTATTTCGGCAGTTCCCTGACGTTCTTGGAGAGGTTTCTCCCCTAAGGTTTTCAAAGGGAACCCCCTCTTTTCCAATCCATTTCGCAGCGCCGCCCGCCAACGCCCTGACACGCCGGCAAAAAAAGCCCCGCGTGCGCAGGGCTTTTCGTCTATCCCAAGGAGCCGGCAGACATCTCACTTCCCGTCCCGCCGCAGGTAGGGCTTATATACGTTGAGGTAGGCATATTGGAGCATGGTCACCACCGCCAGCACCACCGCCCCGGTCATAATGTAACCGTCCCAGGGCGCGGTGTAATCGTGGAGGAAGGTGAGAATGATGGCGCCAAAGAACACAAAGGTGGAGAGCTTTCCCATCCAGTTGGCATAAACCACCCGGTCCTTATTCTTATACAGGAAGAACCCACCCGCAATCATGGCCAGTTCCTTGACCAGCACCACCGCCAACGGCCACCAGCCGATCAGCCCGGCGCCCTTGAAGCAAATGAGCACCGAAAGCTGCAGCAGCTTATCCGCCAAAGGGTCCAAGAGCTTCCCCAAGTCGGTAATCCAGTGATTCCGCCGGGCCAGGTAGCCGTCCAATATATCGGTAAAGGAGGCCACCAGGTAGATCACGAGAGCGGCCACCATCCGATCGCAGGCAAAGGCCGCCACCACGCCTCCCACGCAAAGCAGACGGAAAAAGCTGAGCCAATTGGGGATATTCTCTTTCTTCACAAGATCCTCTCCCTGCCGGGGCATCCCATTCCACCGGCGTTCTTCGCGCAAATTCTTTGTTCAGTATACTCCAATTCCCCAGCCTTGGCAAGGGCGCGAAAGCGGCCATCCTCCTGAAGAATGATGGTCGCCTCTTATTTTCCGGGCCTGTGCCACTGTAAAAGCTTTTCTTCTAAGGGAGTGCCCTTTGCCTGATGAACGCCGACAAAACGCCCTTTTTTCTACGGTTTTCGTTGCAGCCCCGCGTCCTGGCTATACAATCTCCGCCGCAGGGGCGCAATCCGCCGGGCGGCCCCCACCAAGCACCCCAAGCCCAGGGCCAGCATTCCTCCGCAGCCCCACAGCACCCCCTGAGCCCACAGGGCCAGGGGCAGCACGGGAGTGGGATGGGACAGACGATAGCGGCGCAGGGTCAGCAGGTTCTCCCACAGGGTATCCAGGTGAAGCAAGTTCCCCGGAAGAACCTCGGCCGGCAAAGGCAGCACGGGAAAGGTCCCCCGGGCCAGGGCCGCCAGCCCCGCAACAGCCAAAGCCAGCGTCAGCCCGGCGGCCAGCAGCCGCCAGCCGTGCCGCAGCAGAAACCGCCCGGGGTAGTACTGCCGCCAGCCCGCCGCCATGGGCCGGATCACCCACCGGCGCAGGGCCCATCCGCCCAGGGGCCAGAGGCTCCACACCCCCAAGGCCAATCCCAGCCACAGCAGCAGCCGCCAGAAGAAGGCCGTCCAATCCTCCCACTGGTAGAGCGGTGCGTATCCGCCGATCTGGTTCCCCAGCAGCTCCCGCAGCCGGTAGTCGGCTGTCGCCTGGGTTCCCGGGGCAAAGCGCACCACCGCCAGCAGCTCTCCCGATCCTGAGGAAACCGCCTCGCAAAGGTAGGCGCCGGCCTCCTCGCCGGTCCACCACGCCGCTAGTCCCTGGGGCATCCGGTAGAGGGCCTCCACCGTCCGTTCCGCCTCGTCCAATATCACCCTTTGCCCCAGGCCTCCGCCGCCCCACAGTGCCTCCGCCGCCGAGGTCGACAGTGCCAGCCCCCCTAAGGAGGAGGTATCGGGAGGCGTCCCGTCCAGGATATGCACCCCCAGCATGGACGGCCAGGCTTCCCCGTCCACGCGATAAACCGCCGCCTCCACCGTGCGGCCTTGGGTGGCCAGCACGCCGCAGCCCCGGCGCAGGAGCACCAGTTCGGAACCGTCCGGAAGCAGAGGCCCCATCTCTACCGTCTCCGTAAGCCGGTAAGCCGCCGTTCTCCCCGTCTGCCCCGCCAGCCGCGCCGCCCCCAGGGCGGCAAGGGCCAGGGCGAGCAGGTACGCAAGGCAGCAGGCCGCTATTGGGCCCAAACCGCCTCGATGCCGTCCCAGATCTCTCGGTCCCATGAGGTCACCACCTTATCGCCGCTATAAACCCCTTGCAAAATCACCGCCTGGCCGTTGTAGATCTGCTTGACCTCCACCGGCGTATAGTACAGCGTCACCCGTTCCGCACCGCCGAGCTCCTCCCACTCGGAGACCACATAGACCCCTGCGCCTCCGCCCACCAGGGCCGCCGCCGGAATCATGCAGTTCTCCATAGGGCCGCGCAAAACCAGCATCCCCTGCTCCCCCGTCCCCAAGGCGGGAATCTCCTCCAGAGGCTCCATGGTAAAGCGCATACCGCCGCCAGCCAGGGACTTTTCCGCAATATCAAGCTTTGTCTGCGCAATCCCCAGCCGCAGGGTGCAGCTGCCGGCATACTCTCCCATGCCCTCCACTGCCGCGGTCTCCACCACGAGGGTCACAGGGCCGCCCTGGGGAATGCAGGAGAGCAGCTCCATCCCTCCGGTCAGAGCCGCGCCCGGCTGGACCAGCCGTTCCGCCACCACCAGATTTTCGGGCGCCGTCAGCCCCTGGGGCGTCAGCATGGAGGCCAGCCGTTCCAGGTTCGCCTGCTCCCGGTCCACCATTTCCCGGGTCTGTCCCTGGAAAATCCCCTGGTCGTAGAGCCGCTGCTGGGTTAGGGCCTGGGCCTCCTCCTCCTGCCGGGCCTCCAGGTCGTCGCTGTACTGGGTAATCAGCTCCTGCTTGCGGGCGTCGTACTTGGCCTGGCGTTCCTCCCGAAGCGAACCGCTCACCCGCCGCACTTGTTTGGCCAGTTCCTTCATCTCCGGGAGCTCCTCGCAGTCGTGGGCCAGCACCTCCTGGATGGCGTCAATCTGCGCGGCCAGCTGGCGGAGCTGCCGCCGGACGGCGGTGACGGCATTGTCATAGTTTGTCTGCCACAGTTCCAATTCCCCCTGCCGCAGCGCCACCGCGTCGGCCAGCGCCGCCGCATCCTCTGCATCCAGAGGGATGAGCAGCGCGCCCCGTTCCAGCGCCGCCCCCACCTCCGGCATGGCGCCCGCCGTCAAGAGTCCCCCATATCCCTGCGGCATGGACACCGTCCAGGCGTCCTCGGAGGTCAGGGCCGCCCGCTGCACCGGCAGCTGGTAGTGGAACTGCCCCGGCGCGGCGGTGTCGGCGGTGATCTTGGGGAGGGTGTAGGTGTAGATGGACCGGGAGAAAAAGAGCACCCCGGCCAGCGCCGCCACGATGATCAACGGAAACCACTTCTTTTTCATCCCATAAACCTCATTTTCTGCAGTCCGTCCATGATGTAGGTCTCGCAATAGTAGAATATCAGCAGCACGGGAACCATATAGAGTACCGCGCCGGCAAAGTGATTGCTCATGCCCATGCTGGAGAACACGCTGTTGAGCACGGTGGACAGGGGCATGAGCAGCCGGCTCTCCAGCAGGATCAAGGGCTGCTCCACCATGTTCCACGCCTCGGTAAAGGTTAGGATCATCAGCGCGGCCAGCGCAGGCCTGACGGTGGGCAGGATCACGTAGGCAAACTTTCCCGCAAGGCTCTTGCTCTCCAGGTCGTAGGCCTCCAGCAGTTCGTCGGGAATGGACGCGCACATCTGCCGGGAAAAGAATATAGCAAAGGGGGCAAAGGCCCCGGTGAGGATGATCGCCCAGACCGTATCGAACAGGCCGATTTCCTTGACCAGGATGTAATTGGCCACCAGCGTCACCTGGAAGGGCATCACCATGGCGATAATCAGCAGGAAGGTCAGCGCGCCGCTGCCCCGGAAGGGCACCTTGGCCAGCACATAGCCCGCCGGCACCGCCAGCAGCGTACCCAGCAGCGTGATGGGCAGGGCATAGACCGCGGAATTGAGGAAGTACCGCACGTAGTCCGGCGAGGAAACCAAGGTCAAATAGTACTGATCCAAGGTGGCGGCCCGGGGGACCAGCCGCAGCAGGGGGCCCTCCTCCCGCAGGTAGCTCTCCTGCAGGTCCATCAGGGAGAAGAAGGAGCCGGTAACCGTGGCCAGTATGGGGTAGAGGAAGAGGAGGGCCGCCACCGCCGCAATCCCCCACCAGGCAAGCTTTTTGATCATGGCGTCAGTCCTCCTTGGTGAGCCGCTTGGCCAGAAACATCCCCAAGGCCACCAGCACGTAGACCCCCAGGGCAAAGACGATGGCGGCGGAGGTCAGGTTTTGGTAGTGGAGGGTTTCAAACTGGTGATTCATGTAGTGCTGCACCATATAGATCTCCCGGCTGGGATAGGCGCCGTAGAGCAGATAGGCCTCCTTAAAAATCTTTAAGGCGTTGACGATGGCCAGGACGGTGACAAAGATCACCGTAGGAATGCTCAAAGGCAGCGTAATGGCCAGATGCTGGCGGAAGCGGGAGCAGCCGTCCAGGGCGGCGGCCTCATAGAGCTGGGGATCGATCCCGGCAAAGCCCGCCATGAACAGCATCATGAACAGCCCGGCGTTCTTCCAAATATAGAACACATAGAGGGCCCATCGCATATCCATGGCGCCATACCCCAGGAGCCGCCAGATGACCCCGTCCTGGGCAAACACGACGCCAATGGACAGCACCACCGCCGCCGAGGGCAGCAGCATGGGCAGCAGGAACACCCCGCGCAGCCGGGCCATGGTTCCCCGGGCGCCCTGCAGCAGGGCCGCCAGCAGGAATCCCAGCGCCACCCCCAGGGGAACGGCCACGCAGGTAAACACCGCGGTATTCCCCAGGGCCAGGAGGTAGTACTCGTCCTGCAGGATATGGGCGTAGTTCTCCAGCCCCGCAAAGCGCCGGGAAAACATGTTCTCCAGCAGAGAGTAGTACACCGACACGCCGAAGGGCGCCAGGTAGAACAGGCCGAAGCCCAAGAGGGCCGGGGCCATGAGCCAGAGCGGGCGGCGCGCCCGCCTTCCCCGGCCTTTGGGAATTTTCCGTTTCATACGTCCCCTCCCCTCTTGGAGCCCTTCCCTGCCTCCCGCATGACGCCGGCCCTACCGCAGCATCATCTCGGTCTTCTCGGTGAGCTCGGCGATCAGTTCGTCCAGGGTGAGCTGGCCCAGCCGGTAGCTCGCGGTAAAGTTGGCCAATTGGAGCCAATCCTCCTGGGAGAACCGCGGCATCACCGTGCGGGCAAGCACCGCCTTATAGGTCTCCAGCCCCCGCTCCAGGAACAGGGCCGTGTCGTCATCCATCATTTGGTCGGCATTGGGATCGACGGTATAGTCCTCCCGCGCCTCCACCTCGTAAATGATGCTCTCGTCATACCAGAGGTCATAGGCGTGCTTCTGGTCGTAGCTGGAGAGGAAGGCCAGGAAATCCGCCGCCCGCTCCTTGTTCTGGCTGCGGCTGTACAGGCCCAGGTATTGGCTGTTGGATCCCACGGAGTAGACGCTGGGGCTTCCGTCCTCGGTCCGCACGCTGGGCAGGGGGTAGAAGTAGTAGGGATACGTATCCTGATCCAGGAACCCGCCCAGCATCCAAATGGAGACATTCCGCTGGCTCAGGCTGGCATAGGCCGAGGCCCCCCATTCCATGCTCTCTTCAAACCGCCGGTTGGCCCACTCCTTTTGGCTGTAATCCTTCCACATCTCCATCAGATCCCGGAACTGCTGGGTATCGAAGTCAATGGACCGCGTCTCTTCGTCGTAGTAATTCACCAGATAATCCATCATGAAGGGAGGCCAGCGGTCTTCCATCGAGGAGCTCACCTCGTTCATATAGGGCAGCCCATCCAGCGTGCCGTCCCCATCGGCATCGCAGGTGGCCGCGTCCATCATGGCGTAGAAGTCATACCAGTCCCAGCCCTCCTCGGGCGTGGGCAGCCCCGCCTTCTCCATCCCATTGGGGCTCACCTTCAGGGCATGCACCGTCAGCTCCAGGGGTACGCAGGGCAGCGCGCCGTCCACCATCAGCCCGGACAGGGCGCCGGGCAGCAGCCGCTCGTCCGCCAGGATCTCCTGGATCCCCGGGTATGCCGCCAGGTCCTCCAGCACGCCGGTATCGTAGTAATCGTACATCTCCCCGTAGACGGCCTCGATGCCCACAATATCGATATCCTCTTCCCCGGCCAGCAGCCGGGTCTTCATGTCATAGGAATCCACAACACGATATCGAATAAGCAGCCCCGGGTTGGCGGCCATGTAGTCCTCTATGGACATCGCAAAGTAGTTGATGGGCTCATAGGGCAAATAAAGCGTAAGGATTTCGGAGGGTTCCCTTCCCAGGCCATCCATGGGAACGCTGTAGATTTCACTGGTAGTCATTTGTACGTAGACATAATGAGAGCCGGCCGTCATGCGCACGCCGTTTTCGGGCATCACCAGGCTGGTGATCCGCGCCTCCCGCTCAAAGTCCAGCACCCCCAGGCTCCTGCCCTTGCAGGCGTAGAAGACCCCGTTTTCCTGCCCCCTGCACACCGCCTGGCTGTTGTCCCACCACAGCTCCCGGGGCCGGTTCCGCAGGTCGGTGGTCCTGTAACCGCGGCCGGGCAGTCCCAGCAGCAGTTCGCCGTCCTCCATGGGCAGCACCCAAGACAGGCTGCTGTAGTACTGGCTCGTTTCCGCCGCGCCCGTGTTGAGGTCCACAAAGTATACGCCCGAGGACGAGGAAGTCACATGTTCGGCGTCCTCGCTGACGGTTACCACCAGCTGATTGCCTGCCACCGCCGGATCCCCCATAATCACGCTTCCCTCAAGATCCAGCTCCATCCGGTTCACCTCTTCCAAGGTTTCCACATCGTAGATGCGGAGGACATTGCCCTCCTGGGTGGCGTCGATGGCGTAGAGCAGCCCGTTGGCATAGGTCAGCCGGTAGCACGACGCCAGGCCGGTGATGCTGCCCAGATCCTTCCCGGTGGGATCCTTGACCAGTATTTCGTCCCGCGCCCCGATATAGAGCCGGTCCTTCTCGTCGGCGGCGATGCCGGCCCTGTACTCCATGTCACGGAGATGTTCTTCCACCTCGATCAGGGTCATCTCAACGGGCGGGAGCTCCTCCGGAGAAGGCTCCTCCGCTCCCGAGGGCGCACAGCCGGCCAAGATACCAGCGAAACAAAGCAGCGCTAGCAGCCCCGCTAGTCTTTGTTTCCCCCGTGTCCATGCTTTCATTCGGTTCTGCCTCCCTTTCCACATTCATTTTGCTATCATAAGCAAAATGGAGAGTTCTTCCAGAAGATTGTTCCTCCCCATTTTGCTCGGCGCTTTCCGTTACCATCCTATGGTAGACACATGTTCTCCTGTTACCTTGTAAGGACAAGCAATCGTCGAGGCCTGGCCAGTGAGCGTATGGTACTTCTGGGCTATATGGTCTCCATTCGTAAAGCGAACATGGGATGCTGTATTGCACGTGCGTTTACATCCCAAACGAAATTGTCGCTCATTGCACCCAGAATGTACCGTACACGCATATGTTGTAACCACACGCCCGTCATAGCATAATCTTTCAATTGTGGTCACAAAACCACATCCAGAGCAATGCTCATTCTCATAATCCATCGGCTGAATGACGACAGGATCTGCGGCCAAAGCTCCACTCGTCCCCATCACACAAAAGCACACCGTCAAAAGGCTTACCAGGAGAATCCGTTTCAGATTCTTCAACTCTTCACATCACCTTTCTATCTTTTGTATTGGCATCGCGCAAGTCTCCTACTTTATCCGTCTTCTACCAGCACAATTCAGATTTCCCTTCGATGTACCGGCATAGCTCGTTTCTTCTTAGTCCCAGTAAAGCGTTACATGATTTGCCTCATAGGGGCAATAATACGTCTTAACCTCCGAGGTAACAGTATGATAATCCTGTGCCATATGATCTCCCGTTGTATAGCGGACATGAGAGTTATTGATCTGGCATACGCGCTTGCACCCAAGCCTAAACTTCCTTATCTTACAGCCTGGCCCAAGGTGAACCGTGCAATAGTCTCCTTGCGCGTCAAGCCGACCTCCATCGTAACAGTACCTTCGGATTGATGTAGAAAACCCACATTCCGGGCAGTGCTCATTCGCGTAATCCCTCGGCTGGATTTCCCCTTCCCCTATGGCCTGGGAAAAGCTTGCACCCCCTATGCAGAAGCCCATTGTCAAAAGGCTTACCAACAAAATCCTGCTAAGTCTTTTCATCGGTCGTATCTCCTTCTTATAATTTTGCACAGCTTGCCTTATCCCGTCACTTACTTATCTCTTTCCTCTTTCTTCCACCTTCAGCAGCCAGCACATGAGTTCCTTAGCCCCACGAATAGACAGGCGTATGCGCTCCATAAGGGCAGGGATAATCTGCGCCATAGGCTGCGTTTTTAGTATGCATCATACTCGCCTGATGGTCACCATTGTGGGTATAATAGTGAGTTGCTACGTTCATACACTGACGCTCCTTGCCAAGATAGAGCTTTTTGACCTTACAACCAGGTCCCGTATGCACTGTGCAGTCCGTAGTAATCACCTGTCTCCCGTCATAGCAAGCCCGGCGAAACTGCTGGGTCGACCCACACGCTGGGCAATGCTCGTAGGCCATGTCTGTCCATGCAACCGATCTTCCTTCGGATCCTGCCAGGGCCGCGCCTCCTACCACGGCCACCGTGACAAGAACCATGAGCAGAATTCCGACTCTTTTTTTCGAGATCTTCATGGGACACCTTTCCCTTCTCCGTGAAGCTTCACGGGTCATCCTGGTACGTATGTTCCAATGGGGCGGCAAGCCGTGCAAGCTGGGTGCTTGGATCTTGGGCGGTTTCCTGACTCGATGCTTGTTTCTGTTTTGTATAACTTTATTATACAATCCATATCCTGCTTTTGTCAACCATCTTTTTCTCATTATTCCAATTCTTTTTGTAGAGTATTGGAATGTTTTACAACAATGTTTGTTTTCTTACCATTGTTTCTCTCGACAAGCCCTACCGCAGCATCATCTCGGCCTTTTCAGTGAGCCCGGCCACCAGTTCATCCAGCGTGATCTGGCCCAGCCGGTAGCGGTCCACGCAATCTTTCATGGCCTCCCGCAGCTCCTGGGTTATCAAGGACGGACGCATCTGGGGCGCCAGCCAGGCATACACGGGATAGGCATACTCCAAAAAGGCCTGGTCGCTATGGCGAAAGGCGCGATACCAAATCTGATCCTCGGTGTCCGTATGGCTGTATTCTTCCACGCTCTCCACCGCATAAAGGATCCCCTTGTCCACGTGGAAGGCCGCGGCATGCCGCTGGTCATAACCGGATACGAAAGCCAGAAAATCCGCCGCCAGCCCACGGTTTTCTCCCAGGCTGTACAGGCCGAGTTCCAGGCCGCTTCCCGTCCGGGCCCGTGCCATACCCTCTCCGTCCAGGCTTGGCAGGGGAACAAAGCGGTACGGATACGCCTCGACCGGGATTTCTCCGCCGTGGCCATCCCATAGGTCGGTGACGTTGACATAGAGTTCCACGGGCTGCATCGCCGTGTTTTCCGAAGCCGTTTTCGACGCGGCAGACACCCACGGCGCCTCCAGCGCCTCCCGCCACGCCTGCATCAGAGAGCGGAACTGCGGCGTATCAAAAGCAATGGTGCGTTCTTCGGCCCGGTAAAAGCTGACGGCATAGTCTTCCAGAAAGGGCGGCCAGCTCTCCAGCGTCTCCACCGCATAGGGGATCCATTCCAAGCCGCCGTCTACGTCCGTATCCCCGGGAAACTGCCCCAGCATCGAGAAAAACTCCAGCCAACTCCATTCCTTGGCGGGCAGGGGCAGCCCGGCCTGACGAAACGCCTCCGTATGTACCCGCAAAGCGGGCAGCGTCAGCTGAACGGGAACGGTCCACCACGCCCCCTCCTGCTGAAATCCCTCCAGAATTCCGTCAATCAGCCGGGGATCTTCCCGAACCGCGGCAAGGGCCGGGTACCCATGCAGGTCCTCCAGGAGGCCGGCCTGGGCATATCCCGTGCCATACACCTGATGGGCATAGACGCCCACAATATCGATTTCCGCCCCCGCCAGCAGCCGCGTCTTCATGGCATAGGCATCCTGGACCTCATACCGAACCAGCGTACCCGGCCGCTGCAGCATATAGTCGGCCATGCAGCGCAAAAGATAGGTCTGCGGCTCCTCCGGCAGCAGCAAAGTCAGCGTCTCCCGGGGGATCTGCAGCTGGCTCTCGGGGATGCAGACGATTTTCCCCTCCTGGGCGTGGTACACATAGACCATGCGGCTTCCGCCCGCCATCTGCCAGACAAATCCAGAATCCAGCGCCCCGCAGCCGACAGCCTGCTGCTGCCCCGCGTCCATCACGCCCAAAGTGCGCCCCACGCAGTAGTAGATCGTCCCGTCGTCCTGCATGCGGCATCCGGCGTCGCTCAGCGGCATCCACGTCACGGATTCCGGCGGCTCCTCGAGCTTCCCGGTGAAAAATGTCCCATTGCCCACCCAATAAAATCCTTTGTCCGCCGGTACGGCCCAGTACAGCCCGCCTGCCGGCGCATAAACTTCCAGCAAGCCCGTCTGCGGATCCAGCAGGAATCCTTGGCCATATCCGGGGCCTTCCTCCTCATCCACATAGCAGGATACCAACAACCGGTCTCCCAGCGCATAAAGGCGGCTGACCGTTCCCGGCAGTTCCAGAGGCCAGGCCGCCTTTTCCACGCCTTCTACCGAATCCCACACCCGAAGGATATAACGTTCCCCGCCTTCCGTATCCTGGTCCAAGGCGTATATCTGCCCTTGGGCATAGGCAATGTGCAGGCAGTCGCGCAAGCCGCCCCATATGCCTGCCGGTTCTCCCCACGGAGTATAGATGCGGATCTCCTCTCCCGCCGCGACATAGAGCCTGTCGGATGCATCCGCCGCAATGGATACCGGCATATCCTCCTGGATCGCCGTTACATCGATGGTATGCCGCTCCTGGGGAATCTGCGTTTCCTCGGAAGGCGGCACGGCGCAGCCCTGCAAAACCCCGGCCAAAAGGGCCGCTAAAAGTCCCAGCGCCATTCTCCCTGGATATTTCCGCATAGCCATTCCTCCTTTTCCCTGCCATTGCATGGCCTGCCGGGCCCAATCCACGGCTATAAGCTACGCATGGGAAGCGCAAAGCGGGCAGCTATAATCCCTGGCGCAAAAGCCGCACTCCATTCCCAGGTGAACCTCTCGATAAAGATGATGGCCTTTCGTCCTCGTTACATGCTGGGATCCACAGGTCTTTTCCTGTCCTTTGTACCGCATAATCTGTGCACAGTCCAAACCCGCATGCGCATGCGGGCAGGTCCTCATGGTTTCCATTTCTCCGCCGGCCCTACCGCAGCATCATCTCGGCCTTTTCGGTGAGCCCGGCCACCAGTTCGTCCAGGGTGAGCTGGCCCTGCATGTAGGCGGCGATGATCTGCTGGTAGGCGCTTCGCATTTCCGCATTGTACACCGGCATCACCGTATAGGGGGCGACCCGCTTGTACACCGGAAGCCCCCGCTCCAGGAATGCCTCCACCATATCGGAATAGATTTGGCTGAAGGCCGCATCTTCCCGGGTGGCATCGTTGTCATACGCGTCCTGTGAGGGGATATCGTAGACGATGGCCTCGTCCTTGCTGATAGTGTAGCGATGCTTCTGCGCATAGGACATCAGAAAGGATAGGAAGTCCGCCGCAGCCTCGGGATTGGGCCCATTTTCGCATATGCTGAGAACGCTCGTATATTCTCCTGCGCTCCACACCCGCTGTCCCGGTGTGAATACCGGCCGCTCCATGAAAAAATAGGGATAATCTTCCAGGGAATCGCTGGCGCCGTCTCCCCGCCCCATATGGGTGGTCAGAATATAGAGCTCGGTCTGCGCCAGGATGGCCGGCTCGGCCCCGGTGTGTCCGTCCTCCCGCTGACAGTATGCCTTCCACAGTTCCATCAGCTCCCGGAATTGGGGCGTATCAAAGGCCACCGTCCGGTTCTCCCCGTCATAGTAGGCTGCCAGGTAGTCCGCCATAAAGGCCGGCCAGTCGCTCTCCCCCGGGGATGCCAGCACAATCCCCTCCGGGTTCTCCACCGCCAGCGTCATAAGTTCCGCCCAGGTCCAGGGCTCCTCCGGGATCTCGATTCCCCGGCTTTGCAGCCCCTGGGGATCCACTGCCAGCGCCGGCAGGGATAGTATGGTGGGGACACCCCACAGCGCTTCCCCGTCCCGCAGGCACCGGTCAATCCCCGGAATCAGCCGCGGATCCTCCAGCCACTCCTCCATTGCGGGATAGTCCCCCAGGTCCGCCATCACCCCCGACTGCCGGTAGCTCCAGACATCCTCGTCGAAGACGCAGCATTCGAAGATGTCGATATCGTCCACCCCGGCCAGCAGTTCCTTCTTCAGTTCGAAGGAATCCATCACCTCCCAGCGGATCAGGACCCCCGGATGCGCCAGCATATAGTCCTGGATGCAGTGCTGCAGGTAGTTCAGCGGCGTGGACCGCAGCGCCAGGGTCAGCACCGTCTCCGGCTGGGTGGCCAGCACGCTCTCGGGCACGCACGCCACCCAACCCTCTTGGCTGTAGGCATAGAGCATATCCCGTCCCCCTGCCAGCCGCCAGTAGGATTCGCCCTCCAGCACGGCGCAGGCCAGGGCATATTTCTCTTCCCAATCGATGGTCCCCAGCATGCTTCCGGATAGGTAGTATATTCTCCCATCATCCTGCATGCCGCATCCCGCGCTGCTTATAGGCCCCCAGTCCAGCTGGGTCAAACGCTCGCCGCCGTAGTCCCCCAGCAGCAGCCAGCTCTCCCCCAGCAGCACCTGGCCCCCGGGAACCGGCGCCCCCCAGTACGCCATGGCCCCATAGCCATATGCCGTCAGCGCTCCGGTCTCCATATCCGCCAGGTAACCCTGCCCGTAACCATGTCCGTCCTCCCCCTCCTCATAGCAAACCAGCAGCAGCTTCCCGTCCAGGGCGTTCATCCGGCTGATGCTTCCCTCCACCGCCAGGGAAACCCGCGCTTCCTCCCGCAGGCTCGCCTCGTCGTACCGGATCAGCGTATATCCCGCCGCGCCCCGGTCGGCGGCGTATAGCTTCCCCTTCCAGTTGGCCAGGTTCCGGCAATCCTCCAGTCCCTGGATGCTTCCCTCATCCTCGCCCCACGGGGATTTGACCACGATTTCCGTCCCCGCCGCCAGGTAGAGCCGGTCATCCATCCCCGCCGAAATGTCCACCCGATCCCCGTATGCCGTCACGTCCAGAATCCCCACCTCCCGGGGCAGGTGACTGCCATCCGTTTTCTCCGGTTCCGGGGTCCTTTGGCAGCCCCCCGCCAGCAGGCAGGGGAGAAGAAGCCAAGAAAGTACAAGCCTTGCCGCTGTGCCCTTCCGTACACGCCGCCCATTCCATCGCTTTCGCATCCTCCGTCCTCCCTTGTGCCTTGGTTCCTTCCCTGCATCATGCATGGCTTGCCGGGCATGCCATGGCAGAACGTTATCATTTTTCTCATCCGATGCTTGGCGCATGGGAAGCGCATAGCGTACATGCTACCAATCCGCCGCAGCCGGCGCATACGGCAGACGCATGGTATTCCTCCCCAAGATGCGTCCCTCTCGTAATGGTGGTATGGGAAGGAGAGCTTTGGCAGACCTTCTTCGTGCCTTGGGACTCCTGCACACGGACGCACCCAACGCCCCCACCGGCAGGGCCGTCATCGCCAGTACCCGCGCCAGAACGGCCCATGGCATCCGTTTTCCTTTCGCCGGCGGTTCTCGGGCTGCGCAGCTCGCCAAGCCTGTGCCGTTTGACCTTCCTCATGCCCCGCCGGCCCTACCGCAGCATCATCTCGGCCTTCTCGGTGAGCTCGGCCACCAGTTCGTCCAGCGTGAGCTGGCCCTGCATGTAGGAGGCGATGATCTGCGCCAGCTGGCTCTGCTTCTCATAAGAGAGGCAGGGAATCACCGTCTGCGGCAGGCTCTCCGCGTAGACATCCCAGCCCCGCTCCAGGAAGATGGCCGTTTCCTCGTCGGACATGGGATCCGTATCCTCCGGCGCCGTATAGTCCTCTCGGCTCTTCACCTCGTAGAGTATGGCCTGGTCGTACCACAAATCGTACCGATGCTTCTGCTCGTAGCGGATGAGGAAGGCCAAAAAGTCCGCCGCCCGCTCCTTGTGGGCGCTGCGGGCATAGAGGCCCAGCATATAGCTGTTGTTACCCAAGGCCAGGAGGCTCTGGCGTCCTTCCTCCACCGGCATCCGAGGCACAGGCAGGTAGGTATAGGGAAAGGTCTCCTGCGTGTAGTTTTCGCCGCCGATCACCCAGGTGATGCCCTGCCCAATATTCAGCTCTTGCAGGGCCATGGCGCCCCACTCCATGCTCGCAGGATCGTACCGCTGCAACGCCCAGGGCTTTTCGCAGTAGGACTTCCATCGCTCCATGAGCTCCCGGAAGACGGGGGTATCGAAGTCAATGCTCCGCGATTCCGCATCGTAATAATTCACCAGATAGTCCTCCAGGAATACCGGCCAGCCGCTCTCGGGAACATGCAGATAATCCATGAACGGCAGTCCATCCAGCACGCCGTCCCCATCAGCATCGCAGGCAGCCGCATCCATCATGTCAAAAAAGTCCAGCCAATCCCATCCCGCCTCCGGCGCGGGCATGCCGGACTTCTCATAGTTCCGCGTACTGACCATCATGGCCCGCACCCGCAGATCGGTGGGCACACAGAGCAGTTCCTCCCCCACCTTGCAGGCCGATAACGCCCCGGGGATCATCCGCGGATCGTCCAGCACCTCCTGCACCGAAGCGTATGGGGACAGATCCTCTAGCACGCCGGCATGATGGTAATCATACAGCTCGGCCTGTCTGGACTCCATCGCAAAGATGTCGATGCCGTCCACCCCGGCCAGCATTTTGGTTTTCATATCGTAGGAAGACGTCAGCTCATACTGAATGCTCACACCGGGATTCTGGGTGATATAGTCGGCGATGCTCCGCTCCAGGTAATTGTACGGAATTTCTGACAGAAGCAGCGTCAAGGTCTCCGTGGGCTCCAAGGCAAGGGTCTCCCAGGGGATGGCACAGAGGCTGCCGTCCGCGAGCAGCGCATAGAGCATATGGCTTCCTCCCGCCAAGCGCAGGATCGCTTCGGGCATCGCCATGCAGGTGACGACGGTCTTTTCCTCCCAGTCGGCCACCCCCAGCATGCGCTCCTGCGCCACAAAGATCACGTCCTCTCCCGGGACCCGGCAGCCCGCCTGGGTAAAGATCGCCCAAGGCGCCGCGCCGGGCACGGCATCCCAAGAGGCCGCCTGCTGGCACATCCTATCGCCGCCCATGAATAGGGCGCCATTATCCATCGCAACGGCCCAGCCGACTGTGCCGCCGCATGGATACTCTTGGGAGGCTCCCGTCTGGGGATCGACCCGGTAACCGCCGCCATAGGCGGCATCCTCCTGCGGCTCGCTGGCGGTGACCAGAAGCTGATCCCCCAGGGCCGCCAGACAGCTCACCTTGCCGCCGAAGTCCAACGTATGGGTCTCCAAAAGCTCCAAAGAGGGGAGCGCATAGACGGTCAGCACATCGGACTCCTCACTTTCCTGGAGCGCATAGAGCCGCTCCGTCCCGCACGCCACCCGGTGGCAATTCTCCAGTCCCTCGATGCGGCCCAGATCCTCCCCTTCGGAGGATTTCACCCAAATGGCGTCGCCCATCGCCAGATAGAGCCGGTCTTCCGTATCGGCGGCGATGCCGGTTTGGACCGGCACGTCCCGCTGGATGACGGCCGGCGCGGCAAGCCCGGTATTCCCCGAGGGAGAGGGGAGCGGCGCGGGCCCCTCTGCGGGCGCGCATCCCGCCAGGCCGCCGGCCCATAGGATCGCATAAACAAGTCCCAAAATCCACGCGGTTTTTCTGACCTTCTGCTGTTTCATCCCGATTCCTCCTTATGCCATGGGGTCGGCAGGGAGCGCCGGCTGCCGCCAGCCGCGTCCCGGCTGACATTGGGATCTCGCCAAATATCACGGTTATGGGTTCTTGCTTCCATCTTATGGAAAGCCCGCCGTCCTGTCGAGATCTTTTGTCTCATTGATACATTCCGCCGTCTCAATTGTCATGCCGCCTGTCTCAGCCGCAGTCTCCCTGCTTTCGAAGAGCGCAGCTGCTTTCCTGGATTTTTTCGCAAAAAAAAGAGAGGGGATTTCCCTCTCCGAATTGTCCAAATAGGCGATACCGCAGCGCCGTCGAAAGCCTGGGCCCGTCCCGGCGGCGATAGGGGAGCACGCCGTGACGGCGAGTTCCTCCCCATTTCGCTACCCCTCCCCGTCCAGGAGCTCCTCCAGGGCGGGCCCCAGGCCGGCCAAAAGCTCCCGCACCGGGGCGTCCGAGGCGCCCAGCACCCGGACACCGCAGCGCTGCATGGGCAGCAAGAGCTTGGGCGCGGGGCTCTGGGCGATGGCCTGGGCCATGCGGGGGGTGATCTCTCCCATCATGGCGTCGGCCACCAGAATCGCCATAGGCCCCAAAATCACATCCGCCCGGGCGGCCATGCAGCAGATGGCGTTCTCTCCGGTGGCGCCGTCCTTAGCGCCTCCCGCCAGCATATTGCCGGTGGCGGCGGCGTTGGTACCCAGGGCGGCAATCGCGAGATCGGTACGGTCCAAACGCAGCAGCGCCTCTACAATGGCCCGCCCCAGGCCCCCGCCCTTGCCGTCCACCACCACAAGGGTATGCTTCTTCATGGGATCAGGTCCCCCTCAATCTGATAGCTTCCCCGCCGCAGCCCCACGTTCAGCGCCAAGGCAATGGCCAGGGTATTGGACCACATGCTGCTGCCTCCGTAGCTGAGGAAGGGCAGCGGGATGCCGGTCATGGGCATGACGCTGAGGCACATGCCGATATTCTCTACGATATGGAAGAGGATCATGGCCGTCACCCCCAGAATGATCAGCTGGCCGAAGCGGTCCCCTGCCTGCATAGAGAGCTGGATCAGCCGCCAGATCAGCGCGGCGTAAAGCAGCAGGATCAGGATGGACCCGACAAAGCCCCAGGTCTCCGCCGCCACGGTGAAGATGAAGTCGGTATGCTGCTGGGGGATATAGTCCAGCTGGCTCATGGCGCCGGGGGCAAAGAGGCCCTTCCCGGTGATCTGGCCGGAACCCACGGCAGCCACCGACATGCGCACCTGGTAGCCTGCGCCGGTAACGTCCAGGGTAGGATCCAAGAATACCAGGAAGCGGGCCTTTTGCTTGTCAGTAATTAGGAACATCCACATGGGAATGAAGGCGGCGATGCCCGACAGGGTCAGGCCGGTCATAAACTTCCAATTGGTGCCCGCCCCATAGAGCATGACGGCGGTAATCACCACGTAAACCATGGCGGTCCCAAAGTCAGGCTGGGCGCAGATCAGCACCAAGGGGATCCCCACCCGGAGGAGCACCGGAAAGAGCTGGCGAAAGGATTGGACACCTTTGGGCATGTCGGCCAGCTGCCGCGCCAAAGTGATAATCAGGGCCAGTTTCGCAATTTCCGAGGGCTGGAATCCCCGATTCCCCAGCACCTGGAACCAAGACTGGGCGCCGCCCGCCACCTTGCCCACCACCAGCACCACGGCCAAGAGGGCCACGTTCACCCAGTAAATCAGTTCCTTCACCCGGCCGTAGAAGTGGTAGGGGATGGCGATGGCAACCGCCCCCAACAGGCAGCCCAGCCCGAACCAAAGCACATGCAGCCGGGGATAGGTCCAGTCCGCCGAAGCCAGCTTCTCCGCCAGGCTGGCGTCCCCCGGTGCGGTGGGACGGCCGGTGGCGTTGATCTGCAGGACAAAGCCCACCGCCACCAGCGCCACCACCAGCGCCACCAAAATCCAGTCAAAATATCCTTTTCGCGCCTTGAAGGCCATGGTTTGCTCCTTTGTACATGGTATAAAGCCGGCGGCTATCCCGAAACCCGCCGCAGCGCGTCCAAGGCTGCCAGCAGCGGCCGGCTGCGGGAGGGATCCCGGATCGGGATCTGCGCCCCCATAAGGCGCTTGGCCATCCTGCGGAAGGCGGCGGAGGCCACGCCGCTCTCGTCCACCGCAGGCCGCCCCAGGTTGTTGCCAGAGACCACCCGGGTATCCTCGCAGACGATCCCCAGCAGCTCGGCGTCCAGGATGGAGAGGATCGCGTCCAGATCCATCATGGAGCCCGCCCGCACCATCCGGGGGCGGAAGCGGTTGATCATCAGCTGCATGGGCAGCTGCACCTCCCGCAGGATCTCCACCACCCGCAGCGCGTCCCGTACCGCCGAAACCTCGGGAACGGTCACCACCAGGGCCCGGTCGGCTCCGGCGATGGCGTTGCGGAAGCCCCGGTCGATGCCCGCCGGGCAGTCAATGATGACCCAGTCGTAGCGTCCCCGGAGCTCGGCCACCAGCTCCATGATCTCGTAGGGCGTAATGCCCCCCTTCCGCAGGCTCACCGGGGCAGGCAGCAGGGCCAGCCCCGGATGGGCCCGGTCGACAATCAGCGCCCGGGTCAGGGGACAGGTCCCCTCGATCACGTCCACCAGGTCGTAGACGATGCGGTTCTCCAGCCCCAGGGCCACGTCCAGATTCCGAAGGCCCATATCCATATCCACCAGCACCACATGCTGGTGCTGGGCCGCCAGGGCCACGCCCAGATTGGCGGCGGCAGTGGTCTTTCCCACCCCGCCCTTGCCTGATGTCACTACCATTACCTGTCCCATGTCGTTCCTCCCATCATATCATGGGTGCATGGGCGTCCTATGATCCTGCCCGGGCCGCCCCTTGCAAAGACGGCCGGGCCTCGCCGGGTCAGTTCACCCAGCTGTTCTCCTGGGGAAGCTCGTGAATCTCCCCCTCGGCGTACTTCTCATCCAGGTAGTACTCCACCACCGCCCGGACGGTGGTGGCGCCCCGGTCTCCGGCAATCCCGTTGGGGATATACACCACCACGCAGATCTCCGGATCCTCATAGGGGGCAAAGACCGTCATCCAGCAGTTGTTCTCCAAATCGATCTGGGTGACCTGGCCGGTGCCGGTCTTCCCGCCGATCTGGTTTTTATACTTGAAGTTCTCAAAGGCCTGACCGGCGGTGCCGCCGTCCTCCAGGGAGACCACCTCTCGCATGCCCTCCTTGATGGCCGCCAGGTACTCGTCGGGAACGTCCAGGTTCCGCACCAGCTGGGGCCGGCGCTCCTCCAGCACCGTGCCGTCGCTCTGGACGATGGCCTTGACAATGCTGGCATCGTAAACATTACCGCCGTTAATGAGCGCGGAAACGTACCGGGCCACGGCAATGGGGGTCACCAAGGTTACGTCCTGGCCGATGGCCGCGGTGATGGTGCGGTTGTCGTTCCAGATGATCTCGTAGAGCATGGCCGAAACCGTGCTGCCGGTGGAACGCACCAGCGTCTCCGGAAGCTCCAGCCGGTCCCGGAGGATCAGCCGCACGTCGGCGCCATACTCCCGGGTCTCCTCCAGGTTGCCCACCAGCGCCATAATGGCCAGGGCAGCCTCGTCATAGACGGCGTCCTCATGGGTGAGCCCGGCCTCCTGGCAGGCCGAAACCAGCTCCTGCCGGATATTGCGGTAGACAAGCAGGGCCAGCCCGGTGGGGGATTCGGAGGGATCATAGAGGGATTCCTGGTTGGCGATCTGGCTGGAGACCTCCCCCGGCAGCTCAATATTGGTCAGGCTGCCCAGCCCCAGCTTCTCGATCCACTCATCCATCTGCTCGATGCCCATCCGGTAGGCGATATCAAAGAAGAAGTAGTTGCACGATACGCGGATGGCCGAGGTAATATTTAAGTCGGCGTGGCGCTCAAAGTAGGGCCGCACCCAGCAGCGGGGCCCCCGGGCGGTGTCGCTGGTCAGGTGCTTGGTGAACATTCCTTCGTCCGAAATGGTGGTGTCCAGGGTGATAATGGGATCCCCATTCTCGTCGGTGGACATCAGCCCCGCCAGGCCCACCGCCATCTTGTACACCGAGCCGGGGGTATCCCGGCTGCTGATGGCCTTGTTGAGCAGGGGCTTGAGGGGGTTGTCGGCAAAGAGTTCGTTGTACTCCTGGGTGGTCATCCCCTGGATAAAGAGGTTGGGATCAAATCCCGGGTAGGAGGCCATGCCCAGCACCTGTCCGGTCTGGACGTTCATCACCACGGCGGCCCCGTACTTGACGTAGTTCAGCTCCCGCCCGCCGTAGAGGGACTCCAGCTGCTGGTCATACTCCTCCTGCTCGGCCAGGTACCGTTCCTCCTGCTCGGCGCGGATGGCGGCGATATTCTCGGCCAGGGCGTCCTCCAGCACCTTCTGCAGGTCGGCGTCGATGGTCAGGATCACGTCGTTGCCGGCGGTCGCCTCGGTGGAGAGCTCGGGGAATTCCCGGATCACCTTGCCCAGGCTGTCCACCTCCACCACCCGCTGCCCGGTGCGCTGGGTGATGTTGCCGGTCAGGTAGGTCTCCATGGTGCTCTCGATCCCCGCCACGCCGATGAGGTCATCCTGGGAATAGCCCATCTCCTCGTACTCGGCAATGGTGTAGGCATCGTTCATATACCCCAGGTAGCCCAGCACATTGCTGGCCAGCGTCCCCTTGGGGTAGACCCGCACCGTACTCTCGGCGATGGTCACCCCCGGCAGCTCCACCGAGGCCATCTCGATTTGGGAGACCGTGGTCATATTCACATTCTCCGCCACCACGATGGGGATATAGCTGCGGTAGGCGTTGTACTGCACCTGCTGCCAGACCCCCAGGATCTCCAGGGCCTCCTCATCGGTGGCCGACTCCGGAATAAAGTAATATTCCCGCAGCCCGGCCAGGATCCCCGCCGGCGTATCCCAGTCGGTATTGATCATGCTCTGCCTGTCCTTTTGGGAGGGCAGCATATACGTCCTCCAGGCATCGTACCGCTTGGCAATGGCCTCCTCGTCGGTAATGCCCCAGGAGAACTCGATGGCGCCGTCCTCGGTCTTGGCCAGGGAAGGGGCGTTGGCAGGGGTTCCGCCGTTATCCCGGATGATGGAGAGCATCTGGGAAATGACCCCGGTATATTTTTCCCGGGCTTCGGCGCCAGTCTCTCCAGGATCCTTGGCAAATTCTACGTTGTAGGACTTTTTATCATAGGCCAGGGGCAGGCCGTTGGTATCCAGAATGCTGCCGCGGGTTCCGGTCACCCGGAGGGTACGCTGCATTCCCGATTGGGACTGCTCGGCATACTCCGCGCCGTGGCGGAACTGCATGTCAAAGAGGCGGGCCGCCAGCAGCATGAAAACCAGGCCAATGGCCACAGCCAGCCGCAGGGGCCGGCGCTTCTGCGGATCGGTCAAATCAACACCTCCCTTTCCCCGGCAGGGAAGCCTCCTTCTGAGGTATCCGGCCGCCGGCTTATCCTCTGTGATCCTTGCGCAGGAAGAAATACGCGCTGGTCAATCCTTCGCCTTCCCGCCGCTGGGCCAGCATGCGCACCGACCGGCCCAGGGTCCGCTGCAGGAGGATGAATACCGGCCACGCCACCGCCACGGTGAGCAGCAGACCGCCCCCCAGGCGCAGCCAAAACGTGCCGCCCGTATACACGCTGCCCCGGGTCAGGTACAGGGCGGCCAGCTCATAGAGCCGGGCCAGCACATAGCCCGCCGCAGGCAGCACCAGGGGCGGCAGGGCCTCGTTTCCCAGGGCAAAGCGGCGGCTGCCCGATGCCAGCCCTGCCGCCAGTAGAGGCACGGTATAGCTAAAGGTGCCGTTGCCCAGGAACCGGTCCAAAAGCAGGCCGCAGACCAGGGCGGTTATCCCCGCCGCCGGCCAGCCGTCGTTGAGCCCGATCCCCGTTACCACCACCAGTACCAGGGCCGGGGCACAGGCCCCCACCCCCCATTGGGATAAAGCTGCCGCCTGCAGCACCAGGGCCAGATAGGCTGCCAGCACAATGGAGAGCACGCGCCGGGTCATGACTGGTCCTCCTCTTCGCCAGCGGTGATGGCAGGCGTATAGCAGACCACCAGCACGTCCTCCAGCCGCCCAATATCCGCGCTGGGCTGCACCAGCACCTGGTCGCCGGAGGCCGACACCACGCGGCCCACCGTCAGGCCCCGGGGATATACGCCGCCCAGCCCGGAGGTGAGCACTTCATCCCCGGGCAGCAAGTTGGCATTATAGAGCAGATAGTGAAGTTGGCAGAGGGGTTCGCCGCCGTCCTCGGCATCGGCGCCCTTGAGGATCCCTTCGTCCCGGGTGCGCTTGACCACCACGGCTACGCTGCCCCGGGCATCCAGCACGGTAACCACCACCGCCTGATGAAGGGATACCTCGGAGATCCGGCCCACCAAGCCCTCGGCGGTGACCACGCACATGTCTTCGGTCACCCCGTCGGCCGAACCCTTATTGATGGTAAACTGGCTCATCCAGCTTCCCGGATCCCGCAGGAGCACCTTGGCCGGGATGCAGGTCAGCTGGGTATTTTGGGCGGTAAAGCCCATCAGCGCCCCCAGCCGTTCGTTCTCCTCCCGCACCTCGTCCAGCATGGAGACCTGGGTGCTCAGCTGGGCAACCTGGGCCTTCAGCGCGGCGTTTTCCTCATACACCGATCGCCAGGAGAAGAGCCAGTGAAAAAAGTCCCCCACCGTACCGGCCGCCTCCCCGCCCCAGGCCAGGGGCGCGCCGGCAATTTCGGCGGCTCCGTCCAGCAGCGTGGGGAGGGCGTTGACCTGCTGCACGTAGGCCGATCCCAGCAGAATGCAGACCGCCGCCACACAGGCCGCCAGCGTCCCAATGACCGCCTGGGATGCCCGGGACGGCCGGTTCCACAGCCTTGTTTTTTTCCGAAACCATTTCATAGGTGATACACCGCCCCTCTATGCTCCCGCTGCATCCGGCTGACCGTCTGGAACTCCTCCACGATCCGGCCCGCGCCCAGCGCCACCGCCTCCATGGGGTGGTCGCAGAGGGTGGCCTGGATCCCGGTCTCCCGATACACCAGTACGTCCAGCCCCGGCAGCAGAGAGGTCCCTCCCGAGAGCATCATGCCGTTGTGCATGACGTCCGCGGCCAGCTCCGGCGGCGTAGCCTCCAGGGTCGCGCAGATGGCCTCCAGGATCCGGGCCAGGGGCGCCGCCATGGCGGCCCGCACCTCCTGGGCGGAAATCTCTACGGTGCGGGGCAGCCCATCCTTGATGTTTTGGCCCCGGATGGTCATGGTATTGTTAAACCGGGGCTCAATGGCCGAACCGATATTGATCTTAATGTCCTCCGCGGTGCGGTCCCCGATCAGGATGTCATAATGCTTGCGCAGGTAGGCGGCGATGGCTTCGTCCAGGCGGTTGCCCCCCACGCGGATGGAACGGGAAACCACAATGCTCCCCAGAGAGACCACCGCCACCTCGCAGGTTCCTCCGCCAATGTCCACAATCATATTGCCCAAGGGCTCTCCCACGGGCATCCCTGCGCCGATGGCGGCGGCCAGAGGCTCGTCGGCCACCACGGCGTTCCAGGCGCCGGCCTTGAGCATGGCCTCCTTCACCGCCCGGCGCTCCACATCGGTAACCCCGCAGGGCACGCAGACCACCACATTGGGGGAGAGGGCCAGGAACCACTGCCGCTGCAGCACCCGCTTGAGGAAGTACCGCAGCATGGCCCGGGTGATGTCAAAGTCGGCAATTACTCCATCCTTGAGGGGGCGGACGGCCACAATATCGTCGGGGGTGCGGCCCATCATGCTCCGGGCGCTCTCTCCCACCGCCACCACCTGGTTCCGTTCCCCGGCCCGCAGAGCCACCACCGAAGGCTCCCGGATGACGATGCCCCGCCCCTGGACGTAGACCAGCACGTTGGCCGTCCCCAGGTCGATGGCAATATTACTGCGCAGCATGGGCATCCCCCCCTTCCTCCAGCATATCCATGAGCATCAGGCGCAGCCGGGCCAAAGGCAGACCCACTACGTTATAATAGCAGCCGTCCAGCCGCACCGCCCAGGCCGCCGCCGAAAACTGAATTCCATAGCCGCCGGCCTTGCCCATGGGCTCGCCGGAAGCCACATTGGCGGCGATCTCCGCCTCGGTAATGGGGGCAAAGGTGACCGCTGTCACCTCGCAGGCGGTACGCTCCGCCCCATTGTGCAGCAGGCAGAGCCCGGTATAGACCCGGTGGGTGCGCCCTGATAGGGCCCGGAGCATGGCGGCCGCCTCCCCGGCGTCCCGGGGCTTTCCCATCAGCAGGCCGTCCAGCTCCACCATGGTATCCGCTCCCAACACGAAGCAGGGCTCCCCATGCCGTGCCGAGACAGCCCATGCCTTTCGCCGGGCCAGGAGCACCACGGCCTCCCGTCCGCCGCAGCCCTGGGGCAGGTCCTCGTCCACCCCCGCCTCCTCCCACACAAAGGAGTCCACCACACGCCCCAAAAGCTCCCGCCGCCGTGGGGATGCCGAGGCCAGGATAAACGGTTGGTCCAGGTGCATGGGGCATGTCCTCCTTTCCATCAATGGGGCCATTATACCATATCCTTCCAAGCTCTGTACACCCTTTCCCTTCGTCACGGTCCGCGCCCACCGGCGCAACCCGCCGCCAGAGGCGCTTTCCGCCGCCGTTCGTCAGGGAATCCCGTCCCTTTCCGACGAACGCCGTCCTTTCCTGGGGCGACATTTTTTTCACAGTCCATCCCGGTATGCAGAATGATGTCGTGGTCGAGGCTGTCCGCCGGAGAATTCATGCGTCTAGGTCAAAATCCTCTCAAAACCGCATGATCGGCCCATAGGCGGCGGGCCCGCCGCGTGCTACAATCGAGAAAAAGCCCAAGGAGGATGTCATGGCCATCTACTATATTGACAGCCGTCAGGGTTCCGATACCCAAGACGGGCGCACGCCCCAGACCGCCTGGGCCTCCCTGGACGCCCTGCAGAGCCTGCGTTTCCAGCCGGGAGACCGGCTGTGTCTGGCCTGCGGCAGCCGTTGGGAGGGCTCCCTCGCCCCCCTGGGCAGCGGCGCGCCGGGAAACCCCTGCGTCATCGAATCCTATGGCCGGGGGCCCCGTCCCCGGATCGACGGCCAAGGCCGGGTCTTCGCGGCGGTGCTGCTGCACAATACCCAGGGCTGGGTGGTCCGGGGCCTGGAGGTCACCAACACCGGCGCCGAGCCCTCGCCCCGGCGCATCGGGATCCTGATCCATAACCAAAATCATGGCACCTGCCGGGATTTCGTCATCGAGGATAACTACGTCCACGACGTCAACGGCAGCAACGTTAAGGCCGAGGGCCCCTTTGCCGTGGGCATTGCCGCCATCGCCGAAGGGGAAGATCCCCCCTCCAACTTCGACGGGATCACCATCTCCCGGAACCACCTGGTCCGCTGCGACCGGGTGGGCATCTACATCAGCGGCCTGTCCGACCGGCGGAAGTGGTTCCCCAGCCTGCATGTGGTGATCTACGGCAACCTTCTGGAGGATATCGGCGGCGACGGCATCCTCAACATTGCCACCGACGGCTGCGTGGTGGAGCGCAACCGCCTGCTGGGCGCCCGGATGCGGGACGACCGCTACTGCGCCGGGATCTGGCCCTGGGGCGCCGACCATACCCGCATCCGCTACAATGAGGCCGCCTACTGCCGGGGCACCCGGGACGGCCAAGGGTTTGACAGCGACGACGACTGCATCGGCACCATCCACGAGTACAATTACTCCCACGACAACGAGGGCGGCTATATGCTGGTGTGTACCGTGGCCCCGCCGGAAATGCTGCCCTATCAGCCCCACAACGCGGGCTGCATCGCCACCCACATTTACCGCAATCTTTCGGTCAACGACTGTCTCCGCACCTTCCATCTGGCCGGCCCTGTAGTAGGCACCACCATCCAGGAAAACTGCGTCTACGTGGGCCGAGGGATGGACGTAGCGGTCTTCCAGTACACCGGGGCCGCCGAGACCTTGGGTCCGCCAGAGACCACCGTCATCGCCCGAAACATCTTCGCCAGCCGGGGCACCGCCCGCTATGTGGAGGCCGTAGACCGTCTGGAGGACGGCACCTTCACCCAGCGGCCCGCTCCCAATCCCCCCTATGCCCGCTTTACCGGCAATGCCTTCCTGGGCAGCCACGAAAATCCCCCCCATGACGACGGCCGGCCCATTCCCGCCCCCCCGCTGGAAGAACTGGAAGCGGTGCTGCTGGATGAAAACGGCCGCGCCAAGCCCGGCCTGGAGACCCTGGACGCCTTTCTGGACCTGATGGGCTGGCCCAAGCGCTAGCTTCATCCATGTCCTTCTCAAGAAAGGAGTATATCTATGACCACCTACTACCTGGACAGTATCCGCGGCTGTGATCAAAACGACGGCCGCACCCCTGACACCCCCTGGAAATCCCTGGAAAAGGCCAACCAGCTGGTCTTCACCCCCGGAGACCGTCTGCTCCTGGCCAGAGGCAGCGCCTGGGAGGGCTCCCTCGTTCCCCAGGGCTCCGGCGATCCCGGCCTGCGCTGCGTTATCGGCAGCTACGGCGCCGGCCCCCGTCCCGCCATCCACGCCCAGGGCCGTACCGAGGCCGCCGTCCACCTGCGCAATACCCAGGGCTGGGTCATCCAGGGCCTGGAGGTCACCAACACCGGGACCGAGCGGGCCAACCACCGGGTGGGCATCCTGGCCGAGCTGGAGAACTACGGCACCGCCCGGGGCATCACCATCCGGGACAATGACATTCACGACGTCAACGGCAGCAATGTGAAGGCCGAGGGCGACACCAAGGGCGGCATCATCGTCCGCGCCCAGGGGGAGGAGGTTCCCTCCCGCTTCATCGACGTGCAGATCCGGGACAACCGCGTGGTCACCTGCGACCGCATCGGCATCTACTTTGTGGGAGAGAGCCGCCGGGACCATTGGTTCCCCAGCCTGGACGTGGTGATCTACGGCAACTACCTGGAGGACATCGGCGGCGATGGCATCCTCAATATCGGCACCGACGGCTGTGTGGTGGAGCGCAACCGCCTGCTGGGCGGCCGGCTGCGGGACAATATGTACTGCGCCGGTATCTGGCCCTGGAGCGCTGACAATACCGTTATCCGCTACAATGAAGCCGCCTACTACCACGGCACCAAGGATGGCCAGGGCTACGACTGCGACTACAACTGCGTAGGCACCGTGCATGAGTACAATTACTCCCACGACAATGACGGCGGCTATATGCTGGTCTGCACCGCGGGGAAGAAGAACAATATGCCCCGGGACATCGGCACCATCGCCACCCGCATCCGCCGGAACCTGACGGTCAACGACCTGTGCCGCACCTTCCACATCGCCGGACCCTCGGTGGGCACCCGGATCGAGGAGAACTGCGTCTATGTAGGCGAGGGCATTGATATCCCCGCCTTCCAGTACACCGGCATTCATGAGAAGATGGGAGCGCCGGAGCAGGTACTGATTGCCCGGAACATCTTCGCGGCCCGGGGCACTCTGCGCTACGTGGAGGCCGTGGACCGTCTGGAGGACGGCACCTTCACCTGGGAAGAGGTCCCCAATCCCGACTATGTGCTCTATGACGGCAACGCCTTCCTGGGCAACCATCCCGGCAAGCCCGCAGATCCGGGCATTCCCGTCTCCGCCCCCACTCTGGAGGAGATTGAGGCGGTGGTGCTGGACGAAAACGGCCGCGCCAAGCCCGGCCTGGAGACCCTGGACGCCTTCCTGGACCTGATGGGCTGGCCCAAGTCCTAGCCGGTTTCTCCTTTGTCTCGGCCCCGGTCTTCCGGGGCCGGAATCATGTTTGATATCCTCTAACCGAAAGGAGCGCCAGAATGGCAACGACTTACTACCTGGACAGCCTCCGCGGCTGTGATCAAAACGACGGTCTCACCCCCGACACCCCCTGGAAATCCTTGGAAAAGGCTAACCAGCTGATCTTCACCCCCGGAGACAGCCTGCTCCTGGCCAAGGGAAGCGCCTGGGAGGGCTGCCTCATGCCCCGGGGCGCGGGAGAATGCGCCCGCCGCTGCGTCATTGGCAGCTACGGCGCCGGGCCCCGCCCCGCTATCCACGCCCAGGGCCGCGCCGAGGCTGCCGTCCACCTGCGCAATACCCAGGGCTGGGTTGTCCGCGGCCTGGAGGTCACCAACACCGGCGCCGAGCGGGCCAACCACCGGGCAGGCATCCTGGCCGAGCTGGACAATTACGGCACCGCCTACGGCATCACCATCCAGGATAATGACATCCACGACGTCAACGGCAGCAACGTCAAGGCCGAGGGCGACACCAAGGGCGGCATCATTGTCCGCGCCCAGGGCGAAGAGATCCCCTCCCGCTTCATTGACGTGCAGATCCGGGACAACCGCGTGGTCACCTGCGACCGCATCGGCATCTACATCAACGGCATGGGCCGCCGCACCCGCTGGTTCCCCTGCCTGGGTGTGGTGATCTACGGCAACTACCTGGAGGACATCGGCGGCGACGGCATCCTCAATATCGGCACCGATGGCTGCATTGTGGAGCGCAACCGCCTGCTGGGCGGCCGGATGCGGGACGAAATGTACTGCGCCGGCATCTGGCCCTGGAGTGCCGACAACACCATCATCCGCTACAACGAGGCGGCCTACTACTACGGCACCAAGGACGGCGAAGGCTTCGACTGCGACTACAACTGCGTGGGCACCGTGCAGCAGTACAACTATTCCCACGACAATGACGGCGGCTTCATGCTGGTCTGCACCCCCTTCTGCACCGGGGAGTACGCCAACCCCGAGAACATCGGCTGCGTCAACTCGGACATCCGGCGGAACCTCTCGGTGAACGATAAGTCCTGCCTGGTTTCCCTCTGCGGCGAAATCATCGGCACCCGTTTTGAGGAAAACTGCCTCTACTCCGGCGCGGGTATGGACCTGCCGGCCATCGCCTGCGTATCCGGCTACGGCCAGAAGAACTATCCCCAGCAGGTGCTGATCTCCCGGAACATCTTCGCCGCCCGGGGCGTGCAGCGTTTCGGACGGATCACCGAGTTCTTCCCGGACGACACCTTCGTCCTCCAGGAGGATCCCGCCGATCCCCTGGTGCGCTACATGGGCAACGCCTACCTGGGTAACCACCCCATCCCCCCGCAGGATCCCGGGGCCCCCGTCCCCGCCCCCACCCTGGAGGAAATCGAAGCGGTGGTGCTGGACGAGAACGGCCGCGCCAAGCCCGGCCTGGAGACCTTGGACGCCTTCCTGGACCTGATGGGCTGGCCTAAGGCCTAAGCGCCCGACGGTTTTGGGGATTTGTTTTCTGCGGGGGAGGGAAACCTTTTGTAAAAGGTTTCCCTCCCCCGGGCCCCCACCCTTCTAAAACTTTAGGAGGAAGGGTGGGGAGAATGTGGAAGAAGAACGGCTGCAAGAGGAATGCAGCCGCAGCCTGTCAAAAAAGGTCGCATCATGCGGCCCTTTCTGATATACTAATGTCAGGTGATGAAGATGCTAAAGAAAGACGCGGAGCAGCGACAGGCAGTAGAAATGCTGTGCACAGATATGTTGGTACCCAGAGAACACTTGCTGCGGAAGATCGACGCTGCGGTAAATTTCGCACGTATTTACGAATTGGTAGAAGATTTATACT
>CALWDW010000042.1 GCA_944376795.1 uncultured Christensenellaceae bacterium
TCTACAACGCGGAAGGGAAGCTCCTGTATTCCCGGTGGTTTAAGGACGGGAACTTCTGGTACTACCTCATGGCCGACGGCACCATGGCGGTGGGCTGGGCCAAGGTGGGATCCAAGTGGTACTACCTTAAGCCCGACTCCCCCAACCAGGGTTCTATGATGGAGGGCTGGCTCAAGCTGGACGGGAAGACCTACTACCTGACCCCGGGGGACGGGGATATGGCCACCGGCACGGCGGTCATTGACGGGAAGAGCTATATCTTCAACGAATCGGGGGAGTTGGTGGCAGGTGGATAGCATGAACTTTGGAGACTGGGCGTCGCTGCTCTCCACGGTGAGCGTGGCCATTGTGGTGTTGCTGAATATGCGGAACCTATCCAAGCCCCGGGAGGATATCCTGGTGCGGCTGGCCCGGATCGAGGCCGGCGTGGACGGCATCCAGGGGCGGCTGGATCGGATCCAGAACACCCAGGTGCAGACCGACCACCGGGTGAACGATCTGGAGCGCAAGCTGGGCCAGGTGGAAGAGAGCGTCAAGAGCGCCCACAAGCGCATTGACACCATAGAAAAGCAAGGAGGACAACATCATGCAGGAGTTCTTTGATTGGGCAATGCTGGGAACCTATGCGGGGGCGGTGCTTTGCACGGGGCTTGTGACCCAGCTTACCAAGGGTCTGGGGTTCATTGACCGCATTCCCACCCGGCTTTGGAGCTATCTGGTGGCCCTGGCGGTGCTGGTGGCTGCCGCCTTTGCCACCGGCCAGGCAAGCTGGAGCAACCTGGCCCTGTGCGCCGTCAACGCCGTGGTAGTGGCCCTGGCGGCGCAGGGAGCATACGCGGTGGCCGCAGGGGGCGTGAGGACGAAAGGATAGATAAGGTACAATGAGATAATACCCCAATCATACCCCTAAAACGCTGTATATGAGTTGCTTGCGAATCACATAAAGCCTTCTCAACAGCTATATATAGGATGGTTTAATGCATAACGCGGATATAAAACGTATTTTATCGCATCCTCTTTTGGCTACGGACCAAAAGGCCGGGGGTTCGAATCCCTCATGGCGCGCCATATAGGCAAAGGAAAAACCTCCGATTTTTCGGAGATTTTTCTTTTTTGTGCTTGTGTGACTTTTAGATACTATCACCGTAGAAGATGCCTCTATGCGATCTGCTGAGAGTACTTTATGCTGCAGAGACGCTCTCTGCTCCCCTCGTTTATCTTCCTGATAGATACCCCATCAATTTTCCGTAGGCTTCACGCAGCTACAACATCACAGCCATTTGAAAAATTAGAGGAGGGAAGCCAGACTGGCGCCCGGCCTACTATCTATATCGCCACAAAAACGTAATGCCCTGGGAGTTCGCCGCCCAGACTCCCGGGGCAAGGGCGGTGGTGGAGGCGTTCGCCATACTGGAGAATGAAGAACTGCTCCGAGCCGCGGGGAACCTGTATAAAAAACCATTGCGCCCCTAAGGAAAATCGTATATGATAAAGAAAAATGGGGTGATAGGCGTGTGGTGGAAACGGAAATGGGCACGGCTGACCAAGTCGGAACGGCAGGGCGTATGGGGTTTCCTGGCCGTGGCTATAGTTTTATTCTTCGTAGGGCAGTGCGGTGCGGAAGGCAGCCTCCAACAGATCCTTGGACTGGTTGGAAGCGGATTTATGGCCGTGATGGCGCTGGTGCTCCTGGTGATGGGATTTTGGGTGTGATGTAGATGTCTTTTGTCTCCCCCCCGCGGGGGAGTGTGGATTAAAAAATGAATCGGAGGAGAGCGCCTGCACGGGCGCTCTTCCTGTATGTGAAAGCGAGGTGGCGGCATGGCCAGAGAGGTCAGTATCGTGTTCTCGGTGAAGGACAATTACTCGGACACGCTGCTTAAGATCAAACAGAGCCAGACCGGGCTGCGCACCAGCACCAAGGAGCTGCAGCGGGAGCTGGATACCATGCTGGGAGCCAAGCGGCAGATGACCATCGACCTGAGCCGCGCCAAGCGGGAGCTGGATGATGCCAAGCGCATGGTACGGGATGCCCAGAAGTCCATGGAAGGGCTGGACGAAACCGAGAGCCGGCTGGGCGAGGCACAGGAGAACTATGACAGTATCAGGTCGAATCTGGACGCCGTGTCCCGTGCGGCCAGGACCGGCAAAAGGACGGGTTGAGGCAGCCTAGACGGGACAAGCAGTTGGACTGGCAAGGACGGCAGGATCGTCCGAATAGGCAGGGAGAAATACCGAATGACGGACCTCGTTGGCTTAGGCAATATCGGATGCCGTTGGCAAGCCGACGCTGCGTGCGTGAACTGGCTGTGCATGCTTCCGGAGGCCTGTTGCTTCGGAAAGAGAAGTGCCTTCCGGCATAACTTTTCATTTTGATCCATACATCCCGCACTCTGTTCCATAGGGACGAGGAAGGCGCTGTGCTATAATAAAAAGTAACAGCGGTTTGGATCCGCTTCCGATGTCCTGCGGCGGAGAAGCTGGCAGGCGTCAAAATGGCCCCCAAGGCGGGGAAGAGGAGGAGTGCAATGCGTTGGATCGATTTGACACCACGGGATTTTAAGAAGATGGTGCAAGAGACGGGCGTATGTATTGTGCCCATAGGCTCATTGGAACGGCATGGGGAGCATTTGCCCTTTGGATGCGACGGCGTAATTGCCGAGACCATTGCAACCCGCGCCGCAGAACTGGAGCCTTGCGTGGTCTTTCCCACCTGGTATTGGGGCCAAGTTCATGAGGCATCTTGCTTTGAAGGGACGGTTAACTTTCCTCCGGAGATGCTGATTACCATGCTACGTCGCCTTTTGGATCAGATTGCACACAATGGGTTCAAAAAAATCATCCTTTACAATGGTCACGGTGGCAACGATGCCATGATTCGCTTCCTGGATATGGCCATGCTGGATGAGCGGCGGGACTATACGCTCTATACCATTGGAATCGGTTCTATGGGCGAGACGACACCGGAGGAAAGCGCAAGGATTGCCGCGCTGATGGAGACGAATATCATGGGGCATGCTGACGAAGAGGAAACAAGCATGTATATGGCCTGCCGTCCCGGGCTGGTTAAAATGGAGTACATCAATCACGAGGAACCCTTGGCATCAAAGGAAAGAATGGCGCATCTTCCGGGGATTCATTCGGGATTGTGGTGGTACGCCATGTATCCTGAGAATGTGGGAGGAACCCCCTCTGCTGCAACGGAGGAAAAGGGGCGGGTCATGATCGACATCTACGTACAGGCGACTGCCCGTGCCATTGCCCGCATCAAGGCCGACACCGCGGTTCCCGCCATGCAGAAAGAGTTCTACGACCGATATGACCGGGTTGGAAAATAAAGAGATTCAAGGCAAGCAAAGGAGGAACACGCCAATGATTTATGACAAACTCAAGGAAATTCGGGAACGTTTGGCCCAGGGAGAAAGCATCATGGGCCCCTTTATGAAAACGGGTGACCCTGCCTTCGTGGAGGCCGCCGGTTGGGCCGGGTTTGACTTCTGCATTTTGGATACCGAGCATGGTCCAGTCAGCATCGAATCCATGCAGAACAATGTCCGGGCTGCCCAGGTCGCGGGGATTCTTCCCATCATTCGCGTGCCGGATGCCCAGGAAAATACCATTGGGAAGGCGCTGGACATCGGCGGTATGGGGGTACAGGTTTCCCAGGTGTGCGATGGCGCAACCGCGAAGGCCGTGGTGGAGGCTGCCAAGTTCCATCCCCAGGGAGCCAGAGGTATGTGCCGCTTCGTTCGTGCTGCGCAGTATTCCACAATGGATCGCTTTGATTACTTTGCCAATGCCAACCAGACTTTGGTGATTTTGCAGCTGGAAGGCCAGGAAGCCATTGATAATCTGGAAGAGATTATGGCTGTTGAAGGAGTGGATATTCTCTTCATTGGACCCTATGATCTGAGCCAGTCGCTGGGGCTGCCCGGACAAATTGACCATCCCAAGGTTGTGGAGAAGATGATGGAGATCGCATCTGCCGCGAGGGCAAAGGGGAAGGTCGTTGGCACCTTCCTGGATAAGCCGGAGCACATCGCACGCTGGAAGGCTGCTGGAATCCAGTACCTGAGCTATTCTACCGATGTTGGACTTTTTGCCGAGCACTGCCAGGCGATCGTGGCCCAAGGAAAGGAATAATATCTTCAGAAGGATCAGGAGCCACGTTTTATTTCCACCGCTCCAGCTTTTCGTGACGCGATGAAAGCGCTGCCGGACTTTTATTTGCATTGGGCAGTCTTTGCACTAGCGGGTGGAAAGGCGGCATAAGCATTTAAATAGCGCTGAAAGCAGCACCGTTCTCCGGAATTCCGGAGAACGGTGCTGCTTTTCTATTGGCAGAAAACGGGTCGAAAGGATGCACCGCCGCAAGCTGATGACCGGCGGGCATGCAGGGGCGTGACAGCGGAGGAAAATCTTGGCCGTAGGATCCTCTACGCGCCCTTAGGGGCAAGATAGGGACGGGGATCTACCGATTCTTCATCGATGTACATCTCAAAGTGCAAATGATATCCCTCGTTTACCTCGCTCAAAGCGGTATTTCCCACGCTGGCAATGGTCTGTCCCTGCGAGACTGCATCACCTGTTTTTACTAGCACGTCCGCCAGAGAAGCGTAGACGGTAGAAATACCATCCCCGTGGGTGAGAATCACCGTATTTCCCAAAAGACTGTCCTGGATTACCTGCTCCACACGACCATCCAAGGCGGCCACCACCGGAGCGCCAGCTTCGGCAATCACGTCCATGCCCTCATGAGTGGACCACTGGGAGAGCGTCTGGGAATAGATGAGTTTATCCATGGCATATTGGCGGGTAATGGTGCCGACAGTGGGCTCCAAGATCTTCAAAGACGCGTCGGCGGGTGCTGCAGGCAGGCTGGGCGTGCTGACGATAGGCTCAGGTGTGGAGAGCACGGTTTCGGGTTCCGGCTCTGCATCCCCGCTGTCCATGGGCTGGACGGTGGCCTGGGGAGCTGGGGTAGACAAAACAGCCGGGGACTGGGCAGGTTTTGGGGTTGCCCGGGGGAAGAGCCCCTGCTGGCCTGTGCTGGCATAGGTTACACCCAAGATCATGGCTGCTGCGGCAATGGAGAGGACAATTCCATACTTCTTCATAAAGGAATTGCCGGATTGGCGAGTTCCGCCATTTTGGTTGGAATCGTTGAAGTTCTTCATGGTAACACCTCCGTGCCTTATTATTACCGGCACAGAGGAATGTATACGGAAACTACGGCGTGAAGGATTCCGGCATGGTTTCTATGGTAACGCCACTATAATAGTGGGCTAAAATGGTCTGATATCCTGCCCCCTGGTTTGCCATAAGGTTGGCGCCTTGTTGGCTCATACCGATACCGTGACCATAGCCTAAGCACGTGACGGTCACAAGATCTTCCTGGATGCTGACGGTGAATTGGCTGGATGGCAGGCCCAGTGCTCGGCGCATGTCCACTCCCGTCAAAAGAAGGTTACCAACCTGTATGGAAGCAACGCGTCCACTGGGATAGTGCTCGAGGATCTTCAATTCTTTTTCCAATTGGCTAGCATCTATGTCTAGGGCGGGATACTGCTTCTGTATGGCTGCAAGGAAATCGTCCAGCGTCCAGGTAAGAACCCGCTTGCTGTCTTCCTCGCTCTCCAAGGTAGAGACGCTGCGGAGATAAGGAAGTGGTTGCTGGTAGACATGCTCTACGTCTTCCGTGGCTCCATAGCTTGCGGCATGAAAGAGCGCTTGGATGGGGGTCCCATCGTAAGTCATTATTTCTCCCTGCGTGGAATAAACGGCATCTCTTACTTTGGATAGATATACGTCATAGTCCTCTCCCCAACGCTGGCGCAGCGTTTCCTCGTTGGCATAGGCTTGACAGTGCTGGGAACTGGTACAGAGATGACCACTCTGGAGCTTGTATAATGTATAGCTGCGAGCAGCCACGGCCTGGGCGCGGAGCGCTTCCGGGGCATAGGAAGCAGGCATTTCTGCCGCTACGACATGAACCAAATACTCTTCCAGCGGCAGGGTGATCCACTCTTGGGCTGCATCGTCCAGCAGCCGGATCATGGTGTCACTGCGAGTCTGGCTGGAAGAGGGAACGGAAACCTGGATAGCAATGGGGGACATCGTGCTAGCCGGTAACGAGCTGGGAGAAGATGACGGAGGAGAGACGGATGACGGAGAAGGCTCGTCTGGGATAGAAAGCAGCGGTATCATAAGCAGTGCCGCTGTCAAAACAAATGGGAAAAAGAATTTGCCGGGCATAGCTGCCTCCAAAGCATGAAATTATTCCTAAGAGCATAAGATTTAGAAGGTTGTCCCAGGGCTGCCCGGAGAGCACCCGAAAAGCTTCTCTTTTCGGGTGAAGGCATGGATTGTCAATTGCCGTGCCGGGAGCACGCTACACGGCAGAAAACATGTCTTAGAGATCCAGATCAATGGAGGGTGGGGCTTCGGCTTCTCTCCGGCGAATTCTCTTCATGGATGCGTCGTGATCCCGCAGGGCAGCATGCAGCGCACCATTCCTGGGCCTGGGTGACGGCGCTGGAGGCTCAGCAGCGGGAGCGGGGGCCGTGGGGGGCTTAGGCGGCGGCGCCAAAGACGAGGACGGCGTTGAGGTATTGACTTTATAGGGATTGATTACGCGTTTCATGGGAAAACCTCCTTTGCATTAACCTATGATAGACTACCGGATTTCATGCCGACAGGCTGATGATGATTCATAGCCTGTGCAATTTAACTGTTCTTCATGTGGAATGATTCTGTGTCTCAATAATTGTTTAAACAAATTTTGAGCTATTTCGACAAAAATAGACAAAATTACCCAAAGTCCACTCCTTCAAAATTCGTGAACGGTATGGTAAAATATGGCTAATGAAAATACTTGAGAAGGAACGGGCTCCTGAATGGAGGAGTCTGTGCGAGGGAGGAAGAAAATGGACGCAAAGCTGAAAGTATTAATCGTTGATGACAATACAACAACCAGAGAACTTTTACAGGCAAGCGTCAATATGCTGGATGGCTTTGAAGCGGTAGGAGCCGCATCCAATGGAATTGAGGCTCTGGAAATGATTCGCAGTACACAGCCCGATATCATGATTTTGGATCTCATCATGCCGGTCTTGGATGGAATTGGCGTACTGGAAAGGCTCCCGGAAATCCAAGGAAAGATTCCACAGGTCATGATTCTGTCCGCTATGGGAAGCGAAAGCATTGTCAAGGAAGCCATGCACTATGGCGTTCGTTATTATATGGTCAAGCCCTTTGATATCAACCAGGTACACAAACGGCTGAAAGATATGGCCAATAATTTTCAAACGGATACCGCTCCTGCACCCATCGGCGTAGGGTATGCTGCCGTCTCCGCACCGCATGTTCGTTCGATTGATGAAGAGATTACCAGCATTTTCCTTTCCATCGGGATCCCAGCCCATATCAAAGGGTATCATTTTCTCCGAGAAGCTGTCAAAATGGTGATGGAGAATCAGGATATGATCAATTCCATTACCAAGGAGCTTTACCCGAGTGTGGCAAAGAGCTTTAATACCACGGCAAGTAAGGTAGAACGTGCTATCCGCCATGCCATTGAAGTTGCGTGGACACGCGGTAAGATTGAGAATATCAATAAGATTTTTGGATACCACGTGTACACTTCCCACGATAAGCCGACCAACGGAGAGTTCATCGCGCTTTTGGCCGATAAGCTCGTTATGGAGCATTCGGCATAAACTTGATAGCTGATGTTTGCTGGGGGATGGGTTTGCATGGAGCCCGTCCCGCTTTTTTGTCATATCCGATTCCTCTCATGGATAGAATGAACTACGAACCCATTAGAGGAGGAGAGTTGGATGGAAATCACCATGCAAGACATAAACCTGGAGCAGGAGGAGGTGCATTGGGTTACAACGGTGACAGCCGAGGGGGAAGCAGTCCTGACGGATGATATGCCGTCTGCCAGCCACTATCTGCTCTGTCAGGCGCGTGTCAGCGGCATTCGTGCGGAAAAAACTGGCACCGGCTTAACTATCACCGGTACAGCAGCCTTTACCGTACTCTATGACAGCGAGGAGGGGTTGGCCTCTCAGCAGGCGCGCTGCGGTTTCACCCATACGATTCCGGTGGAGCCGGAGGAAGAGGCAGAGCGGTACGCTTGTCAGGTCGCATCGGTGCAGACCTCTATGACACCAGTAGATGACCGCCATGTCAACCTGCAGGCAGAAATTGAACTGCAGATCGTGGGTTATACGATGCAGAATATTCCCTGTGTCGCGGCGCTGGATGACGAGGGCTGCTTTACCCAATCCGAAGCAATACGCACCGTGGATGCGGCTGAGGCAATCAGCGGTTCAGTCACTATCCGCGAAGATGTAGAACTTCCAGCAGGGCTTCCTTCGATTGCGCGGGTGCTGACGTCCGATGCCGACATACTCATTGACGAGGTAGGGTGGGCTGAGGGCCAGATTCTGGTCAAAGGGAACGCCCATGTATGGATCACGTATGCCAGTACGACGCCAGCCATTGCCATACAGCGCGTTGAGTTCACCTTGCCCATGGAAGCGATGGTTGCGCCGGAAGCGTATACGGAGGAAATGCTCTTGTACGCTACGGCTACTCCTGCCGATGTACAGGTACGCTGCTTTGAAGATGCGTCCGGTGCGCTGCGGGTGCTAGCTTTGCAGATTCCGGTCAATATTGAGATCACCGGCTATGGGCAGCGGCAAGCCACCCTCCTGGAGGACGCCTATTCCATCTATAACGATCTTCGACTAGGGCTGGAATCCGTTGTGCTCCAGGCGCGGCCCTATCTCTTTTCTGCACAGACCGTTGTTTCAGGCACGGGAGAGCTGCCGGATTTGGAGTCGCCGCCTGCACGGATCGTAGAGACCTGGGTATACCCGATCTTAGATGCGGTAGAGATTGGCGAGAACCAAATGACATTGCAAGGACGGCTTCAGACTTGGCTGCTATACGTCCCCTTGGGCGGCGACAGACTGGAGCCTCTGCAGCTGGAGGCGCCGTTTACTTCTACGATTCCGGTGGAAAACCTTACGCCGGAGGATCGTGTGCGGGTTATTCTGTATAGCACCCAAGCAACGGCCATGATCTCCATGCAGGACGGCATCCATGTGCGGGCCCAGCTGGAGATACGGGGAATCGCTTTCCCAACCATTGAGCGGGAGGTGGTAACGCAGGCGGAAGAGGGAGAGCCTTATGCCAAAACATCCATGGCTCCGATTATGCTGGTGATTCCCCAGGCCGAAGACACGCCCTGGACCCTGGCAAAGCGATGCAGGATTCCCGTAGATCAGCTCATGGCCTGCAATGATTCGCTCCAGGCTGGGAAGCCCATTGGCGATGAGTGTATGATTATTATGCGATAGTTTATTTCCTTCTAGTCCCTTCCTATGGTATAATGGTGCATCCGATACCACGGGAGGGGCTTTTTCATGCTGCGGATGCATGCCTACGCCAAGATTAATTTGGCGCTCAATATCGTGGGAACAAGGGCGGATGGTTATCATCTGCTGGATATGATCATGCAAAGCATTCAGCTGCATGATACGCTGGAAATGGAAAGTCTGCCGGCGGAGCAGGGAATCCGGCTGCTTTGTGATGGATTTCCTGCCGGAGAGGAGAACCTGGCCTATCGTGCAGCGGCACGTCTGCGGGAGACGCTGGATATTAAGGAGGGGGTAGGCATCTCTCTCCGAAAGCGGATTCCTGTCCAGGCGGGCCTGGGAGGCGGAAGCGCTGACGCAGCCGCCGTACTTCGCGGATGCTGCGCGCTGTGGGGATGCAGCCCATCTCAGGGGATGCTGGGAGACTTGGCACTGCGCCTGGGGGCGGATGTGCCGTTTTGTCTGACGGGAGGGACGGCACGGGTACGTGGCGTTGGGGAGCGGGTAGAACCGGTTACGCTTCCATTCGCCGGCGGTGTGGTGGTGCTCCATCCGGGAACAGGAATCTCCACCCCGGAGGCATATCGGCGCTATGATGCGCTGGGAGGCGGACTGGCGGCGGATATCGAGGCCATGCTGCAGCCGGGTTCCCATTGGCAGCAGTATATGGGCAATGCCCTCCAGCCGGCAGGAAAGGCCCTATGTCCGGCGGTAACGGCCATGCTGGCCGATCTGCGCCAGGAAAGCCCTCTTGCAGCCATGATGACAGGCAGCGGCAGCGCGGTCTTTGCGCTCTGCCAGGATGATGCCCATGCAGAGGCGCTGGCAGCGGCCATGCATGCGCGATGGCCCGTGGCGCTTGCCACACGTTTCGCCGAAGCAGGCTGCCGGATCGTATCAAGATGAGGATGGTATAAATTCCTAAATGCACGACCATACTCATGACAAGTACCGAGGGAGGTAACGGTCATGAAGTATGGTCGCTTTTTCTTTGCCACCCTGGGCTGCGTATTTGTCGGGGGTATGATTGCCGCCGCGGTGCTGCAGGCCCGAGGAATTCCGGAGCTGGTGCGGATCCACGTGATTGCCAATAGTGATTCGCCCGAAGATCAGGCTGTCAAGCTCAAGGTGCGGGATGCCATTTTAGAACTGATGGATGCCCAGGAGCTGACTGCAGATGACGCGGCAGCCTATCTGGACAAGCTTCGGGAACAGATGCCGCAAATCACCGCCGTAGCAAGGCAGACCCTGCAGGACGCGGGCGTAGATCAAGATGTGCGGGTACAGGTTGGGACGTTTCGGTTTCCTACACGGCAGTATGCCGGCGGAGCTTTGCCGGCAGGACGCTATATGACGCTGCGAGTGGAATTGGGAGAAGCCGCCGGCAAAAACTGGTGGTGCGTGATGTATCCTCCTATGTGCGTAGTGGGCCATCCTACGCTGGAGGAACCGATATCTGACGAGAATGATTTGCAGATCTGTTCCTGGCTCTGGGAACGGATTCGACAGCTCTGGAAGGGAGGAATCACATGAAACGGCTCCATCGTCTTTGGGAACGCACGATGCCGGCAGTCCTGCTTTGGATTCTTGTTATTACCCTGGTCGCCGCACCAATCGCCATGGCGGCTGCTGGAGATCTGTACTATGGTTCCCGCGGCGAAAAGGTTCGCCAGATGCAGCAAAAGCTGAAAAATTGGGGCTACTATAACGGCGCCGTGGATGGTGTCTACGGGTCGGAGACCTTGGTGGCGGTAAAGCTCTTTCAAAAGCGCAATGGACTGACCCAAGACGGGATCGTCGGCGCTAAGACTGCGGCAATGATGGGACTGAGCTTAACCTCCAGCACATCGAGTTCCTCCGGAGGGGCATCGGGCAGCAGCCAAAATGATGTCTACCTATTGGCCAAGGCGATTTACGCCGAAGCCCGTGGAGAACCCTACACCGGCCAGGTCGCGGTAGGCGCCGTCATTCTCAACCGGGTAAAAAGCGCGAAGTTTCCCAATACCATAGCAGGAGTCATCTACCAGGCAGGCGCCTTTACCGCCGTAACAGACGGACAGATCAACCTAACGCCCAACGATGAGGCTCTCCGCGCCGCGCGGGACGCCCTGAACGGATGGGACCCCAGCGGCGGGGCTCTTTACTACTATAATCCCGCCAAGACCACAAGCAGCTGGATCTATAGTCGTACGGTTATTACCGTGATAGGGAGGCATTACTTTGCAATCTAAGGAACAGACGCAGGGAAAAGGGCTGCGGATCACGCTGGGGATTTTGATCGCTGCGGCTGTGGTTCTCCTGGCGGTCAGCATATTCAACTGGAACGCGCGCATGCAGTATGCACGCCGCCTGGAGAGCATGGTTACCCAGTCCTACTATGAGCTGGTGGATCAGATGGACAATGTGTACGTCAATATGGGGAAGCTGATGATTGCCTCGACGCCCGAGACCAACATTACGCTGCTCAGCGATCTTTCGCGCCAGGCGGATCAGGCCGCAGAAAACCTGACACGAATGCCCGCCAGCCATCCGGCGATTGCGGATACGCTGAAGTTTGTCAACCAAGTCAGTGATTTCTGCCGAAGCCTAACCTTGCAGGCGGCGCACGGCCTTCCTTTGACCCAGCAGAATCTGGATACCCTGGGGCAGCTTCGCATTACCTGCGCCGCCGTGCAGGAGAGGGTCAACGGCATGACACCGGAGGAGGTAGCGTCTGGTTCGCTTCAGGCCCAGGACTGGTATGAAGAACCGTTGGCTTCCGACGGCGGCGACAGCACCACGCAGACAAGCGTTGAGTATCCTGCGATGATCTACGATGGGCCTTTCTCGGATGGGTTGGAACAGCGCAGCGCTCAGGGCCTTCCTCCGGAAGAGGTAAACGCTGAGGAAGCGCTGCTGATGGCAAGGAGCTATCTATCCGATCGAAATCTGGGCGAGGCACAGGTGGAACCGGTCAACGAAGGAAGGATCCCGGGGTATCTTATTACGGCTGGGGAGCCTGGAAGCCAGCTCATGGTTTATATTGCCAGGCAGGGCGGAAAACTTCTGTGGATGATGCAGGAGACCGCCGGAGCCGTTGAAACCTCTTTGTCGGAACAGCAGTGTCTGGATATGGCCGTCACCCAGCTGGGCGCTATGGGATTTGATCCGGTTACGGAGACCTGGACCCAGTCGTATGACGGAACGCTCGTGATCAATTTTGCTGCCGTACAGGATGGAACCACGCTGTACCCGGATCTTATCAAGGTTAAGGTGCGGGAGAGCGACGGAAGCATCGTGGCGCTAGATGCCACAGGCTACTGGATGAATCATACGGAACGGGAGCTCTCTGCGCCGATTATTTCTCAAGAGGAAGCGCAGGCCGTCCTGTCCTCTCAGCTGCAGGTACAGAGTTCCCGCTACTGCGTGGTTCCTACCGATGGGGGAGATGAACTGCCGTGCTGGGAGTTTCGGGCTACCTTCGGGGAGGATACTTATATGATTTACATCCATGCCATGACGGGAGCGGAAGTGGATATATTCCTGCTGGTTCCGGTAGAGGGCGGCATTATGGTTATGTGATCCAGCTTTCCCGAAAAGTGCAGCTTGCTCCTTTTTGCCGGATCGTATATAATCAATGGCGAATGATGCACGGGGGAGTTCGCCATGAAGGAAACGACGGGGGAGAGAGACTTCGAACAGCCGGTGCTGCTAAAAATCGAAAGCAGCCAAGATGTCGACGGAAAAGTACAGCAGGTTCACATGGAGTCGCTGGGCCGTTACTTCGAGGGAAACGGCATTCGCGGGGTGGAGTTTGACGAATGCGATGATGCGGGAATCGTAAATACTACGACATTGACCGTAAGCGGCAGCACCGTTATGATGATGCGCAGCGGCACGCGGGGCATTCATATGACCTTTGACCGCAATCGCGCCTGTACAAGCTTGTACCAGACCCCGGAAGGCGGTGCGTTGGCCATGCTGGTTTATCCGCGGGCCATTGAAACGCAGCTGGATCGTTCGGGCGGCCACTTGGCACTGGCCTATGATCTGGATTACGCCGGCGGCTACGCCTGCCGGCATCGGGTGGACGTAACCTTCCGTCCCCAACAACTATGACCGATCTGTTTGATAGGCTTTGCCAGGAGATCCGTCTCTGGCTATGGAAGGCGCGGGATCCGGAGGTCTTCGGGGATCCAAGGGATATCGTGCTTACGCCGGGCCGCCGGGATTTCACGGTGGTTACGCCCAGCGCCATCACCATGGTACTGTCCCGCCGCACGGATCCTGGAACCTTTGCGGCCCAGTGGCTGAAGCGTGCCCAAGGAGTTCTGGAGGAGTTTACTGGCAGCGCCAGTCGTACCGGCTACATTGAAATCGAAGTCTCCCACGCGCGGGTCGCCGCGCTGCTGGATCAGGAGGACTGGCCAAGGAAACCATTGGATGCCTGCGTGCGTGAGCCGGAGGATCCAATGTTTTTTGCGTATTTTTTCCGGCGGCGTTTGGCCAGCCTCTTGCTGGCTTGTGCAGAATGCCGGGAGATATCAGAAGCCCGGAACCCACAGCTGGACTGGCATTTGCTGCGGGGGACGCATTTGCTTGGACACGTCCGTCCGGCGATGATCGCGGAATGGGCAGCGCAGGCCAAGGCGCTCTTTGATGTGTGGATTGCGGGCGGAGGCAGGCCGGGGGAGCCGGTTCTGCGTGCGCTGGATGCGCTTTTGGCCCGCGCCGGGGAACTGTGCGCCGATGATTTCCGCCGGTAGAAGCCGAAGGATAGTTGAATTTTCTGGAAAACTGTGGTACAATACGACAATTCCAATTGCAAAGGAGCGATTTGCGTTATGATGAACCCGCCCGTCAAGGCCGAAGTGAAGCCCGCCGAAAACTTCATCGAAGAGATTATCAATCGTGATATTCAGGAAGGCCGCGTGGTTCACCATATCCAAACCCGGCTTCCTCCCGAGCCCAATGGCTACCTTCATATCGGCCATGCCAAGAATATCTACATCAACTATGGTATTGCCAAAAAATACGGCGGCCTATGTAACCTCCGCTTTGACGACACCAACCCCACCAAGGAAGATATGGAGTTCGTCCACGCCATCATGGACGATATTCATTGGCTGGGAGCTGACTGGGCCGAACTGCACTATGCCTCGGAGTACTTCGAGAAAAACTATGAGTTCGCCGAGAAACTCATTCGGGAAGGAAAGGCATATGTAGACGACCTTTCCGCCGAAGAGATCCGTGCCTACCGCGGCACCTTGACCGAGCCTGGGCGTCCCAGCCCGTACCGGGACCGCTCTGTGGAGGAGAACCTCGACCTTTTCCGCAGGATGCGCGCCGGGGAGTTCCCCGACGGCAGCCGTGTGCTGCGCGCCAAAATTGATATGGCCTCGCCCAATATGAATATGCGCGACCCGGTGCTTTACCGCATCAAGCACGCCCATCACCAGATGACGGGAGATGCCTGGTGCATTTATCCCATGTATGATTTCTCTCATCCTCTGGATGACGCTTTGGAGGGGGTTACCCACTCCATGTGTTCCCTGGAATATGAGGATCATCGCCCTCTGTATGACTGGGTGGTTCGGGAGGCGGGCTTTGCCCATCCCCCGCGCCAGATTGAGTCGGCCCGCTTGAATATGACGGGTACCATTATGTCCAAGCGGTATCTGCGCAAACTGGTGGAGGAAGGCTATGTCCGGGGCTGGGACGATCCTCGGATGCCTACGCTGCGCGGCCTGCGCCGCCGTGGATATACGCCTGCATCGATTTGGGAGTTTATCCGCCGGGCAGGCGTTGCCAAAGCTGCCAGTACGGTGGATATCGCGCTGTTGGAAGCCTGCATCCGGGATGAACTGGGAGAAAGCGCTCCCCGTGCCATGGCGGTGCTGGATCCTCTGAAGGTAGTTATCACCAATTATCCCGCGGATAAGAAGGAGACGCTGGTACTGGGAAACCATCCCGCTCATCCCGAAATGGGAACCCGGGAAGTGACCTTTGGAAGAGAGATTTATATCGAGAAGGCCGATTTCATGAAGGAACCGGTGCCCAAGTACTTCCGGCTTAAGCCCCAGGGAGAGGTTCGTCTCTTTGGCGCCTATATTATCAAGTGCGAGGACTTCGTTGAGGATGCGCATGGGAACATTGTGGAGCTTCACTGCACCTATGATCCCGACAGCTATGCCGGCGGCCCCACAGCCGGCCGGAAGGTGAAGGGAACGATCCATTGGGTGGAGGCCGATTCCTCTGTGCCTGCTGAGATCCGGCTGTACGACCTGCTGCTCACCGATCGGGAGGGCGGCGGTGAACATGATGACTATATGGATCGGTTCAATGCGGATTCCTTGACCTTTATGACAGATGCACGGGTGGAGCGGTCCATTGCAGCGCCGGCGTCTGAATCGCGCTTCCAATTCATGCGTCAGGGATATTTCATCCTGGATCCTGACAGCACCCCCGATCACCCCGTCTATAATCGGATTGTGTCCCTGAAGGACTCCTGGGTCAAAAAGGCATAATCTATCGCGGCAGGAGGAGGGGCCTGTGCCCTTCCTCTCTTTTTACGTAGGAATAAGAAGGAGAAACGATGATGTCAAAGCAGGTTCGAACCCGTTTTGCACCCAGTCCCACAGGATTTTTACATCTGGGGGGACTGCGTTCGGCGCTGTATACATGGCTCTTTGCCCGGAAGGAGAAGGGCGTCTTTATGCTGCGCATTGAGGATACCGACCAGCAGCGGCTGGTAGAGGGGGCGACGGAGGCCATCTACCGCAGCCTGCGCCTGGCTGGCTTGGACTGGGACGAGGGCCCCGATGTAGGAGGGGACTACGGTCCCTATATTCAGTCGCAGCGCCGGGATATGTATGCCCCCTATGCCTGGGAGCTGGTGGAAAAGGGAGAGGCATATGTGTGCTTCTGCACCAAAGAGCGGCTGGACGCGGCGCGCGCCGAGGCGGAGGCCCGGGGAGAAACCTACAAATATGACAAGCACTGCCTCTCTTTGTCCAAAGAGGAGGTGAAGGCCCGCATTGCGGCGGGGGAGAGCTACGTAATCCGGCAGAATGTCCCGACAGAAGGAACCTCCAGCTTCGATGATGTGCTCTTTGGACACATCGAGGTGGAAAACAGTACGCTGGATGATACGGTGCTCTTGAAAGCCGATGGACTGCCCACCTACAACTTTGCCAATGTGGTGGATGACCATACTATGGGTATTACACACGTCTTGCGAGGCAGCGAATACCTGTCCAGTACGCCGAAATACAATCTTTTGTATAAGGCTTTTGGCTGGGATATTCCGGTATATGTCCATATGCCTCCGGTTATGGCGACGCCAACCCGGAAACTGAGCAAGCGCTATGGGGATCCCACCTTTGAGGATCTGCTGTCTAAGGGGTATTTGGCAGACGCTGTTGTCAACTACATTGCTCTTTTGGGTTGGAATCCCGGCGATGAGCGGGAAATGTTTACGCTTCCCGAACTGGTGGAGGCCTTCTCGCTGGAGCACATCAATAAGGCGCCTGCTGTGTTTGATATGCAGAAACTGACCTGGTTTAACGCCGAGTATATCCGCGCGATGCCGGCGGAACGCTTCCATGAGCTGATCCGTCCCTACTTTGCGCAGGTCATTGATGTGGAGAAGATGGATACGCTGCGCTTAGCGCAGCTGATGCAGACGCGCTGCGAAGTACTTCCCGATGTCGTGGACAAGATCGATTTCCTGGCCCAGCTGCCCGATTACGATATTGCCCTGTACACCAATAAGCGGCAGAAGACCAATCCCGAAAACTCCTTCGCCATGCTTACAGCGCTGCTTCCTTTGGTGGAGAGCATCGACCCGTGGACAGAGGAAGCCATTTCCTCCAAGATTTCGGGTTATATCCAATCGCAGGGCCTGAAAAACGGTCCGGTGCTGTGGCCTCTGCGCATTGCGGTCTCCGGAAAGGAAAGCACGCCGGGAGGCTTCTATGAGATCGCTTACCTCCTGGGCCGGGATGAAACGCTGCGGCGGCTGCGCCTTTCGATGGAAAAACTGCACAGCGCTCTGGCGAAATAGACTTGATTTTACCCCTATCTTATCGTATGATAGGGGTAGTTTTATGGGTATCCAAAACCTTTAACAGGAGGTACATAGGTATGAAGCTAGGTGTTTTTGCCGTACTGCTGGCTGACCTTCCCGCGAAGGAGGCCTTTGCCTATCTGAAAAAGTCGGGCGTCCAGGCCGTGGAAATCGGCTGCGGCGGTTTTCCGGGAAAGGCGCACTGTGATCCCAAGGAGCTCCTTGCCGATTCGGCCAAGCTTCGTGACTTCCGTTCCATGGTAGAGGACTCCGGCCTGGAGATCAGCGCCCTTTCCACCCATGGCAACGCCGTCCATCCCAATCCCGAGGTGGCGCGCGGGTATCAAGAGGACTATGTCAACACCATCCTTTTGGCGGAAAAGCTTGGAGTGCATCGTGTGGTGACTTTCTCTGGCTGCCCCGGCGGTGCCCCGGGAGACACAACCCCCAATTGGGTTACCTGCCCCTGGCCCAATGATTTTTCGGATATTCTGAAGTATCAGTGGAATGATGTGCTGATTCCCTATTGGAAGGAGAACGCCGCCTTTGCTGCCGACCACGGCGTAAGTAAGGTGGCTTTGGAGATGCATCCCGGCTTCTGTGTCTACAATCCTGAAACCATGTTGCGCCTGCGGGATGCTGTGGGCCCTGTGATGGGTGCAAACTTCGATCCCAGCCATCTCTTCTGGCAGGGAATAGACCCTGTAGCGGCCATTCGCATGCTGGGCGACGCGATTTACTTCTTCCATGCCAAGGATACCAAGATTGATGAGATCAACACGGCGCGGATCGGCGTGCTGGATACCAAGCCCTATACCGATGAGATTCATCGCGCTTGGATCTTCCGGTCCGTGGGATACGGCCATGCGTACCAGGTTTGGAAGGACATTGTCTCCAACCTCCGGATGGTAGGGTATGATGATGTCATGTCCATTGAGCACGAAGACAGCTTGATGACCCCGGCCGAAGGACTTCAGAAAGCCATTTCCTTCCTGAAGGAAGTTATGACGTTCGAAGAGCGCGGTCCCGTTTGGTGGGCATAATGGAGGGGGCAAGCGGTCGCTGCTGTATCTCGCAGCTTGCGGCTTCCGTGGCAGAGATTATGGGTATTGCCCCTCCGCAATGCGCCCAACCGCCCATGGACTGTCTTCTGGAAAAGGCGAAAGCGGTCCTGGAGGGGAGAAAGGCCCAGCGAGTTCTTCTGTATAATCCAGACGCCATTGCACTGTGGCTGTACGCGCAATACACCGCCGTGTTTTTTCCTGTCATGCTTCGAAGCAGTTTGGCAGTGCCGCTTCTTTCGGTCATGCCTTCGGTCACGCCGGTCTGCTTTGCCTCCATGTACACGGGTGCAGAGCCATCGGTTCATGGAATCCAGACCTATACAAAGCCCGTGCTGAAGACAGACACCCTTTTTGACGCACTGCTGCGTGAGGGAAAGCGTCCGGCTATTGTCTGCACAGAGGGGGACAGCATATCCCGCATTTTCCTGGAGCGGGATATGGATTATTTCTTCTATACCACCCCCGAGGCGTGCAATGGAAAGGCCAAGGAGCTTATCCAGAGGAACGAACATGACCTCATCTGCGTGTACAACGGTAATTATGATGCCGCCATGCATCGTTATTCTCCCGAAGGGACCGAAGCGCTAGCACAATTGGCCGCCAATGCGGCAGATTATGCGGCCCTGGTGGACTGCGCCAGGCAAGCTTGGGCTGGTTACGATTGTTTCCTGGGCTTCTGCCCGGACCATGGATGCCACGCCATTGACGGCGGTCTGGGAAGCCATGGCTTGGATATGCCCGAGGATATGGAGATCATTCACTTCTATGATTTCCAATCACGCCGAGAATCCAAAGCGTAGGATTGAGCTATAGCGTATGCAAAGAGGCCCCCTGATGGAAACCAAAGCATCAGGGAGCCTTTTTTATGTCCTGTGGAGAAGCATGTCAAACCGGTAACCTAGCAGAATGTAACGTCTTTTTACCGGTGGATGATAACAGGGATGGGTGCATCGGGATTCGCCGCATCAAACAGTTTCTGTTCCTGTTCTTTCCAGACCAACCTGGTTACAGTGTATTGTCCGTTCTCATAGCCATATCCGTCGCCGTCATCCTCGTACAGCTCGAACTCGGCATCGCTGCCTGCGTAGACGTGGTATTCAATGGGAGCATCCACGACCTCGTCGGTGTTTTGGAGGGGCTGTGTGAGCGGGAGAATGCTGCCGCTGCGTACGAAGAGAGGAATATGATCGATATCCGCCTGGGCAAAGATCGTTTGACCGCCGGTATAACGGGCGCCGGTATAGAAATCATACCAATCGCATCCCTGGGGAAGATATACCCATCGACCCTTTTCCTGGACTTCCAGCGCCACAGAGTTATGCCCGTAATACATGGGCTCTGTAATGGGGCAGACCAAGAGGCTGCTTCCGAACATGAAGGCATCCGTCACCTCCAAGGCAGCCGCATCCTCGGGGAAGTCAAACGCCAGCATGCGCATCAGCGTGCTGTCATCCTTCCAAACCTTGCCCGCCCACGAGTAAATGTAGGGAATGAGCCGGTAACGCAGCTGATTTGCCTTTTTGAGGGCCTCGTAGAACATGCTGCCCTCTTCGCCAAAGTGCCAGATTTCCCTGCGGACGTCGGTTCCGTGGCCGCGGAAAATGGGCAAAAACGCGCCGTACTGGTACCAGCGCACAAAGAGTTCCCGGTACCCCAGGTCATCCAGCCCCAAGTCATATTCGCCGTTCCAGAACCACTGCACGCCTTTTTTCACGAAGAAGGCCCCAATGTCCACCGTCCAGTACGGGAATCCGGTGGCGCAGAAATTTAAGCCGGAAGGGATCTGTTTTTTTAGGGTCTCCCAGGACGCATAGGTATCCCCAGACCACAACACAACACCATACCGCTGGCCGCCTGTATAAGTATTCCGGGTCAGGTTTATGACGCGCTTGGTGCTGCCGGAACCTCGCTGTCCTTCATACATTGTCTGTGCGTGGAATAATCCGTAGGCATTCATGCATGCTTGCGGGACATACCGGGATGCGTCCTCTACAAATGCGTGATACATGTCCGAAGGCTCAGGCTTGATGTGACGCCCCCATTCCGGGGTAAAGGGCTCGCTGGAATCGCACCACCATGCGTCAATGCCCTTATCAAACAGCCCCTCCTTTGCCTGCTTCCAATAGAGGGCGCGGGCGCGCGGGTCGAAGGCATTGTAGATTTCACTGGCAGGCAACAGCAGGTTTTTCTCCGCAAACTCGCGATGGTTATCGGTACCCTGGCTCATGTTGGGCCATATGGAGATCATAAGCCGCGCATGGAGCTGATGGAGGCGCTCCATCATGGCCTCCGGCGTGGGATAGCGCTGGGGATCCAAAGTCTTTTGTCCCCATGCATCGCCGCTCCAAGAGCACCAGTCCTGCACGATCCCGTCCAGGCCGATCTGGCGGCGGCGATGCTCCTCTACGGTCTGAATCAGCTCGTCCTGGGTTTCGTACCGTTCCTGTGACTGCATATAGCCAAAGGCCCAGCGGGGCAGCATGGCTGCTTTCCCCGTGAGGAGGCGGTATCCTTTCACAACCATATCCAGTTCAGGCCCGTAGATGAAGTAGAAATCCATCTGCTCATCAGCTTCAGTATAGAAATACGAGCCATAGATTGTATCATTGAATATGGCAGGGCTTCCCGTGGCAAAGAGGAGTCCGTAGCCTTTGCTGGAAAGCAAAAAGGGAATTGCAATTTTAAGATTCGCCTGATGAAGATACTGGGTAGTTCCCCGCAGATTCAACACACCTTCTTCTGCCTGGCCCAAACCATAGAGCTTTTCTTCAGGCTGAAACTGCAAAAGCAAGCGCGTATGATACAATTCTCGATCCGGAATCTTCTTCGCCTCTTTGATGCTCCGTTTGATACCGTCGGGCGTAACGACTTCCTCCACCCTTGTGTCCGCGTCAATGACCGTCTTATAGGTCATAAAGCGTTCCAACTGCTTGCTTTCGTGGTCACGCTCGGACAAAAGGAGAGACTGGTTTGCGTCCCAATAGGATAGAGAAGCGCTGGCCTTGGAGACGCGTACAACGCATTGGGAAAGGTATAGTACAACTTCCTCCGGCGTTTCCTCGCAGCGCCACTGGGGATGGGCCCCTTCGAACTGAATACCGATACCTCGGTCATCTGAGAATTCTCCATGTTCGATGTAGCAGACGCGCACAATAGAATCCGTAATGGGCTCCAGCCGGGTGGTGCCTCTTGCGGAATGGAGCAAAACAGCGCGGTCTCTCTTCTCAACCTGGGTTATGGAGCACGATTTTCTGGGGGAGACTCCGAGCATGATGGATTCCTCCTTGATGAAGCGTGTTGTAAGCCATATAGGCAATCATGTATTTTGGAGCGTACAATCCTGCTTAGTATATATCCTATTTTATAATAAATCAAGATTTGAATATCAGTAAATTATGACCTCTCAACAGAGGTTACAGTGTTTTAATAAAATCCTCCAAAAGCCTTGAAAATAAAGGATTTATCGCAATGTGTTCGCCTTATCTCTTTATACGGTCACAC
>CALWDW010000043.1 GCA_944376795.1 uncultured Christensenellaceae bacterium
ATTCCTCGCCTCCTCGGAATCCTCACGGATTACTGCGGGGGCTTTTCGCAGGAAACAAGTTTCCTGCGACCTTGAATAGAAAAGGCGGGAGCCTTTCGCGGCCCCCGCACCCCACAGTTTTGCCGCAAGCGGCAAAACCCCTCGTCGGGCAAAACGCGCCGTACACGCCGCCGCGTTTTGTAAATTACAAAAAATAAGGGGAACGACTGCACTCGAATTGCAGTCGTTCCCTTTATACGTTCCCTAACTCTCCCCCTAAGTTTTAGAAGGGTGGGGGCCCGGGGGAGGGAAACCTTTCTCAAAGGGTTTCCCTCCCCCACATTCCCCGCACATGCGTATCCCCTTAAGAGAGGGCCCAGAGGATTTTCTAGCCCGCCCTTTACCGCGCCCACAAAGTATGGTAGGATACAGGAGAGCAAAAAGCTCTCGTCTATCCGCAAGATTTTACCGAGGAGGTCTTCCCATGGCCGATGTTCTCCCCGATGGCGTCTATTTTTTTGACGGCGCCTTCGGCACCTATTATCACACCCTCACCGGCCGGGAGGAGGCCTGTGAGCTGGCCAATCTCACCGACCCGGCCACGGTGCTTTCCATTCACCGGGCTTACCGGCAGGCTGGTGCCCGGGGATTGAAGACCAACACCTTTGGGGCCAACGCCGCCGCACTGGAGGGTGACGTCCTGAAGCGGGTGCTGTCCGCCGGCTATTCCCTGGCCAAGGAAGCCGCCGGGGACGAAGGTGACGTCTGGGCCGATATCGGCCCTATCTCCCTGGAGGGGGAAGCAGCTCCGGCGGCCTATCGGCAGGTTGTGGAGGAATTCCTCCGCTGCGGCGCACAGAATTTCCTTTTTGAGACCCTCTGCGAATGGGAGCCTCTGCTGCCTGCCCTGGAGCTGCTGGCAGGGCAAAGCTCTGCCCCGCGGATAATCATCTCCTTTGCCGTTTCCCAGGACGGCTATACCGCCAAGGGTCTGGATTACCGCGCCCTCATGGCCCGAGCAGCGGCCCACCCCGCGGTAACCGCCGTAGGACTGAACTGCATCTGCGGCCCCAGCCACATGGTGCAGCTCATCCGTGCCCTTCCCGCCTTGGGGAAGCCTCTCTCGGCCATGCCCAATGCCGGCTATCCCGCAGTGGTGCATGGGCGGACCATTTTCCGGGATAACGCCGCCTACTTTGCCCGAAAGCTGCTGGAGCTGTCCCAATTGGGAGTGCAGATCCTGGGCGGCTGCTGCGGCACCACGCCCCAGCACATTGCCGGCTCCATCGCAGCCGTAGCCCAAGGGGAAGCCGTCCCTCCGCCTCCGCCGGCCAAGCGGACGCCGGCTCCTCCCCCGCCCCGGGTACCGGCCCTGGCAGGGCTGCTGGCGGCGGGAGGGCGCAAGCTTATTGCCGTAGAGATTGATCCGCCCATGGACGAGGATCCCACCCCCATGCTCCGCGCGGCGCGGAAGGCCTGGGAAGCGGGCGCCGACATTATTACCCTAGCCGACTCGCCTCTTGCCCGCACCCGGGCCGACAGCTTGATGATGGCGGCCAAGCTCCGCCGGGAGGTGGGGGCAGAGGTCATGCCCCATCTGAGCTGCCGGGACCGGAACCGCATTGCCCTGCAGGGCGCGTTGCTGGCGGCCCATATGGAGGGAATCGATCATGTGCTGGCCATCACAGGGGATCCGGTACCCCAGACCGAGCGTCTGGACCGCAAGGCCGTATTCAATCTCAACTCCTTTGAACTCATGGGCTTTATCTCGTCGCTGAATGAGACCCTTTTCGCCCAGCGGCCCTACTTTCTGGCAGGCGCCTTGAACATCAATGCCGCCCAGTTTTCTGTGGAACTGGCCAGGGCGCAGAAAAAGATAGGCCAGGGGGCGCAAATGCTGCTGACCCAGCCCATTTTCTCCCAGGAAAACCTGGCTCGGCTCCGGCAGGCCCACGAAGCGCTGTCCTGCGGCATTCTGGCAGGGATCCTTCCCTTTGCAGGATACAAAAACGCCCTCTTCCTGCACAATGAGGTTACAGGGATTGAAATCCCCGACGAGGTACTGGCGGCCCTGGAGGGAGCGGACCGGGCGCGCGCCACGGAAATCGCCCTGGACTACTGCGGCGGCGTTATCGATGCGGCCTGGGACTACTGCCGGGGCTTCTATCTCATGACCCCCTTGCGCCGCATTGACCTGACGGTGGCGTTGATCCAAAAGATTCGGAGGAAGCAAGCATGATTCTCATCGGTGAAAAGCTCAACAGCTCCATACCTAAGACATTAGAAGCCTTTCAGGCCCGGGATGAGGTGGCGGTAACCCGCCTGATTGCCCGGCAGGCCCAGGCGGGGGCCCACTACCTGGACATCAACACCGCCCTGTGCGGAGAGGCCGAGCTAGACACCCTGCTCTGGGTGATGAAGCTGGTACTTTCAGACAGCGCATGCGGACTGATGCTGGATTCTCCCAATCCCCAGGTGCTGGCAGCGGCGCTGGGGGAGGCGGGAGACCGTCCGGTGATCCTCAATTCGGTGACGCTCAGCCAGCGGCTGGAAGAACTGGCTCCCTTGGCGGCGGAAACCGGTGCGGGTGTGGTAGCTCTGCCCATCTTGGGCGGCACCCCCGAGACCGCCCAGGAGCGCGTGGATCTCGCGGCCCGGCTTCTGGATGCCCTGCACGGTTTCGGCGTGCAGGACAGCCAGATTTATCTGGATATTCTGGTAGAATCCCTGGGGCTGGCTCCGGAGCACGCCCCGGTAACCCTGGAGACCCTGACCCTGTGCAAGGCCGCTTTTCCCAGGGTGAAAACCATCTGCGGCCTGTCCAACATCTCCTTTGGCCTGCCCCGGCGACAGCTGATCAATACCGCCTTCCTGGCTTCGGCCATCACCCGGGGGCTGGACAGCGCCATCCTGGATGTGACCACGGAGGCCATCCGAGACACCTGCATGGCCGCCTCGGCCATTTCGGGGGAGGACGAGTACGCCATGGACTATATCCGCTATATCCGGCGAAAGGGCTAGCCATGCTCCCGTGTTTCCTTGGGGGAGAGGGAACGGCTGCACTCGGATTTCAGCCGTTCCCCTTCTACACTCCCCATCCTCCCGTTCAAAGTTTTAGAAGGGTGGGGGCCCGGGGGAGGGAAACCTTTCTCAAAAGGTTTCCCTCCACCGCAGAGACCGCCGTACTTCCGTGCTCCCTGGGGGAGGAGGCCCTTTTGCAAAAGGGCCCCTCCCCCAAACCCCCTTTCCCCCAAAACCTTAATGGAGGAATCGCTGGAAAATGCCAGGGAACGACTGGATCCGGATTCCTGCCGTTCCCCTTCTACTCTCCCCATCCTTCCCCCAAAAAGTTTTAGAAAGGTGGGGGCCCGGGGGAGGGAAACCTTTCTCAAAAGGTTTCTCTCCCCCGCAAAAACCCGTATTGCAAAAATAAAGAGCCGTGGTTCCCCACGGCTTCATTTGGAATCCGGCAACGTCCTACCCTCCCAGCCGGTTGCCCGACGAGTACTCTCGGCGCTAAGGAGCTTAAC
>CALWDW010000044.1 GCA_944376795.1 uncultured Christensenellaceae bacterium
AAATAGGGGGAACGACTGCATTCGAATTGCAGCCGTTCCCCTTCTACTCTCCCAACTCTCTCCCTAAAGTTTTAGAAAGGTGGGGGCCCGGGGGAGGGAAACCTTTCTCAAAAGGTTTCCCTCCCCCGCAGGATCCCCCGCAAAAGCCCGCCCCCTCGGAATCCTCATTCCTTGGGGGAAGGGATAAGGACTATCATCCTTCCTTTGAGGAATAGGGCCGGCCCTTCCCGCCGCGATCGCAAAATAAGAGGCGTCCCCTGCCGTGTGGGCAAGGGACGCCTCTTGGCGTGGGGAGAGGATTTACAGCCGCACCCAGCCCTCCTGCCGGGCTTGGGAGGCCAGCGCCACCCCCTGGCCGAAGGTGGGCGTGGAGGTGAAGATAAACACCCCGTCGGGCCCCACTGCCCGGTAAATGCCGGGAACCTGGTCGGCGGGGACGCCGCAGAGCACCACCTTCCGCCCGGCGGCCAGCACCCGGCGGTAGATGGAGAGGCTCATCTCGTCGGCAAAGTTCTGCCGGTAGCTGTTCCGCTCCAGGCTGATCTCCGGCAGGGGAACCCACTGGATGGCGTGGATCCCCGGCAGGGAGAGGATCCGGTCCAGGTGGGGGATCTCCCCGGGGCCGTCCAGGTGGTACACCGCGGCATCCATCCGGGAGGCGGCATAGTCCAAGGAGGGCAGCACCAGCCGCTCGAAGAGGGCGGGGGAGATCATAGCCGATAGGTCGCACTGGAGGGGATACCAGGGCCGGTCATGGACCAAGGGGATCCAGTTGGTATAGCCGGCGCCCAGGGCGGCCAGCCACTCCGCCTGTTCGTCAAAGTACTCCATGAAAATTTCGTCGATCCGGTGGGCAACGGCGGCAATTTCCTCGGGGTACTCCAGCAGATCGGTGAGCAGGTCCTGGTTGCCCCGGAGGGAGGCCAGAATGTCCAGGGTGCCGCCAATATCGGTAAAGGAGACCTTGTAAGCGCCGCCGCTCTCCTGGGCAAGGGTGTGGATCTGTTCCTTGACCACCTGGTAGAGGGGGTGGCTCCGGTCCAGGGCCAGAGGCGGGACCTCCGTGAAGTCGGAGAGAATGGGAGCGGTGTCAAACCAGACGGTGTCGGGCTTGAGGGCGTAACCGCCGCCCAGCATGGCCGCCAGAACCCCCGGCCCCAGGTTGACGAAGACCGTGGGCAGGGCGTCCAGGAGGAAGGCGCTGCGGTCCAGCCGGGACCGGATGCGGCGCAGGGCGTAGTCACAGGAGAGCCACTGTTCCTCCAGGTCTTTGGGGGGCGGAAGGGGGGCGCCTGGGGCTTCCAGGGGGCATTCGATGGCCAGGTAGCCGCCTTCGCCGGGGGTGAGCTTTTGCCAAAACCGTTGGTGGCGGGCTAGTTTTTGGGGGGAGATGGTGTCCTGCATCATGGGGAGGACCTCCTTTGGGAAGTGGTGGGCCGGGACGCCGTCCCTAGTACGCGCTGCCGGTGAGCACCGTGGGCAGGAAGGCCGCAAAGTGCATCTGGGGCGTGCCGTTGAGGAAATTGCCGTCGCAAGCCTTCAGGAGGCGGGCGGCGAGCTCCCGGAGCTTGTCCGGACGCTGGTCAGCCAGGTCCCGTTCCTCCCGGGGATCGTCGGGAAGGTAATAGAGCTGCAGCTCCAAAGTGCGGTGGATGGTGCCGTCGTGGTCGCCGAACTGGCTGTAGCCGGTGTAGCCGCCCCGGTCCAGGAAGGTCCGCAGCTTCCAGCCGTCCTCGGCAATGAGCACCGGCCCGTACTGGCTGGCAAAGATGACGTCCCGCTTCTCCTCCGGGGAGACCAGATCCCAGGCCGGGCCGGGATAGGGGGCCTGGGGGTCGATGGGCTGGCACTGGCCGGTCTCCAGGAGGCAGGGCAGCAGGGAGCGCCCGTCCTTATCCCCCGGCAGGGGAACCTCCAGCAGCTGGGCGAAGGTGGCCATCAGGTCATAGTTGGCGGTGAGCCGGTGGCAGTACTGCCCGGCGGCGATGTGCCCCGGCCACTGGATCAGCCAGGGCAGGCGGCCGCCGCCCTCCCAGTTGGTGCCCTTGAGCCCCGACATGCCGTTGTTGCCGTTGAAGACGTCCCCGCCCGCCTCCGAGGTAAAGCGGATACGGCGGTTGTCAATGGGGGTGCCGTCCAGAAGCCGGCGTTCGCTGGTGCGCCCGGGCTGCTCGGCAATCACCGAGCCGTTGTCTGCCGAGAAGATGACGATGGTATTCTCGTAGAGGCCCAGGCGGCGCAGGGTGTCCAGGATCTTCCCCACAGTCTCGTCCAGGCGGAGCACCATGGAGGCGTAGTCCTTCTCCAGGCGGGTGAGCCCGGGATCCTCCGCCACCTGGGGATGGGGTTCGGGCATGAAGAAGGGCCCATGGGGCAGCTGGGTGGGATGGTAGAGGAAGAAGGGCTCCTCCCGGTGCGCGGTGAGGAAGGCCTCGATCTTTTCGTCGAAGAGGTCCTGGGAGTAGACCGCCCGCCCGGTCATGTCGTAGCGGCGGGCCATGGACTGGGCATCCTCCTCCTCGGCGTAGGCCGCCCGTCCGCAGTGGACGTCGGTGTTGCCGGGGATGGAGAACATCCTGCCGTTCTCAAAGAGGAAGGGCGGGTAGTAGCCATGGCAGCGCTCATGGTCGTAGTAACCGTAGTGGTAGTCCCAGCCATGGGCATCCAGCTCGGGGCCGGTGGTGGAGAAGCCCCACTCCAGCTTGCCGATCTGTCCGGTGACGTAGCCGGCCTTCTTGAATACCATAGGCAGGAACATATCCCCGGCCCGGGCCTCGATCCCGGTATTGTGGATGATCTCGTAGACCTCCTCCAGGGTGCGCTCCCCGGTGGAGATGGATTTGTAGATGCCGGCGTTGTTCATGGTCCAGCCGCCGGCGTGGGCGTCGTGGACGCCGCAGAGCAGGCTGGCCCGGGCCGGCGCGCAGAAGGAGGTGCCGTAGGCCCGGGTGAACTGCATTCCCGCCTGGGCAATGGCGTCAATATTTGGGGTGGCGTAGTGGGTCTGCCCATAGCAGCTGAGCATCCCCTGGCCGAGGTCGTCGGCGTAGATGAGTACAACATTGGGCTTGCAGGCGGGCATGGGAACTCCTTTCTGCGGCTGTCGGAGGGATCAGCCGGCGATCAGGGCGTTGACCTTCTCCCGGAAGGCCAGCAGGGCGTCGGCGGAGTGGGGATAGGATTCGAAGGTCATGCCGGGGGCGAACTCCTCCAGCAGGGCCAGTACGGCGTCCCGGCCGATCTTTTGCTCCAGGAGCTGGAGGGCGCGGAGATCCTGCAGGGCGTCGTGAAGGTACTCGTACCGCATGGACTCAATGACGCCGTTGGGGCCGGGATAGACCATGAAGGCGTCGCCGGAGGGGAAGCCGCCCAGGGAATCGGTGCAGGTGAAGGGATCGATGGGATAGACCGAGTGCTGGGAGTAGTAGAAGTTGAAGCCCCACTGGAGGAAGCCGTCAATGCGGAACTTGTACAGCTGCAGGCCGAAGATCCGGGTGCGGGCCCCGGGCATGGCGATGAAACGGTTGCTGACGTGCGTGTGCTGGCTGCAGCAGTAGTAGACCCAGCGCTGGGGCAGGTCGGCCTCCAGGAAGGGGCCGATGTGGTTGCTGGCGGGAATGGGGGTGGGTACGGCGCCGGTCTGGTAGAAGGAGAAGTCCGACAGGGCGTCCACGTTGGGGGAGCCGGCGATCAGGTCGGCCACGCTGTTCCGGGCGGCCTGGTAGGCCTCCAGCTGGTAGTCCCGCGGCTCGTCGGAGATGTGGAAGAAGAGGTGGTCCTTATCGTAGCCGCGGGCGGCGCAGAAGGGATACAGCTCGGTGATTAGCTGCCGCAGGAATGCCACAAAGGCGGGATCCTGGGCCGGGGTCTCCCAGCCAAAGAGACGCTTATACTCCCCGTCCACCGTGGCCATGACCTTGGGAGCGCACTTGGCCCCCCACTGGGTGAAGAAGTGGGCGATCTCCAGGTAAAGGATGCCGTGCTTCTTGCACAGCTCGATCCAGCGGCCCAGCTGGGTGAAGTCCAGGGTCATCTTCCCCTGGTCCACCCGGACGCCCACCAGCTGGATGGTGGGGCGCTCCCCGCCGATGGCGGTGTCCAGGGGCGGGGTGAATACCGGGGTCAGCAGCATATTGATGCCCATCCGGGCGGCGGCGGCGATGTGCTCCTCGATGCGGGCCCAGTGGGCTTCGCTGAGCATGGGCAGGCCATAGTAGCTGGCCAGGCAGTCGGCGTGGAACCACTCGGTGTGGATCAGCTTCTGCGGGGGGAGCTGGGCGGCCAGCACGGTGGCCTCCACGGTGACGCAGGTAGTATCCTCGCCGCAGGTGAGCCGCACCGTGATGGGATAGGTGCCGGGCTCCACCGTGCCGTTGGGCTCCACGGTGACAAACAGGGCCCGGTAGACCATGGGGGAGAGGGCCAGGTTCCCGTCCTCCAGGTCATAAAGGGGATCAGGGAAGAGGCCGGGCTCCTTGCTGACGTAGTTATCATCGGTGACGGGGTAGGCGGGGAATTCGCTGGGGACGTATCCCACCCGGCGCACCCGGACGCAGGCGGCAATGGGGGAATCCACCGTGACGAAGGTCTTGAGGATATTTCCGGCGCCGGGAGCGGCGGCCCGGGCAAAGATCTGGTAACTGTAGCGTTCGTTGGACAGGAGGGAGAAGGAGGTGAGTCGGGAAAGCCCCTCCACCCGCTCCTGGGAAAGGCGGCCGGGGAGGATCTTTTCCATGCTGTGATGGACGATGGCATAAATTTTCATAGAGTTTGGACTCCTTTCGGATGATAATTCCATTGTAATGGCAATTCCCGCCCATGACCATAGAGGAATTGGGCCAGCTTATGGCGGAAAGTGCCGGGCAGGGCCTCCCCATACAAAAAGACGGCGGGGCGTCTCTTCCCCACCGTCTCGGTGCTATTGGGTTGTGTGCGGCCTACGCTACAGAGCCTTGTCCAGCATGGCGGTAATGGCCGACTTGGCGCCGGCGCCTACCATCTTGTCCACGATCCGGCCGTTCTTGAAGACCAGCAGCGTGGGGATGGACTGGATGCCGTACTGCATGGCCAGGGCGCCTTCCTCGTCCACATTGACCTTGCCCACCCGGGCCTTTCCCGCATATTCCTGGGCCACCTGCTCCACCACCGGAGCGATCATCCGGCAGGGGCCGCACCAGCTTGCCCAGAAGTCCACCAGCACGGGCTGCGGGCTGCGCAGCACCTCGGCGTCAAAGTTGGCGGTTGTAAATTGTTGGGCCATGGTTTCTACCTCCTTGGTGATGATGTCTCCATTGTAGCATACCCTGCCGGCGGCAGAGGTATCCTTCGTTACTGGGGCGGGGAGGAAATCTCCACCCAGCGCCCTTCCCGGGCCGAGGCGTAGGCGGCGTCCAGCAGGGTCTGCACCCGGTGGCCGTCGGCTAGGCTGGGGCTGCCGGGCACGCCCCGGTACAGGGCGTCGTAGAAGGTGTAGACGCAGTGGGCGTGTCCCCGGAGCCAACCAGTGGCGCTGCGCCCCGGTGGGAAGGCGCCGCCGGGAGCGGGATAGCGGCCCCCGGTCTGGATGGCGGTATAGCCCCGCAGCCCGCCCAGGGGCAGCTCGGGGGCCTGGGCGTCAAAGTACTGGAGCGTGTCGGCCTCGTCCATGGACAGCACCAGCGCTCCCCGGGTTCCGTGGATCTCCAGATGGAGGCCGTCCTTGGAGCCGGCGGCAATCTTGCTGGCTTCGGCGGTACCCAGGGCGCCGTTGGGGAGGCGCAGGGTCATCACGGCGTAGTCCTCGGCGGTCACCGGATGGAGGACGCCCTGGGGATCCCGGCGCTGGGGATGGAGCACCCGGGTGACGCAGTGCACCGCCTCGGGCAGGCCCAGGAGGAAGTACATCATGTCCAGCAGGTGGCTTCCCAGGTCCAGCAGGCAGCCGCCGCCTGCCGCCTCCCGGTCAAAGCGCCAGGCAAAGGGACGCTGGGGATCGATGGAGCCGCTGTGGAGATAGTGCCCCCGGAAGCAGAGGATCTCGCCCAGGGCCCCCTCCTCCAGCAGCGCCTTGGCCCGCAGGGCCGAGGGAAAGAAGCGGTTGTGGAAGGCCACCTGGCAGGTGCGGCCGCTGGCGGCTTCGGCCTGGGCCATCCGGGCGGTCTCTTGGGCGTTGCGGCCTAGGGGCTTGTCCACGTAGACGTGCTTGCCGGCGGCCAGGGCGGCCAGCACCATCTCCTCGTGGGCCCCATTGGGGGTGCAGACGTGTACGGCCTCCACGGCGGGGTCCTCCAGGAGCTTCCGGTGGTCGGTGCAGGCGTACGCATAACCCCACTCCTGCCGGGCGGCCTCGGCCGCCTCCTGATGCCGGCAGCAAACCCCCACCAGCCGGGGGCGGAAGGGCAGCCCCCCATAAAACAGGGGCATATTGAGAAGACTATAGCTGTGGGTTCGTCCCATGAACCCCGTTCCAATCATACCGACGCCAATTTGCCGCATGGTTCTCTCTTTCCGCCCGCAGGCGGGCGCTTGTCCCGCCAGGGGCTTTATGCTATACTGACCCTATCAACGCAAGGAGGCCGGTCATGCCATCCTGGATTCGGAAACTGTGGGCCCGCTTCGGGCAGTTCTTTCTCTTCTGCTGCGTGGGCGCCCTGAACACCTTGATACAGCTGGCGGTGTACCAGGGGCTGATGCACTTTTTTTCCGTGCCCTACCTGCTCTCCAGCGCCCTGGGCTACGTGGCGGGCACCCTCAACGGCTACCTGCTCTCCAGCCGCTTCGTCTTCCGGGAGAAGCGCAGCGCCGCCAACTTGACCAAGTTCGTGGCGGTGAACGTGGTAGGCTTCCTGCTGAACCTGGCCTGTATGGCCCTGTGGGTGGATGTGCTGCACATCCACAAGTTCCTGGCCCAGCTGCTCACCCTGTGCGTTACCATGCCCACCAATTTCTTCCTCAACAAGGTCTGGACCTTCGCGCCGAAAAAGTAACGGCGGCCTCCAGGCGGAAAAAAGGGCTTCGTCCCAGGCGGACGGGGCCCTTTGCGTTCCGGCGGCGGAGGCTAGGCGTCCTCCTCGCCGGCGAAGATGTTATGGATGGAGGCGCCGCTGCCCCAGGCCCCGTTCTGGTCGTTGTTGACGCCGAAGCGCTCCTGGTTGAAGCGCTCCTTCAGGTGGGCGCAGTCGGTGAGGTCAATGCCGCAGCGGTTGCAGAGCACCAGTAGATAGTAGAGCACGTCATAGGCCTCCTCCTCGATGGTGCTGCGCCGGTCGCGGATGGGGAGCCCCTCCAGCCGGCGCTGGGCATGGATGGCCTCGGCCAGTTCCCCCACCTCCTCCACCAGCTTGAGGAAGTAGGCGTAGTCCTGGCCCTCCCGGTTGTCCTTTTCTGCAATGTAGCGCTGCAGTTCCCGCAGTGTGATCTCCCGCATGGCGTGCCCTCCTTGTCTATGAACCTTTTTTCCAGTATAGCCCAAAAAGCGGGGCCGCGCAACCACTCCCGGCTAGGGGGCCAGGGGAACGCGGGACTTGGCGGGGATCTCAAAGAGGGTGAAGTGCATGGCGTCGGTGCTGGAGAAGTATCCCCCCCAGTAGAAGCCGTAGGGATAGAAGGCCAGCTCGTAGAGCACGTAATTCATCAGCGCCTCGGGGAGGGTTCCCGTGGCGGGGATGGAGCCCCGGTAGCGGAGAGTATGGTAGGAGGTGCCGTCCCAAGTGATCCCGTCCACATAGGAGAGCTTGGCCACCTCGGCCAGGATCTTCTGGTAATTGGCGTCGCTGCCGGCCACCTGGCCGTTGACGGCCAGGCCGGTATTCAGGTCGATGGCCAAGCCAAAGCTGTGGCCGCTGACCGACAGGGACTGGGTCAGCCGGGGTACATAGCAGCCGTCCCCGACGTGCCCCAGCACCAGGCTCTCCAGGGGGAAGCTCACCTGCCCGTCGTCGTACTGGACGGTGACAATGGTGCTGGCGATGGCCGCCCGGGCGGCGGCAAAGGCCCATTGGGCGGTGGCGTGCACCTGGTTATAGGGCTTGTGGCAGAAGGGCAGGGTGACGATGTTCTCCTGGACCCACTGGGGATCCACGGTGATTTCCCGGCCGGCGGTGGAGACCCGCTGGTAATAGAAGCGGTAGGATTCGTTGCCAAAGTAGGCGTCCAGGTTGGCCCTCTTGGGGACCTGGACCCAAGGGTATTCCACCGTGAAGGCCGCGCTGGCCAGGGTATGGATCTGCCCCCCGGTCCTGGCGGTGATGACCAGGCGTTTGGAACCGCTCCAGAGGGAGCCGAATTTCACCCGGGCGTCAATATTCCGCAGGCTGTACTGGTAGGTTTTGGAGGCGGTGAGGGTCTCCAGCTGGCTGATGACCGCCGTGCCCGTGGCGTCATAGATGGTGACCCGTACTTCCTGGAGAGGCTCCTGGGAGTAAATGGTTCCCCGCAGGGAAAAGCTTTGTCCCACGGTGAGGGTTCCCGGCGCGGTGAACCCTGCCAGGGTTACGCCGCTGTCGGACGCCTTGGCCCCGGGAGAGGGGAGGAGAACGGCCAGCGCCAGCGCCAGGCAAGCGGCCCAGGCCCATCCCCATTTTCGTAAACTCGGTGGCATTGGTGTACCTCGCAGTGTGGTATTTTGCCGGGGCGCAGGGTTCCTGCCGCCACGAACAGGCCCCATTATACCAAAATGCGGCGTTTCAGGCACAGGCAATGTCTGGAATCTAAGATGGGCCTTGCCGGGGGAGGACAGACTTGGTATAATACCTTCATAGGCCGCTGTGGTGGAATTGGCAGACACAAGGGACTTAAA
>CALWDW010000045.1 GCA_944376795.1 uncultured Christensenellaceae bacterium
AAATAGGGGGAACGACTGCATTCGAATTGCAGCCGTTCCCCTTCTACTCTCCCAACTCTCTCCCTAAAGTTTTAGAAAGGTGGGGGCCCGGGGGAGGGAAACCTTTCTCAAAAGGTTTCCCTCCCCCACAGAAACCCCGGTCTTCCCGAAAAGAACCCCGCAGCGTCTACTCCCGCACCAGGAGCTTATCGATCCGCGCCACATACATGACGTGGTAATCCTTTCCCGGGTACCATGCCGCGTCCAGGCTCCGGTCAACAAAGCAGGCCGGATCCATGGGCTGGGCATACTGCTTGGTGCAGAGCATCACCGTGTCCGCTTCCTGGAAATAAGGCACCCCGTCCTCCCGGGCCAGGGTCAGCCCCGAGCCCTTCACCTTGTCCTCGTCAAACCCGGTGGCCTTGCCCATGTACTGCAGAGCCGCCCGGTGCGTGGACGAGTAGAAGGTCAGGGAAAAACGGTCGGCGGCATCCACCAGCGTCTTGGTGAAACGCTGGGGCCGCAGCACGATCACCGCCACATTCTCGTTCCACATGACGCCCATGCCGCCCCAGGACGCGGTCATGGCATTGGTGCGCCCGCCGTGCTCGGCGGTAATCAGCATCCAGTCGCTGCCGATCCGGGCAAAGGGGCTCTCCTTCCACTGTTTGGGATCAATTTCGCGATAGGCCATTGCATGTTCCTCCTACTGTCAAGTTTCTTGCCACAGAAATGGTTGCGCTGTTCCGTTCTCACACAGGCTGCATGGGCCGAAAGATGCCCTCCAGCTCGGATGATATCCAAACCGTGCCATCGCTTTGCGTCAGAACATACCCCACCTCCATGCCGGGACGGAGGGCTTCGGCCGTCCGCCGCAGGCAGTCTTCCCCGCCGACAAACAGCACGGTGGAGAGGATATCGCAGAGCAGGGCGTCCCGGCAGACCACCGTGCAGCCCAGCACGCCGCGCTCTGCCGGACAGCCGGTGCGGGGATCCAGCAGATGATGCCACACCTTCTGATCCTCCACAAAATACCGGTCATAGCCCCCCGAAGAGGAAACCGACCAGTCCCTCTCCAGGCGCAGCGTTCCCAGCACCGTGCCCCGGGGCGCCCAGGGCTGCTGTACGCCCACGGCCCACGCCCCGTCCCGCGGCCCGGGCCCCAGCAGATACAGATTGCCTCCCAGGTTCACCGAGGCGCTGGGGATTCCCGCCCGGCGCAGCAAGGCCGCCAGTTCCCCGGCGGCATATCCCTTTCCCGCCGCGCCTGCGTCCAGACGGATCCCTTCCCGTGCCAGGGTCACGGTTTTCCGGACGGGATCCAGGGCCATAAGGCCCCACCCCACCCGTTCCCGAACTTGGGCAATGCGCCGGGGATCCGGGCGGTGGGGTTCCTCCGCCGTAAAGTCCCAGAGCCCGGACAGCGCCCCGGTGGTGATATCAAAGACGCCGCCACTGGCCTCCCCCGCCGCATGGAGGACCTCCAGGATGGCAAACAGCTCTGCGGAGACCCCATGGGGCTCCCCTGCAGGAAGGCGGCACAGCACAGACAGTTGGGAGCGGGGATCGTAGGCATCCAGGAGCTCCCGCACCCGTTCCACCGTATCCACCGCCTCGTCCCACAGCCCGGCCGGCGCCTCCCGCCCATACAGCACAATCTCACAGAACGTATTCATGGCCAGCAGACGCAGCCGCTGGGAATCGGCGGCGGTCACCTCCACACGCTTCACCGGCGCAGCACGCCGTCGGCCAGGATCTCCTTCTCCAGCAGCCGGGCGATCTCCGGATAGCGTCCCATCTCCGCCGGATAGGGATCCAGGATCAGGTCGGGGAGCTGGGTCAGGCTCTGGTTCTCCACCACCATCTGTCCAATCAGGTCGGAGTACTTATTGAACCCCAGGGCGCTGGTGGAAATATACTCGGGGCTGTAATACTTGGACTGGCGGTAGTAGCGCTTCAGGTCCGGATCGGCAATCTCCTCCGGACGGTCGGCGAAAATCTCATCATAGAAGCTGCTCACATACCGTCCGTCCTCCAGCACCACCTGCAGCCGTCCGGTCACCCCCTCCTCCACCTGCATGGTGGTGCCGTAGTACAGCTTCCCCGAGGGCTGATCCAGCTGTGCGGCAATCTTCTCGGCCAAAGGCAGCATGGCCCGGTTGATGCTGTTGGAGGCGCCGGTCACCAGGTCAAAGGCGCCGGTCAGCCGGTTCTCGGCCATCATCTGCTGCTCCACATGGGTCATGCCGTTGACAATCACCGCGCCGGTCTTCTCGGTGCGGCCCTTGGTGGCCTGGAAAAAGCAGTAGTTGGACAGCCTTTTGGACATATCCTGCTGGCTGTTGACATAGTAGGTGGGGGTGCAGCGCTCGTTAAACTCTACCATACGCAGCTTCCCGTCCCGATAGACCACCTCCAGGATTCCCAAATGCCCCGGGTCAAAATTGCCCCCCGAGCCAAAGCGCATTTCCTCACGGTAATAGTGCCCCTTGATCAAGCCCTGGGGGGGCTGCACCGTCCAGAAAAGTCGGTCCAAAATGGACACCGTCTTTTCCCTCCTGTAATTGGGCGCGTGGCAAATGGGGATATGAATTTTCATGTCCGAACCTCCAAATGGATTCATACTTTCCGCCGCTCTTGCCGGCGGCTTAAAAAACGCACGCTTTCGCCAGAATTTATGGGAGATTCCCCTGCGCGGCCCGGCGGCCGCGGGGCAAAATCATGGGGAGACGCCATCTCCCCGCAGCCGCCCAAAAACTATCGCTGTCTTTCAATACGATCGCAAAACTGCATCTCGCGCAGAAAGCCCCGGTACTTCGACAGGCGGCCTCGCCGCCATGCTCCCTTCCGCTAGAAGGGATTCCCGCCGTCCCGGGAATCAAACCCGAAGAACCGCAGCGCCCGCTGGATGGTCAGATCCCAGAAGCGCCACTCGTGTTCGTACCCTTCGTACTCCTCCAGCACGGCGTCCAGCCCCAGCTCCTGGGCATAGCTGCGGAACGCCGTGAAGTTTTCATACAGGAAATCATTCTTCCCAATGGCGAAGTAGAGCTTGGGCAGCTCTCCCTCCTTCACCAGATCGGGAAGCTGGTCCCAGATATTCAGGGGGCTCTCCAGGTATCGCTCCACGCCGCCCATGGCGGCGATCCGATTGGCCTCCCGGAGAGAGCCGGGGAGCTTCCCCTCAGCCAGCCGCTTGCGCAGATCCACCGGCGCCCAGGAGAGCACCGCCGCCCCGGCAAACCGCTTCCGCAGGGCGCAGGCGTACTGCAGGGTCCCGGCGCCGCCCATGGACAGGCCGGCGATGAAGTTGTCCTCCCGCCGGTCGGACGCAGGGAACCAGTTGTGGATCAGGGGCATCAGCTCCTTCTCCAGGTAGTCCCAGGCGTTGTAGCCGGTAGCAAAATTCGGCCAGTCCCAGTAGTCGCTGTTCAGCGCGCTGAGCATCACCACAATCAGGTTGTTCTCACAGGCATAGAGTTCGATGTTGCTCTTGCGGATCCAGTCGCTGTGATCTCCAAAGGTGCCATGCAGCAGCCAGAGCACCGGATACCGCTTCCCGCTGCCATAAAACGCAGCGGGCGTGCAGTCCCGGGGCTTGTCGGGCAGGATTACGCTGATCTCGTGGTTGTTCATCAGGTATTGGCTTTCGAAGTTCAATGTCAGCAGTGCCATACAGATTCCTCCTTGCTCGATGATTGCAGCAGTGCCACCGACCGCTCCACCGCTTCCTCTATGGTCAGCCGGGGCTCCCATCCTAGGGCCATGAGCCGCTCCCCCCGGAGCACCCCCTGGCGGTTGGGGGAATAGCCGGCCTTCTCGGCCTCGCTGGGCAGATCGAAGACCACCTCGGTTCCGCCGGCCCGGGCCGCCGCCTGGGCCAGCCGGGCAATGGAGACCGTTTCAGGCCCGGCCACATTGTAGGCCCGTCCGCCCTCCCCCTGGAGGAGCACGGTGAGAATCCCCGCCGCGCAGTCCGCGCCGTAGAGATAGGACCGCACCGCCTCCCCCCGGCTCTTCAGGACAATGGGACGGCCGGCGGCGGCCTCCCGCAGAAACTGGGCCGAGGCCCGGCTGTCTCCCGCGGTCTGGGTCGGTCCCAGGGTATGGCAGGGGCGGGCGATCACGGTATCCAGCCCGTATTGGGCGGCGTAGGCGGCGCACAGGGTCTCGGCGGCCCGCTTTCCCATGGGGTAGCAGGCCCGGGGCGCCAGCACGTCCACATAGCCGTAGTCCTCCTCGCCAAAGCCCTGGGTCAGGGCGTCATTCTGGCCGTAGACCTCCCCGGAGGAGACAAAGAGCAGCCGGACCAGCCCGGTCCGCGCCCCATGCTCCAGCAGGTTCCTCACCCCCTCCACATTGGAGAGCAGCGTGCCCACCGGATCCCGGGAAAAGGCCAGGGGATGGGCGGGGCTGGCCGCGTGGAGGATCCAGTCCCACCGGACGCCGCCGGGCAGCGGCTGGGTAACGTCCAGAATCTGCGGCTCCAGGCCGGGCGCCGCCGGGCCGAACCGCTCCCGCAGCCGCCCGGCCGACCGGCCCGCCGGGCAGACTGTCAGCCCCAGCCCCGCCTCCCGGGAAACGTACCGCAGCGCGTCGGTAAGCACTGTGCCGATCAGCCCCGCCGCGCCGGTAATCAAAATCCGCGCCCCGGCCAGCTTTTCCCAGGGCAGAGGCAGGCGGGCTATAGCCTCCAGGTCCTGCCGGTAGAGAGGTTGATTCCCATACATACGTCCTTCTCCTTCGCCGCGTCAGGCCCGGGGATGCCGGGCCCGGTACTCCTCCCGCAGCAGGCTGTAGCAGGCTGCGTCGGTAATTTCCCCGGTGTGCAGCACGCAGGCCATCCGCAGCACCCCCTCCAGCACGAAGCCCGACTTCTCCAGGATCCGCCGCCGCGCCAGGCTCCGGGCCGGACAAAAGCTGGACAGCCAGGCCAGGTCCAGCGCAGAGAACGCATAGGCAATCACCGCCGCAGCCGCCTCGGGCACAATATCCCGGTCCCAATAGTCCTGGCTGATGTCAAAGCCGAACTTCCTGCCCTGGTCGTTGTCCCGCCAGGTATCCCGGTACAGCCCCAGACAGCCGATCACCCGCTGGTCAGCCCGGTAAACCAGCGCCCAGGATTCCCCGTTTTCCTGCATGCCCAGCAGCACCTTCCGGGCGATTTCCCGGTCGGCCTGGGGCCTCCAGCCCGACTCCGTGCCCGCGTGGTGCGGGTTGTATACGTAGCGGTAAAAGTCGTCCAAATCCTCCACCCGCCAGGGCCGCAGCACCAGGCGGGAGGTCTCCAGCACCTGCATACGCGCTCCCCCCTTATCTCACGTCCAGGGCAAAGAGGCGGCATTCCTCCGCCCCCCAGGTAGCCAGGGGGATCAAGCGCAGGGCCCGCACCCGCCGTCCCACAGGGATCCGGCGCAGCCTCTGGTGGTTCTCCTCCTCCTGGCAGAGGCACACGGTCTCTCCATCCTCGGTGACGGCCTCCACCCGGTAGGCGCGCAGCAGCGTGGCGGGCACGCGCCCTTCCGGCGCGTTCCGCGGCCGGTTGTGGAGCATGGGCCGTCCCTCCCGGCCTTGGGCGTCAAAGTACCGGTCCAGGTCGCTGTCCATCACCAGCCGCAGGGAATCCACCGGCTCCGGCGCCTCCCATGAGAGGGTCAGGGCCTCCCCCAGGGGCCAGGAAAAGCCATGCTCCTCCCCCTCCCGGTCGCGGTTCACGCCGTCGGTGAGCACGCCGCCTCCCGCGCTGTAATGGGCGCGGCGGGTCAGCTCCCCCGGCCGGTAGGCAAAGCCGGGCAGGAAGCAGTCGTCCTCCAGCAGGGCCTGCTGCAGAGCGTCCAGTTGCTCCTGGTACACCCCCCGCGGGGTGAGTCCATGCCGGGCCGCCAGGGCCGCCGCCGTGCCCACGGCCTGGCCCAGTATGGCGCAGGTGGCCATCACCCGGGTGGAGCTCATGGCCGTGTGGGTGACGCTGATGTTCCGCCCGGCGCAGAAAAGGTTCTCCACGTTCCGGGAATACAGGCTGCGGTAGGGAATGCCGTAGGGCGAAGGCGCGGGATGGTAGATCGTGGGCACCCCATGGGTCCGGAAGCCCTCCGGGTCGTGATCGTCCATGGACCAGCCGCCGTAGGCCACCACGTCCGGGAAGGCCCCCCCGCTGCGGACGTCGTTCTGGGTCATAATAACATCCCCCAGGTAGCGGCGGCTCTCCCGCTTGCCGGGCAGGATGCCCATCCAGTCCAGCTCCCAGTTGGCGTTCTTTTCCCGCTGGGTGGGATGGTTCTTGACAAAGTCCCACATGCCGTAAGCCAGGGCCAGCAGCTCATCCCGCACCTGCTCGGTGTCTCCGATGGTATCCCGGGTGCCTCCCAGCTCCATGTACCAGAAGTTCTCCATGGGGTCGTCCATATCCGGGATCCGGTGGGGCAGGTCCTCGGGCTCAAAGTGCTCCGCCCAGTCGGGGGCGGTAAAGCGCCGGGGCCCGGTTTCCTCCCGGGCCTGGATCATGCAGCTCATCCCCATGGTGCGGGCATCGGCCTCCAGGGGAGCGATATCCTCGCCAAACTCCCGCCGCGCCTCCCGGCCCATGCGCCAGTCGGCCCCGGTCAAGGGCGCCAGAATGCTGTCCCCCGAGCAGTCGGCAAAGAGGCCGGCCTCCACCCGATGGTAGCGCTGGGTGGTCATCTGCCAGCCGGTGACGCTGCGGATCCGCCTTCCCTCCATGGCCGCGTCCTGGCAGGTACAGTTGAGCAGCAGGGTAATCCCCGGCTCCTTGCGGACGATCTCGTAGAGAATGCCGTCCCACAGGCTGTAATTCTTATAGGGATTCCGGTACTCGTTCTCCAGCAGGAGTTCCTCGATGATGCCGGTCTCCCGGTTGCCCCGGCCGTGGGCCCCGCAGACCCACATGCGCACCTCGCTGGAGGCGTTGCCGCCCAGCATGGGCCGGTCCTGCATCAGCACGACCCGCGCCCCCCGCCGCGCCGCCGCCACCGCGGCGCACAGCCCCGACAGGCCGCCGCCCACCACACAGAAGTCAGCCTTATGCTCCACCGTTGGAAACACGCTCATCCAAAGCCCCCCTTTTCCCTTTCACAAAGCAATATGGCAAGGCGGCATCCGCCTGCCTTCGTCCCCACGCGCTTCTGGCGCATTCATTCTCTATGCGGCTTCTTTTTTCCTGCTTTTGGGCAGTTTTCCAATGCCCAGCGCGGCGACGGCCCGGCGGCCCGCTTCGGTCACCGGCACAATCCAGCGCCCGCTGCGCAGACAGAGGGATTCCAGAGGGAGCTTGACCGCGTCCTCCACATAGAGCATGGCGAAGACCAGGGCAAAGGGCCAATGGAAGACCATCCCCGCCAGGTACACCAGGGGCACCCCCACCAGCCAGATGCCGCCCACCTCGAAGTACATCCCCATCCGGGACTCGCCTCCCGCCCGGTACATATTGACCTGGATGTAGTTACAGGTGCGCATGGGGGCGGTAAAGGTATAGATGGCCAGCATGGAGGCCGCCGTGCTCCGCACCGCGTCGCTGATGGAAAACAGGCCCAGGATGGGCATCCGCAGCGCCAGCACCACCAGGCAGACCGCAAAGGTCAAGGCCGGGCAGAGCAGCGCGAAGCGCTTGGCGTCCCGCAGGGCCAGGGGAAGCTGTCCCGCCCCCACCTTTTTGCCCACAATCACCGAGGAGGCATTGCTCAGCCCGTTAAAGAAGGCGAAAATCAGCCCCTCCAGGGTGCGGAAGATGGTCATGGCCGAAAAATTCGCCGCGCCCTGCCGCCCCAGCACCATGTTGATCAGCATCATAGCCAGGCCGTAGAGCACCTCGTTGGTGATGATGGGCATGGACTTGCGGTAAAAGGTTCCCAAAAAGCTCCGGTCAATGGCAAAAAGGGCCCGCAGCGGCATGGCCGCGATATTCCCCTGCCGGTAGGACACGGCAAAGAGCAGCAGCGTATTCAGCGCCCCGGAGATCACCGTGGCAATGGCCGCCCCCTCCACCCCCAGGGCCGGCATGCCCAGTTTGCCGTAGATGAGCACCCAGTTGAGGAAGGTATTGGTGACAATGGCCATCAGGCTGGCAAACAGGGGGAGCTTGACGTTCTCGGTGGAGCGCAGCAGGCCGCTGAGGGCCATGTTGATGGTGGTGGTGATGTAGCCGATGGCGACAATCCGCAGATACTGGGCCCCCAGCTCCTGCACCGGCGCCTCCTGGCTATAGAGGGCCATCACCTGCAGGGGAAAGAAGAGGCCGGCAGCGCAGAAGGCCAGGGCCACCAGCAGCATGCTGGTCATGGTGACGGCATAGGCGCGGCGGATGCCCGGAACATCCTCCGCCCCCCAGTACTGGGCAAAGAACAGGGTGCCTCCGCAGCAGATCCCCCAATAAAAGGAGAAGAGCAGGCTGCCCCATTGGTTGGCGATACCCACGCTGGCCAGGGCCAGCTCTCCCTGGCTTCCGATCATCAGGGAATCGATCAGGGACAGGGAGGAGGTTAATACATTCTGAATGGCAACCGGCAGCCCGATGCGCAGGATATCCCGCAGAAAGGTCTTATCCAAGGAGAGGCCAGAGCGCATGCAACACATTCCTTTTCTCGAAAATACAGCCGTTTTCCAGCGGACGCCCATTCATTGTATCATGAAGGAATTGCCTTCGCTATAGAGCAAAATTCCCTCCTTTGCAATCCCTGCATTTCCTCCCGCAGGCGGCGTCCTCCCCGTTTTGCGCCGTTTCTGCGCCGCCCTCCTTCCGGGCGGCATCCGGCCGCTCCAGGATCGACCGCAGCCGTTGGCGGCCGCCCCGGTACGTCTCGGCCGTCTCCCCCAGGAGGTTTTCGTAAAAGGCGGCGGCAGCCTGCCGGCGGGATCGGGCCATCGCGGCTCCCCTTTCCGTATAAAACCCCGTATACAGCTTCTCCAGCTTCATCTTATACTCCTGGAAGAACGAAGGCTGCAGATCCCCTGTCCCATCGGAAACCCTTCCCTCCTCGTCCACCCGGTACAGGGGATCGCCCACCGCGCCCTTATACAGCAGTGTTCGCGCCATTCCTATCGCGCCGGTGCTGTCCAGCTTATCGGCGTCAAACAGGATCTTGGCCTCCAGGCTCTGGGGCGGGGTGTTCCCCCGAAACCTGTGGGCGGCAATGCAGTGCCCAACCGCCCGGGCGTAGGCCTCGTCAAACCGGTTTTCCCGCAGAAACCGATAGGCCTTCTCCGCGCCGACCTGGGCGTGGCACAGGGAGGGCGTGGCCCGCTGCTCTCCCCGGCCAATATCGTGCAGCAGGCACGCGCCGATCAGCACATCCCCATCGACGGAGCCTTCGCTCTGGGCAATTTCCAGCGCGTTGAACAAAACCCGGTACACATGCGCCGCATCGTGGGCGCTGTCCCCCATGCAGGAGAGCATAAAATCCTCAAGCAAGCCGAACGCAGAAGCATTCATAACGATATCCCCTTTCAAAATGCAAAGCGCTTTCCGCAAAGCCTTGAACCCGCTGGGGAAAAATCGTATACGGCACGGCCGCATAGGGGACCCCCGGCTGCCCGACGCTCCCCCGAGACATGGGACGTCCCTCCCTCCGAGCCGAAAGTTTGAGGAACGTTTTGCCGGCACTAGAAAGCGGAGGAAGCCCCGCCCTCCCGGGGCCGCACAAACCGCAGGGTGCACACTTCCTTGGGCCGCAGGGACACCCGGCATTCCCGGCCCCGGCCCGCCGTCTCCCGTGGCGTCTCCTCCAAATCGGCCCGGGCGGCGGCGTCCCAGTCCCCCAGCGCCGGAGCCAGGCGCACTGCCGTCTCCCGGGGTTCGTCAGCCAGGTTCACCAGCCGCAGGATCAGGTCCTCCCCCTCCTCGGCCCGCTTGATCATGGTCACCTGCACCCAGGGATCGCCGGTCTCCACCAGGGGGCCCTCGGCCACCGGCAGGGGCGCAAGCCCAGGCGCACCCTGGAGCAGGGCCTCCTCCCGGCTGCGGAAGTACCCGGCCACCGGCGGATGGACGAAGTCGGCCACCTCCGCCAAGGGCAGGCGTCCATCGTGGGGGAACAGGGCCAGTTCATAGGTCAGCGTGGTATGGAGCTGGCCCAGGCGGGTATCAAAGCCGGTGCCCCGGTGCTCGTCAAAGCGGTCGATGCAGTCCACCGCGCGGAAGAGGGTGAGCGCCAGCGTACCCTCCGGGGTCAGCGCGTACTCATAGACACCCTTGGCCGCCGCTGCCAGCCCGGCCTCCGCCGTGAAGGCGCCGCAAAAGTCCTGCATGGGATGGCATTCCAAGGACGGATCCCCGTCCAAATCCCAGTCTGCGGGGATCTGCGCGGTCCGCTCCACGATATCAAAGGGCTGGCCGCTGTGGGATGCCGCCCCCGCCAGGCCGGTGGGCAGCAGCAGCCGGAGCTGGTGGTCGTCGCAGCGGTTCTCCACGGTAAGGGTCACGTCCAGCCGGGGACGGTCCCGGAAGAGGGTCAGCAGCAGGGACACCGAAAGGGGCTGGGTATGCCCGCTGCGCCGGGAGCCGTCGCTCTCCATACCCTCGGGAATATCCAGGGTATAGGACACCTGGTATTGGCTGAGGAGCTCGGTCTCCCACAGCCGAAGGATGGAGGCCTGCGCACCCAGGTTGGTCACGGCGGTATCCTCCTGCGGCCGCCGGTGCAGGTAGAAATTTCCCCACTCCCCCGTGTCCTCCAGCAGCAGCAACCTTTCGAAGCGTCTTCCGCTGCGCTTGTCGGTGAGAACCAACGTGCCGTTCCCCTGGATCTCTGCCCGCAGGAAGGGATTCTCCATCACCCCGTAGGGCGCCTCCCGCAGCAGACGGGGCGCATAGCCGGCCGGGGCGGGCTCCACCTGCAGCCAGCCCATGCCCAGCCCCCGGCTGGCGGGCAGCCGCGCCGCCACCGTAAAGCGGCGGCAAGGCACCCGGGTGGGATGCCCGTAGGTGGGATTGTACCGGGTGGACATGACCTTTTCCCGCTTCAGGAGGGTATAGGGTACCGGAGTGCCGTCCGGCTCCCGGAGGCGGAAGCCCTCTACCCCCCGGGCCTCGGGGATGTCCAAAGTGATCACCGCGCCGCCGCCGGCGGGAGAGCTGTTGGGATAGTAAACGCAGAGGACGTCCTCCCGGCCCAGCCGCGCCATCATGTGGGCAAACCCATCCTCAAAGACCTGCTGGCTCAGGGACAGGCTGCTGCCGTAACGGGCCATGCACTGCTGGTAGACCTCGTCCACCGAGGTGCAGCCCAGGCTGTCATGGGCGTGGTTCTCCAGGATGAGCTTCCAGGCCCGCTCCAGTTCCCAGTCCGGATACGCCGCCCCGGTGAGCCATGCCAAAGCTCCCATGGGCTCGGCGTACTTCTCCAGCCAGTGCTCGGCGCGGTAATGGGCCAGCTTGTGGTCGGCGCGGCAGGAATGGGTGGACTGCAGCAGCTCGTCAGGATACATCAGCTCCCCGGTAAACGCCGGAGGCTCCACTCCCTCCCGGGCCAGGTAGTCCGCCATGTCCCGGGCATAGGCGCCGGGGGTGGAGGGACGGACGTCATACTGGGGCCAATGGGCGCGGATCTGCGCCAGCCGCTCCATGAGATCCTCCTGGGCCCAGGAGTGGTCAATGCCGTTGAGCCAGAACTGCACCCCGTCATGGGCGCTCCGCTCCTTGATCTCCTGGATCCGGCGAATGCGGGAGGCCAGCCCGGGCCGGGCCAGCTCCATGCCCTCATAGGGCTGGGTAAAGTCCTCCATGGAGGCGGGCAGGGCGGTGGCCTCGCCATAGCCGGCGACGCTGCGATGCATGGTCACCGCCGTGCCGTCGGGGGCGCGCCAGGTGAAGACCGGGGGCAGGGCGGGATCCATACCCCGCCAGGCCAGCATATCCCCAATCCCGAAGCCCCGGAGCACCTGGGGGGTCTGGGAGGCATGGCCGAACTCGTCCACCATGTAGGCGAAGCGCATCACGCCCCCCAGGGCGCGGCTCCGGCGGGTCCCCATGAGCAAATTGCGCACCATGGCCTCCCCCGTGACCAAGGTTTCCAGGGGCTGGGTGTACCAGGGCCCCACCAGCAGCCGGCCGGCCCGCACCAGGGCCTGGACCCGTTCCCGGCTTTCGGGGCGGACCTCCAGATAGTCTTCCACCATCATATACTGTCCGTCGGTGACAAAAAGGTAATCCTCCTCCCGTTCCATCAGATCCAGGAGCCGGTCCATCATCCGCACCAGGCGCACGCGGTACTTTTCCAGGGGCATGTACCACTCCCGGTCCCAGTGGGTGTTGGAAAGAACATGGATGCGCTTCTGCATGGCTGTCTCCTGATTGCGCGGCGAAGCCCGCCGCTTATTTTCCGTCGTATGCAGCCAGGATACCATCCCCGCAGGGAAAAGGCAATGGGGCGCCCGAGAAATCCATCCCCGCCGCCCCCGAAACGAGTTGTCAAGGACTTTTTAATCAAATTCACGAAAAATCTACAAAATAAGTGCCAGAAGCATGATTTGGCTCCTGGCACTCAGGTAGGTGGGGTTACTTTTCCCCAGCAAGGATTTTTTCGCAAACGGTCTGATATTCCGGCAGCCGCTCAAGGAAGGGTTGCCAGCGCCGTTTGATCTCAGCCAATTCCAGAGGGTCGGCGGATTGTTCGGTGTGGTCGTTGCCGGTCATCTGCAACACATCCATCGACACCTCGGAAAACAATATCCGGGCAAGCTGATCGGCGGTATAGATGATTACATTTTCCTCAACATACCGCTTCTCCGTACCAATTTTCAGCAGCAGATAGCCCAGCTTGTCCGACCAGAACCATTCCAGATAAAGGCTTTCCCGGATATAGTCGGCAAACGCCGCGTAAACCCTTTCGATTTCTTTCTTTTCCGTTGCTTCGTACAGCATTTTCATGTCCTCCTTGGCTAAAATTTTTGTGTGTACCGTCATCAGTTTAGCACAAGGCGGCTGACTTTATCAGCCGGTCACATCTGCTGTATCTCGTTTTTAAGCATTCGCCTGATTTTGTCGCTCATGGTTTCGGTGCTGGTCTTGCTGAAATGGACACGCACGACATAGGTCGTTCTGCCGATTTTCTTTACCAGCGCGGGGGCGTCCTCCGGCGCTCTGGCCGGGGTGGTGTCTGCGGTCTGCATGG
>CALWDW010000046.1 GCA_944376795.1 uncultured Christensenellaceae bacterium
AGGACACCGAGGAAGCGCCGGGGAGACGCTCGTCCACAAAGCGTTCGTAGTGGCCAAGATCCAGGTCGGTCTCAGCGCCGTCGTCGGTGACGAAGACCTCGCCGTGCTGGTAGGGGCTCATGGTGCCCGGATCCACGTTGACATAGGGATCCAGCTTTTGGGCGGCCACCTTCAGCCCACGGCTCTTGAGCAGGCGGCCCAGCGAAGCGGCGGTAATGCCCTTGCCTAGACCGGAGACCACGCCGCCCGTAACAAAAATGTATTGACTCATAATTCCACAACCCCCTCAAAGGCCGTCTCGGCCGGTCCGGTCATATAGACCGTTTTACCCGTATAGCGGATGGTGAGCACGCCGCCTATGAGTTCCACGCGAATGTCCTCGCCGGTGGCGCACCGCCCGGTCAGGCAGGCCGCCACGGCGCTGGCGCAGGCCCCGGTGCCGCAGGCCCAGGTCTCCCCGCTGCCCCGCTCCCAGACCCGCATCCGCAGGTGATTGACTCCCAGCACCTGGACAAATTCGGTATTGACCCGCTCGGGAAAAATGGGGTCGCACTCAAAGCGGGGGCCCAGGGCGGCCAGATCCAGGCTCTCCACGTCCTCGGTGAAGACCACGCAGTGGGGATTGCCCATGGACACGCAGGTAATGACGTATTTATCCCCGGCAACTTGGGTCTGCCGGCAGACCACCTTATCCCCGGGAAGCCGGACGGGAATGCGCTGGGGATCCAACTCGGCCGGGCCCATATCCACCTGGGCTGCCACGGCGCGACCGTTCTCCACGGTGAGCTCCAGGTGCTTGATACCGCTGAGGGTCTCAATGTCGCAGGCAGGGTGGGAAAGGAGACCGTGATCGTACAGGTACTTGCCCACACAGCGGATGGCGTTGCCGCACATCTTTCCCTGACTGCCGTCGGCATTGTACATGCGCATGAAGGCGTCGGCGTTCTGGGAGGGCTCGATAAGCACGATGCCGTCTCCGCCAACGGAGAAATGCCGCCGGGAAAGCCGGACGGCGATAGGGGAAGGATCGGGAAGGGATTCGGCCAGGCAGTCGAAATAGATGTAATCGTTGCCGCAGCCGTGCATTTTGGTAAAGGCTCTTTGCATGGTGAACTCCTTGCGGTAGATGGATCCAAAGAAAGAGACGCGGAACCGGCGCGTCAGGTTGAAAACTTAGGTTTCATAGGTTTTAAGAATGCTTTCGGCGATCTGCCGCCGGGTCATCCGCATGTCCATGGCCTGTTTCTCAATGTAGCGGTGCGCCTGGGGCTCGGTCATGGAGAGAACCTGGATCAGGGTGCATTTGGCGCGGTCCACCAGGCGAATTTCCTCGATTTTGCTCTGCAGCTTGGTGTTTTCCCGCTGCAGACCCTGGATTCTGCGGCTGGAGGCGGCTACCAGCTTCAACGCCTGATAGAAGAGGGGACGGTTGAGGGGCTTGCCCAATACAAACACTCCCGAATCCTCTACCCGGGCGGCCACGTCCTCGGCCATTTCGTTTTTTACCAGGAGGATCACGCCCATACCGCTTTGGGCAGCGGCCTCCATGGCCAACTCGTGGCCGAATTCGTCGGTCAGCGGGGCGTTGATAATTAGGATCCCGTAGTCTCCCTCCGGCAGTGCGCGGCGGGCCTTGGCGGCACTGTCACAGGCCGTGACCGCGCCGTAGGAGGCATCCCGCAGCACGGCGCAGAGTGCGTCCCGGGCCTGGGGGGAGGAGGAGATCAACAGCACCGATTCCATGAGGTTACCACCTTTCGTGGAGTGTGAAGATCCGCTGGGGCCTATAAGCATTCCAGGCTCTTGGCCAGGCAGTACTTCTGTCGGACACCAGGATCCAGCACCTCATCCAAGAAGGCGCTCTGGGCGGCGCACTCCAGGGACTCGGACAGGGAAGCCGGGAGGCGCGGAAGCCGGTGCTCCTCTAGAGAGTCCAGTTGGTAGAGGTTCAGGTTGGTGGGCGGCTCCAGGGAGCGCTTCTCCATGATGCCCGTGAGTCCGGCCTGGAGCAGCAGCGCAAAGGCCAGGTAGGGATTGCAGGCCGGATCGGGGGAGCGCATTTCCATGCGGGCAAATTCCCCGGTGGCGGCGGGAATGCGAATGAGCTGGGAACGGTTCTGATGGCTCCAGGTGATGAACTTGGGCGCCTCAAAGCTGCCCAAGCGCTGGTAGGATTGGGGAACCGGATTTAGAAAGACGGTAATATCTGGAGCGTAGGCCAGCACCCCGGCGATAAAGCTCTCGGCTTCAGGGGAATGACCGGCGCCGTCGGTGCGGAAGATATTTTGTCCCCGCTTAAACAGGGAAATGTTGACGTGAAGCCCGCTGCCGCCTTCGGCAGCCAAAGGCTTAGGCATGAAACTGGCCCACAGGCCGTTCTGGGAGGCGGCGGCGGACACCACCGACTTGAAGGTAATCAGGTTGTCGGCGGCAGAAAGCGGATCGGTGTGGTCCAGATCAATCTCATTCTGTCCGGGTCCGGCTTCGTGGTGCGAACCCACGGAGGTGATGCCCATCTCCTCCAAGGTTAAGCAGATCTGGCGGCGGACATTCTCGCCCCGGTCCAGGGGCGCCACGTCCAGGTATCCCGCCCGATCATGGGGACGGTCAGTGGGGCAGCCCTCTTCATCGGCCTGAAAGAGATAGAACTCGCACTCCGTGCCGATGTGGCAGGCATAGCCCATGGCGTCTGCCTTACTGACGGCCTGGCGCAGGATATGTCGACCGTCTCCAGCGAAGGGGGAGCCATCAGGGTGGCGGATATCACAGAAGAGCCGTACCACCCGCCCGGTTTGAGGACGCCAGGGCAGCACCGCCAGGGTGGCAGGGTCGGGAAAGAGGAAAAGATCGGACTCCTCTACATTCATAAAGCCTTTGACCGCCGAGGCGTCAAAGGAGATTCCCGAGGCAAAGGCACGGGGCAGTTCCTCGGGCATGATGGATATATTTTTCTGTACGCCAAATATATCGCAGAAGGCCAGGCGGATGAATTTGACGTCATTTTCCGCGACGAACTGCAGAACCTCGCTCTGGGTGGTATCCATGGATGCGAACCTCCTGTGTGCTGGTAAAGACCGAACCCGATCAAGAATTCGCCGTAACGGCGGGCCCTTCCTTCCCTTTAGTTGGGAGTATAGAGCTGGTGGTAAGGATTTTGGGTATTGGGCTCCAGGACATAGAAGGGCTTCCCTTCCAGGTCCTGGGCGGCCAGACCGAAATGGCGGCCGTAGTCCTCCAGAATCGGGGCAATGGCCTCCAAGTCCGCGGGTTCCGCCTGGCGAGCGGCGACCTGGCTGGGCAGATCGGCGGGCAGCGAGGCGGTGCGCAGGTATATACGGCCGCCATGCATGCCGGTGCCGCAGAAGTTGCCTACAGGGACCCCCTCCTCTCCCAGGCCCAGTACGATGATGATGCCTCCGGCCTGGTACTCTCCCAGGAAGCTGCCGGCCCGACCGCCGATGACCATGACGGGCAGCTTCTCTTGGTAGGCCTTCATGTGAATGCCCGCCCGATAGCCTGCGTTGCCCCGGATATAGATCCGGCCTCCCCGCATGGCGTATCCTGCCGCGTCGCCGCAGGAGCCGTCAATGATGATTTGCCCGTCGTTCATGGTGTCGCCGGTGGCGTCCTGGGCGTTGCCGCAGACGTGGATCCGCGCCCCGTCCAGGTAGGCTCCCAGGGCGTTGCCCGGGATACCATGGATGGTCAGGGATTTTTCCGAGAGTCCCGCGCCCAGGAAGCGCTGGCCCAGAACGCCTTCCAGAAGGATGTCCTGGTCCTGGGCGGCGGTGATGGCCTCGTTGAGTTCCCGGTAGCCGCGGCTGCTTGCCTGTATCGTTAGCATGGTGCGCCTCCTAGCTTTTGTATACGATCGGTGCGGGAGAAGGCCATCAGCTGGGGCTTCTCCATAATGAGGTCAAAGTCCACTGTAGAAAGCGGAGTTTGCTCCCGAATCAGGGCGGTGTAGATCCCGGCCCGCGCCACGTCCCCCATGAGGATGTAGCCTTTGAGCCGGTCGTCCTGGGTAAAGAGCGCCTTATAGTCCTGCCCGTGGCTGTGGACATGGGCCTGGCCGGTATAGCTGCCGGCGGTGATGATGTGATAGCCGAAGAAGCCGATAGCGTTCATGGGAATGGCTTTATTAAAGGGCTTGGGTTCTCCTGCCATGGCCCGGCCCGCCGTTTCGCCCTGCATATAGGCGTTGGGCAGGAGGGCTAGCACCCGGCGGCTTTCGCTGGAAATATCCCAGCTGGCGGCGCAGTCGCCGGCGGCGTAGATGTCCGGCAGGGAGGTCAGTCCGTTGGCATCGGTTACGATGCCCCGGTCTATCTGGGCGCCGGCGGCGGCCAGCAGCTGGGTGCGGGGACGCACCCCGACCGCCAGCACCAGGACGTCAAAGTCTACCGTACCGCCGCTCTGAAGCTGGGCACGATGCTCCTGGAAGGAGGAGACGCTGTCCCCTAAGTGGAAGACCAGACCGTGGGTTTCCAGGTGGGCTTGCATGAGGGCGGCGGCTTCAGCGTCCAGAATGCTCATGAGGATCCGGTCGGCCAGATCCACCACAGTGATGGAAGCGCACCGTCCGGCGATGCCCTCGGCACATTTGAGGCCGATCAGGCCGCCGCCTACGATGAGCACCCGGCTGTCGGCTGTCAGGGCCCGCTCCAGCGCCAGGGCATCGTCCAGACTGAGGAACGTGAATTTCTTATCGACACTGTCCAGCCCCTCCATGGGCGGGACAAAGGGCTGGGAACCGGTGGCGCAGAGCAGCCGGTCATAGGGAAGCCGCTGGCCTCCCTCCAGCACAATTTCCTTGGCCGCGGGATCCACCGCCGTGACGGCGGTTCCCAGTCGGCACTCCACGCCGTGGTCGTCATAGAAGCTGTCGGGACGGTACTTCATCCGTTCCCGATCGGTTTTCCCTTGGAGCAGGTAGCTGATCAAGGGACGGGAGTAGGTGTGGTAGGGCTCCTGGGAGACCAGGAGAATGCTGCCGGCGGGATCTACCGCCCTGATCCCCTCCACGCAGCCGATGGCTGCGGCCGAGTTGCCGATGATGACGTAGCGCATATTATCTCTCCTCCCAGACGATGGCCTGGTTGGGGCAGCCGGCCACGCAGGCGGGACTGCCCTGGGCGTTGCGGGTGCACAGCTCACACTTCTGTACCGCCGTCCCTTCCCCCGGCATTACCGCTCCGTAGGGGCAGGAGAGAATGCAGGTGTAGCAGCCCACGCACTTATTCTCGTCGATGGTGATAACGCCGTCCTTCTGGGTTAGCGCGCCGGTGATGCAGCCCTTCACGCACAGCGGCTCCGGGCAATGGCGGCAGGAAACTGCAAAGGAAATATTCCCCTGGGATTCGATCTGGATCCGGGGATGGATGGTGACGCCCTTGAGGGCCTTGACCATATCGTCTTCGCCGGAATTGGCAAAGGCACAGTAGTACTCGCAGAGGTGGCACCCAAGGCACCATGCCTCATTGACATAGATCCTCTTCATAGTGGCCTCCTAGCGCTGGATATAGGCATCCCGTTGGGCGCCTACCGAGACGTAGCCGATGGGGCAGCCAACCGCTTTCTCCACGTAAAGGATGTAGTCCCGGGCGGCTTGGGGAAGCTCCTCCCAGCGGCGGCATCCGGAAATGTCCGTGCCCCAGCCGGGCAGGTACTCGATCACCGGCTGGGCCTTATCCAGGGTCTCTCCCATGGGGAAATCGTGGAGGATTTTCCCGTCCACCTGGTAGCCGGTGCATACAGGGATTTGGGAAAGGTAGCTGAGCACATCCAGCTTGGTGAGGGCCAAGGTGTCGGCGCCCTGGACGATTACGCCGTAGCGGGAGGCCACCACGTCAAAGGGACCCACCCGGCGGGGACGGCCGGTGGCGGCGCCGTACTCGCCGCCCGCGGCCCGTAGAGCCTCCGCCTCCTGGCCAAACATCTCACAGGTAAAGGGGCCTTCCCCCACGCAGGTGGAGTAGGCTTTCATAATGCCGATGACCCGATCCAGCTTTCGCCCGGGCACGCCGGCGCCGATGGGACCGTAGGCCGCCAAAGTGGTGGAGGATGAGGTGTAGGGATAGATGCCGTAGTCAATGTCCCGCAGGGCTCCCAATTGGGCCTCGAACATCACCCGCTTTCCTGCATCCAGGGCGTCCCGCAGATAGACCCCGGTGTCACAGATGAAATCGAGAAGCGGCAGACCGTAGGCGGTGAGGTACTCCATCACCTGCTCCACCGTGGTGCCCTGGCTGCCGTAAACCCGCTCCAGGGTCAGGTTTTTCCAGTCCACGATGCCCTCCAGGCGGCGGCGCAGGGCGGGCAGGTGCCGCAGTTCTCCCATCCGGATCGCTTTTTTCATATATTTATCCCCGTAAACCGGAGCGATGCCCCGACGGGTGGAGCCAAACTTGGCGGCTCCCAGCCGGTCCTCTTCCAGGCCGTCCAGCACCACGTGGTAGGGTAGCACGATCACCGCGCGGTCGCTGATCTTCAGGTTGGCGGGGGTGATGGAGATACCCGCTTCCTGGAGGCGGCCCATTTCCCCGGCCAGGTGCTTCAGGTCGATGACCATTCCCGGCCCCATGACATTGACCACCTCGGGCCGAAGAATCCCGGAGGGCAGCAGATTAAGAATGAACTTTCCTTGGGGGTTGACCACGGTATGCCCCGCATTGTTGCCGCCTTGGTAGCGGCAGACGATATCCTGCTCCTGACTGAGAAGGTCCACCATACGGCCCTTTCCCTCGTCGCCCCAGTTGATCCCCACAATGGCTGTTAACATAAAAACTACGCTCCTTATGCTGCGAAATTTTCAAAGGCGGAGACTGGCTACGGTTATTCTCCGGCATGGCGGATTCCCAGTATGCTCAGCTCCCGGTCGGTGAGACCGATACCGCGAAGCATCATCCGGTTGCCGCGGAGGGCCTCGATGGAGTTGATCCCCATGCCGCCCATGATCTCCTCGATCTCATGCTTCCAGGCGGTGACCAGATTGACCAGGCGCTGGCTTCCCACATCGGGGTTGAGGCGCTTGACCAGCTCAGGCCGCTGGGTGGCAATGCCCCAGTTGCATTTGCCGGACTGGCAGCTGCGGCAGAGGTGGCAGCCCAGGGCGATAAGGGCGCTGGTGGCGATATACACCGCATCGGCTCCCAGGGCAATGGCTTTGACCACGTCGGCGGCGTTACGGATGCTGCCGCCCACCACCAAGCCCACCTGGTCGCGGATTCCCTCCTCCCGGAGCCGGGTGTCCACGCTGGCCAGCGCCAGCTCGATGGGGATGCCCACATTGTCCCGGATTCGGGTGGGGGCGGCGCCAGTGCCGCCGCGGAAACCGTCGATGCAGATGACATCGGCGCCGCTGCGGGCAATGCCGCTGGCAATGGCGGCCACGTTGTGCACTGCGGCGATCTTGACGAAGACAGGCTTCTGGTAGTGGGTGGCCTCCTTCAGGGAAAAGACCAGCTGGCGCAGGTCCTCAATGGAATAGATATCGTGATGGGGCGCGGGAGAAATGGCGTCCGAGCCCTCGGGAATCATCCGGGTGCGGGAGATGTCTCCCACGATCTTGGCTCCGGGCAGATGGCCGCCGATGCCCGGTTTGGCCCCCTGGCCCATTTTAATCTCGATGGCGGCGCCGGCGTTTAGGTAGTCCGAGAATACCCCGAAGCGGCCCGAGGCCACCTGGACGATGGTGTTGGCCCCATACTGGTAGAAGTCCTGGTGCAGGCCGCCTTCCCCGGTGTTGTAATAGGTACCCAGAGCCTGGGCGGCGCGGGCCAGGGATGCGTGGGCGTTGTAGCTAATGGAGCCGTAGCTCATGGCCGAGAACATGATGGGCACCTTGAGCTCCAGTTGGGGTTCGCCCTGGCAGAGAATGTTCCCCTGGGCGTCCCGGCGGATGGTGTCGGATTTCTTCCCCAGGAAGGTGCGGGTTTCCATGGGCTCCCGCAGGGGGTCGATGGGGGGATTGGTGACCTGGGAGGCGTTGATCAGCAGCTTATCCCAATAAATGGGGAAAGCCTTGGGATTGCCCATGGCCGAAAGCAGCACACCGCCGGTGGCTGCCTGCTTGTAGATCTCGGTAATGGCTTCCCCCGTCCAGTTAGCGTTTTCCCGGAAGGTGTGGTCGGACTTGACGATCTTCAGGGCGCGGGTGGGACACAGGGAGACGCAGCGGTGGCAGTTGACGCACTTGGCGTCGTCGGCTACCATGGCCTTGAGGTCCGCATCGTAGTGGTGTACCTCGTTGGCGCACTGACGCTCGCAAGCCCGACAGGCAATGCAGCGGGCGGGATTACGGTAGACCTCGTATTCGGGCATCAAATAATTCACTGGCATAGCCCATCAGCTCCCTTCAGCGTAAATATGGCGGCTTCGCCCCCGCGGGGGGACCAAAGCCGGTCCAGTTCGGGGCATATGGCCCGGATGGCGCATTCCTCGCTGGCCGCGTAGACCCGGTCGCCCCGCTCCCCAATGACCATGCTGCGGAGCTTGAGCCGGTCGTTGAGGGCCATCATGCCTCCGTCAAAGCCCATCAGGATGGAGAAGGGGCCGGTAATCAGAAGGCTGGAGAAGGTATTGCGCAGATAAGTGAGGGTCTCCCGCTGGGGGGATGGCATCCGCTGGATGGTGCTCCAGAAGGGGGCGGCGATGACGCTGGCCATTTCCTGGAGGGTCAGCCCCTTGCGCCGGGTCAGGTAGTCGGCCATGTAGGCGATCACCTCGGTATCGGTGAGCAGCGTGCACTTGTAGCCGTGCATTTCGATGGAGCGGCGGTTGGCATCGTAGGAGGAAATCTCCCCGTTGTGGACGATGGTGGTGTCCAGCAGGGCGAAGGGATGGGCGCCGCCCCACCAGCCAGGGGTGTTGGTGGGATAGCGGCCGTGGCAGGTCCAGCAGTACCCGGCGTACTCCTCCAGCCGGTAGAAGCGCCCCACGTCCTCGGGATAGCCCACCGCTTTAAAGACCCCCATGTTTTTCCCGCTGGAGAAGACGTAGGCGCCCTCCAGCTGGGTATTCACCCGGAAGACGCAGCGCACCACGAATTCCTTTTCATCCAGCTGGCTTTCGGCCAGCTTGGTGGGCAGCGGGGCGACAAAGTAGCGCCAGATCAGCGGAGCGTCGGTGATGCCCTTAGTAGGCCGAGTGGGGATCTTGGAGAGGTTGATGATATCAAAGTGCCGCTCCAGGAATTTCTCGCAGTCGGTCTTGGCCTCGTGGGTGTCATAGAAGATGTGCAGGGCGTAGTAATCCTTATACTGGGGATAGATACCATACCCGGCATAGCCGCCGCCCAGGCCATTCGAGCGGTCATGCATGACGGTGATGGACGTAATAATATCCTCTCCGCTCATAGCTTCGCCGCTGCGGGAAAAGATTCCCGAGATGGCGCAGCCGGCGGGGATCCGGACTTGACCTTCTTTCAACATGGATTGAACCTCCTCCGTTGCCTTGCCAAGAAGAAAGGCGTTCATCAGCGGAGAGGGGTAGACCGCCCCCCTTGCTGATGAACGCCTTTGTTCATGCACGATGCATAGTATACGGTACAAAAGGGCGCCTGTCAAGAATTTGGGCGCAATCTGGTTATAACGATTCTTGCATAGGGGGCAAAGCACGACAAGGAGCTCATGGCGGGAAAAGGGAGGGAAAAGACCGCCGCCGCCATATATACTGTACGACCGCCGGGATGGTGTTGCGCAGGCGCTCTGGAAGCCGGAATGCCTGCACGATTTGCAAGAAGATGGACCGCGGCTTGCAATTTCTCAGGCAACGTAACGGGATTTTTGAAAAAAGTGGTTGACAAAACCCACTTCCGCGCATATACTGAGAACGTGATTACGGCAAAGGCGCTGTGAGGACTTCCTCCCGGCGCCTTTCTTATATCCGCCAAGGGAGAGCAATTTGGAAAGGAAGTGCCACCATTAGCAAGACGATGATTCCTACAGGATATCGTTCCTGTCTAAACCTTTATGAGACCCAAACGGCCATCGGTATCGTAAAGAGGACCTTCGAGGATGCCCTGGGACGGGCGCTACATCTCAAGCGGGTTTCTGCGCCGCTGTTCGTGGATCCGTCCACCGGCTTGAACGATGACCTGAATGGCGTAGAGCGTCCGGTGTCTTTTGATATTGCCGAGACCGGCACCGTGGCGCAGGTGGTGCACTCCCTGGCCAAATGGAAACGTATGGCTCTCTATAAGTATGGGTTCCAGCCCGGCGAGGGGATCTATACCGACATGAACGCCATCCGCCGGGACGAGGAGATGGATAATCTGCACTCCATCTACGTGGATCAGTGGGACTGGTGTAAGGTGATTACCCGGGAGGATCGGACGCGGGCCTATCTTCTAAAGACTGTGGATGACATTGTAGAAGCCATTTGCGACACCCTTGCAGTTGTTAGGGCCCAATTTCCCCAGATCCCGGTCACCCTCCCCCGGAAGGCGGCCGCCATCACTGCCCAGGAGCTGGAGGATCGATATCCCAGCCTCACGCCCAAGGAGCGGGAAAACGCCTTTGTGCGGGAGCATGGCGCGGCCTTTGTCATGGGCATCGGGGGAAAGCTTAAGTCTGGCAAGCCCCACGACGGGCGCGCTCCCGATTACGACGACTGGAACCTGAACGGGGATATCCTTTTCTGGGATGAACTGCTGGGCTGCGCCCTGGAGGTGTCCTCCATGGGGATCCGGGTGGATGCCGCCGCCCTGGACGCCCAGCTCACCTTGGCCGGATGCGATGCGCGCCGCGCCCTGCCTTTCCACCGGATGCTCTTGGAAGGAAAGCTGCCTTTGACCATGGGCGGCGGCATTGGCCAGTCCCGGCTGTGCATGCTCCTGCTGCACAAGGCTCACATCGGCGAGGTGCAGGTCTCCATCTGGGATGACGCCACCCGCCAAGCCTGCCAGGCGGCAGGCGTGGAGCTGCTGTAAGCGAACCCATTTTCCCATTTACATAAGGGTATGAAGCAAAGGAGGAACCCCTATGGAAACCATTTCTGAAATGTTTGGCTGCATGGTATTCAATGACAATGTCATGAAGGCCCGTCTGCCCAAGGAGACCTATCGCGCCCTGCGCAGGACGATGACCATCGGCAAGCGTCTCGATCCCGCGGTGGCCAATATCGTGGCCACTGCCATGAAGGACTGGGCGGTGGAGCAGGGGGCCACCCATTTTACCCACTGGTTCCAGCCCATGACCGGCGTCACCGCCGAAAAGCATGACAGCTTTATCTCCCCTGATGGGGACAGCAATGTCATCATGGAGTTCTCCGGCAAGGAGCTCATCAAGGGAGAGCCGGACGCCTCCAGCTTCCCCTCCGGCGGCCTGCGCTCCACCTTTGAGGCCCGGGGTTATACCACTTGGGATCCCACCAGCTATGCCTTCATTAAGGACCGGACGCTGTGCATTCCCACCGCATTTTGTTCCTATTCCGGCGAGGCGCTGGATAAGAAAACTCCTTTGCTGCGGTCTATGGAGGCGCTCAACCGCCAGGCGCTGCGGGTACTGAAGCTCTTCGGGCGGGATGACGTTACCCGCGTTACCACCACGGTAGGAGCGGAGCAGGAGTATTTCCTGGTGGATAAGGAGCTCTATGCCAAGCGCAAGGACCTGATCTTCACCGGGCGGACCCTCTTTGGCGCCAAGCCGCCCAAGGGCCAGGACCTGGAGGATCACTACTTCGGCGCCTTGCGGCCTCGGGTCAGCGCCTATATGCAGGACCTGGATGCCGAGCTCTGGAAGCTGGGCGTATTGGCCAAGACCAAGCACAATGAGGTGGCCCCCGCCCAGCACGAGCTGGCCCCCATTTTTACCACCACCAACATCGCCTGCGACCATAACCAGCTTACCATGGAGGTGATGAAGAAGGTGGCCGACCGCCATGGCCTGACCTGCATCCTTCACGAGAAGCCTTTTGCCGGGGTCAATGGCAGCGGTAAGCACAACAACTGGTCCATCTGCACCGATACCGGCATTAACCTGCTGGAGCCCGGAAGCTCTCCCCACGACAACGCCCAGTTCCTGCTCTTCCTCTGCGCCGTGATCAAGGCTGTGGATGAACACCAGGATCTGCTGCGCATCTCCGTAGCCAGCGCCGGCAACGACCACCGGCTGGGCGCCAACGAGGCGCCGCCCGCCATCGTTTCCATGTTCCTGGGCAGCGAACTCACCGAGATCCTGAAGTCCATCGAGAACGGTACGGCGTATGACGAGAAGGCCCGCACCGAGCTGCGCGTCGGCGTCCATGTGCTGCCCCGCTTCCCGCAGGATACCACCGACCGGAACCGGACCAGTCCCTTCGCCTTTACCGGCAATAAGTTTGAATTCCGTATGCTGGGGTCCAATTTCTCCATTGCCGGGCCCAACATCGTGCTCAATACCATCGTGGCTGACGCACTGGATCAGTATGCTACCGAGCTGGAGGGTGCCGAGGACTTTACCACCGCGCTGAACGTACTGATCCGCCGCACCATCGGCGACCATAAGCGGATTATCTTCAACGGCAACAACTACGATGCCTCCTGGGTGGAGGAGGCCGAGCGCCGCGGTCTGCTGAACCTGAAATCCACGGCTGAGGCTCTGCCCCACTTTGTCGATCCCAAGAACCTGGCCCTTTTCACCAAGCACAAGGTCTTTACCGAGACCGAGATGTATTCCCGTTGTGAGATCCTGCAGGAAAGTTACTGCAAGGTGCTCAATATCGAGGCGCTGACCATGCTGGATATAGTCAAGAAGGAGATCATGCCGGCGGTATTCTCCTACATGAAGGACCTTTGCTCCATGGCAGTGGAGAAGAGGGCCGCGTTCCCTGATTTCCCCTGTGAATCGGAGACTGCGCTGCTGTCTAAGCTTTCCGCTTTGACGGACTGCTTGTACAAGAAGACCGACGTCCTGGATGCCGCCCTGCTGGGGGCCAAGGAGTGCTGCGGTATGCAGAAGCTGTCTATGTATTACCGGGAGAGCGTATTCACCGCCATGCAGGAGCTCCGCGCCGTCGCCGACGAGCTGGAGACCTTGGTGGGGGAGAAGTATTGGCCCTATCCCACCTATGAGGCGCTGCTCTTCAGCGTGTAATCTATCCTTTCTTCGACACAAAGGTGTGCCGGAGGTCCCTGCCCGGGGAGCTCTGCACACCTTTTTTTTATTTTTATATTATTTTATTCATGCAAGGAGGACGTATTATGAGCTTTGCAGCGACCGCATCGGTGGATACCGTATGGGTACACTGGTAGCCGCCGCCATGGTGTTCTTCATGCAGGCGGGCTTTGCCATGGTGGAGACGGGCTTCACCCGGGCCAAGAACGCTGGCAACATCATCATGAAGAACCTGATGGACTTCGCCCTGGGGGCGCCCATTTTCTGGCTTGTGGGCTTCGGATTGATGCATGGCCTGAGCAACGGCGGCATCATTGGCACCCCGGACTTCCTGATTCGGGGGGATTATTCCCTGACCAACGCCATGGGGGAGGTCACCGTGCCCTCCTGGGCCTTCGTAATCTTCCAGACTGTGTTCTGCGCCACCGCCGCCACCATCGTCTCCGGCGCCATGGCCGAACGCACCAAGTTCAGCGCTTACTGCATCTACAGCATAGTCATCAGCTGCATCATCTATCCCATCTCCGGCCACTGGATCTGGAGTTGGGGCGGGGAGGGCTGGCTGCAGCAGTTGGGCTTCCATGACTTTGCCGGCTCCACCGCCGTGCATATGGTGGGCGGCATCTGCGCCTTGATCGGCGCCAAGATCCTGGGCCCCCGCATCGGCAAGTATGGTAAGGACGGAAAGCCCCGGGCGATCTTGGGTCACAGCCTCACGCTGGGCGCCCTGGGTGTGTTCATCCTGTGGTTCTGCTGGTTCGGCTTCAACGGCGGCTCCACCGTCTCCGCATCGGGAGGCGCCTTGACCGAGATGGGCGAGGTCTTTATGACCACCAACCTGGCTGCCTGTACCGCTGCCATTTCCACCATGTGCATTACCTGGGTCCGCTACAAGAAGCCGGATGTCTCCATGACCCTCAACGGCGCCCTGGCCGGCCTGGTGGCCATCACTGCAGGCTGTGACATGGTTTCTCCCTTGGGCGCGGCCATCATCGGCGTGATTGCCGGCTTCGCCGTGGTCTTTGGTATTGAGTTCGTGGATAAGAAGCTGAAGATTGATGATCCTGTGGGCGCGGTGGGCGTTCACTGCATCAACGGCGCTCTGGGCACCATCCTTACTGGCTTCTTTGCCGTGGACGGCGGCGTGTTTTACGGCGGCGGCTTCCGCTTCCTGGGCATCCAGGTGCTGGGCGTGCTGGCTGTGGCCGCTTGGGTCACCGTTACCATCAGCATTGTCTTTTTCATCATCAAGAAGACCGTGGGGCTCCGGGTCAGCGCCGCTGAGGAGATTGCCGGTCTGGATATCGAGGAGCACGGATTGGCCAGTTCCTACGCCGATTTCATGCCCAGCTCTATGCCTTCCGTTATGACCTCCTCTGAGAAGGATGACGCGGCGGCGGGCGTAACCCCTGTGGACGCCGCGGTGCCCGTACAGGTGGTTTCCGGACCTGCTGGTACGGTGGCCAGTGACGTGAAAATGAGTAAGGTGGTCATCCTCTGCAAGCAGAGCAAGTTTGAGGCCCTCAAGGCCGCCATGACCGACATTGGCATCACCGGCATGACCGTGACCCAGGTGCTGGGCTGCGGTATCCAGAAGGGCCGCAGCGAGTACTACCGCGGCGTCGAGGTAGAGCTCAACCTGCTGCCCAAGATCAAGGTGGAGATCGTGGTTTGCAAGGTACCGGTGCGGGATGTGATCCTGGCTGCCAAGACCGCCCTCTATACTGGCCATATTGGTGACGGCAAGATCTTTGTCTACGATGTGGAGCAGGTGGTCAAGGTCCGCACTGGCGAGGAGAACTACGACGCGCTGCAGGACGTGGAGGAGGGCGTCTAGCGGAAAAACCTCCGATCACCTTTTCCTAGGGATCCCGATTTCCTATCCAACCAAGGGCCGCCTCGGAGCTTGTCAAGCTGCAGGCGGCCTTCGGCTGTCAGAAAAACGGCGTTCCCGTTGCGGTGGGATTCGTCCTTTCCCGGATGCAGGTACAGGGCGTGCTTTCGGGGGCTCCGGATTTTTCTATTCCATTCCGGGAGAAATTGCGGTATAATCATTTGTATTATGGGATGGATTCGTCCCGGAACGCTGGATTGCAGCGGAGGAGGAAGCATATGTTTCGCATTTTGGAGAAGCGTGTCCTGAATCCGGAGGTTAAGCTCCTGGTGATCGACGCGCCCCTGATCGCCAAAAAGGCCTTGCCCGGCCAGTTCATTATCCTGCGCATTGACGAAGCCGGGGAGCGGATCCCCCTGACCGTCGCCGACTACGACCGGGAGAAAGGCACGGTGACCATCATCTTCCAGGAGGTGGGAAAGACCACCCGGCAGCTGGGCGCCCTGGAGGCCGGGGACAGCCTGCTGAATTTTGTGGGCCCATTAGGGCAGCCTTCCCATCTGGACGGGTTGAAGCGGGCGGCGGTGATCGGCGGCGGGCTGGGAACCGCTATCGCCTACCCCCAGGCCAAGTACCTCCATGAGCACGGAACCCAGGTGGACGTGATCACCGGTTTCCGCAATAAGGGGCTGATCATCCTGGAGGAGGAGCTCCGGCAGCACTGCAACCGGTTGATTGTGACCACCGACGATGGATCCAATGGCAACAAGGGTTTTGTTACCGATGCCCTCAAGGGGCTTATCGAGGAGGGCAACCACTATGATATGGTGATCGCCATTGGCCCCATGATTATGATGAAGTTCGTCTGCGCTCTGACCAAGCCCTACGGCATTAAGACCATCATCTCCATGAACCCCATCATGATCGACGGCACCGGCATGTGCGGCGGATGCCGGGTCACTGTGGGCGGGGAGACCAAGTTTGCCTGTGTGGACGGCCCGGACTTTGACGGGCATTTGGTGGGTTTTGACGAGGCGATGCGCCGCAGCGCCATGTACCGCGACCAGGAGCGCCAGTCTATGGAGCATGCCTGCCGCCTTATGAGGGAGGAGTAGGAGATGGCAAGTTTCCCGATGAAGAAGACCCCTATGCCCGAGCAGGATCCCGTGGTGCGCGCGGGTAACTTTGACGAGGTGGCCCTGGGCTATACGCCGGAAATGGCCATCGAAGAGGCCAAACGCTGCCGGAACTGCAAGCACAAGCCCTGTGTCAAGGGCTGCCCGGTGAATGTGCGCATCCCGGAGTTTATTGCCCTGGTGGCCCAGGGACGCTTCCATGACGCCTACGAGGTGATCCGCAGCACCAACTCCCTGCCCGCCATCTGCGGCCGGGTCTGCCCCCAGGAAACCCAGTGCGAGGCCCGCTGCGTCTGTGGCATTAAAGGGGAGCCGGTGGCCATCGGCCGCCTGGAGCGCTTCTGTGCCGATTATGCTATGAACCATCCCGTGCCCCAGCAGGCTGAGGTCCCCGCCCCCAAGGGCCGCAAGGTGGCGGTGATCGGTTCCGGCCCCGCCGGACTGACCTGCGCCGGCGACCTGGCCAAGAAGGGTTATGAGGTCACGGTGTTTGAGGCTCTCCATACCCCCGGCGGCGTGCTGATGTACGGCATTCCCGAGTTCCGGCTGCCCAAGGACCTGGTGCGCCGGGAGATTGAGACCGTCAAGTCCTTGGGGGTGCGCATTGAAACCGACATGGTCATGGGCAAGGTGCTTTCCTTGGAAGAGCTGCGCAAGGACTACGGCTTTGATGCAATTTTCGTGGGGGCTGGCGCGGGGCTGCCCAGTTTCCTGCGCATTCCCGGGGAGAACCTCAACGGCGTCTATTCGGCCAATGAATTCCTGACCCGTACCAACCTGATGAAGGCCTATACCTTCCCCGAGGCCGATACTCCCATCTTTGTAGGGGAGAAGGTGGCGGTCGTGGGCGGCGGCAATGTGGCCATGGATGCGGCCCGCTGTGCCAAGCGCTTGGGCGCTAAGGAGGTCACCATCGTCTACCGCCGGGGCGAGGAGGAGATGCCCGCCCGGAAGGAAGAGATCCATCACGCCAAGGAAGAGGGCATCCGGTTCTCCCTGCTTACCAATCCGGAGGCTGTGGAGGGGGACGAAAAGGGCTGGGTAACCGGCCTGCGGTGCGCTTCCATGGAACTGGGAGAGCCCGATGCCTCGGGCCGCCGCCGCCCGGTGAAGGTGGAGGGAAGCGAGCACGTCATCCCGGTACAGACCGTGATCATTGCCATTGGCAATACCCCCAATCCGCTGATTAAGAGCACTACGCCGGGGCTGGAGACCAACGCCCGGGGCTGCATTGTGGCCGATGACCTGACCGGCGCCACCAGCCTGGAAGGAGTCTATGCCGGGGGCGACGTGGTTACCGGCGCGGCTACGGTCATTCTGGCCATGGGCGCGGGAAAGCGCGCCGCCGCTGCCATCGACCGCTACCTCTCCGAGAAGGCGTAAATTCCGTTATTGTTGTCGCTGTGGTTTTTGCGGGGGAGGGAAACCGGGGAAAAACCGGGGAATAGCCGGGGGAGGGAAACCTTTTGAAAAAGGTTTCCCTCCCCCGGGCCCCCACCCTTCTAAAACTTTTAATGGAAGGATGGGGAGCGTAGAAAGGGAACGGCTGGAAGAGGAGTGCAGCCGTTCCCCTATTTTTTGTAATTTACAAAACGCGGCGGCGTGTACGGCGCGTTTTGCCCGACGAGGGGTTTTGCCGCTTGCGGCAAAACTGTGGGGCGCGGGGGCCGCGAAAGGCT
>CALWDW010000047.1 GCA_944376795.1 uncultured Christensenellaceae bacterium
TGAGCGAGGAAGACTGGGAAATGGCGAAGGATATCGGGAAACGGTATGTGGAGAACCGGGAGCGAATGATCGCGGCAGGAGAAACAGCCGGATGAGATCCAGAGGCCCGAAGGGGCCTCTTTTCATATGACGGGACAAGAATGGCGCGGAATGCCTAGTGACAAGGGGAATAGGAGCATGGTATACTGCAACCCCAAAATTGAAGACGGGCATTCTGCCCCTTAGGAGTCCGAAAGGGACTCCTTCTTTATGGGGTCACAGAGAACAAAACGCGTAGGGAGGAGAAAGAGTGGACATCGATGGCTTTGGAATGTGGAAAAATTCCAGGATGATTACCCTGCAGTGCGGAGAAGAGCAGGTTCTGCTTTGGGTGAATCCGGAAGAGATTCAGGTGGAGACCGGCGCGCTTCATAAAATCGTCGAAACGGCGTGCGGAGAGGTGATCCAAACCGGCGGCCCAACCCTAGCGCGTGTCACATTGGAAACCATGCTGCCCGCCAGCGACTCTCCATGGCGGCGGCAGGGGACATCGCCTGCCGATGAATTGCGGCAGCTTCATGCTTGGCAAAAAAACGGCAGCGCCATTGGAATACGCCTGGATCCCCTGGACTTGCGAGAGTATTATCTCCTATCCATGGAAGAAATCCTCCGGGAAGGCGATCCCGATATCGGAATCGTTCTGGAGCTCACGGAGGTCCGTAAGCCTGCCGCAACCGACCTGACGCCCGATGCCGGTGGAGTGCCCCAGGAAGACCCGAATCAGGAATTTCCCACGCGCTATACCGTAGTCAAAGGCGATAACCTTTCCAAAATCGCAAAACGCTTTTACGGAAAAACCAGCTATTGGAAAAACATTTATGAGGCCAATCTGGATCAAATCAAAAATCCAAACCTCATCTATCCCGGTCAGCAGCTCGTAATCCCCGCACTGGCCTAAAATACTAAAGGGGGAGTTTTTATGGCTTGGATGGGAGCCCGGAACCCACTGCGGGCCGTCGTCGACGGGCGATGGGATATCAGCGCGCTGCTTTGCAACGCTACATGGAGCGGAAGCCTGAACCAGCCTGCCCGCACGCTGCGCCTGGAGCTCGCCTACGGCGCAGAACCCGAAGTGGGCGAACGGGTGGACTTTTTCTATCAGGACGTGCCGCTCTTTACCGGCATGGTTATGCTGAGCGAACGTTCCCGCGATGGCGTTCAAATCGAGTGTATGGACGCCGGAGTTTATCTGGCAAATAATTCGACCTATAAGGAGTATAGGGGTACGCCCCAAGCAATCACAGCCCAAGTCTGCGCGGAATTCAATGTGCAATCCGCTGCGCTGGCTTCCCGCAAGGACGTTGCAACCGTAACCTCGACGGGGAATCTGTCTGCGTACCAGGTGATTGTGCAGGCATATGAGGGCGAAGATCCTCCCCAAAGACAATATATCGTGGGGATACAAAAGGACGCCCTCTTTGTCCGGGCTTTGGGCGGCCAGCCTGTGGCTCAATTGGGGGAGGGGATTATCAGCGCGCAGAAGTCCGACAGCATCCAGGATATGGTGAACCGGGTGGTCATCTTGAACGACCAACAGAAAACGGGACAGGTGCAGCATGAGGAGGATCGCAGGAAATATGGTACATTCCAAAAAACCTACACCCAGCGGCAGGATGAAAATCCCCAGGAAGGAGCGCGGAAACTTTTGCAGGGCCCCACGCGCAGGGGCACCGTGGATGCCTTGGGCGACGTCCGCTGCGTTACCGGCGCCAGCGTGCGCGTCAAAGAGCCTCTCAGCGGAATGCAGGGAGACTATATCATTGAAAGCGACAGCCACAGCTTCAGCCCGGCAGGTTACGAGATGAGTCTGGAACTGCGGCGAGAGGAGGACACATGAGCCAGTATTCCGATATCCTACAGCTGCTGGCCCGCCAAAAAGCGGGCTCCCCAGGCGTACAGACCGGTACGGTGCGAACGGTCTCCCCCCTCACGCTCTATATAGGAGGGACGGTTATCACCCGAGGGATTCTGGCACCGCCTCTTTTGCTGCAGAAGCCTCCCGAAAATGAGAGCATATCCGCCCCGATGGCGGCATATCTGCAGGACGTACAGCTGAAACCCGGCGATACCGTGGCCGTGCAGCGGCATGGCGACGTCAATATGATCCTTTGCAAGGTGGTGAGCGTATGATTTTTCCCGAGAGCTTGCAGCAGGCCGCGGCCGCATCCCAAGAAACCCTTCCCTTGTACCGGGATTGGGCAGTAGACTGGAAGAATGGCAGACTCCTCTTGCAAAACGGAATGCCTTTTTTGGTGGAGGGACGAGAAGCCTTGAAGGTCTGGATCTATAAGGCGCTCCGAACGCGTCCGGCAACCTTCGTCGCCTATGCGCCAGGCTATGGACTGCGTCCAGTCAGCGGGCTGGGCGAAACCGATGAGGCCGCCGCCCTTCTCCAGCAGAGAATCATCCGCGCCCTCAGCCGCAGCCCCTACATTACAGGTGTAGGCGGCTTTTCTTTTACCCGAGAGGAGGACTGGCTTCGGGTGTCCTTTACGGTAGATACCGTGTACGGCAATATGGAAACGGAGGTGATGGAGGAACAATGAGTACCCTGGAGAGCATGGCCCAGCGTCTCGTCCAGCCTGTCAGCCGACAGGAGGGGAGCTTTGCCATGGATAACTTGGCGGCTGTGGCTGCTGAATTGGACCGAATCTGGGAAATGGGCATCGATTACATGCCCTATCGCTTTTTTCCAACCTTAGCTCGGGGAGATGACCTGACCCTTGCCGCTGCCAACTTTGGCGTGGAAAGGAAGACGCCCACCAAGGCCTCAGCAGAGTTGGTCATTACCGGGGAACCAGGCGCGGTGGTGGATGAAGAAATACGAGCCGCCGCAGGGGAACTGATTTTTGCTGTCATGGGCAGCTATACCATCGGCGCGGAAGGATCCGTTACGGTGAGCGCCCAGGCCATGACTGCCGGAAGCCAAGGCAACGTGGCAGCCGGACGAATCAACGAGTTTGTTACAAGCTATACAGGACTGGACACCGTAACCAATCCCCAGGCCGCCCAGGGCGGCGCGGACGAGGAAACCGATGAGGATCTGCTTCTGCGGGTCAAAGCACGATGGCAGACCCCGTCTACCGGCGGAAACCAGGGCGACTATGCCCGGTGGGCGCTGACAGTGCCCGGCGTAAGCCGCGTCAAGGTATTTAACCCCAGCGCGGGCTGCGTGGAGGTGTTCCTGGTGGCCGCCGGGAACCAAGAGGCCGGACAGGAGCTGCGGGAAACGGTGCATGCCGCCATCGAGGCCGTGCGTCCGGTGGGCGCCCAGGTGACCGTCCTCAGCGGAACCGCTGTGGTGATCCCTGTGTCTGCCCAGATCCAGCTGCGAAGCGGCTATGAGCTGGCAGAGGTTCGGGAACGCATTCGTTTGGCCCTGGAGGACTACATGCAGTCCCTGTCCTTTTCGGCCAGCCTGGTTTCCTTTGTCCGGATTGCCGATCTGCTCTTTGTCGACGGGGTGGAGGACGTCAGCGGCTACACGGTGGCCCATGGCAGCCAAAGCATTCCACTGGACGAAACAGAGTTTCCGCAACTGGGGGAGGTGACGGTGACGAGTGCTTAAGGACAATCTGCCTGCTTTTGTTGCGGGGATCCAAGAAATGGACGAACTGCTGGCGGCCGAGCAGCCCGAAATTGACCGGCTGGATCTAGCAGTCGCCCAGACGCTTGACGAATTCCGCGTGGACAGCATGACCGTGCGCACCGTTTCCCTCTGGGAAGAGCTCCTGGGGTTTGACCATCCGTCTGCCTGGGAGATCAACCGACGGAGAGAGAGAATCCGCGCCAGGCTCCTGGCCAGCGCCCCTGTGACCCCGGATATGCTCCGGCAGGTAATCGAAAGCACCGGCGGCGTACAGGTTCAGGTCCAGGAGGACGCCAGTGTCCCCAAGGTTACCGTCACCTTTATTGGACAATATGGCATTCCTGCGTATATGGCTGACATCGCCCAAGAAGTAGAACGGCTCCGTCCCTACCATGTGCCGGTGGAGTATGTCTATTTGACGGCTTATCTGGCAATCTATGAAGCGTTCAACCTGGAGGGAATGGCCAACTACACATTGACGCAGCTGGCAGACGGCATGCCGCTGCAGGGAGGAGGAGCATGAAATGATTGAGACGGCAAATGGGCTCAAAAAACTCCAGGGTGGAGACTATGTGCCCGCCGCCTTCTATGACGAAGACAGTGCATTTAATACCAATGCCCAGGCGCTGGATACCCACCTGGATGACACCGCATGCCACATTTCCGCAGAGGAACGGCAGGCGTGGAATCAGAACCTGGGTACCGCGGAGGAGCTGGCGTCCCATACCGATGACCAAGAGGTTCACATCACCGCCGCAGAACGAGCTTATTGGAACAGCAAGGCTGACGCGGAGGGAGAAGAGGGATCCGGTAACGGCCCTACCAGCTTGTTTGCCGCGGCCGACCTTTGGAGCGGGACCTCTGACGACACCCAGGCTACCAAGGGCAAGTGCCTGCGGGCCATGCTCACGGCCTCGGCTTCGGCGGGGCAGGAACTGTTTCACGCATCCCTAGGCTCCCAGCCCCTGGCCTACGGCACCTACTCCTGCGTGGTGCGGCTCAAGAGCAACTACAGCGGATCGGCGGGGACGAACTTCCTGACGCTGAAGGTGGAACACGTCTCCGGGGATGTCCCCACAACGCTGGGCACGGCGGCGATCCGCGACAGCGACGTCTACCGCACCGACAACTACTGCGTCTTTGCCATGGGCTTCGACTTCTTGGGGCCTTGGGCCGAGGGAGACAGCTTCCGCCTCACGGTGGAGGCGGCTGCGGCGGTGGAGGCCACCGTTTCCCTGGACTATGTGGCCGTCAACCTGGCAGGGGCTACGCTGCTGACGCTGTAAGGAGGGCTTCTGCGGGGGAGGGCCGCCTTTTGAAAAAGGCGCCCTCCCCCGCGCCCCCACCCCGCGAAAACTTTGGGGACAGGATGGGGAGGGAATCCATGGGGGGAGGCTTCGTATTGGCGGGGAGCGTGTCCCCATACTGCAATAAAAAACCGGGGAACGGCTACAAGCAGAAAGCAGTCGTTCCCCTTGGATGCTCCGATAATCTTTCCTCCTAAGGTTTTTGAAAGGAGGGGGCCAGGGGGAGGGAAACCTTTTGCAAAAGGTTTCCCTCCCCCGGGAGAACGCACGGTCATAGGCTTCTGCAGGGGAGGGCCGCCTTTTGAAAAAGGCGCCCTCCCCCGCGCCCCCACCCCGCGAAAACTTTGGGGACAGGATGGGGAGAGAATCCATCGGCCGGAGACTTCGTACTGGCGGGGAGCGTGTCCCCATACTGCAATAAAAACCGGGAAACGGCTGCAAGCAGAAAGCAGTCGTTCCCCTTGGATGCTCCGATAATCTTTCCTCCTAAGGTTGTTGAAAGGGGGGGGCCAGGGGGGGGGAAACCTTTTGCAAAAGGTTTCCCTCCCCCTGGAGAACGCACGGTCATATAGGTTTGGGGGGGCCGGTCAGGGCCCTTTTGTTTTGCCCAAAACCATCAAAGGAGGAATGCAGTAACCATGACCATTCAATTCGGAACCGGCGGCACGTACGCCGCCACCAGCGCCACCGAGAGCATGCGGGGCGGAGAACGGGAGCTGACGCTGCGGCTGGATTCCGGCGCTGATCTTACGGCCCTGGCCCAGGAGACGCTGGGCACCATCCACGCCGTGGATGGCGAAGAGACCCTGTACACCTGGACAGGGTTCGGGAAAATTCACTCCCTCACCCGGGAGGTCACCGGCGGCGGCTTGGCCGTCATCATGATATTGAAGGAGGAATAAACCATGATTCTTACACTGCACGACCAGACCACCATCCAGGTATCCAGCTACAACATGAACT
>CALWDW010000048.1 GCA_944376795.1 uncultured Christensenellaceae bacterium
ATCAAAGGCTGCGCCACGGAGGATTATTCCGACGTACTCGGCGCAGCCGGGTACATAGAGGAAGAACCCCTGTTACCGGTGGCGTCGTATGTGCCGCCGATGTGTGATTTAGATTACTATAGCATTGTCCATCCCGCTGTAAGCAAACATCTCCGCACAGTCTATTCCTATACTTGATATAGAACAAATCTCCCCGTTGATCCAGAAACTTGTACATCGCCTTTAGCAGGTCCAAGTCATAGATCGCGTCTCGGTTATCGACCTGCCGGCAGACATCCCGATCCTGGTACCAAACCAAAGCCGTGGCATAGTTCGGATAGTATGGAACGAGCTGGATTTCTTCATCGACCCTTCGGCGTTGCATCCCACGCACCTCCATGCAATAATTCCAAGTTTTTTCTCACACGCTCTCAAGGCAGCAATAATCTAACAAGAGATCGGCGAATAAGGCCGAAACGCCCCCCAATCTCAGGGGGTTCCGCGTGCATAGAAAAAGGCAAAGGCAGCCGGGTGACCGCAGCGCAGCAGTCTCCTTGCCTTTGCCTTCTATTTTCTCAAACAGCGATTTTCCCGCTCAGCTTGCCGCGACTGCCTCTCCGGCATGCCTGGGTTTCCAGGCGCATCCGAACAGTTGACACTGGCGCGCCCCACCCCTAATCCACAGGGACAAACAGGATGCAGGTAGGACCGGGTACCTCATAACTGTAATCCGTAGGAGAAAGCTTGCCCGTCTCCGGATCCACCGCCAGCACCGAAATGCTGTCGGAACGCTGGTTGGCCACGAACATATACCGACCGGTAGGATCCAGGTCGATGTCCCGGGGGAAGGCGCCGCCGCAGGGCGCGATCTGCACCAAAGTCAGCAAACCATCCTCCCCGATGGCGAATACCGCGATGCTCTCGTGCCCACGGTTGGAGCAGTAGAGGAACCGGCCGTCGGCGCTCATCCGCAGGGCCGCCGCGCCATTGCGCCCGGTATAGTCCTCCGGCAACAGGCTCAGTGTCTGCTTCAGGGTCAGGGAACCCGTCTTGGCATCCCAGGCCAGCGCGTTGATCCGCGAAGCCAACTCATCAATCACGTAAGCAAAGCCGTTGCTCTTGTGGAATAGGATATGCCGCGGGCCCTTTCCCTTCTCCAGGGGCAGGGTAAGCTCCTGATCCAGCATCAGGGTGCTGGTCTTCTCGTCCCAGTAGTAGCACATCAGGGTGTCCAGGCCCAGGTCGCAGACCCAAAGCCGGGCATTGTCCGGCGAAAAGGCGGCACAGTGGGCATGGGGGCGCTCCCCTGCCTCTCCATGATGGAGGAACAGGGCATTCAAAGGCAGGATAGATCCGTCCTCCGCCAAGCGGAAGGTGGAAACGGTGCCATCATTGTAGTTGGCAGTATAGAGGACATGGCTGTTCCGGTCCACCGTCAGATAGCAGGGACCACGGCCCAAGGTGAGCTGTTCACTGGTAAGGGTGAGCGCACCCGTCTTGGGGTCGACCTGGTAGCTGGCAACGCCGCCACCCTGGCCCTCTTCCCGCCGGTCGGTCTCCAACACGGCATAGACGCGGGTGGCGTCGGGGCCGAGAATGATGTACGAGGGATTCATGGCCTTTTGGATCAGTGTAAACTTCCCGTCCTTTTCAGGAACCCCATTGTAGGCCATGCCATAAATACCTTTTTCCGGGTCACCGGTGGAGGTGCCCACCTGCAAAAGCCACTGGCTCATGGTAATACCTTCTTTCCTTTGTTAGGTTGGGGCCGTAACGACGTCCTCATATTACACCCATCCGGCACAAAGCGCCATGGACGGATTTGCCTCCCTAAAGCACCGGCCCCATGGGATCGCACTCGGCCTCATAGTCCACGCCGGGAACGCCAAAGCCAAAGAGCCGGAGAAAGTCCGCCCGATAGCCGGCCAGGTCGGCATACTGCTCCAGCGTGTCGGTATCAATGCGCGCCCAGGCTTCATGAACCCGCGCCTGCACATCTTCCCGGAGCTCCCAATCGTCCACACGGGCCCGGTTCTGGGCGTCCAGCGGGACGGTTTCCTTGGATAGGAAATTCTGCAGCAGCCGAATCTCCTGCTCGATGCAGCCCTCATGGCAGCCCAGTTCCTTCATGGTCTTGTAGAGGATGGCGATATACAGAGGGACCACCGGAATCGCCGAGCTGGCCTGGGTCACCAACGCCTTATTGATCACCGTGAAAGCCACGCCTCCCAACGGCGCCAGGCGACGGGTAATCTCCCGGGCGGCCTTTTCGATATCCTCCTTGGCGCGGCCAATGGTGCCCTGTGTATAGATGGCCTCGGTGAGATCCGGCCCCAGATACGAGCGTGCAAAAGTACGGACCCCAGGCGCCAAGACCCCGGCCGTCTGCAAAGCGTCCATCCAGAGGATCCAATCATCTCCGCCCATTACGGCACGGGTCCCCTCGATCTCTTCGGGCGTGGCGGGTTCCACGGTCACCTGATCCACCACGGCCTTGTCCACGTCAATGTTCTTATTCGTAAACGGAGCGCCAATGGGCTTGATGACCGAATGGTACCGCTCCCCGGTATCCGGATCCACCCGCACCGGAGAGGCAATGGAGTAGACCACACAGTCCACCTGGCCCAAGTGTTCTCGAATGGCTGCAATTGCCTCTTGCTTCATCCCATGGGAAAAGGCGTCCCCATTCAGGCTGACCGCCGTATAGCCGTCCCGGGCCGCATAGGCCTGGAAGGCCTGGGTGTTATACCACCCCGCTGTCCCTGTGCGGGTAGCCGTAGGTTCCTTATCATAGGCCACGCCTACCGTAGCCGCCCCGGCGCCCCAAGTCGCGGCAATACGACAGGACAAGCCATATCCCGTGGAACTTCCGATGATCAGCATGCGCTTGGGCATCTCCACCGACAGCTGAGTTTTGACCTTTTCAATCTGGGCGGCCACATTGGCGGCACAGCCCTGGGGATGCGCGGTAGTACATATGAATCCTCGAACGCGAGGCCGAATAATCATGGTCATCCTCCTCGAAATGATTTCCCTGCTATTGTATCACGCGGAGAAGCGGGTGACAAGGCGAGATAGCACAGCCAGGCTAACATTCCCCCTGCAGCGCTCCTCCCCGTCGTGAGGAGCCCAGGGGCCCCCGCCGGTTGGCAAATACAGGCAATAGCGTGACCCAGCGCCGCAGGTGGAGACAGCAGGACAAGCCAGAGCCTCTCCACAGGTTCTGCGAGAAATGGCGCTCCAAGGATCTGGCAAACAGCAAAGCCGCCTCAGCTGCCAAAATATACAAATAGGTTGCCATCCAAGGCCGCCATTTTGCGCTGCAAAAGGCGCCCCGGGTTGGGGCGCCTTCGCAGTTTGAGCGCTGAGCTATTCGTCCTTTTTTTCAGGAGCTTCCGCGGCGGGCTTTTCTTCCGTCTTCTTCTTAGCGGGCGCTCGGCGGGGACGCGGCTTGGCTGCAGGCTTCTCCGCCTTGGCTTCCTCGGCCTTGGCGGGCTTTTCGGTTTTGGCCTCCTCGGCCTTGGCAGGCTTTTCCTCGGCCTTCTTCTTGGCCGGTGCACGGCGGGGACGCGGCTTGGCTGCAGGCTTCTCCGCCTTAGCCTCCTGGGGCTTGTCGGAAGCCTCTTCGGCCTTCTCCGTCTCCTGTGCCAAAGGAACAGGCATCACAACCGTCTTCTCCTCTGTCGCAGCCTTCTCTTCGGGAGCCGAAGTCTCCGGCTTGGCCTCCGCAGGAACCGCTTCAGCAGGAGCGGGCGCGGGCTCCGCAGGCTGGACTTGGGGCTTCATCCGCAGATAGTAAGCCCGTCCGCCCGTCTGGGTCTGCCGTGCATCCAATTCCAGCTCATCCGCGTTTTTCACCAGCGTAATCAGGCGGCTGTACCGGTACTGGCTGGGATGGAAGTCGGGCATCTTCTTGTGCAGCTGGCTGTCCACCCGGGTCAAGGACGTCCAGCCCTCGGCATCATGGTCTTCCCCAATGATTTGGGTGATGACCTCCACCAAGGCGGCCATGCTCACCGGCGCCTGGGTCGGAAGCGGCTGTACCTCCGTTTTAACCGGTGCGCTAGGCTGCTCCTCCTTCACCCGCTGCGCCGCAGGCGCTTCCGCAGCCTTGGCAGCCGGAGCGGCAGGCGCCGAAACGGCGGGCGCCTCTACCCCTGCGGGACGCACCAGGCGCGGCACCATGCCCGGCTTAGACTTAGCCTGGGGCTTCTCCTCCTTCTTGGGAAGCTTCGTCTCCACCGGGGTGCTCAGAGAGGGAACCAGCATCGGCTTCAAATTGGAAGGCAGGTGTACCGGGGAGGCCTTCTCTCGAACCGGCGGCTCTTCCTGGAGAAGGCGTGGTGTAGTTTCCTCGCGAGGCGCCGGGGCCGCGGTGCGGAAAGGTACGCGAACGGCCGGCCGTTCCTCCCGCGGAGCAGGCGAAGGCACGGGCACAGGCACAGGCTCCGGCGCAGAAACCGGGGCCGGTGCGGCGGCAGCCGGTACGGCAGGCGCCGCCGCCTGCGTCTGGGGCTTAGGCGCCGGCGCAGGCTCCTCGCTGCGGCGCACCGGGGAGGGCAGCTCCGTCTCCGCCTCATAGGCGCGGCCGCCCCGGCGGCGGGAAGCCCCTCGGGAGAATCCCCCGCGGGCACGCGGCGCCGCAATGGGTTCCACCGGGATGGTATGGGCCACAGTGGGGACAGGGCCGGAGCCCATGGTCTCGGTGTAAATGAAATGATCGCACGCCGTTACAAAGGATTTATGGCTCTTTCTCTCTCCGATTCCCACCACAAACATACCGCCCTGGCGCAGGCGGATAACCAAGGGCGTAAAGTCGGCGTCACTGGTGACGATGCAGAATCCCGTAACCTTGCCGCTCTGGTAAATCTCCAGCGCATCAATGAGCAGGGCAAAATCCGAGGAATTCTTCCCGGGGGTGTAGTTGAACTGCTGGATGGGCGTAATGGCATACCGCAGCAGGCAATTCTTCCAATTGCTGTTATGCGGGTTCGTCCAGTCCGCATAGATCCGCACCACAACCGGGTCTCCCAGCTGACTGACCTCACGCATGATGGTATCGATATGGGCGCGGGAGACATTCTCCCCGTCGATCAATACCGCCAATTTGTGATTTTCAGATAAAAGCATATGTTTCTCCATCGTTCTCACGGAACCGGCCCAGGACCAGCCAGTCCAAGGGTACGGGCAAAGCAAAGGGCACGCCTGACGCGCGGCACCTTCCAACCCGTTAAGACTCGTCTTCCTGATCTATTTCCGGCATCTGGGATATGGTCAGCTCCACAGCATGCCGGCCCCGCTGTTCAGGAGGCGGCGGGGTCATATAGGTATCGCCATACAGTCTGCGCAGCACGGCGTCGGTCTCCCTGGGAATCGGGAAGCGGCGTCCTTCAAAGCTCGCGTACCGCACAGGGAATATTTCGGCCAACGGGTATACGAAGTTCCGCCAAGGAAGCTCAAAGCCATAGCCGATTAAAATGGTTGGCTCCCTATGCGCCTTCCGTACCGCGCCGGGCAGGAGCCGTCGGATGATATGCGGATACCAGTTGGCATCCACGCGGCTGACCAGGCGGAGAAAGGGAACCAGGCACTTCATCACCTTGGACTTCCAGCCGACAAAGCCCTCGCCATGGCCGCCCCAGCGAACGGCAGCATCACAGTAGTACAGCGTCTTGCTCAGCCTATAGCGCCAGAGCGGCGGCGTACCTGTAATGTTGTACCGGTCAAAGGGCAGGATGTCTACGAAGACACCCCCCCCTTTTTGATCGCCCAATTCCTTCAGCACACTGTAGCGATAACGCACACGGCAGATCGTGCGGGAAATTTTCTCATCCAGGAAAAAATACTCCAGGTAGAGATCCTCCGGCAAAGATTGGGGCGCTACGCGGATAAAGCTGTCAAAATCCTCGCGCAGCATACCAATATCGGCATCGTCATCCCAGGGGATAAATCCCTTATGACGCACCGCGCCCAAAAGCGTCCCCGCATCCAGCCACCAAGCAATGTTGTGCCGCTCACACAGTTTGTCGATCTCAGTCATGATGTACAGCATAATATGCTGTGCTTTACGGATATCGCTTGTCTCTTCCACCGGAGAAGAGGGCTGGGAATTTCCTACAAGGTTCGGCTCCACAGGGAGTCCCTCACTTTCTGTCGCACGCAACCATACCTGGCCCGTACACTGCCGCACCGGCGAACCATCCTGTGGGACTTCGTCCCGGCTTCACCGCGTGCGCAGCGCACCTGGCCGCTGCGGAAACCATTCCGTAGCGCTATCATTCTACACGAAAACTTGAAGAGCGTCAACCGGGGGAATATTTTCCCTGGAGGAAAATTACCTGAGTTTTGGCTCAAAATCCTGCAAAGTAGCAAAAGATCGCCGCTTTTGCGCAGAAAATACGCACCGGATTTCTTTCGCCTCATCGGTAGCGCGCATGCTGCGGCTCCCGGCGCATCCATTGTGCGGAAATCTCTCGCAGTCTTTCCAGCCGTCGCATCCCGCAGCCTTTCTCTCTTTCCATCACCGCCGGCACAGTTCCTCCGGTAAAAAAAGAAGACTGCCGAAGCCATCGGCAGCCTTCTTACGATTGGAAATCTCTTATCTAGGAAAGGCGGTCCGCATACGTCACAACTTCCAGTTCCTCCCGCCACTGCTCAATCTGGGTGCTGTAAGCCTCGCTCCGCAGATCGGACAGCGTCAGCTCTTCAATCTCATCGCGCACAGAATCCAGGGACACCGCGCCGACAGGGATGGCTTCCTCGTAGCGAATGATATGGATACCCACATCGGTCACTACAGTGGTAATCCCTCCCACCGCTTCAATGGCCATGGCTCCATCCCGGAATTCGGTCATGTACTGGGTAGTGCTGGCCGTGACGATATAGCCGTCAGGATTGGTGGTCTTCCCTGGATCATCGCTCATTTCCTGCATCACCGTGTCAAAGACAGCGGCGTCAGAGCCATCGCCGATGGCCTCCATCACCTCGTCCACCCGATCCTGCAGGGCAGCCGCAGCCTCGTCCCGGAGCGCATCCGCCGTTTCATCGGCGTCGTCTTCGCCACTGTTGCGGGCTTCGGAGATGGCGGTCTTGTCCTCTTCGGAGAAACCCACCAGGATGTGCTTCACCCGGCGTGCCTCCTCGGGATAGTAGTAGATGGTGCTGCCATAGAACATGTCATACTCAAAGTTGGAAGCGTCCTCCTCGTAGCTGGTCTTTGCCTCGCTGACAGCGGTATCATAAGTGGCCTGGATCTGCTCCTCGGTGGCGGTGATATCGCCAGTGATGGAGTCATAGAGCTTCTCGGTCATAAGCTGCTCGGTATAAACGCCGCGGATATAATCATCCGTATACCCATTCTCTTCCCGCATAGCGGCAATGCGCGTTTCCACCTCTTGGGCGATCTCTTCCTCGGTAAGCTCCGCGCTGGCATCCTCGCTCTGCACCGTACTGGTAAAGCTGGACGTCCACGTATCCATCAAATCGCTGATGCTCTGGTCGATCTCAGCCTCCTCATCGGCCGACAGCTGATCGTACCCCAGCTCTCGCGCTTTAATCAGCTCGATCTTGCTGTTGACCAGCATCTCCAGCACCTGCTCCCGGAAGGTGTCGGCAATGTCTGCATAATCCTCAGACTCCAGATCCTCTGCCGTCATTCCATAGCTGGCCAGGGTGGTATTCAACGCGTCCAGGAACTCCGCCTTCAGGATATCCTCGCCGCCCACTGTCGCCACCACCTGGGCGGCGTCGCGATCAGCGTTCTTCTCCACAATGTTGCAGCCGCTCAGCAGCAGCATCAGGCCCAGGGCCAGGGCCATCCATGCGGTTTTTCTCTTCACGAAATCCATCAATCCTTTCTACCATGGCTTTACGCCATAACAAATGTTATTATATCAACTCTCCGCCGGAATGCAAAGAACAATTTGTAAACAAAGTTCCCGGATTTCCTGCAGAGCGTCCGTATTCTCCCCTCCACCCAAACGCAGGCGCAGCCCCGGCGGATTCTGGCTGCTCAGCGCCAGACGGCCTTTATAACCCTTTACCAGCTCCAGCATGCGGGCCGGATCCAGCCCCGCCTGGGAGGAAAAAGTCAGCAGCACCCCTGTTTCAGTCTGCTTCATTCGTTCGATTCCGCACTTCATACACATAGAGCGAATCATAGCCACATCCATCAGCCGCTCTACCGGCGCGGGGATGTCGCCAAACCGGTCAATCAACTCATCGGTCACGTCTACACGGTCGGCATCCTCCCGGATGGCGGCAATACGGCGATAGACCTCCAGGCGGTCCTGGCTGTCGGCAATATAGCTTTCCGGAATATGGGCGTCCACCAGCAGATCCAGCACCGGGTCGGGCGCCGTAGTCCGCTTCTCTCCCCGGAGCTGGGCCACGGTATCCTCCACCATCTTGCAGAAAAGTCCGTATCCGATGCTGGCCATATGCCCGCTTTGCTCGGCCCCCAGCAGATTCCCCGCTCCCCGAATTTCCAGATCCCGCATGGCGACTTTAAATCCGCTGCCAAACTCGGTAAACTCTCGGATGGTATTGAGGCGTTTCTCCGCCACTTCGGAAAGCACTTTCTCCGGCCGGTATGTCAGGTAGGCGTATGCCAGCCGGTTGGAGCGACCCACCCGCCCCCGAAGCTGGTAGAGCTGGGCCAATCCAAAGCGATCCGCATCGTACACAATCAGCGTATTGACCCGGGGGATATCCAGGCCGCTCTCAATGATGGTAGTAGCCAGCAGCACATCCGCCTCACCCTCCAATACCTGCATCATGACTTTTTCCAGCGCCCGTTCCCCCATCTGCCCGTGGCCCACGACAATCCGCACCCCGGGCAGCAGAGCGGTAAGGCGGCCGTACATAATATCGATGGATTCCACCCGGTTGTACACGAAAAACACCTGTCCGCCCCGGCCCACCTCCCGCAAGATGGCGTCGCGGATCATCATATCATCATACTCCATGACCATGGTCTGCACAGGGAACCGTTCCTCCGGCGGAGTGTCGATCACCGATATGTCCCGCAGCCCCACCATAGACATGTGCAAGGTTCGAGGAATGGGGGTTGCGGTCAAGGTCAATACGTCAACATTGGTGCGGAGCTTCTTAATCTTCTCCTTGTGCGCCACACCGAACCGCTGCTCCTCATCCACCACCAATAGGCCCAGATCCCGAAACTTCACATCATCGGACAGGATACGATGCGTCCCCACCAGCACGTCGATTTTACCGGCGGCCAGCCGGGAGAGGATATCCTTGATCTGGGCCGGGGAGCGGAAGCGGGACAGCACCTCCACCTGCACCCCAAAGTCTGCAAAGCGCTGCAGCATCGTATTGTAATGCTGATGCGCCAGAATGGTGGTAGGCGCCAGAAAAGCCACCTGTTTGCGGTCCATCACCGCCTTGAACACGGCACGGATGGCCACCTCGGTCTTTCCGTAACCCACGTCCCCGCAAAGCAGCCGGTCCATCACCCGGGGGCTCTCCATGTCGTCCTTGATCTCCTCGATGCTCTGCAGCTGGTCGGGGGTTTCCTCATAGGGAAAGTTATCCTCCAGCTGCCGCTGCCAGGGGGTATCCGGGCTGAAAGCAAAACCCACAGCAGCCTGGCGCTGGGCATAGAGCCGCAAAAGGTCCTGCGTCATGTCCACAATGGCCTTCTGGGCCCGGGCCTTGGCGCCCCGCCACTCGTTTCCGCCCAAGCGGTTCATCGCGGGAACCTTCCCCTCGGAACCGATATACTTCTGCACCCGGTCCATCTGCTCGGTGGGAACGTATAGAACGTCGTCTCCCCGGTAACGGATCTTAAGATAGTCCCGCACCACACCGTCGTTCTGCAGCTTTATAATGCCCTCGTAGCGTCCGATGCCATGCATCTCATGCACCACGTAGTCGCCCACCGTCAGGTCGTTGAGCACATGGAGCCCCGCCCCTTTTTTCCGGGCATATGCCTTCCGGGAGCGGACGGCGCCGTAAAGCTCCCTCTCCCCCACCACGGCCAGATGCCACTCCGGAGCCTCAAAGCCCTGGGCAATGCTCAGAGGCAGTATGGCCACCTCTCCCCGCTGCAATTCCCGATCTTCCTGCAGAACAGAGGCGGCAATTCCATACTCCATCAATGTGGACTGGAGACGCTGGGCCCGCATCTCTCCTCCCGCCATCAGAAAGACCTGGGTGCCTACCTCGTTCCAGCGGGCAATATCGCCCTTCAGCATCTCAAACTGGCCGCGGAAGGAATGCATGCCGCGCCCCTCCATGCGGACGATACTCTGGGGCGTCAGCGCAGTTTTGGTTGTAAGGCTTTGGAGGGCCAAAACCGGTTTGCCCTTCATAAGGGCAAAGAGCTCTCCTGCCTCCAGCAGGAGGTGGGCGTGGATGGGCAACGCCCGGCCTCCCTCCATGCGCATCTGGTAGCCTGCCGCAAATTCCATGGCTACATTGTCGCTGCGCTCCTTGCAGCGACCCGGTTCGTCCACCAGCACCAAAGGCTCCCGCAGATAGTCCAGCAGAGTCGCCGTCTGGGGATAGAAGAGCCGCATGTCGTTCTCCATGCCCTCGTAGCGCCCCAGCGTCAGCAGCTTGTCAATGGCCATATCCACCATCCGCTCCACCCGCGCCTGGGGCCTATCCTCCGGCGCAGCGGTCATCCACCGCTCCGGCACCTTGCCGCCGTTGGCCCGAAGCTCCTTGGCCTCCAGCTTCTTGATTGTATCCACGGCCCGCTTTTTCTCCAACTGGAGGGCGCGGATGCCTGTCTGCAGCACATCCGCGGCCAAAGGCATTTCCCCAGCCGGCAGGATCCGCACCTCCCGCACCTTTTCCACCGAGCGCTGGCTCACCGCGTCAAAGGCGCGGATAGAATCCACCTCATCGCCAAAAAATTCCATGCGGACGGGATATTCTTCCCCTACGGGATAGATATCCAGCAGGCCGCCGCGCTGGGCAAACTGTCCCGGCGCCTCTACCCGCTCCTGGCGAACATACCCGGCCTCCACAAGGCGGGTAATGAGCTGCGGCATCTGGTATGCGCCGTCATCGCGCAGGGTAAACCGCGCCTGGGAAAAGGCTTTGGGCGGAATCAGGGGAAGCATCATAGCCTCCACGGAAGCGACAATCACCTGCGTCTCTCCGGCGAGGGCGGCAGCCATGGCCTGTACGCGGCGTATGGTCATCTCCCGGCTGGCGGCTTCGGCGTGGTGCAAGGTTGCCGCCCTGGCGGGGAAAACCGCCACGCGCCCGCCATGGATATGCTGGATCTCCTCCGCCAAGCGGGCGGCAGCCTCTTCCGCAGGGACGATCAGCAGAACGGTCCGTTTCTCCTGGGCCAGGGCGGCAGCCAGGAAGGCCTTCTGGCCTTCGGACACACCATAGACGGCACAGGGGAATTTCTCCGTCCGAATAGCCGTCATCAGGCGCTGCCATGTGCCGCTTACGAATAACGGCGTTCCTAACGCTAGAGGGAAAAGCATATTGCGAACTCCTTCCCGGCATGATTTTTGTCAAACTTTGCGGCGCCGCCAAAACGCAGACATCGGAGGATCCCGCAAGGGACCCCCCATATTGTCTGCCTTCATGTATACGACCCGCAAATGGGGTCCATTTTACGGCTCGATCGCCGTGTTGGCGGCCAGCATGGCGCGCTCCACACCCACCTTCACAAAGACATCCACTACATCCCGCGCCGCGTCCAGAGCCGGAAGGAGCAGCTTTTTCTCCTCCGGTGCAGGGCGGCCCAGTACATAGTCGGCCAGATCCTCGCCGGGAGCGGGACGGCCTACCCCCACCCGCAGCCGGGCAAAGTCCATATAACCCAAGTGGGCAATGACGCTCTTCATGCCGTTATGGGGGCCGGCCGAGCCGGACTTCCGGAGCCGCAACCGTCCGCAGGGCAGGTCAATGTCGTCATAAATCACCAGCAGCCGGGAGGATGGCAGGCTCATATACCGCATAAGCTCTCCCACGCACTGACCAGATTCATTCATATAGGTTTGGGGAAGCGCCAGCATCACCTTTTCTTCCCCCACCATTCCCTTTCCCGTCAGGGCGTGGAACCCACGCTCCTTCACCGGGATGCTCCATAGGGCGCTGAGCCGTGCAATCGTCTCAAAGCCCATGTTGTGCCGGGTCCCCTCGTACTTAGGCCCAGGGTTCCCCAGTCCGACAATCAAGATCATAGGTCCACCTTACTTCTTGGCATGGGGCTTATACTTGCCCTTCCAGCCTTCTTTATTTACCTGTCTCGCCCGAGCGATGGCCAGGCTCTGGGGCGGCACATCCTGGGTAATGGTGCTTCCCGCTGCGGTATAGGCCCCCTGGCCCACATGGACCGGCGCCACCAGGTTGGTATTGCAGCCGATAAAGGCCCCATCTTCCACCACGCTTCGGTACTTGTATGTCCCGTCATAGTTTACGAAAACCACGCCGCATCCCACGTTGATATTCTGCCCCAGGTCGGCGTCTCCTACATAGGTCAGATGGGAGACCTTAGTGCCGTCGCCGATGACCGAATTCTTCACCTCGACAAAGTCGCCAATGCGGCATCCCGATCCCACCTGGGTTCCGGGCCGCAGGTAGGCAAAGGGTCCCACAGTGGTTCCCTCTCCCACCTGGGCGTGATCCAGCACTGAAGCCTGCACCGTCACCCCGTTGCCAATCCGGCTGTCTGTGATGCGGCTGCCGGGATAGAGGATACAGCCGCTTCCAATTACCGTTTTCCCCTCAATCACATTGTCAGGATAAATCACGGTATCCTGCCCTATGACGGCATCCGCCGAGATCAGGGTGCGTGCCGGATCCACGAGGGTGACCCCCTCCAGCATCCAGCGCCGGTTCAATCGATCTCGCATAGCGGCCTCGGCCTGGGCCAGCTGCACCCGGTCGTTCACGCCCATGGCCTCGGCAGCGTTGGGGCATAGGGCGATCCCCACCTTATACCCGTCGCGGACCATCAGCCCCACCACATCGGTAAGGTAATACTCCCCTTGGGCATTGTCACAGGTCAGCTGATCCAAGTACCGCAGCAGCAGATCCCCCCGGTAACAGCCGGAAAGGGTATTGATCAGCTTCACCTGCCGCTGTTCCTCGGTGGCGTCCCGGTGCTCTACGATCCCTTGCACCCGGCCTTCGCCGTCGGTGAGGATGCGTCCATAGCCGGTAGGATCCTCCATGCGGGCGGTAAGAAGCGCCGCATCCTCACCTCGGGCGCAGGATTCCTCTACCATCCCGGCGATCATTTCCCCGGGGATCAGGGGGGCGTCTCCCGCCATGACCACAACAATATCCGCGTCCTGGATGAATTCCCTGGCCATCATGACCGCGTGGCCTGTGCCCTTCTGTTCCTCCTGCACGGCGAAATCCACGCCATGAATCCGGGCCATGACCTGCTCCCGACCGTGGCCCACCACCACCACAGGGCGGGGATCCACCGCCCGGGCCGCCTCCACCACCCACTCCAATATGGGTCGCCCGCAGACGCAGTGCAGAGGCTTTGCCAGGGAGGACTTCATCCGCTTCCCTTCCCCTGCCGCCAAGATAACCGTCCGTATCTTCATAAGCTGTTCCTCCTTGCAATCTAGGCCAAGCCGGCCGGCCGTACATCAATACGGCGCGCCGCCTCGTCCACTCCGTGGAGCACCGTAATAGCCCGGAAGCTTTCCACCATCTTATGCTCCGGCTCCCGGGTGGCCATCACCACGCCGATCCCCACCACATTGACGGAAAACTCCCGCATCATGTCAATGAGGCCGCGGGCCGTGCCGCCGCCCTTCATAAAGTCATCAATAATCAGCGCCCGCTGCCCCTCCTTTACCGAACGTTTGGGCAGCGACATGGTCTGGATCCGCTGGCCGGAACCGGAGACGTAGTTAATGGTTACCACCGATCCGTCGGTAATCCGAACATCCCGGCGGGCAATCATCAGGGGCACATTCAGCGAGCGGGCCACCATCAGCGCCACGGGAATCCCTTTTGTCTCCACCGTAATGACGAAATCAGGCTTCTTGTCATAAAACCACATGGCCATCATCTCTCCCATGCGGGTTACAATGGCCGGGTGCGAGAGCACATCCACCATATACAGGTATCCCCCTGGAAGAATCCGGTCCGGATCTGACAGCCGCATACAGAGTTCATTCTGAAAGCGGATGTCCAATTCCTCCCGCCCGGCAGGGAGATACTTTACGCCCCCCGCCGCACCGGTCACCGTATCCAGGCGGCCCAAAGCAAAGCGCTCCAGAATCCCCTGGGCAATGTCGATGTCCTCACTAATGGTAGACTTCGCCGATCCAAACATTTCACTAAAATAGGACAACGTGTAAATCTTATTGGGCGCATCCGACAATATCTTCAGCATGGCGCTGATGCGCTCGTTCCTCTTAATCTTTTCCAACCGAATGTTCCTCTCTTGTCACATGGCAAACGTTCGTCTCTTGTCCCTATTATAATCCGTTCCGTAAGAATTTTCCAGTCATCATCTAAAATAAATCAAATTTTGTCATGCTTTCCCTTGATTCAATATAGAACAAAAGCGTATAATAAAAAGACGTGCCGGGCACACAAGCCCGCTGCACAAGGGAGGATTCCATGCATATTGAAGACTTTTCCGGAAAACGGGTACACTTCGTCGGAATCGGCGGCGTGAGCATGAGCTCGCTGGCCAAGTTCCTGCACGGCTGGGGATACCAGGTTACCGGTTCCGATCAAAACGACAGCCCCGTGCTGGATGCGCTGCGGGCCCTGGGGATCCCCTGCGCGGTCGGCCACAGCGCTGCCAACATCCAGGGCAGCGACCTGGCCGTCTACACCGCGGCAGCGGACACCTCCAATCCCGAACTGGCCTGGGCCCAGGCCCACGGCGTCCCCCTCATGAGCCGCGGAACCCTGCTGGGCCAACTGATGCAGCGCTATCCGGTGTCCATGGGCGTGGCAGGTACCCACGGAAAAACCACCACCTCCAGCATGCTGGCCACCATTTTGGAGCTGACAGGCCGCAACCCCACCATCCACCTGGGCGGCGTACTGCCCCTCATCGGCAGCGCGGGAAAAATGGGCGGGAAGGATGTCTTTGTGGCGGAAGCCTGCGAGTATAAGGATTCCTTCCTCATGCTCCATCCCACCGATTCCATTCTTCTGAATATCGACGCCGACCATTTGGATTACTTCCGGGATCTGGACCATATCCAAACGTCCTTCGCCGCCTACTGTGCCCTGCACCCGGCACACGGCTACATCTTGGGCAATGGAGAGGATCCCCGGGTGCGCCAGGTGCTGGCCGGCGCTCCCTGCGCCACGGAAACCTTCGGCTTGACGCCGGACTGTGATTGGCAGGCCGCCAGCCTTACCTGTCAGCAGGGTTGCTACGCCTATGATGCCCTCCATCATGGGGAAAAAGCCGCCCACGTCGTTCTGGAAGTCCCCGGCAGGCACAATGTGGCCAATTCCTTGGCAGCCTTGGCCATGGCCGTTCACTATGGCGTAGACCCGCAGGAGGCCGCCGACAGCCTTCGCCGCTATGGCGGCGCCAAACGGCGCATGGAGAAGATCGGGGAACGCGACGGTGTCCTGCTCTACCACGACTATGCCCACCATCCTACCGAGGTACGGGCCACCCTGGACGCCATGGCCGGCCTCACCCAAGGCGCGCTGATCTGCGTCTTTCAGCCCCATACCTACAGCCGTACCAAGCTTCTCTTTGACGACTGGACCCGGGCCTTTGACGCTGCCGCCCACCTCCTCATTTTGGACATCTATGCCGCCCGGGAGGCTAATCCCGGTACCATCAGCAGCGCCATGCTGGCAGAAGCCATCGCGGCCAAGCATCCCGACTGCCGGTATGCGCCTTCCTTCCAGGATGCAGCGGCCATGGCGCTGGAGAGGGCCCACCCTGGTGACCTCATTTTGACCCTAGGCGCCGGGGACGTGGAGAAGGTGCATGATTTTATTCTCCGTGGCTGACGCAGCTGCTCTCCGCGCCCTCCGGCTTCATAGAGAAGGATCCCGGCAAAAGTTTTGCCTCGCGAGCTCCTGTCTTTCGCGTAAGACAGATGAAAGCTTTGAGGCGAGGGAGGATTCAGGAGCGTTGCAGAACGAGAATCTGCATCGTTCCTTTTTTATTGTCCGAAAAGGCTCCGAGGAAAGCAAGCATCGGCAGGCAGGGGCAGAGCGTCTCCTTCACGGTACGTCCCTTGGCAGCATTGCCGGAATATGCCGCAGGGAGCTTGCTCTGCAATTGCGGAAACCAGGCCGAAAATCACAGGAGCGGCAGAGCCATTCTCTACAAAACGGCCCTGTCGTTGCTATGCTGCAAGTCTTTGGGCGACGGCCCCCCTGTCTGCCAATCGCATCTGCCCGATACGACGGCGCGCATAAATCCTGCCGTCTCGCCCTGCACCAAGGGCATAAAAAGGCCGAAGGCCCACAGGACCTTCGGCCTTTTTTGCTATTGACCTTTTTGCTACTTCATTGCGGCAATCTGCTCCTGCAGGAAGCGGACGGCCTGGGTCATCTCCCCATCGGGATCCTCTCCTACCTCGCGCTCAATGGTCAGCGCGCCCTGGTAGCCGATTTCCTCCAGGGCAGCCAGATACTTGGGCCAGTCCACCTGCCCCTGACCAAAGGGCGTCTCCACAAAGAAGTCCGAGATCCGCAGGTCTTCGATTCCACCCTCGGCAAAGAAGGTGTAAACCTCTTCCGGGTCGCAGGGTTTGATCATCTTACCGTCTTTTGCATGGGTGTGGACGATATAGGGCGCCAGGTTCTTCACCGCCTGGACGGGATCCTCTCCCACCACCATCACCAGGTTGGCAGGATCGAAATTGACCCGCATGCCATGGCTGCCCAGGCTGTCCAGGAAAGAGCGCAGTACCGTGGAAGGCTCAGGACCGGTCTCCAGGGCGAAAGCCGCCCCCACCGAATCGGCGTACTCACCCAAAGTATTGCAGGCCTCCGCCATAATGGCGCGCCGGGGATGGGTGGGATCGGCAGGCACCACGCCAATATGGGTGGTCACCACCTTGCAGTCCAGATCCAGTGCCAAATCCATAATTTGCCGGCTGCGGTCAATCCTAGCAGGGTTATCCGCCGCAATCTGGAAGGCATGGCCACCCAGATCCCCACAGATGGCGGAAAAGCGCAGGCCCAGATCCTGGGTAAAGCGCAGAAGCTCCCGCCGCGCGGCGGCGTTCAGATTCTCCGGGGCCATCTCCCCGGCGACGGCGTACACCTGCACAGCCTGGGCGCCCAGCTTGGCCGCCTTCTGGATGCCGGTGCGAAGGTCAGTCTTGAAGCCGTCGGTCAGCATGCCAATGGTAAACTGGCTCATGGAATGTACCTCCTTACAAGATGCTTTAGTCGTTGGATTCTGTCTCGGTCTCTCCCCCGCCGCCGCTGCTGTCACGCTGGGAGGCCGGCGTCGCCCCCACATAGTAGGTCCCCGTAATCTCCTGGAACTTCACCACATGGATCTCCTCCTCACGCACCAGCTCGGTCCCACGATAAAACTGCTGGGTATTGCGCACCTCCAGGTAGGGCCGGGAGAGAACCTCCTTGTAGATCTCGTCATCATAGGTCACATGCTCCCCAGTGGTATCCACAATCATGTTAGCCTCGGGGGTCTCCCCCTCGTACAGGATGGTGCTGGTGAGCTTGATCTGGGTGATTCCGTCATCAAAGGGCAGGCGGTAGATCACCACCTCCGCCTTATCCCGGTAGTAGGTGGCCTGAATGAACATGGGTCCCTTGGTATCGTTTCGGATGACAAGATCCTTGTCCGGCCAATTGACCACCGCGTCCAAGCCCTCAGCCACATAAGTGGAAGGGAAGGAGTGAGAGCGCCACTTGATAATGGTACAGTCGGCCATCAGGGCGGCATTGTACAGGGTCGTGGATACCTGGCAGACGCCGCCGCCAAAGTCGGCCTCAAAGCCCTTGTTGGCTCCGATGACCGGGGCTTCCTGGTAGCCGTTCTCCGCGGTGCGCTCACCGGTGGTGGCGTTGAAGGACAATTCCTGTCCCGGCCAGATGATCTTGCCGTTGAGGGCCTTTAGCGCCTGCTTGACGTTGCTCTTCCGGGCGTCGCTTCCGCTCACGTCGGTTTGGAAAAGGATCCGCTTCTGGGTGCTCTGCTGGAGCAGCTCCACGGTATAGGCCGGGGTGATGGAGTTGGTCACCACCTCCACGTTGGCGATACAGTCGCCCTCCAGGTCTTCCAGGATCTGGTTGACCAGCAGCGCCTCGTCCACCTCCTTGCCCAAGATCTCCTCGGTAAAGGTCCACTTCTCGCTGTTGGCCGTGTTAAAGGATACCTTGGCATTGACCGGGTCGGTATTCACCACCTCGGCAATGCTGGCCACCAGCGGATCCACCTTTTCCTCATCGAACTCGATGTGGGTACTGAGCACCAGGGGGGTTTCTTTCAGCTCCTTGACGTCATTGTAGCGCTGAAACACATTCCCCGTGCGTCCGGCCTGCATAACCTGCTCCATGACCGCGTCCAGCGCAATATTGGCGCCAATATCCTCCGCGCCCCAGTCCCAGGTCTGGCCGCTGTCCGGATCGGTCACGTGGATCTGTACCAGACCCAGCTTCCTAGTCCGCTCCTGTTCCAACAGGGCGCGGGCCTGGTCATAGGTCTTCCCCGCCAGGTCAATGCCGTCAACATAGACGCCTTCCACCACCACGTCGGTATAGTAGCCGCGGGCCCACACCACGCCAATGGTACACAGGAGCCCCAGGACCACCACCCACATGGCGATAAGATAGAGGGGAATCCTCCTTTTAGGCTTGCGGCGAACCACGGTCTGCCTGCCCTGGACCGGAGGCTTCTTCGGCGGTACCTTCCTCACAGAGCCAGGAGCGCCATGGTTTGTCTTATGAGGCAGGGAGCGGGCAGCGCCGTGCTGGGCGTACAGGCTTTGGCTGCGCGGCAGGGGACGGCGCTGCGCAGGAGATGGGCTCCGGGAATCCCGGTACCCTGCGCTGCCGCTCCGTGACGGCGCCGCGCTGCGGGCCGGCGCGGACTTGCGGGTCCCAGAAGGAGTACGGCTGCTGCGCTCTTGGGTGGAACCCCTCGGATAGCTGCTCCGCGTGTTCTTCAAAGAGGCTGCAGCGGAGAAGGCAGGGGTACGGCTCCGGGACGCAGGGGTATGGCCGGAAGACGTGCGGGACGCGCCTGTCCGTGCCGACGGCGCACGGTAGGCGGAGGTTCTGGATGCGGCCGCATGGGCGGAACGTTTCCCAGGGGTTTCACGGGTCATGCGTCATCCTCCTTTTCGTCCAACGACCACCGGGCAGCGGCTTGCAAGGTCTCGTCGGGCAGCGCCCGCTCCTTCCATCCCATCAGAAGGGATTCCCCCGAGCGGTCCTTTCCATGGTAATCGCTGCCATAGGTCACAATCAGTCCCATGCGGCCGGCCATGCGCCGCAGCGCCGTGGTCTGGCCCGGGGTATGCTGGGGATAAAAGGCCTCCACACCGGCAAGCCCTTCCCCGCGCAATTGGGAAATAACCGGCTCCAGTTGATAATCCGGAAGCCCCATCAGGCCGGGATGGGCCAGCACCGCATCGCCTCCCGCACCGCGGATCACGGCAATGCACTGAGCCGAAGGAGGCTTTTCCCGGGAGACATAGCCCGGCTGCCCCGGCAGCAGAAAACGGCGGAAAGCTTCGTCAATGCTGTGGCAGACGCCTCTTTTCACCATCACCCGCGCCATATGGGTACGGCCGTATTCCTCCCGTCCGGCCTCCTGACGCATATCCTCCTCGGTCAGCGGCATCCCCAGGTCCCGGAGACGCTCCACCATCTGGGTGTTGCGCCGGGCGCGCCGCAAAAGCTGCTCCTGCAGGAAATCTGCCAAGCCGCTGTCAGCGGGGCGAATGCCATAGCCCAGGATATGCATCTCGCCGGAAAACCTTGCCGTCAGCTCCACACCGGGCACAAGCGAAAGCCCCAACCGGCGAGCTTCGGCTGCGCCGCGCTCCAGACCGCCGACGCTGTCGTGGTCGGTGACGGCGACCCGCTCCAGCCCCTGCCTCTGGCAGAGCTGCAGCAGCGCCTCCGGAGAGAGAAGGCCATCGGAAAAATAGGTATGCATGTGCAGATCGACAGCCGCGGTCAGCCTCATCGCACGGCCTCCCCCAGAGGTTTCCACAATTCTCTATCATTTTGACGCCCTACATACAATAGGCGAGTATACTGCATTGGGTTCACTCCATTTCAGCCGGGACAGCCCAGCGGCTTTATTATAGCATCCGACCGTTTTTTTCACAATGCGCCTCCCGAAAGTGATGCAAAGATTTAACGCATTTGAAGGATTTGGCTGCTTTGCGTCAAAACGATGGATTTCGAAAAGCGGCCAGGTCCATCCGCGCCCGGACAAAGGCTGCGGAACACAAAGCGAGGACGCAGTCTCCGAGCCGGACCGCTTCCGTCCCGTCAACCACGTCCTCCCTTTTGGGAAAAAGCCTATGCGCTAAACCCTCTTTTTCCTCACGGCGTCCACCATCGGCAGGCCGGTATCATAGTCCAGCTGCCGCTTCTCTCCGGGCTCATTTTCCCGCTGGCGGGTGTAGCCGGTATAATGCCAGGTAGCCGGACGCGCATCCTGGCGCCAGGGCCGCCGCTCCCAATAGTAGCCCCGGAAAGGATCCCGGGTGTCGTTCATCCAATCCAACAGCCGATCGTGAAGCGCATTCCGCACACCGCGGGTCTCCTCTGCGTCAATAAGGTTGTGATTCTCTGCCGGGTCCTTCTCCAGGTCGTAGAACTCATCCGTGCTCAGCAGATTGACCACCAGCTTATACCGCCCATCAAAAACCGCGCGCATGGGTTGGAAGCCACCGAAGCCGTCGTGATCCACCTCGTAGCGCCCAAATTCCATGAATACCGGGCCCACCGGCTCCTCACCCTGGGTAAAAGTAGGCACCAAGGTCTTCCCGGGGAGCGTCTTGGGCACAGGCAGCCCCATATAATCCAAAATGGTGGGCGTCAGATCAATGTGAGAAACCGGGCTGCGCCGCACGGCCCCCTCCTCGCCGCCCTGGATGATCAAGGGAATCCGGGTAATCTCATCATAGGCAGCCGGACCCTTCCCATTGAGACAATGGGAACCCAAAAAGTCCCCATGGTCGGATGTAAAGATCACCAGCGCGTCGGGGGTGTAAGCCTCTATTTGCCGCAAAACCCGGCCGATCTCATAGTCGACAAAGGAATTGCATCCCAGATAGTACTGGGCTCGAATGGTCAGGGCGTCCCGGTCGGTTTGCGTCTCCTTCCCCGCCCAGACCTTTTGGTGCGGGGGCTTTCCCTCCAAGGTATCCCAGACGTTGGAGGACTTGGGAAAGTCATACTCCTTGTACATGCTGGCAAAGGGCTCCGGACAGAGGAAAGGGCCGTGGGGCTCGTCATAGGAAAGCACCAGCAGAAACTCCTCATTGGCATACCATTCCAGGAAATCCAGCGCCCGATTGGTACAGCGGTGCCCGAAGGTAAACTCCTCCTTCACCGGCCGCTCCTCCATGAGCTGGGTGCGGCGGGATGCGCTGCGCTCCTCCTCGCTCAGCTCCTCCAGATAGCAGCGCATATCGTACCAGTAATCCGGATCCCACCCGTCCGGGCATACGCCGCAGCCAAAATAGTCCCCGCCGTCCAGATGCCATTTCCCAATATAGCCGGTAGAAATCCCTGCGTCATTGAGACGCTGGCCCAGGGTCTTAATATCGCCGTAGAGGGAGACGCTGTTGGTCCAGCTGCCATTGGTATGGGGATAGAGCCCAGTGAATATAGCGCTGCGGGCCGGTCCGCATACCGGCTGGCAGGTGTAGGCCCGCTCATAACGCACGCCGCGCCGCGCCATGGCGTCCAAATTGGGCGTCTTCATGGCGGAATTGCCATAGCAGCCCAACATATCCCACCGGGTGGTATCGGTCATAATGAAAACCACTTGCCGTTTCTTAGCCATTGTGCCTCCTGCCACGCGCCTACGGTTATCCGGCGCATTCTTGTCTACTTGGGAACCATATTACCCCATTCCGCTTTCTCTTGCAAGAGGGGGCGGATCCGCCTGAAAAAGGAGAACAGAACCGCATCCCATCCACGGCATCCGCCTTAGTATTTCCGCATCCTCCGCCAGACCTCCAGTACCAGCATGTACCGCTCCAGCGGGAGCCCCTTAAAAGGAATATTGCTGGTACAGAAGACGTAGCCGCCGCCGGGTTTGGCATAGGTAAGGCAGTACTCCGCCGAGGCGATAACCTCCTCCTCGGTACCGGTCTGCATGGCCGCGCAGTGCACATTGCCGCAGAGCGCCACCTGGCTGCCATACTTTTCCTTTACCTCCCGGATATCCACCCCGGCCATGGGATCCAAAGAGTGCAGGGCATGGGGCTGGGTCGAAACCAGTTGGTCCAAAATGGGCATAATATTGCCATCAGTATGCTTGATGGCATAGCCGCCATAGTCCCGGATGGCTCGGATCAGCCGGGCCAAGTACGGAGTCACAAACTCCCCAAACATCCGCGGCGAGAGGAACGGCCCCTGGTTGAAGCAATAGTCGCTGCAAAGAATAAACCCATCCAGCCCTGCGTCCAGCAGCCGCTTATCCCGGGCGATGGCCTCCCGACACATGGCCTCGGCCTCGGCATGCACCGACGCCGGATCGTCGGCAATCCGATAAGAGAACTCCAGCATGCCGTCGCCGTCCGGTATGGCAAAGGTACCATCCCCATGGGCCAGGAGCATGAAGCGGTCTCCACTGTACTCCCGGATCCGGCGCACGGTCTCGGCAATGTAGGGTTCCTCCAGATGGATGCAAATGGCGTCATGCTCCAGCGTATCGTACACCTGTATCAAAAACTGGGCATTTTCGGCCAGCATGCGCTCCCGCTCCCGGGGAGAGGCCTTATCCAGATCCCCGTAGGAAAGCATGCGCTTCCCCAGCAATTCCTCCGAAAGCTGGAACTCCAGCTCAAAGGTGGGCACCCGATCGGGGATACCGCCGCGGAGGGCGCAAATCATCCTTTCCTTGGATGTCATGTCAGTTAACCTCCAAATCGTTGGCCGAGCCCAGGGCAGGGAAGGGCGTATGGGGCCCCTGCTGATACCAGAAGGCCACCGAGGCAATGTCATCCATCAGCGGCAGGTAGCGGCCTCCACTCCGCCAGCCCAGGGCCTGGATGGTCACCCGGAGCTCCTGCTGGAAGCGAATGGGATCGGCCACATGGAAGCGATACATGCCAAAGCGGGTCTGGGACCGGTATAAACCATCCGGGCGAATCACCTGGCACAGCCCTGAATACGGCGTGGTAAAGGTCTCATATTGATGGGTCTCCCCGTTCTCAAAGTTATACGATCCACAGAAATAGTCCTCCGTGCCCGTACCGCAGATGGTGGGGAACTCCCGGTCTCCGTCCATATAGAACTTAATTTCTCCCTCGCCCCACCAGCCATTATTGTTGGAGCCCCAGGCCATATAGGTTCCCACGTACTGCCCCTGGCCGCGCACGCCGTCCAGTACGGTATATACTTGGCCGTAAGGCAAGGGATTGGTGCGGCGGAACTGGGCATGAAAGGTGCCTGCGTCCTCCTCCACCGGGCAGAGGGTGTAGTCGATTTGGTAGTAGCAGATCAATTCCTTGGCGTTTCGGTTCTCCAGGGTGATGGCAAAGCCCTCCCGGAAGGGCATGGTCCAATAGCAGTTAAAGGCCCGTCCAGGATTGACGCACACCGGCAGCGCCCGTACCGGCGCATAGCTTTCCCAGCCATTGCAGAAGAAGTCCCCGATGGGGCACTCCACCGAAGGCGTTTCCTCCCCGTCCCAGTACATCCGCAGGATGCTGTTCCGCCAGGTGATCTCCCCGCCCAGGGTGATCCAGATATGCTGGATGGCGCCCTGGTCCTCTACGCGGCCCAGGGTAAAGGTCTCCCCGGGCTGGATGACCACATACGGGGACACCTTCCACCCCTGCCCCAGCTCCCGGGCCGCATAAAGGGCCGGGCCGGTCTCGGCCATACCGCCTTTTCCCGGTTCACCGGTAAAGTTCTCCGGCGAAATCGACCGGGTTTGGGCGTTGCTGATACGATGCAGGTTGTGCATTCCCACCGCTATGCTAGGATTCATAACAATCCTCCTTATCCCCGGCAGCCAGCCGGGATCTTTCTGCAAATTGTACGCCGCATCAAGCGGCCCCTATCCCGGTTGGCTATCCACGTCAACCCTTCCCACCGGCAGCCAGCCGTCAGGTCCCGCGTCCTCCACCGCCAGGGCGATGCCCGGGACGCATCCGGCCTCGGTATCCACCAGCGCCAGGCCCAGGGTATAGGTCCCGGGAGCCATCCCTTGCAGGGACAGCCGGCTTTGGTAGGTATATGTCTCCCCCTTCACCCAGCCGGAGGGCGCAATCCACCGCTGCACCCACTGGGCGGCTACGCTGCCGTCCTCCCGAAGGAGTGCATATGCCGGGCGGTACTTCTCCCGCCAAAAGGGATTGTCCGCGGGAAGCCGGCCCCAGCCGTCGTTCACCCAGGAAGTCTCAGTGAAGATGGTGTCCGTCTCCCGGACGTAGCGCACCGATGCCGGGCGGAGGCGATAGCCTCCTTCCTCTCCAAAGTCCTCTACCAGGTCAGGGCACTCCCGCACCCAAGCCAGGGCATCCTGGGTCACCCGGAGATCCAAAGTATTGGCGTGGCAGTCCCGGGCATGGTCCAATACCGCCGTCAGGCAGTCCCGCAGGGTGGCAAAGCCATCCCCCTGCCACCAACCGGCCCGGGTCACCAGATGATGGTAGCAGTTTTCGGCAAAGACCGGGTTGCGAGGCCACCGCGCCCGCAGCACCGCCCGTTCTCCTTCGTCAAACCACTGAGGGCTGCCAAAGCTGTCCCGGCGAATCACCCAGCCTCGGTCCAGCAGGGCGTCCTGCTGCGCCATGGAGAAGGCGCAGCCATACTGCACCCCCAGCAGCACATGGTGAAAGGCACGCTGGTAGAGGCCGGTAATCCAGTCGAAGGTGTCCTCCTTCTCGGCAGGGGTCAGGTAGTCCATGTTGTGCATTTCCCCCCACCAGCCTAAGCCGCCGGCGTCCACATAGTCCACATACACTGGACGGTCATAATACGCGCCAAATGCGAGAACAAACGACTCCAGGCAGCGGCGGAAGACGGGATCCGTAACCACCGGCGTCCAAAATGTCTGCCGCACCCCATTGCCGGGATTGATCTCATAGCCCAGAGCGCCGGCCTCCCGCACAAATTCGGGCGTAGCCTGGGCGGACGCATTTTGCCCATCGGTAAAAATCCGGAAGGCCAGACGGATCCCCCGGGCCAGGGCCCGATGGGTCAGTGCCTTAAAGTTTTCATCATAGATCCAGGCATACCGGCCCGGACTGGGCTCCATATCCGACCAGGAAACCCGTAGGTAAAGGATGCTGATATAGGGGATCACCGGCTCCAGCTCCCGCCAGAAGGCTTCGGCCTCCGGGAAAGGGTCGCCGTCAAAGTGATCGATGTACATCACCCATCCGGTTCCGGGATTGTGCAGCAGCTTCCGAGACGCCCGGGGCTGCAAGGCAATGGATTCGCCCATGGTACGCTCCCCCTTACGACGATTTTTCGTCCGGGCGTGGGTCCTCTTCCGTATCGGCCTTGCCCGTAATCTGCCGGTAAATGTCCTGCATCCTCTGGTCCAGATCCGCGATGGCGTCGGCGCACTCAGACAGCTGGGTCCGCAGCCGCTCCGGAACGCGGGTCCGGGTCTTATACCGCAGCTGATGCTCCAAACTGGCCCAGAAATCCATGGCAATGGTGCGGATCTGAATCTCCACCGGTACCAACTCCACCCCACGGGACAGAAAGACCGGAATTTTCACAATCAAGTGCAGGCTTCGGTAGCCATTCTCCTTGGGATGGGCGATATAATCCCGGGTACGCACCAGCGTAATGTCGTTCTGGTTCACCAGGAGGTCGGCAATCCGGTAGATATCCTCAATATAGTTACAGATCACCCGGACGCCCGCCACGTCGGTGAGGTTCTCCCGCATGGAGGCAGTACTGACCTCTTTTCCCTTTTTGATCAGCTTATCGGCGATGCTGGCCGGACGCTTAAGCCGGTACTCAATATGGTGGATGGGATTGTGATCGTACCGGACGCTGAATTCCTCGTCCAGGATCTCCAATTTGGTCCGGACCTCCTTAATGGCTGCGCCGTACACCTGGCGCATGTTCATAAAGTCCTCCAGCATGTCAAGGATATCCGCGTCCCGCAGGCTATCCACCACATCCGGGGTCAAATTGACCTGCATAAATCTTTTGTTTTCCAATGGTTACTCCTTCTCTATAGGGGGAAAGGCCCGCAATCCAAGGAAAGACGATGCGCCGCCCTTTGCAAGCCAAGCCCCGCGCGGTATAATGGATCTGCTGCCTAGGGCCGTCCATCGGGGAACGAGACGCCGTCTTCATCCCCGGCAGGCCCCGCGGCGCAGGGAGATGCCAATATGAACGAAACCATTGCCTCGTACATCAACATCCTGGGAGAATTCTGCGGCCGGCGGGATATTCCTTCTCTATGTGGTCAAGCTCTCCGTCAGACATACGGCATAGACCAGGCAGATCTTATGGTTCTCTTTGGCGGAAGCATCCTCTGCGGCGGAGATCTTCTGGCCTCCGCCATGCAGCAAAGGCTAGCCCAAAGATATGCCATCGTGGGCGGCGCCGGGCACACCACCGACACCCTCCGCCGGAAGATCCACCAAATGTATCCGCAAATCCAGACGGAAAACGCGGCCGAAGCCATCTGCTTCGCCGCCTATCTGCAGGAACGGTACGGCCTGCGGCCCGACCTGCTGGAGACCCGCTCCACAAACTGCGGAAACAATATTACCTTCCTGCTGGAGCTGCTTCGGCGGGAGAGAATCGCCCCGCGCAGCATCCTGCTGATACAGGACGCCTCCATGCAGCGGCGCATGGATGGGGGCTTCCGCAAGCATTTGGGAACCGGGACGCTGCTCATCAACTACGCCGCCTACCGGGCCCAAGTGGCCTTCCGAGATGGGCAGCTGGTCTTTGACGGCAAACCCATCCCGGGAATGTGGCCCATGGACCGATACATTACGCTGCTCATGGGAGAAATCCCGCGGCTTACCGACGACGCCCAAGGCTATGGGCCTCGGGGTCGAGACTTCATTGCCCATGTGGATATCCCTCCGGAGGTACAGGCGGCCTTCGAAGGGCTCTGCCGCGCCTTTCCCCAAGGCGTGCGGCCGGCCAACGCGGCCTTTGCCTCCCCCGCCGGCTGAAAAAGCGCCTATCCCTGGATGCGTCCTACCATGTATGTGCACATTGCCTTTAAATAGTCCAGTTTGGCCCGCTTGACCGGGGCAGGGCAAAGTCGTTCTCCCGGCACTTCCAGGTTGAACAGGCCCTGGTATCCGATCTCCGCCAGTCCCCGGATCACGTCCTCCCAGTCCACGTTTCCCCGGCCATAGGGCATCATGTGCTGGTCGCTGGCCCCCTCATTGTCGGCAATGTGCAGGGCCTGCAGCAGCGGACCGCACCGGCGGATGAACGCCGAAGGACTCTCCTTGTCCGCAGTAAAGTTGAGATGGCCGGTATCCAGGCAGATGCCCAGGTGAGAGGAACCCACCGCCCGGACGGTCTCCACCAGCCCGGCGCTCATAGGGATGTCACTGCCGGGGAGGTTCTCCAGGCAGATGGACATGTCTGTTCCCTCCAGGTGGCCGCACAGCTGGGTCAGGGCCTGGCGCCGCACCTGTGCCACCTGCTCCACAGGCGCTCCGGGAATAGATCCGGGATGGAGCACAGCCGCCCGAATCCCCATGGCCAAGAAAAGATCCAGCCAGTTCTTGAGGATATCCACCGTCTTCTGGCCGTCACAGAGATTGGCCCGCAGCCACAGATGGCCTTGGGGGAAGGAAAAGCCCCGCGCATCAGCGTAGGCCCGGAATTCCCGTCCCACCTTCTCGGCAGTTCCCCGCTCCAGCAGCATGAATCCATGCTCGTCCGAGAGCTCCGTGCAAGAAAAGCCCGCCTCCAGGAAAGCATCCACCATAGCCTCGGGAGAGAGCTCCATGTAATAGCTGGACCAAACAGAGTAACGCATCACGATATGATCCTTTCTCGCATTTTTTGGCATCCTATCATGGGTTCTGTCTTTTGTCAAGGGAGGGTCTTCCCTTCTGCGGCCCATCTTTCTCCGGTGCGTTCCATTGTCCGTCCTCTTCCCCCATGCTATAATGAAATGTATTTTTGTGGCATTGCGCCCGCTTCGGAGGTTGTAATGATTCGTTTTCGCCGCGCCCTTGCGTCCCTGCTTCTCTGCGTCTTCCTGATCCCGGCCGGATGTGCCGCTCCCCGCAGCGCCCCGCCGGCATCCGCCGTCTCCTTGTCCGACAGCCTGGGCCAAGACGTGGCCGCCCCTGCAACCCCCGGCAAGGTCGTGGCCCTGTCGGCCTCTCTGGCCGACCTATGGCTCCTCGCCGGAGGGACCCTGGCCGGTATTACCGAGGACGCCGTCACCGAACGGGATTTGGGCTGCGATCTGTCCCAGGTGCCCATCATCGGCACCATCAAGGAGCCCAGCACCGAAAAGATTCTCTCCCTCTCCCCTGACTTTGTCATCTACTCCCCAGACATCGCCGGACAGGTAGAGGCCGTGGAAATCCTAAAGCAGGCCGGCATCCCCTGTTACGCGGCCATCATCGATACCTTTGCGGAATATCTTAAGGCCCTGCAAGACTTTACCGGTCTCACCGGCCGCAGCGACCTGTATAAGACCTATGGCACCGACCAGCAGGAAGAAATCGCCGCCCTGCTGCAGGCCGTTCCTCAGGGCGTGCCGCCGCGGGTGCTCTTTCTGCGCGCCGCCTCCTCCTCGGTCAAAGCAAAGGCCGACGGCCACGTGGTCTGTGATATCCTGGAGGAAGCCGGCGCGGTCAATATCGCCGCCTCGGAGAGCGGTCTTCTGGAGGATCTGAGCTTGGAAGCCATTGTGGCCCAGGATCCGGATTTCATCTTCGTGGTGACCATGGGCTCGGACACCCAGGCTGCCCTGGACGCCCTGAACGCCTCCTTTGCCGACAGCCCCGTTTGGGGGAACCTCTCGGCGGTCCAAAATGGCCGCTTTGCCGTCCTTCCCAAGGAGCTCTACCACTACAAACCCAACGCCCAATGGAGTCACGCCTATGCATACCTCCTGGAAATCCTCTACCCCGAAACCTATGGAGCGGCGTAGGACCGGCGCCGCAGTCCTATGCCTGGCGGCAGGAACCGTCCTGCTCTTTCTTCTCAGTCTCTCCCTCGGTGCGTCGGGTCTCTCCCTCGGCGAGGCGGCGGCCTGGCTGCTGGGCCGGGAGGTGTCCGCGCAGACAGCCCAGATCATGGCCTATATTCGTCTGCCGCGGAGCCTGGCCTGTCTCCTTTGCGGCGGCGCTTTGGCGGTAGCGGGGCTTTTGCTCCAGTCTGCGCTGGGAAATTCCTTGGCCAGTCCCAGTACCATCGGCGTCAACGCGGGCGCTGGGCTCTTTGCCGTGGCCGCGGCCTGGCTCTTTCCCTACAGCCAAGGGGCCCGAACGGCCGGTGTACTGCTGGGAGCCCTATGCGCCGCCTTCTTTGTCTATGCCGTCGCCCACCGTGCCCAGGGTTCCCGGCTAACCATTGTCCTGGCAGGCGTTGCCATCTCCACCCTCATGTCCGCCGGAATCGACGCCATTGTCACCATCCGTCCTGAGGCTCTCACCGACCGGGCTGCCTTCACCATCGGGGGGTTCGCTTCGGTCAGCACAGATGCCCTGCTGATGGCCTTGCCCTACATGGCAGCCGGACTGGCCGGCGCCTTCCTGCTGGCGCCGCGGCTGAATCTATTACTGCTGGGGGATGAGACCGCAGCCTCTCTGGGGGTGGCGGTACGCGCCTGTCGGTTTTTGTCCATCTTCGGCGCGGCGGCCTTGGCAGCCGGCGCGGTCAGCGTCTGCGGTCTGCTGGGCTTCGTGGGGCTGATGGTTCCCCATATGCTTCGCCGGGTCACCTTGGATATTCGGGGCCTGGTTCCCCTCTGCGCCCTGGGCGGCAGCGCCCTGGTGCTCCTCTGCGATATCCTGGCCCGGGTGCTCTTTGTCCCCTATGAGCTGCCTGTGGGCATCCTCCTGTCGGGACTGGGCGGGCCCTTTTTCCTCTTCCTCATCCTCCGCCGGAAAAAAGGAGGAAATCCATGATTCGTCTCCATCACGTCTCCGCCGGCTATGGGGGTGCGGACAAGCTCCACGACCTATCCTTTGCCATACCCGATCATGGATTTGTGGCGCTGATCGGCCCGAACGGCTGCGGCAAGTCCACGCTCCTCCGGGTATTGGCCGGTCTGCTGCCCCATCGAGGAGAAATGGATTACCACGGCGTTCCCTTTTCCTCCATGCCGCGAAACCTGCGGGCCCGCCGCATCAGCTTCCTGCCCCAGACGCGGAACATTCCCGATATTCCAGCGCGCACCTTGATCGAATACGGCCGGTATCCCCATCTGGGGTTTTCCAAAAGGCTGAGCCCCGGCGATGATGCGGCCGTGGAGCGGGCCATCGCCCTTTCCGGTGTGTCTTTCCTCTTGGATCGGCCGGTGTCCTCTCTCTCCGGCGGCGAACGGCAGCGCGTCTATCTGGCCATGCTGCTGGCCCAGGACTGCGAGACCCTGCTGCTGGACGAACCCACCACCTTCTTGGACATTCATGCCCAATTGGAGGTATTGGAAGCCATCCGCGCCATGCGCACCGGGGGAAAGACCATTGTCGCCGCGCTGCATGACATCCCCCAGGCCTTCTCCTACGCCCAAACGGTATGCATACTCCGGGACGGGCGGCTGCAGTACGCCGGATGTCCCCAGGATCCTGCCGCAGCCCGCGCCGTAGAGGAGGTCTTCGGCGTAGGGATCCGCCGGTGCGGCTTCGAAGGCGGAGCGCTGATGGAATATATGCTGACCCAGGGGAAATGAAAAAGGAACGGTTTTTTTGGGGGGAGGGGAACCTTTTGAAAAAGGTTCCCCTCCCCCAGCCCCACCCTTCTAAAACTTTTGGAGCAGGATAAGCGAGACTAATAAGGGGCCCATTCTCCTTCCTCGGAATCCCCGTCCAACCCCATTCTTTTCCGGGGGAACCCTTTGAAAAAGATTCCCTCCCGGACCCCACGGGTTTACCATAGGCGGCAAAACCCTTCATTGGGCGAGACGCGCCGCATATGCCGCCGCGTTGGCTGAAGAATCAAACAAGGGAACGGCTTTGAACGGCCGTTCCCTTGCATTTTCCGAGAATTTTCTTCTCATATGGTTTCCGCGGGACGGACGCCTAGGTATCCTCCCGCGCAAAGAGTTCCCACACACCTCCCTGGGGACGGGCGGAAAAGGTCACCGGCTCCCCGCCCACCGGGTGCGGGAAGGTCAGGCTCTGGCAAAAGAGGGCAATATCCTGCCCGGGCCGGGCCTGGGGATTGTACCGGGCGTCCCCCCACAGGGGCGTACCTCGGCTGGCCAGCTGAACCCTTATTTGGTGGGAACGTCCGGTCAAAAGCCTCACCCGGCACAGAGAGAGCCCGTCCCTCCGATCCAGCGGCGTAAGCACCAAAGCGGCATCCTTAGCCCCCGGCGTCCCCTCCGGCACGACCCGGCTGGTATTGGAGGCGGCATCCTTGCGGAGCCAGTCCTCATAGCGGCCCTCCGGAGGTGCGCCGCAGGCAACGCAGAGGTATTCCTTGTCCATCCATCCCCGGCGCACCGCGTCGCTCAGTCGCGCGGCAGCCTTGGACGTGCGGGCAAAGACCATCACCCCGCCCACTGGCCTGTCCAGACGATGCACCAGGCCCAGATACACCGCGCCAGGTTTGTGGTATTTTTCGGCAATATAGGCTTTCAAAAGAGTCAGAAGATCCGGATCACGGCTGGCGTCCGCCTGCACCGGGATGCCGGCAGGCTTCACCACCACCAGCAGATGGTTATCCTCATAGAGTACAGAAATCACGGCTGCCACCGTCCCGACGCGCCGCAGGGGAGCACCAGGCCGCGGGCCAGGATGGGCAGCCCCACCTCGTCGCTTGCCACCTGTCCGCCGCACTTCTCCGCGACGGTGAGGGAGAGCAGGTTGCGGAGCACCGCCGGCTGCAGGCCGGTGGTGTAGCTGTTGATGAGGAAGAAGGCCGGGGAAGGATCCAGCACCTCCAAGCACGCCTGGAGCAGTTCAAAGATCTTGTCCTCCATCCGCCACATCTCCCCATCGGGGCCGCGGCCGTAGCTGGGAGGATCCATGATGATCCCCTGGTAGAGATGCCCGCGGCGGGCCTCCCGGCGGACAAATTTCAGGCAGTCCTCCACGATGAAGCGCACCGGGCGCTGGGCCAGGCCGTTGAGGGCTACGTTCTCCTTGGCCCAGGCGGTCATGCCCTTGCTGGCGTCCACATGCACCACCTGCGCGCCCTCCATCATACAGGCCACCGTGGCCCCGCCAGTGTAGGCAAAAAGGTTCAGCACCTGGCAGGGTTTGCCATAGGCGCGGATACGCTGCCGCACCCAGCGCCAGTTCACCGCCTGTTCGGGAAAGAGCCCGGTATGCTTGAAGCCCATGGGCCCCACATGGAACCGCATATCGTCGAAACCAATCTGCCAACGCTCCGGGAGCTTCCGAAAGACCTCCCAGGAGCCGCCGCCTTCCCGGCTGCGGTGGTAGTGGCCGGCCAGGTCCGGGGTACGGGCCAGATCCCCTGCGGGGCTCCAAATGGCCTGGGGATCGGGGCGCAGGAGGAGGGCCTCCCCCCAGCGCTCCAGTTTCTCCCCATTCCCCGCGTCCAGCACGGCAAAATCCCGCCAGCCGTCCGCCAGCCACATCAGCTGCGCACCTTAGCGGCAGTGAGGGTGAGCTCCTTGCCGTCAATCTTCCAGGTCTCGGTGACGCCATCCTCCGGGGTTCCGGGCGCGGCCAACACCTCCCTAGCAATCGCATCCCACTTGGCGTCCAGCAGAGCGCAGAGCGCAGGATCCCCGGTGTAGGCCAGCTGAATCCGGTCGGTGACCACAGTCCCCATGGCCTCGCTCTTGCGCATGGTCTGGATCTTGCTGATGATCTCCCGAACCAGGCCCTCCTCCACCAACTCCGGGGTCAGGTTGGTATCCAGGAGCACCATCAAGCCGTGATCTTCCTGGCTTACCAAGCCGGCCTTCTGTACGGTGGAAACCAGCACGTCCTCGGGGGCCAGCGTAACCGGTGTCCCCTGGATATCCAAAGTCACCTGGCCGTCCTCCCGCATCTGCCGCATGAAGGCGCTGCCGTCGGCCTCCGCCAGAGCCTGGCGCAGGGGATTGAGCAGCTTGCCTAGCCGCGGTCCCAAGGTCCGCATCTGGGGCTTGAGCTGGTAGTCCACCAGGTCGGAGGCGTCCTCCACATAGCGGACCTCCTTCACGTTGAGTTCGTCGGCCACCAGAGCGGTGAAGCCATCCGGCAGCGGCGCCCCCTGCACGTAGAGAGCGGGAAGGGGCTGACGGTTCTTCATGGAGGCGGCGTTGCGGGCCGCCCGGGCCAAGGTCACGATCTCCAGCACCCGGCCCATATTTTCCTCCAACTCGGAATCCACCCATTCGGCCCGATAGACAGGGAAGTCAGTCAGATGTACCGAGATGGGAACCTGGGGATTGGCGCTGCGCACCAGGTTTTGGTACATGCTCTCGCTCATGAAGGGGACAAAGGGCGCGGCCAGCCGGGTCACCGTCTCCAGGGCGGTGTACAAGGTCATGTAGGCGTCCACCTTATCCTTCTCCATGCCGGGCGCCCAATAGCGCTCCCGTCCCCGGCGCACGTACCAGTTGGAGAGCTCATCCACAAAGGCGGCCAGGGCGCGGCCGGCCTCGGTGATGTGGTACTGCATCAGCTGCTCATCCACCGTCTTCACCGTGGTGGCCAGGCGGGAGAGGATCCAGCGGTCCATCTCTCCCAGGCTGCCCTCATCCAGGGCGTACAGGTTGGGATTGAATTCGTCGATATTGGCATAAAGGATGTAGAAGGCGTAGGTATTCCACAGGGTGCCCATAAACTTCCTCTGGGCCTCGGCCACGGCGTCCTCATAGAAGCGGCTGGGCAGCCAGGGCGCGCTGCCTACATAGAAGTACCAGCGCACCGCGTCGGCCCCCTGCTTATCCAGCACAGTCCAGGGATCCACCACGTTGCCCTTGTGCTTGCTCATCTTGACGCCGTCCTTGTCTCCCACGTGGCCCAGCACCACACAGTTCTCAAAAGCAGCGCGGTCAAAGAGCAGCGTAGACAGAGCCAGCAGGGTATAGAACCAGCCCCGGGTCTGATCCACCGCCTCGCTGATAAACTGGGCGGGGAAATTCTCCCGGAAGATGTCCTGATTCTCAAAGGGATAGTGCCACTGGGCGAAGGGCATGCTCCCCGAATCCAGCCAGCAGTCGCAGACCTCGGGGGTACGGTGCATCACGCCGCCGCACACCGGGCAGGTCAAGGTCACCCGGTCAATATAGGGCTTGTGCAGCTCCATGCCGGGGGTCACGCCCTGGCCCAGCTCCTCCAGTTCGGCGCGGCTTCCCACCACGTGAACGTGCTCGCAGTCATCGCAGACCCAGACGGGCAGCGGGGTACCCCAGTAGCGCTCCCGGGAAACGCCCCAATCCACCACATTGTCGATGAAGTTGCCCATGCGTCCATCCCGGATGGTCTCGGGCAGCCAGTTCACCGAGCGGTTGTTGGCGGCCAGCCGTTCCTTAACGGCGGTCATCTTGATAAACCAGCTGGAGCGAGCGTAGTAGAGCAGCGGGGTATCGCAGCGCCAGCAGAAGGGATAGCTGTGCTCAAAAGGCAGGGCGCGGAAGAGCTTGCCGCTCTGCTTCAGGTCGGCCAGGATCGCCTTATCGGCCTCCTTGCAGAATACGCCCTTCCAAGGGGTTTCGGCGGTCATCTTGCCCTCGCTGTCCACCAGCTGGACGAAGGGCAGGTCGTTGTTCCGGCCCACGCGGGCGTCGTCTTCGCCGAAGGCCGGCGCGATGTGCACCACGCCGGTGCCGTCGGTCAGGGTGACATAGTCGTCGGCCACCACGTACCAGGCCCGCTTCTTGGTCTCCACAAAGCGCCAGAGAGGCTCGTACTCCGTACCCACCAGGTCGGCGCCCTTCATGGTCTCCAGGATCTCGGCCTCCTCCCCCAGCACGCTCTCCACCAGGGCCCGGGCCAGGATCAGCTTCTCTTCCTGGTAGGCTGCCACCACGTAGTCCTCATGGGCGTTGACGCAGAGGGCCACGTTGCTGGGCAAAGTCCAGGGCGTGGTGGTCCAGGCCAGGATGGAGGTATCCTCCCGGCCCTTTACCCGGAAGCGGGCAATGGCCGAGGTCTCCTTGACATCCTTATAGCCCTGGGCCACCTCGTGGCTGGAGAGGGCGGTGCCGCAGCGGGGGCAGTAGGGCACGATCTTGTGGCCCTTGTAGAGAAGGCCCTTTTCATGGATGGTCTTCAGCGCCCACCAAACCGACTCGATATAGTTGTCCTCGTAGGTGATGTAGGGGTGCTCCATGTCGGCCCAGAAGCCGACCCGCTCGCTGAGCTCCTCCCACTCCTTCTTATACTTCCACACCGACTCCTTGCACCGCTGGATGAAGGGCTCGATGCCGTACTCCTCGATCTGGGGCTTGCCGTCCAGGCCCAGGAGCTTCTCCACCTCCAGCTCCACCGGCAGGCCATGGGTATCCCAGCCGGCCTTGCGCAGCACGTGGTAGCCCTTCATGGTACGGTACCGGGGGATCAGGTCTTTGATGGCCCGGGTCAGCACGTGGCCCACATGGGGCCGGCCGTTGGCCGTGGGCGGCCCGTCATAAAAGGTATAATTCTCCCCCTTCTCCCGGTGCGCAATACTCTTCTTAAACACGTCTTCCTTGCGCCAGAACTCGATGATCTCCTTCTCCCTGGCGGCAAAATCCATACTGGTCGATACCGGCCGGTACAACATGGAACGACCTCCTTTTTCTCCGTCCGAAAAATGAAAACGCCCGTCCCAACCCTGGGACGAGCGAACTGCCCGCGTTACCACCCAAATTGCCCTCCCCGGGGAGGGCCTCTCACGCCCGCGCCAACACGCGCGCCATGGATCACGGCATGACCCGTGGGACACTACTCGCACCGGCTTTGGCGCCCCAAGCTCCGGAGGGATACCCTGCGGACCGCCCGCCTCCGCCTCGCACCCACCGGCGGATCTCTGTGCGCGGAATGCCCGCGGCGTCTCCTTCAACGCCTCTATGAAATTGCCTTTAGCATACACTATGCGCCGGGATTTTGTCAAGGATTTGTGTGCATTTTGGAGGGCGCCGGTCTTCTCCGGAGCGCCTGCTCCGCGGCTTGGCTTCGGGCGGTTCCCTGCCCGTTTCCCTCTCCCATCCTGAAATTCTAATTTTTTCTATTTAAGGGGTTGCAATTTGTAACTTCTTATAATATAATAATGGCATAAATAGTATGATTGAACTATAGGGTGCGGGAGGTGAGTCCCATGGGCACACGGCGCAGGCTGCCGTAGCAGGGATCGCAGAGAACGGTTTTCCCATGATATGGGCAGCTTTGGACCCCAAGGAACGCAGATTCGTCTGTAAAAACTGCAAAATAGAAATGCGATTGTTCATTCACACTTTCTCTCGCCTGCCCCTTACCGCTGTCTGCTTCATTCTGCCCGCAGCGCCCTTGCATCGGAAAACGAGGAGTCTGCTTCGGAGGCCGTCATAACGCCCCGCAGCGTGTCCACCCACTGCTCCAAGTCTGCCTTTACCCGGGTAAATAACTCCCTCAGCTCCAGCTGTCCCAACTCCCTCTACTGCCGGATCGTGGCCCGGGACTGTATCCTGTTCGTGTGCGATGGGTACTTCATTTCGCCGGATGCTGAACGGCGCGGCGCCTACATGGACAGCTGGACGCCCTGCTACGCCACCCACAGCGCCTGCGGCGCGCCTGCCGTGGATCTGCATCAGCCCGGAGAGGCCACAAACCGGCTGACCTCCTCCAGCCTGTTCTGGAACATCTGCAACGTAGCCTACCAGCAGGGCGCCTGGGGGCAGGGCAGCATGGTATGGAGGAACTACCCAAACTAACCCCCCATAGACCCTGAAAGGAGGTATCCCCATGCTGCGCCGCTGCACTCTGCTTGCCCTGTGCGCCCTCGCGCTCCTCTGCGCCGCCTGCGCAGGCGCTCCCGTTGTCACCGCCGTCTATGAGGATCTGGATATCACCGTTCCCCTGCCCGACGGCTGGAACCCCTTGTTCCGGGGCGATGCCGATGCCTTCGCCCGTGCCTTCCCCCAGATTCCCGCCGACCTGGTCCCCGGCCTGGTGGTGGAGACCGACTACGATGGCTATGTGCTGGAGCTGATGCCCGCAGGGGTCTCCGGGGGCGGCGAGCACGGTATCCTGGTGGAGGCCTGTACCACCGAGGATACCCGACTGGCGGAGCCCCTCCAGAACGCTGCCGAGCTCTCCTCCGAGGAAATCCGCACCTCCCTGGAGCAGGACTATGCCCAGGCCCTCCTCCACAGCGCCCGGGGTGAATTCTCCTGGGAGGAGCACGGGGACCGATCCTGGCTGCGCTGCGACGTATACCAGCCGGACGCCGAAGGCGCGGAGTACCTGGCCGAGGTCCGTTACTACACCATCACCCAGAGCACGCTGCTGATCTGCAAGGCCTACCGCCGGGAGGGCATGCGCCAGGAGGACCTGGATCTGGCCGCCGCCACTTTGGACGGCATGGTTATTGCCTTTGCCGGATGACGCAAGGAAAACACGGCATCCCGCCCACGGCATCCCAAGAGTCCCTTGGGATGCCGTTCTGTCTGCCAAAGGCTGCGCCACGAAAACCCCGGCAAAGCGATTTCGCCCGCCTTTTGCCAAGGACGGCCGGAAGCAGGGCAGGGATTTGCCGTCCTCCGCGGGGATGAACCGCTTCCATGCCAGCGCCGGTGACGAAGCCGTCTTTCCAGGAAGGCAGCGTACGTTTGGAAGGTTTCCCCATTGGGATGCCGCGGCATAGAGCAAAGCGCGTTCCACGCCTCCCTTTTTCTTGTAAATCCCTCCAAAACCGAAAAGGGCGGAAGGACTTTTCCCGCCCCCCTAGAATCCTTGCTGCACAATCGAAAAGCCTTTGCAAAAAGCAGAATGAGACTCATTTCTATTTCCGACAAACAGCAAGGAGGTTCTTCCCATGCCCTACTTGAATATCCGTGACTTTGGCGCCAAAGGCGATGGCCAAACCGACGACACCGCCGCCCTCGTGGCCGCTATGGACGCCGCCTCCCGGGAGGAAGGCACCGTATACTTCCCCGCCGGGCACTACATGATTCATCCGGTGACCGTCCCCAGCCACATCACCCTCCTGGGCAATTCGTCCTGGGGCTACATTGGCCGGGATGGCCGCGACCCCGGCTGCGACGGTCGGGTGGTGCTGGAGGCCCTCTCCGGCGACGCCCGGGCGTTCCTGGAGATGGAGGGTGTCTGCGGCACCCGGATCATCGGCCTCACCCTGGACGGCGCCCACAAGGGCGTGCGCATGCACGGCATCTACTCCCGCCACACCGGCGTGGAGCAGAACAACTGCTTTGAGGACTGCCGCATCATCAACTTCACCGGTTCGGGCATCCGCCTGGACTGGGTGTGGGTCTTCGCCATCCGCCGCTGCATCATCATGATGAACAAGGAGGCCGGCATCGACTGCTCCCGGGGCTATGACGGCTGGATCATTGACAACCAGCTTTCGGCCAACGGCTGGGCGGGTCTCTTCGCCGGGGACATCGATTTCGACCCCGCCGCTTCGGAGAAGGCCGGCTTTATCGACAAGCACGTCCATGGTATGGCCACCGTCACCGTCACCGCCAACCGCATCGAGTGGAACAAGATCGCCGGGGTGCTGCTCTACCATTCCGATACCATGCAGATCAACGGCTGCTCCATCGACCATAACTTCGGCCCGTCGGTAATGCTGGTGGACTGCACCGCCGTCACCGTGACCGGGAACCTGATGCGCTCCAGCGGCGCCGACCGTCTGGACGATATGAGCTGCCATATGCGCCTGGTACGCTGCAAGGGGATCTCCGCCTCAGCCAACAGCCTCCATGGCTGGTTCGGCCGCACCGAGCACAAGTTCATCGCCCCCACCCCCTTCTACGGCATCGTCACCGACACCCTAGTGGGCTCCACGGTCACCGATAACGCCATGTTTGAGAGCTGCAGCAAGGAGGCCATCCGGGACTACGGCGGCCACACCGCTACACTGATTTCCGACAATATGTACACCTACCCCGACCTCACCGGCCTAAAGTACGGGGACGACTAAGCTGTCCTCCGAACCGGGACGCATGCCAGGCCCGCCGTGGAATTTCTTCATTCCCGGCGGGCCTTTGGATTGTGGAGGCTTGCCCCGGGCAGCCGCATTTTCTCCCACGGGCACGGCAAAGCGGCTGCATGCAGCCCTTGCAAGCAGAAGCGCACCCACTTCCAGGAAGGATTTGTCCCCTGGCAAAAAAGCCCCTGCCAGAAACCCTGTGCAAAGAGCCCTTCCGCATCTTCTGCACGCTGCGGCGGAAATATGGGGCAAATGTCCTCTCCGGAGGTCCCATCCGGCCGCACCGCACCGGCTCTCTTCCGCTATGCGTAAGGTCATTGGGCTGGAAGGTTTCCGACAGGCAAAGGCGAACCGGCCCAAAGGGCCGGCTCGTCTTTGATCGGAAATGGTCCGGCGGCGGAGCTTCCCCACGGATTCGCCCCGCCAGGGCCCTTTGTTACCCGATTTGGATCTCGCAGGAGGCGGTCAATCCGCCCATGACAGCCGTCAACACAACGCGCCCGGCTTCCTCCCCGGCCCGCACATAGGCCGTGCAGCGGTCATGGAAGGTAGGGACGGTCCCCTCCTGGAAGGGGCCGTGGAACTTCAGCCCGCCGTTGCCTACCGCCGCCAAGGTCCCCGCGCCCTCTACGGAGAAGACAGCCTCTCCATCGAAGTGGCACTCGTTCCCCTGGGCATCCACCAGCACGGCTTCCACCAGCGCCACATCCCAGCCGTTGGCGGCCAGGGACGTCGTTGTGGGTGTAAGCCGCAAGGCAGCCGGTGCGCCCGGAGTATGGAGGGCACACCGCGCCGCTTCCTCTCCGTTGTTGCGGCCCACCGCCAGCAGCTCGCCGGGAGCGTACGCTACCTCCCAGCGCAGGATCCGGTTGGGCGCGTCAGCCAGACGCTGGATCCCCAGGCTTTCGCCGTTCAGGAAGAGCTCCACCTCCTCGCAATTGGTGTAGGTAGACAGCTCCACCCGCTGGGTGTCGGCCTCCCAGATGCGGTCCTGCTTGGGGGAGCCCCACTGGCCCAGCTTCTCGGAGATCTCCGCCACCGGCTGACGGTAGATGTCAATATAGACCTGGGGTTCCTTCTCCCGCCAGAAAGTACGATAAAAGTCGGCCACCGGCTTGGCAAAGCCCGTCACGTCCACCAGCCCCGCAAAGGAACCGGTATTGGGCCAGTGCTCCCAGCTCTCCCCCAGATAGTCGATACCCGTCCAGAGGAAGTTGCCCATCACCCGGTCGTCGGCCTCTACGTCAAACCAGCAGTTCATCTCCCAGCGGGCATTGCGGTCCTCCTTGGTGCTGCGGAAGTAGACATAGTTCTCTGTACCCAAAATCAGGATATCCGGATCGATGGCCAGCATCTCATCGTACCACTGCTCGGAATAGTTGACGCCAATAAAGTCGGTAATCCCCCGGGTCATCAGGTGATTCCCAGCGGCCTGGGAGCCTACGGGACCTGCTTCGGCGGCGGCCATGGCCGGGCGGGTGGGATCGATGGCCCGCACAGCATCGCACAGGGTGCGGTAGCGGCTGAGCAGGTAATCGGTGCCGGGAGCGTCGTTCTCATTACCCACGCTCCACATGATGACGCTGGGATGGTTCCGGTCCCGGCGGATCCAGGCCGACAGGTCCTTGCGCCAGTTTTTAGCGAAGTTGACATAGTGCGGAGGCTCCCACTTATCGCAGAGTTCATCCATCACCACAAAGCCCATCCGGTCGCAGAGATCCAGCACCTCGGGAGCGGGCGGGTTGTGGCTGGTGCGGATGGCGTTGCATCCGATCTCCTTCAGCGTCTTGAGCCGGGACGCCCAAACAGTCTCAGGAACCGCCGCGCCCAGGTAGCCGCCGTCATGGTGCATACAAATGCCCTTGAGCTTGGTGGGCTCGCCATTGAGCAGGAATCCCGCCCCCTTACGGAACTCGATAGAGCGGATGCCAAAGGGGATCTCCTCGGTATCCACCGCCCGGCCGTCCCGCAGCAGCGTCAGGCGCAGGGTGTAGAGCTGCGGTGCGTCCAGACCCCAGAGCATCGGCCGGGCCACCGGCAGATCCAGCTCCGCAGCGCCCTTCCCCCGGCCCAGCGCAGCCCGCACCGCGCCATGGGCGGCGGGGTTCCCGTCCGGATCCAGGATTTCGGCCTTGACCTCCACCATGCCCCGGGGTCCCTCCAGGGCGGCGGACACGTGCACCAGGGCGCTGTCCCGGGCCACCCGTGGCGTGGTCACCGCCACCCCCCAGTGGGCAAAGTGGGTGCGTTCCCGCCGGATGAGCCAGACGTGGCGATACAGGCCGCTGCCCGTGTACCAGCGGCAGTTGGGCGTATCCAGGTTATCACAGCGCACCACGATGAGGTTGTCTCCCGCCACCAGGGCGCCGGTGATATCCAGCGCATAGGAGAAGTAGCCGTTGTCCTCCCCGCCCACGTAGACGCCGTTGACCCAGACCTCGCTCTTGCGGTAACTCCCGTCAATCTGCAGGAGAACCTCCTGGTCCTCCGGATGGATGAAAACGTGGCGGCGATACCAGCCGATCCCCCCGTGGAGGAAGGCGTTCTGCCCGGCGTTGCGGTTGGCGCCATGGACATAGGGATCGGGAGACATGGGGCTTTCGATGGCCCAGTCATGGGGCAGGTTCACCTCCCGCCAGCCGCTGTCGTCATAGTCCACGGCCTCGGCGCCCATGGGATGTCCCCCGGCGTTGGCCCCAAAGGGACTGGCCATCTCCCGAAATTTCCAGCCCTTGTCAATGGATAGATAGGTACTCATAGGCATAAACCTCCTTGATGATCATGGAGGAGGATATCCCCCACGGCTATGCAGTTTCACGGTACGCCTCCATGATACCCGGATTTTCCCCCGACGGCAAGCCGCGTTTTTCATAAATCTGGCTGGTTTTTTCTGGCGGGTGTCACATTTGTCCCCCTTGTAGGCCGCGATTTGCGGCGCCGGTCTCCGGCAAGGCGGTTGCATGGCTTGCTTCTCCCGGCATCCATTTCTGCCAGCGTCTGCACATCCATGCGCCAGTACCCACACAAAGCACCTCGGTCATAGGCCCTGACCAGACCAGGCCTGGCAGGCCGGCCAAGCCATGGGCCGCAAGCATACACGCCGCAGGGACCACCGCCTGCCGCAGCAGCGAAAGCAGCAGAGCATAGGATACCTTCCCTGTCCCCTGCAGGTAGGTCGAATGTAAATGATAAAACCCGTCCATCAACGGGAGTCCCTTTTCCAATGGAACTAAAAAGGCGGCCGCAGAACGCGGCCGCCTTTCCTTTACGAAGGCAGCAGGTGCCTATGCAGTTTTCGCAGCGGACCATCCTGGCGGAAGCAGGCTCCGGGTCATTCCCCCGCCACCATCAGGGACTCCACCCGGACGCTGGGCGTGCCCACACCGGACATGGTCATCCGCATATCATTTCCGACCTGGCAGATGTCTCGGAGCAGATCATAGAAATTGCCTGCCACCGTAATCTGATCCACCGGTCTGCCTCGCCGTCCCCCTTCGATGGCAAAGCCCCGGGCCGTGAGCGAGAAGTCCCCTGTCACCCCATTGGCCCCGGCATGGAGCCCGGAGACCTCGGTGATCAAAAGGCCGTCCCCCGCCGCCTCCAGCAGTGCGGAAACCGGTGCGCTACCGGGCCGCAGGCAGAGGTTGCTGGGCGCCACCGTGACCTTGCCCTTGTAGCCGGGACGAGCCGCGTTGCCTGTGGTCTGTACGCCGGCCTTGGCGGCGGTCTCCAGGTTATGCAGCAAAGTCATCAGTTTCCCATCCTGGATAATGGCCTTGGTATAGGCCGGAACCCCTTGGGCGTCAAAGGACGAGGAAGCCAGCCCTTCGGGGAGCAGGGGATCGTCCGTCAGCGTTACGCAGGAGGCGGCAATAACCTCTCCCTCCCGGCCTGCCAGACGGGAAAGCCCCTTTTGGGCGTTCTCGGCTGAGAACATCCCGGCAAAGGTAGCCAGCAGGTCGGCCATGACCTCCCGGTCCAACACGATGGGCATGGCGCCCGAAGGAACGGAGGATGCTCCCAGCTTATCCCGAGCGCTGTGCACCGCTTCCTCCGCCAATTTCTGCGGATCCAGCGCGGCGAAGTCCCTGCCCATTACGTAGGCCAGTCCGTCTACGGTATCTCCGTCCCGCTCCACCACGGCCTCGATGTAGGCCACCAAGGTATTCTCCTGTTCGCGGAGATTCAACCCTTTGGAATTCACCAAACGCACCTCGCCCCGTCCGGTATGCACCGCGCAGTGGCTTACCGAGCGCACGTCCTCCATGGCCAGGGCTGCCTTCTCCATGGCCAGGGCCGCCTTGATCTTCTCCTCTGCCGTCACCTCTTCCAGCGCCTGGCTGAAAAGAACCGGCTTGGCATAGCGGGCATCCTCTCCCGCATATAAAAACTGAAGATCCTGTCCTTTCAGCACCTGGGCATTCTCCCGGGCCCGGTCCACCAGCATGGCGGCGGCTTCCTCGTCCAGCACCTCGGTGTAGCTCATTCCCATGCTTCCCTGGAAGAGGCCCCGGAAGGAGAGCCCTGCCCGGGAGGAAACCTTGTAGCTGTCCACCTCGCCGGCGAAAACCGAAACCTGGAAGCTCTCCCCCTCGGAATAGTATACCTCATAATCCTCCAAGCCCGCCTCGGCGGCCTTGGCAAAGAGCCGCTCCACAAATGCTTCGAAATCCATCTTATTCTCCTTTTTTACGTCCGCCGACGGTCATAGCGCTGATCCGAATCAAGGGCTGTCCCACATCGGTGGGAATCGAACCGGAAAGCGAACCGCACATGCCCTGGCCGGTGCGCATATCCCGTCCCACCCGGTCGATGGTCAGCAGCACCTCGCTTCCCTTACCGATCAAGGTCGCGCCTCGCACCGGCTTATCTATCTTTCCGTCCTTCACCAGATATCCTTCCTGTACGGCGAAGTTAAACTCTCCGGTAATGGGATTCACCGATCCGCCGCCCATTTTGGCGCAGTAAAGGCCGTCCCCCATGGTAGCAATGATTTCCTCATTCTCATCGCTGCCGGCAGCGATATAGGTATTGCTCATGCGGGAGGTGGGCGCAAAGGCATAGGACTGCCGCCGCGAGCAGCCGTTGGGCGCCATGCCCATGCGGCGGCCGCCCAAGGTATCCACCAGATAATTCTTCAAGATCCCGTTTTCAATGAGCACGGTGCGCTGGGTGGGATTTCCCTCGTCATCGATGTTGTTGGAACCCCAGGCGTTGACCATCGTGCCGTCGTCAATGGCCGTAACAATGTCGCTGGCAATTCTCTGGCCCAGTTTCCCGCAGAAGACCGAGTGCCCCTTGGCCACGCTGGTGGCCTCCAAAGAATGGCCGCAGGCCTCGTGGAAAAGCACCCCGCCGAAGCCGTTCTCAATGGCCACCGGCATCCGCCCCGCCGGGCAGTAGTCAGCCCGCAGCATGGTCACCGCCACCCGGGCCGCGTTGCGGCCCACCTGTGCGGGATCTAGGGCCTCAATGGCCTCAAAACCCCGCTTCCATCCCGGGGCATCGGTGCCGGTCTGGGTTTCGCTCCCCTGGGAAGCCACCGCCGAAACCGCGTAGCGGATCCGGGTACGGACATCCTCCACCATGGTTCCCAGGCTGTTGACAATCACCACCCGCTGGGTGCGGTCGGTATAGGAGCAGGTGCTCTGGCTGATGCAGGGATCGAACTCCTTGGCGGCGTAGTACCCGGCGCGGACGGCTTCGGCTTTTCGGGCCAAGGCCACCGTGGCCGGGGGAATCACAATGGGATGGTGGTTCTCCACCCGGTGGATATGGCTTCCCACCCGGGGACAGACCACCGGACTCTTTCCATCCAGGGCGGCGGCCGCCTGGCGGGCGGTGCGCAGAAGTCCCGCAGGGCTGGTGTCATTGGTATAGACGTAGACGCTGTCCGTGCCCTTAAGCACCCGAACCCCTGCGCCATGATCCCGGCCGGAGATGGCTTCATCCATCTTTCCGTCGATCATGGTCAGGGCGGTCACGTCGGTATCCTCCAGGAATATCTCGGCGAAGTCCCCGCCCGTGGACAGGGCCGCCTCCAATACCTGGGCGCTGGTGCTAGGTGTGATCATGCTATTACCTCGCTTCCATTGAAATGGCAGGGATCCATCCGCAAGAAGGATCCATCGATTTTCCTCCATCGTCGGAACAGGTCCGCGCTGAACGCGGCGCCTAAAAAGCAGGCGCTGCAGCCCACCCTGGAGGCAGGCACAATCCGCAGCCGCACAAGTCTCTTCCGCGCCGCCGGACCTCTCTGTCTGTTAGCTTACCCCAAGACGGGCGATTTGTCTAGTAAGGCACGCTGCCCCCAGTATGCCCCGCCGGCTTCTGCCGTACTCCAGCTGCAGCCAATATCGCATAAAAAACCAAAATCCTGTAGAAAATTGGCATATTATGTGGTAGAATACCAATATATTGGGGTCAATCATTTCATCAGGAGAGAAACCATGGCATTGGAAGTACATTTCTGTCCCAACTGCGGCGCCCCGGTGGACCCCGCTGAAGCGGAACTTGGTCACTACATCTGTCCCTATTGCAATTCCAATATCATTGATTCCGATGACAGCAGCCAGGGATTTCTCGAGCAAATCCGCAGAGCCGAATCTCTGCGCAAGTTGGACCAACTCCAGGACGCCTACGACGAATTCTCCGCAGCCGCCCGGCTTTATCCCGACCGATGGCAGGGCTGGGCCGGCAAAGCACTGTGCGAGATCCAGCTCCTGGACAAAGCCAGCAGCAACTGGAAATACTCCCTCATCAGCGCCGAAAAGCTGGCGTCCCCGGCAACAGACGCCTTTCTGCGGGACATCCGGTCCCTGGGCGAATGCCGGCACACCCTCTTCCAAACCCGCGCCTCCCTGGCACAGGCGAAGCAGGAGAAGGATGACACCCGACAGCGGCTCCAGGCCCTGGAAAGCCAACAGGGCCTCGTCAATAATTCTCCCGCGGACGCCGCAAGAGACTACGTCGCCCCCATTCTCACCGGTGTGTTCATTATTCTGTTAGGGGTTTTCTCCCTCTGGCCCACCGTTCTGACGTTCCTCATCCTTACGGTCGTCGAGCTCATCTTTGCTTTCAGAACCCGGTACCGCCGCCAAGAGAACCGCGACGCCTACGAGGCTTCCCTGACGGAAAGCCGCCACACTTTGGAGAAACTGACCAAAAAGGCCGAGTCGCTGGAAGTCCTTCAAAATGCGCAGCTTCGCCAGGGCAAAGAGCTTCTGGCGAAGCTTGCCAACAACCCCCTGGGCTCCTAAGCCTTCGGCTTCTCCTCCCCGGCCAGGGCGGCGCGATAGGCCTTGAGCTCGCGGATACGCTTCTCAAAGCCCTGGTCGCTGGGAACATAGTAGGTCTTTCCCTGGTCGGCAAGGGGCGCGTACGCCTGGCGGACATAGTGACCGGGAAAGTCGTGGGGATACAAGTATCCCTTCCCCGCGCCCAGCTTCCCTGCCCCGGCATAGTGGGCATCCTGCAGATGGACCGGTACCGGATCGTGCCGGTCCTGTTTTGCGTCGGCAAAGGCCCCCTCCATCGCCATCACCACCGAATTGGACTTGGCTGCCTCGCAGATATAGATAATGGCCTGAGCCAAAGAGAGCCGCGCCTCGGGCAGGCCCACCATCTCCAGGGCATGGCCGGCTGCCACCGCCTGCTCCATGGCCCCGGGCGCCGCCATGCCCACGTCCTCGCTGGCGTGGGCAATGAGCCGCCGCACAATGATCCGGGGATCCACACCCGCTTCAATCAGCCGGGCAAACCAGGCCAGGGCCGCGTCGCTGTCCGACCCCCGCAGGCTCTTGCAGAATGCAGAGAGCATATCGTAAAAATAGGATTCATCGCACTGGATCACCCGGCGCTGGATGGATTCCTCGGCCACCGCCAGATCCACGTGCACTGCGCCGTCAGCCGCAGGCGCCGTAGTCAGCACCGCCAGTTCCAGTGCGTTGAGAGCGCTTCGCACATCCCCGTTGGCCACCGAGGCGATATGATCCAGGGCCGCCTCCTCCATCTCCACCTTCATGGCGCCAAAGCCCCGCTCCGCATCGGACAGGGCCCGCCGCAGCCCCTCCTTGACCTCTTCGGTGGTCAGATGCCGGAACTCAAACAGGCGGCAGCGGCTGACCAGGGCCGGCGTCATGGCGATCATGGGATTCTCCGTGGTGGAGCCAATGAACTTGATGATCCCCTTCTCAATGGCGGGCAGGATGGAGTCGCTCTGGCTCTTGCTCCAGCGGTGGCACTCGTCCAGCAGCAGGTAGGTGCTCTGCCCATAGAGCTTGAGGCGGTTTTCGGCGGCCTTGATCACCTCCCGCACATCGGCCACGCCGCTGGTTACGGCGTTGAGCTTGGCAAAGGCCGAAGCGGTGGAGGAGGCAATGATGGAGGCCAGCGTGGTCTTCCCGCAGCCCGGCGGGCCGTAGAATATGCTGCTGGTAAGCCGGTCGGCCATAATGGCGCGGCGCAGCAGCCGGCCCGGACCCACGATATGGGTCTGGCCCAGGAACTCGTCCAGATTCCGGGGACGCATCCGGTCGGCCAGAGGCGCCCGGCGCTCCATTTGGCCGGTAAACAAATCATCCACGGCAAATCCCTCCTTTTCCATCCTTTCAGTGTAGCAAATTTCTTCCCGCAGCACAAGGCCGCAGCCGCCGCCTATGGTTCCAGCACAAAGTCCAGGATTACAGGGTTGTGATCGGAATAAAGGAAGCCGGTCTGCTCCACCCGCAGTCCCTCCAGACGGACATTGTCGGAGAGCAGGAAGCCGTCCACATAGGTGACGAAGGAGACACCTTCCTCATAGGGCGCATCGGCATTGCGGCAGGTGGGGGCCAGTCCCTCGCCTTGGGCGATGGGCAGTCGGATCCCTTGGGGCAGAGTTTCGGCGGGAAAGGGCAGCGCCCAGGGATCCTCCAAGGGCTCCACCCCAAAGATCTCGCAGGAGCGGCCGGTAAGGTCCTTGTTAAAGTCCCCGCCGCAAAGGATGTAGTTCCCTGCGGCATACTCTTCCTCCAGGCTGGCGTAAAGCTTCTCCAGCTGGGCCTCTACCACCGCAGCATCCTGGCTGTAAGCCGAGAGATGGACATTGTACAGGCACAGCTCCCTCCCATTGTCCACGGGGATCCGGGCCAGACTGTAGCAGCGGTCCAGGTCCACCAGCTTTCCCACTCCCTCTTCAATGGGCAGGCTGACCCGCAGCCCTTGGTCTATGGCGCCCTGGGAGAGGGTGAGCAACCCCGCCTTATTCTTGCCATGGGGCTGGTAAAAGGGATAGAACAAAAAGGCCGAGTCATAATTCTCCGCAAAGAGAGAAGCATAGGAGGAAAAAGCCTCGGTCAGCAGCGCGCTCTCGTCCACGTGATGGCTTCGCGTGCCGTCCACGTCCACCTCCTGGAGCAGCATCAGGTCGGCGTCCTCCTCCCGCAGCACGCCGATCATGTCCTCCATGTTCTGCCGCACCGACGCCTCGGAGCGGGCCCAGGACTCCGTGCCGCCATCCATAAAGAAGCTGTAGTCCTGGGTATAGGCGGCAAAGCCCAGATTCCACGTCACGGCGCGAAGGGTTTCGCCCGCGGCGAGCTGTCCGCCGCCATCCCCCTGGGGCGTCAAGGGCTGCATATCCGGAATGCGGCTGTAGCTGGCAAACAGATAGATCACGTAGCCTGCCAGCGCCGCCGTGAACACGCCCAGCACCAAGCCGGCCGTCTTGAGAATATGCCGCGGCCATGTCCGGCGCATAGGATCACCTCCCTAGCATACTGCCTATAGTATACACAAAAAGGCGGACTGTGGAAAGAATCTGACGTTTTTTACCATATTGACTTTTAATGGACGCATTTTCCAAAACCAGATTCTAAAATTGGTAATTTAAATACATATTATAAGTAATTATTTTCAATTTACTCATTGGTTTAATTGTGTATAATTTAACTATAGATGTTTTATATTATGATTTTCGCTTCCTAAAAGAATTCTGGGGGTGATTCCATTGGTTCACTATATTGCGTTGTAGAAAGCTCAAAAAGCAAAGTAAGGGATATGATCAGAAAGGAGTATACCATGAAAAAGTCTCTTGCTCTTCGATGTGCATTAGCGCTTCTTTTCTGCGCTACGGTTGTTTTCTCAACAAACACAATCGCCTCAGCAGAGGATTCCTCTTTTTCACAAATACCTCCAATGCAGCGCGCAGTCGTTGTCAATGATTTTCCGCTAAATGAAAATCTTGATCAACTGCTCATGGTAGCCGCCCAAAAGTACCAAGAAAACCCTAACGCCACAAATGGAACGCTGTCAGTGAGTCAGCTCGTGCGAAATGTTGTCTACTCAGATGGAAGCACGGAAAAAAGCTATGTGATAACCAGTATGGTTCTGTCCGATTCCCTCGGAAATCCGATCCCTGCTGCAGTAGCAGCAAGTGGATCTTATACAGGCCAGTACACAGGCAATGATATCCAAATGGTACACAGAATGTACTACACAACCCGTAGTGAAGGAAGCGGTGATTCTTACCACATCACCAAAGTTACCACCCAGATTCGAAGGAATGCCTCCTATGTTCAGGAATTCCGGCAATACATTAATTGCTTCGATTCCTATGTGCTTACTGGAGATAAACCTCGCACCCTACTAAACCAGCATGTTTCGAATCCCACTTTAAATACCGTGTACACTCTCAATAATACTGTTAATGCCTACTATTATGTGGGAAACCCCATTGGTGACAGTTACTGTATGTCTGGCGTGACGGAAGTTCGCTGGGCAGATGACAGAGTCTCCGGAGATATCATTGTAGTAGAGATTCCCTAGCTTCTATCCCTTGCAGCTAATCTCCAGCTGACCGCAACATCCTAAGGAGGGTACACATGAAGCGTCTCTGTTTTCCCATTCTTGCGCTGCTCCTGCTGGGAATCCTGGCAGGCTGCTCCTCGGAGGCCGTCCAGCCCCAGGCGACCCTGCCTCCCGATGCAAAAGGGGCCTATGCGCCCCTGGTCTCCTCCCTGGCGTGGGGCATGGAGCCCCAAGCCGTCATGGAAGCCCTGGGAAGCGATTGGGAAGCGCTTCGCAGCGGGGAGGAGCTATGGATCTATCCCACCGGCTTGGTGATCCGCACCCCGGTAACCGATCCCCTGGGGAATACGGTAACCGCCCATTTGACCTTCGGCATGGACCGAACCGGGCTGTACTCCATCCAGTACGACTACGCGCCCGAGCAAATCTCCGCCATCCGCGGATTTCTGCAGGAAACCTACGGTCATGATGGGGAAGGCTATATCGATCACAGTCCCTGGGAAGTCACCTGGCAGGAGGCCCGGACCATGGCCGATGTCCCATGGATCTGTCAGCAGGTCGAAGCGGCCGGCATCGCCTCTCCCGCACTGGAGGTCTCCCAGCTTGGCGCCGTAAACCTTGACGTGCCTCTTTCCGGCATCACGCTGCGCCTTGAGGAGGCGACAGAGAACCCCTGCTCGGTGTACCAGTGGAGCCACGCGGAGACCGCCCTCTTCTACGCCGACTATGCCGCCCAGGCCGGCAAATACCCCACCTACGCCGAATACCTCCAGGCCCGCATCGCCGCCTGGGAGGAGACCTACGGCGGATGACGCCCCACGATCCCCCCGCATCCGTCTGCCAAGGAACCGCCCCGGCGGTTCCTTTCCGTATTCCGGAGAAACCCACCCCCAGGTTCTCGCCGTCTTCGCAAAATGGAGCATCGGGAGCCAAGCCCCCGCCGCCTGGGCGGTAGGCAACCTCTGTCCGCGGGGCCAGGGCGCGGTTTGAGGCCAGCCGCAGGGAACCGCCCCAGGCGGTCCTTTTTTGCGCGCCCCAGGCCTTCTGCTTCCCCACGGGCAAAGATAGCCCATAAAAGCAGGCATTCCCCGCCATGGAAAGGAAAAAGCCCCCGCGCTATACTCAGCCTAAGCCATCTTAAGTTCATAGGAAAGGGAAGGTATGCTTACCATGCAATACATTCAGGAAAACCGGCAGACCCCTGTGCGCTGGGAGTGCGACGTGGTGGTAGCAGGCGGCGGAACCGCCGGCTTGGTGGCGGCGCTGGCTGCCGCACGCAATGGCGCCCGCACCATTTTGGTGGAGCGCTTCGGCTACGTGGGGGGAACCATGATCAACGGCGCAGGCCCCCTGCACAGTTTCTTTAACATGTACAAGAACTTTCCCCAGACCCCCAAGACCCAAGTGGTCCAGGGCATCCCGGGAGAAATTATCCAGCGGCTGATCCCCCTGGGCGGCTGCAAGGGCCATCTGGAGCAGGAAATCGGCGCCAACTACGACTCCACCGCCACCATCATTGACTGGGAGATCTTCAAGGACGTCATCCTGGAGATGCTCCAGGAGGCCGGGGTCAAAATTCTCCTGCACACCTGGGTGGCCGATGTGGTGATGGAGGGCGATACCCTGCGCGGCCTGATTGTGGAGAGCAAGTCCGGACGGGAAGCCATCCTAGCCAAGGTGGCGGTGGATACCACCGGGGACGCTGATGTGGCCTACCGGGCTGGGGTTCCCTGCACCAACCGGTTTGACGATTCCTCGGTGGGTATGCCCTTCGGCATGGCCCATGTGGACATTCCCCGGGCCATCCGCTTCTTTGAAGAGCATGACATGATCATGTCTTTGGTGCATGCCGACAAGGGAAGCGACTATGACAACGTTGTCCGTGCCGGCTTTACCCTGCGCAAGCTACCGGAGTTCGACGCCTTTATGTCCAAGTCGGGCATGTGGGGGCCCATGACCTTTTCCTATCACGAAGGGGTCTTCACCTTCATCAATACCGCCAACCTGCGCAGCGTGGACGCTACCGACGTGGAGGCCGCCAGCCAGGCTGAGATCACCCTGCGGCGGCAGGTACACCAGATGGCCGCCATGCTCAAAAAATACATTCCCGGCTTCGAAAACGCCTACATCTGCTGGACGCCCATTCACTTCGGCGTGCGGCGCACCCGCATCGTCTCCTGCGCCTATGATCTCTCCCTCCAGGAGATCGTAGACGCCGCCCGCTTCCCGGACGAGATAGCCCTCTATGGGTTCCACGACAGCGCGCCCCGGGTGATGATCAAGGACGGAAAATACTACGGCATTCCCTACCGCGCCCTGCTTCCCCAGAAGGCGGAAGGCCTGCTGGTGGCCGGCCGGATGATCACCTCCGACTGGGAGGCCCATATGTCCACCCGGAATACGGTCTCCTGCATGGCCCAGGGCCAAGCGGCAGGCACGGCGGCGGCCATGTCCGCTCTGGCGGGGATCACCCCCCGGCAGCTGGATCCCCAGGCCCTGCGCCAGACGCTGAAGGCACAGGGAGTCTTCCTGGGATAGCGCCGGCAGATGCCGGCACGCTCCGGCCTGTATCCAAAAGAGCAAACGGCGTCCCCCAGGCCTCGGGCCTGGGGGACGCCGTGATTTCCGGCACAGAAGCCCCGGTTTTCCCGGTCTTTTTCAAAGGCGGCAGAAGCAAGCCGTCAAGTTTCCCGCCCTCCTTCGCGGAGAGCAAAGCGCAGGCGGGCTTTTGGGCGGCAGCGGCCCCGCGTCAGGGATTCCCGGCGCGCGGCGCTGCGCGGGGTCTTTTGCCGCATATGCCGTCATGGATCCATCCAAAAGGCGTCCCGTGGCCAGAGGCCGCGGGACGCCTTCCTTATCTGCTCGGAGCGGCGCCTACAGATCTCCCACGATCTGGAACTTCACCACGGTATCGGTCTCATCGGGCAGCGGATAGGTGCCCGCACCGGGGCCGAAGTTGATGAAAGCATGCTCGGTCACGCCGTTGATGTTGAAGGAGACCACCTTGGGGATCTCCGCGCCGTCAGCCACGCGCCGAGGCTCGACAATCTTGCCTCCCAATCCCACCAAGGCCATGGGGCCAATGGGCGCCTCCAGGATGTGGGCATAGAGGGTGTCCCCCTTGCGGGTGTACCAGCCCCACTCGGGCTTCTCAATGCCCGCCGGGCCGCAGCCGTAGATAGACTCGCCGTTCTTGGCCATCCACCGGCCCATCTCCTCCAGGATGGCCAAGGACTGCTGGGGGATCCGTCCCTTGGCGTCCGGGCCCACGTTCAGCAGGAGGTTGCCGCCCTTGCTGACGCATTCCACCAGCTTCCGAACCAGGAGCTTGGCAGGCTTCCAATAGGAATCGGCGGCGGCATAGCCCCAGTTGTTGTTCATGGTGATGCAGGCCTCCCAAGGCACCGGATCGCCCAGTACGTTGCGGATGCCCTTGGCGGGAATGATCTGTTCGGGGCTGACAAAGTCGCCGGCGTAAATGCTGGGCTCGGCCTGGAGCAGAGTACCCGTCTCGGCGGCGTCCCCTTCGCCCGAACCCTCCAGCCGGTTGTCGATGATTACGTCGGGCTGCAGCGACCGGACCATCTGGATCAGCTTGGTGGCCTCCCACTTCTCCCCCGCCATGCCGGGATAGGAGAAGTCAAACCACAGGATATCAATCTTGCCATAGTTGGTGCAGAGCTCCCGCACCTGGTTATGGAAGTACTGGATATACCGGGAGAAATCCCGCCCCTGATCGGGATAATCGGGGTTGCCCCGCATGGGATGGATGGAATCGCTCTCATGGGGATAGTCGGGGTGATGCCAATCCAGCAGCGAGTAATAGAAGCCCACCTTAAGCCCTTCGGCCCGGAAGGCGTCCACATACTCCCGCACCAGGTCCCGTCCGGCCTTGGTATTGGTGGCCTTGTAGTCGGTGTAGGCGCTGTCGAAGAGGCAGAAACCATCGTGGTGCTTAGTGGTCAGCACAGCGTACTTCATGCCCGCCGCCTTGGCCGCCTTGGCCCAGGCCTTCGGGTCATAGTCTACCGGGTCAAACTCATCAAAATACCGCTGATAATCCTCCACGGTAATGCGCTCGGCATTCCGGACCCACTCCCCCCGAGCAGGGATGGCGTAGAGTCCCCAGTGGATGAACATGCCGAAACGGTCGTGCATGAACCAGCGGGTGCGCTGGGTGCGTTTTTCGATCTCGGTCATGGGAAAAACCTCCTTGGCATAGAGTCAAGAGCATCGTAGCACAGATCATCCTCTGCGGGTATGGAGAAATCAACCCACCCCGTTGACCACATTGACCAATGGCCTGCCGTCAAAGGCACGCAGAATGCAGTCGCAGGTTTCCCGCGCCATTTCCGCCCGGGCATGGGCGGTATTGGTACCGATGTGGGGGGTCAGCACGGTATGGGGGCAGGAAAAGAGCGCCGCCGGCACATGGGGCTCCTGGGGATAGACGTCCAGCCCCGCGCCGCCCAGTCTGCCTGCCCGAAGGGCCTCCGCCAGGGCGTCCGTATCCACCACGCCGCCCCGGGCGGTATTGATCAAAATGGCATCGGGCTTCATGAGAGCGAGCCGCTCCGCATTGATCATGCGATCTGTCTCCGCTGTGTGGGGCACATGGAGAGAAACCACATCGCTCTCGGCCAGCAGCGCCTCCAAGGGCCGGTACGCAACCTCCTTTTCGGCTTCTTCCTGGGGAGAACGGCGATGGCGCGACGTATACAGCACCTGCATCCCCAGTCCTCGGCAGAGCCGCGCCATGCAGCTCCCGATATTCCCCAGCCCGACGATACCCAATGTCAAGCCGTCCAGCGTGCGGCCCATGGCCTTCCCCATGCCAAAGACCGACTCCGGCTCTCCTCCGCGAAGGGCGCCGTCCAGCTCAGGCACCCGCCGGGCCACCGACAGCAGCAGCGTCAGCGCCATTTCCGCCGTCGGCAGGCTGGTGGATCGGGTCAGATTGGTGACAGGGATCCCCCGGCGCGCGGCGGCCTCCACGTCCACCCGGTCGTAACCCGCGCCATAGTTGGCAATGATCCGAAGGCGCCGGGCCGCCTCGATCACCGCTGCGGGCACCGGACCCGCCGCAAAGATCGCATCCACATCCCGGGCGGCATCCACCAGGGCCTCCGGCGTGAACGTATACGCCCCTTCGGGCGGCATAATCACCCGGCAGGCATCAAACAGGGCCTCCATACCCCGGGTGGGAATGGAATGGGTCAACAATACGGTAGGAGCGGGCATGCTCTGCCTCCTTTTCAAGCTGCAATCTTTCGGGCTATAGGTTTCTTCGGCTATGACGGTCTCCTGTGGGAACCTTCCCGGCCACCTGTAGGAAACCCGTCCCCAGTCATCTTACCACGTCCCCCGTGCCTCGACAATATTTTATTGCCGGGTGCATATTCTTCCCTTCCTCCGCATAGCCATAGCCCAGGCGCATCCCCCCACGTTCCACCATGGGGTGCCGACGCCTCTCGCCCCTTGCCAAGACCTTTCCCACGTGTTACACTGAGGCAATGCGATGCATGGAAAAGAAAGGAAGGACTCCTATGAAACTGAATTCGCCCATTTCCATTGGCGGCCTGGAGCTCCGCAACCGGATCGTCATGCCCCCCATGGTGGTCTTCGGACTGGCACAAGAAGGATACGTAACTCCCTCCCACCTGCACCACTATCGAACCCGCGCGGCAGCCGGCACCGGTTTGATTATCATAGAGGCTACCTGCGTCTCCTCCAGTGGCCGGCTCAGCGTGGATCAGCTGGGTCTTTGGAAGGATGAGCATATCCAAGGCATGGAGCACCTGGCCGACGTCTGCCACATCCACGGCGTTCCCGCCCTGGTGCAGCTCCACCACGCGGGCATGTCCACCGATCCTGCCACCGGACGCAAAATGGGTCCTGTCGCCATGGAAAACTACCGAGGCCATCGGGTGCACGCCCTCAGCGAAGAGGAGCTAGAAACCATTATTGCCAGCTTTGCCCAGGCGGCCCGGCGCGCCGCCGAAGCCGGCATGGACGGCGTGGAGCTCCACGGCTGCCACAACTACCTCATCGACCAATTTGTCAACCCCCGGGTCAATACCCGGACCGATGTGTGGGGCGGCTCCCTGGAGAACCGTACCCGCCTGCCCCGGCGGATTGTGGAGGAGATCCGCAAGGTTACCCCCGACAGCTTTGTCATCACCATGCGCATGGGCGCCAACGCCCCTACGCTAGAGGAGGGCTGCGCCCTGGCGGACGCCTATATCGACATGGGCATCCAGGCGCTGAACGTTTCCTTCTCCATCCAGGACGATTTTGACGTCCCTGCCGACTATCCCTACAACCGTCTCAGTTACCTGGGCACCGTCATTGCCAAGCACGTGGCCGGCCGTGTGCCTGTAATGGCAGTGGGCGGTATCGATACCTGCCAAATCGCGGAGGATCTGCTGGAAAACTACGGCGTTGACCTGGTCAATGTAGGCCACGGCATGCTGGCTGACGACCGCTGGAGCGAAACCGCCCTGCGGGGGGAGGCGCCCCAATATCCCTGTCTGCGCTGCAAGGACTGCCGCTGGCCCCAGGTCTGTCCCCAGTTGAACCGCCGCCGGGAGGCCGACAGCCACTGCGCCATCTAGGCCCCAGGCCTTATCCCGTCTATACAGAAAACGCGCCGCGGAAAATCCGCGGCGCGTTTAGCTTTTGGAGAAGAACGGAAGCCCTAAGCGGCAAACTCACCCTGGTAGCTCACCAAAGTGGCGTCATAGACGCCCTGGATGCGCATGAACTCATTGACAATATTGGTATTCTCCCCCGAAAGGCGCAGTTCAATGGTGAGCTCCACCCCCGAAGGCGTAACCGCCTTGCTCTTCAGGCGGGCAGGCCGGGGCAGCTTATTGACCAAGAAGTTCACCTCATTGGCGCAGTCGAAGTCATGCCGCACAATGAGGAGATACGCAAAGGACTTCCGGCCGCTGCGCAGGTACATGATGTATAGGAAGATGCCGATCACCGCCGAACCAATCAGGGCATACGCGTAGAAGCCGGTGCCCGCGCCGATCATGATGCCCGCAGCCACGGCCCAGAACATATAGACCGTGTCCATGGGATCCTTCACCGCGGTACGGAAACGGACGATGGACAGGGCGCCCACCATACCAAGGGAGAGGGTCAGGTTCGAGGTAATGCAGCGGATGATCAAAGCCGTCACCATGGTCAGCATCACCAAGGAGATGTTGAAGGAATGGCTGTAAAGCACACCGCGGAAGGTTCTCTTGTACACCCAGTAGATGAACATGCCCAGCACAAAGGACACAACGATGGCCAGCAGCAGACTGGGAATGGTCATGGAGCCTGAGGTTCCAAAACTCTCCAGCAGAGCGTTGCCGCCGATCACATCCTTGATGGTGGTGGCACCGGTAGGTGCGGGGGTGGGATTCATGGGATTCTCCTCCTTTATCCAAATTAAATCGTACTAGTGGTATTCCCGACAGAGTGTATACTTGGAGATGGCCATGCGCTGGCCCTTATGGCTCTGGAGAATGCCCAGTAGGTGCGCGGGCAGGAAGTTATCGTACTTAATCTCCAGGATCATCGTACCCGGATCCAGGATGGGCACCGGCGAAGGGTGATCGGCAAACAGATCCCGGCTGAACTGCCCGGAATGCAGATCCCGGTCAAAGGTCACCCGCACATTGCCCGCAGGAAAGGTATAGGCCTCTCGGTAGTAGTCTACGATCACCGCCGGGCGCAGCAGCCGTGTCCGCATGTCTGCATAGAATTCGTCCAGCAGGGGATCCCGCCCCAAGGGAACGTTCATCCATTCCCCTCGGATGAGGGCCTCCGCCATTTTCCGCGTCAGCGACGTGGAATCCTTGGCGGTCATTTGGTCGAATTTCATTTTTTTCTCCAGGTGGATGACCCGATCCTGCAGATTATAGATCCGGATCCTGTATTTTTTTCTCACCATCACCCCCGATTCCTTCTCGGTCATGGAGGTATTGTAGATATCATCGAAGTACAGGCTGCGGATGTGATACAGCCGGTTGGACGCGTCGGCGTTACGGTCCAAGGGCATGGCGGCCAGCAGCCGGTCCCGCATGGCCACATACTCCCCCTCGGTAATGATGTACTTCAGCTCGTAGCGGAGCTGGTGCTTTCCCATATTAGCCATAGGCTCCTCCTAGTCGCCAAAGTAGCGCTGCATTTCCTCGTCGGTAGCGCCAGTGATCTCTTGGATCTCCGCGCGGTAGTTGGCGGGCTTGACCCGGGCATAGTCGCGAACGGTCTCTATCTGCCGCTGCCAGGCGGTGTAACTCAGCCCCCAGCGTTCCCGATCCCGCTGCATCTCCGGCTCGATGGCCACCACAATCTCATCGATCCGGGACAGAACATGCTCGGTATTGAAGGTCTCCCGGTAGTGGTAGCCCGCCCGCTCCAGGAAGAGAGCGCGCCACTCTTCATTCTTCAGCAGAGCACAGCTCAGCGTGGTATCGAAGGCATTGCCGGAACCGTGGCCGCGGGGATCAAAGTACTCCTCCACAAAGTTGCTCTCCGGAGAACGGAAGCCCCAGTCGGTGTCGTAGAGAATCCAGCGCCACTTGCCGTCCAGCTGGTCGCTGCGCCAGAACTTAATATTTCCCGTATCCGAGTTGTTGGAGTAGGTCTCAATGGCCACATAGTCGGCATAGTTGAGCACGTCGATCTTGGTCTGGATATACGCGTAGTCCTCAGCATTGGTCAACCCATGGGTCTTGACGTACTCTACGATGGCCATCCAATCTTCGTTGGAGCCGGTTACCGTGTAACTGGCTTTATTGCCGTTACCGACCAGCAGGTCAATGCTCTCCTCATCGATGTTGTACCGGCTGGCCAGGAAGTGGTCGGTCACCTTCTCCTGGATGAAGTAGACCCCCCAGAACTCCCCATTGATAAAGAGCTTACAGGGCCGGAATGCCTGGGTATCCAGGTCGGTGGTATCAGCAGCTAGGGAGGAGGTCAGCACGTCCCGGATCTTGGATTGGTTCCACTCCGAAGCCCCATTACGCACAATGAAGGAATGGAACTCCGTATAGGGCCGGTCCTCAAAGAGCTGGTAATTGAAGGTCCCCGGGCCATAGGCTCCCCGGGCCATGAGGGCAAAGCTCTTGCTCTCATTGCGCCGGGAATAAGCGCCAAAGATGCGGATCGCCGCGTTCTGGCTGATCCCTAAGGTTCCGTCGGACTCAATCAGGTCCAAATGGATGGGCACCTCTGTATTCTTGAGATAATTGGCCCCGGAATGAGGATACTCCGGATCGGCGTTGGGTCCCAGCTCGTGGATGCCCGTAACCGGGTCAAACATATCTCCCGGCTCGACCGTCACACTGACAATGGGCACGTCCCGTCCCTCACCAATAAAGATGGCGGAGGTGATGACCTCACTGTCCAGATAGCCCTCTCGGAAGGCCACAGCGCGCAGAGGCGCCGTCTGGGAAATGGTGATAGGGCCGGTATAGAGGGTATCGCTGGTATTGGGCACCGAACCGTCTAAGGTGTAGTACACCTGCGTATCCTGGGGAACCTGGATGGTCACCTCCTGGGGCTCGTCATAATTACCCGAAGCAAGGCTCAGCACCGGATTGGCCGCCCGTCCCGGGACGCCCTGGCTATTGGCCGCCCCCGGCGTGGGGTCTGTCATGTAGGCATACAGTGCGCTGCCCGGACTCCGTCCATAGGACACATTGATGGGCGTGCGGGGCATCATGCAGGTATCTACGATATTCTCCTGGGGATCGGTCAGTACAACGGTCTCCCCCTCAGCAGAGAGGCCAAAGGTCGTGTGGTATTTTTTTTTTGCGTCGGTTTCGGACGGCTGATCCCCCAAACCCGATGCGTTGATGAGGAGCTTCTCCCCCGGCGCCAGCGTGACATCCGGCAGGGTGTACAGGCCCAGCTTTCCCGGATCGTCCGTCAGGCCAAAGCCTGCCAGGCTGACGCTCTCCGTTCCAAAATTTTCCAGCTCGATGTAGTCATAGTAAACTCCGTCGGCATAGGCATAGGCGGAGACGTTATTGTTCATCACCTCGCTGATGCGAATCCCGGTGTTGTTCACCGCCTGGTTTGCCTCCTGGAAGGCATTGTATCCAACATCGTCATTGGAATAACCTGGGGTAGGCTGGCTGCGGATCTCCCACTCGTCAGAGTTCGGCACCCGGGCATAGCTTTGGTCGCTCTCCATCGTGGGGGTAACCACCTTGTCCAGGATCTGCGCCTTATCATTGGAGAGGATCACGGTATCCTCCTGGGAATTGAGGGAGAAGGGCGCGTGCAGCGGCTGGGTCAGGTCAATGCTGTTCTTATCGCCGCAGAAAACCAGCAGGTACGCGCCAGGCTCCAGGTCGATGGACGGGAACTGCCAGCGCAGGAGGCGGTTCTCCTTGTTGGAGAGGCCGTAGCCGCCGATGTTGACCGTCTCGCTGCCCCGGTTATAAATCTCCACCCAGTCGGCGAATACGCCGTCCTCGTCCTTCAGGGTAACACGGTTTTTGACCATCACTTCGCTGATAACAATAGGAGAATTCTCCACATGCCGGGTCTCCGAGAAGGCGGCCCAGCCCTCGTCATTGTTGGCATAGCCGGGTGTGTACCGCTCGGTAGCAGACCAAACCGAATTCTCCAGCTGGGTCATGTCAATGGCATAGGACTGATCCGTGGAAATGGGGGGAATATCTACGCTCTGGATAGGATTCCCATAGGAATCCACCAGGACCAGCGTCTCTCCCGATGAAGAGAGGCGGAAGGATGCGTGCATTTCACCCTGCACCGGCGCCTCATCCAGCCCCGAGGCATAGACAATGGCAAAGTGCCCAGGCTCCAGCGTCATCGTCGGAAACAGGAATCTTGTCCCCTTGCTGATGTCGTCGGTCAGGCCGTACCCCGCCAGGTTAATGGAGGCATCCGTGGGATTATAGATTTCAATCCAATCATAAAAGCCGCTGTCCCCCGCCGCCAGGGCCGAGTTATTGGACGTCATCAGCTCGGTAATCACCGGCTGGTTCATGCCCGATTCGGCAGGAAGGCCACTGGTGGCATCCGGCTCCCCGGACGCGGTAGTAGAATGGCTGGAACTCCATACGGCAAAAATCCCCACAGCCAGTACGGCCACAATAACCAGGATATCCACCACGCGGTTCATGGAGGGCCGTCCTCCCCGAGGCGCTGGAGCCCGGCGTGGGTTGCTGCCGGGGGGAGGGGTGCGGACACCGGATGCAGGCCGCTGCGTCGCCGCAGTGCGCGCACTCGGCGCATTGCGAACGCCGGCGGGCGTACGGCTCCGACCGCCGCCGCGAGAATCATTCCGATAAGCCAAAGCGATCAACTCCTATTCTGGTCGCAGAGAATTCATGCACATCCGTAGGGTATAGACGGGAAGAACTGCCCGCCGGTTCCCATTGCGTTCGCCTTGTTTAGAAAACGCAACGCTTTCATTATATGACAAAGCAATACGATGTCAACCGCATATTCATGGAACAATTGGAAATCCAGCCGTTTCCCTTTGCCGAAGCATATGCTATAATTTCCATATAGGAATTCATGCGCTTCAGCAAGGGAGGTAAAGGATGAACATCTTGCGTTACAACGACGCGGCGGCTTCCGCCGCCCACGAAGACAGCATTCGCGCTTACGAGGTCATTCCCGAAAACATCATGCCCGCCCCTTTTTCTTCGGCCTGGGGGTATCTGGCCGGACCGGGGCGCTTGGCCAGCCATGCCCATCCCACCGATGAAATCTATATGATCTTTAAGGGCGAGGGCGTCGTCACCGTGGGCGAGGAATCCCAGGCCGTCGTCCCGGGGGATATCGTGGTCATCCCCCACGACGTGGAGCACAGCATTCAAAACGCCGGGCCAGGAGAACTGCTCTGGTGCGCCTTTTGGTGGCCGCAGATCCAGTCATGACCTTGGACGCTCTCCGGGGACAGCCGGCTTACGCCGACCGGCTCCCCCCCGTCTCCGCCGGCGCGCCCCTGCTCCTTCTGGATCCGCCCTTCGGCCTTGGTCCCCTCCCCCTGCAAGCTGCCGTGCTGCGCCGCACCCGGCTCTACCGACTGGAACATCCCCAATGCGGCTTCCTCTATCCCAAAGAGGGTGAAGACCCCGCCGTCAGCGTACTGTATACCCCCGCCGGACGCCTCCGGCAGCGGACAGACCCCGGCAGCAGGCAGATTCTCTCCTACTATGCCGAAAAGAAGGATCATCTGCCCCGGCTCTTTTCCCTACTGTCGGACATCCGCGTGGTTCCTCTGCCTGCCGCTTTTGCGGCCCATGGGTACGGGCCCCGGGACATCGCCGTATTGGATTGGCAGTGGGGATGCCGGGAGGTCCTGCTGCAGGCCTGGTGTTCCCCCAAGCTTCGTGCGACCATGGAGAACGCCCCCGATAAGACCTATACTGCGTGCTGCAGGGAATTGGACCGGATCGAAGAAGCCGTACAGCTCCTCCGACTGGATCACCCCGACGAGCTGTATTGGCAGCCCGATGGGATCTATTGGCATGACGAGAGGGTTGCGGCGGTACCCGAAGGCGGAGATGCCTCCCTCCCCGTGCTGATCATGCCCCAAAGCGAACCCGAAGCCTACCGGTGCATCCTGGAGGAACACGGCTCATAGCCTCCAGACAGCAGCCACGGCATGCTTTCCCCGCCGGAATGGAACACCATTCCGGCGTTTTTCTGATATATCCGCAGAAAATCAGTGGTGGCCGCACTGGCTGGCCGGCTCCACCCCTGCCGGGAGCACCATCTGCCGGTGGGGCACGTGCTCATCCATATGCTCCCCATCCTCCGCCGGAACAAAGCCCAGACTGGCGTAGAAGGGAATGGCCTGCACCTGGGAATCCACATGGATATCCCCTGCGCCCAAATCCCGCGCCTTGCGAATCAGCATCCGCATCAGCATATCCCCCAGTCCCTGCCGGCGGAAGGAAGCGCGCACCGCCACGCGGCCGATCACCCAGCTCCGGTCGGGCTTCTGCAGCAGTCTTCCCGTGGCGGCCCGCACCCCATCCACCGTTAGCAGCAGATGGATGGCGATATCATCCAGCCGGTCCCGTTCCAACGACGGAGAAAACCCCTGCTCATCACAGAAAACCTCCATACGGATCGCCAGAGCCTCCTCCAGCATAGCCTTGTCGGCCGGCATAATCCATTGCGACTCAATCATTGTCATGCATCCTTTCACAAAAGGGTTCGCGCTTTCAGCGCGAACCCTAAACTCTTCTTACAGCGGGACGCTGGGGCGGCTTCCTTCCAGCGGGATCAGCATCCATTCTTCGGCTTGCAACCCTTTCTGCCCACCGCCGGCCACTGCCTGGCAGGAAAAACGCTAGGCATGCCCGCTGCCTGCCCTCGGAAGCCGCAGGGCTCCGGAAAAGCGCCCGGCACTCCGACTAGTGGTCGTGGCCGCAGCCTCCATGCCCGTGACCGCCGCAGCCGTGGCCATGGCCGCAGCCGTCATGGTCGTGGCCGCCGCAGCCTCCATGTCCGTGACCGCCGCAGCCCTCGTGGTCGTGATCGCAGCCGCAGCCGCAGTCCTCATCATCGCAGTCGCCGCAGCCGCAGTCCTCCAGACTGGCAATGGTCTCCTCCGCAAAGGCGGCCAAAACCTCATCGTCATTGGCGGGCATCTCCACGCCGGGCAGCAGCTCCCAGCACTCAAAGTGCTCCAGCGTCTCCCCGGGAGCCACCGTCTCCATGGGCGAGAGGGTTTCCACCTCGATGAAGTCCTCACAGGTATAGGTCTCAAAGCTCATGCCGCCATCGGGATAGACAGCGTCCTCGTCATAGAGGAAGTGCTTGATAAACACGCAGCCGTGATTGAAACAAGCCACCCAGCCCTGCTCATTATCCAGGCCGATCTTGAAGGGGCCGTCGCACACCGTCTCCTGCTGCAGGGTAACAAAGCGCTCGCCCATCCAGAATCGCTTGTCGTTCATCTTGCTATAGGGCCAAATGGCCATCTGCCGGTTGGCCAGGTAGCCGGTATCGGTGGTATTAAAGGGAGCCACCAGCTTGCCGCCCTTGTCCATGACGGTGATGGCCCAATCGGCGAACTCCACCGGCCAGGCATTGTCGTTGGTCACCCGATGGAGCACGTCCACCACCGTGGTCTCCTCATCCATGGTGATCTCGATCTCCTTGATCATGCCGGAGATGGGATCCCTGGGATGGCGGAGCAGGATGCCGTCCTCAATCATCTCGTACTCAATGGGATCATTGTCCAGCTCGTAGGTACGGGGCATGGCCTCCGGGCTGGTCCACAGGCGATGGCCGCCCCAGATCTTCCAGCCATTGGCCGGCTCTTCCTTCTCCGGCAGCTCGGCCATCATGTTCTCGCCCCCGACCATGGCCAGGCGGATGATCCGCGGCCCGATATCCAAGGTCACCACCAGCTCCAGCAGGCCGTTGGTCAGCCGCATGCAGCGGCCGAACGCGCCGTATTGTATCTCGCTATACGCAATCTTGCTCATGCTTTTCCTCCCGTTTTGATGTTAGCTGTATTGTACCAAGTTCCGCGCCGCGAAGCAAGGGCGGCGGAGGGAATTCCTGAAAAGTTACCGTTTTGTCTCGACAGGGGCAGGGGGCTGTGCTATCATGATGGCAATTCTACCAAGCATCCATAGCTTCCGCCGAAGAGGAGGGTCGGCCATGAAACAAGGCAGCACATATACCGGAGAGCATACCCGGGAAATCTCCTTCCCCCTGGGAGGCATCGGCACCGGCAGCATCGGCCTGGGAGGGAACGGCCGCCTGCTGGACTGGGAAATTGCCAACCACCCCGCCAAAGGATCCACCAACGGACACAGTTTTTTTGCCGTCCGCGCCGCGAAGGAAGGCCGGCTTCTGGACGCCCGGACCCTGCTGGGGGATCTGGAAAAGGACCGCATGGGGCAATACAGCCGCGCCACATTCAGTGGCTACGGCTACGGGCCTCGGGCCGATACCCTGGCCGGATTCCCGCACTTTGCCCAGGCATCCTTCACCGGGACCTTTCCCACCGCCGCCATCGATTTCGCCGATCCCCACTTTCCCGGGAAGGTGACCCTGCAGGCCTTCAATCCCTTCATCCCCCTGGATGAGGACGCATCCAGCCTGCCCGCCGCCCTCTTTACCGTGGTGGTGACCAACGATACCCCGCAGTCTCTGGATTACGCCGTCGCCTTCTCGGTACGCAATTTCTTCGGCCAAGGCAGCGTTAACCGCCCCATTCCCGGTGGCGTTGCGCTGGAGCAGCAGGGCATCTCGCGGGAAGATCCCCGCTATGGCGAGCTCGCCATGGTCACCGACGCCGCCCACGTCCAGGTCCAGCCCAACTGGTTCCGAGGAAAGTGGTTCGACGGCGCCACGGTCTTCTGGCAGGAATTCCTGCAGGGCCGCCTCTCTCCCCGCCGGTACGAACAGCCGGGAAGCCACGACGTGTCCACGGTCTGGACGGAGCTCTCTTTGGCTCCCGGGGAATCCGCCGCGGTACGCTTCGTATTGGCCTGGTACTTTCCCAACAACCATAATTACTGGGATCCCCTTCGGGACGCGCAGGGTCGGGACGTGACCTGGCGGAATTACTATGCCACCCGTTTCCCCTCCGCCGAGGCGGTAGCCTCCTGGGCGCTGGCCGGGTTCTCCGATCTGGAGCGGAGAACCCATGCCTTCCGGGACGCCCTGTGGAACGCCACTTTGCCTCCCGCCGTCATCGAGGCGGCGGCGGATAACCTCGCCGTGCTCAAATCCCCCACAGTGCTACGTCTGGAAGACGGCTCCTTCTACGGCTGGGAGGGCGTTCACGAGGAGAGCGGCAGCTGCGAGGGAAGCTGCACCCACGTCTGGAACTATGCCTACGCCCTGCCCTTCCTCTTCCCCCGGCTGGAGCGAAGCATGCGGCGACTGGACTACCGGTATAACCTGCGGGAAAACGGCGCCATGCGCTTCCGCCTCACGCTGCCTATCGGCCGGGAAGGCGGCTGGGATATGCCCTGTGTAGACGGCCAGATGGGCGGTGTGCTCAAAACCTACCGGGACTGGAAGCTTTCGGGGGACGATGCCTTTCTCCGGGAGCTCTGGCCCAGCGTAAAGAAATCGCTGGAATTCGCCTGGTCCCCGGAGAACCCCTGCCGCTGGGACGCCGATCGGGACGGCGTGCTGGAGGGACGCCAGCATCACACCCTGGATATGGAGCTCTTCGGCCCATCGTCCTGGCTGCAAGGCTTCTATCTGGCCGCCCTGCTGGCTGCCTCGTACATGGCGGACTACCTGGGAGAGTCCGACAGCGCCGCCGGTTATCGCACCCTTTACGAAAAGGGCCGCGCCTTTTGCAACCGGGAGCTCTTCAACGGAGCCTACTACCACCAAAAGGTGGATCTGTCCGATCGGGCCATACTGGAAAGCTACACCGGCATCTCCACCCTCAACGGAGGCGGCATCCTGCAGGACTATTGGAACCCGGAAGCCCAGCAGATCAAGTACCAAATCGGCGAAGGCTGCGCCATTGACCAGGTACTGGCCCAATGGCACGCCGACCTAATGGGACTGGGGGACATCTACGACCCCGGCCAGCTCCAAATCGCCCTGCGGAACCTTTATACTAACAATTTCATTCCGGTCATGCGGGACTTCTTCAATCCCTGCCGTATCTTCAGCCTGGATGAGGAGGCGGGCACGGTGATCTGCTCCTATCCCCCGGAGGCAGAGGCTCCCGCCATTCCCGTCCCCTATTGCCAGGAGACCATGACCGGCTTCGAGTACGCCGCAGCAGGGCTGATGATCGGCCGGGGGCTCCGGGAAGAGGGGCTCCGCATGGTGGAAGCCATCCGGGACCGGTACGACGGGGCCAAGCGCAACCCCTTCAACGAGATCGAGTGCGGCAGCAACTACGCCCGCTCCATGGCCAGCTACGCCCTTGTGCCTATCTACACCGGCTTTACCTACGACCTGCCCCATGGCGCCCTGGGCTTCGCACCCCTTGTGCAGGATGCGGAGGGCCGTTTCCAGGCTCCCTTCTCGGTGGACAGCGGCTGGGGGATCGTCCGTATGGAGGAAAACGCCGCCCGGCTCGAACTGACGGAAGGAACGCTGACCCTGTCCTCTCTGGGGCTGCCTTTCCTACCCACACAGGTCTGGATCGACGGTGTGGAAACTGCCTTCACGGCGGAGGACGGCCGCGTCCGCTTCCCCCAGGCCGTTTCGCTGCACAAGAGCCTGCGGGCCCAGCGCGTCTAGCACCCCATGCAAGGGAAAAATCCCCCGTTTCCCCAAAAGACGGCACGAGAATGCCTTGCATCCCGAGACAAAATACAGTACAATAAGCGTACTACGCAAAGGAGGGCTTGCCCTATGGATGAGAGAGAAAATATCGTCGTATTTGAGGACGACGAAGGCAATAGCTTCGAGTTGGAAATCATCGATTACTTCCCCTATGGCGGCCAGGAATATGTGGTGCTGGCTGAGCCCGGCGCCGCAGGCTACGACTGCGGTTGTGAGGATCACGAGCACGACCCCGAGGAGGTCAACGTCTACGTGATGCAGGTCAAGCCCATCGACGACGAAACCGAGGAGTATGTCCCCATCGATGAGGACATGGAGGAAGAGGTCATGGCCTATGCCGACCGGTACCTCAGCGGCGAGTTCGACGAGGAAGAGGTCGAGGACGAAGACGAGGAGTAATTCTCTTCTTCGAGAATGGCATCCGGCCAACACAAAATTGCACACAAAGCGAGAGGTTCGCCCTGGGGCGAACCTCTCGTCCTGTCAAAGCCCTCTGCGCATCCCGAAAACAGGGCCCGGCTTTGCATCCCCCTCTTCCCGGAATGGGCCGTACACAGGGCGGCGTCCTTCCAATCGTTTTTTGCAGGTTTCGCGGAAGGGAGCTGGGGAGAGGCTGCGGCGTCCCCTCTCCCCCATGCACGCTTTTCAAAAGCAACGACGCGGAAAACGGCGCCTTCCTGTTGTCCCCCTCTGCATAAGGGGCGAAAAACCAAGCCTTCTGCCCAAAGCAGGAAATCCGGCGAGAGCCTGGCCCATAGGCGAGCCTCTCGTTTTTGCTTGGGTCCCTATAAATACCGGGCCATGTCAGCGATATAGACCCGCCGGTTTGCATCGTCAGGGTGGCCGTTCAGAATACAGTAGCGGCCGGTGCGGTCCCATACCGGGTGAGGATCCACCCGCAGGAAGGCCCCCACCCCATTATAAGGATGCGCCACGCGGATGCGAAGGGCTGGCGGCAGCTCCCTTCCCCCCTCCATATCGATAACCCGGATGGGCACGGTCCCATCCCCATAGGCCATCGGCTCATAGGCATAGGTGTCGGTGATCAAAATCTTCCCGCCAGGATGCAGGCTGGGATGCCCCGAGCCGGGGATCTCTCCGCCGAAGAGCTTCTCCACATGCCGCCCCGCAAGAGAAGCCCTACAGAAACGCAGGCCGTCCAGTTCAATGTCCAGGTTCATTGTCAGGCCGCTGCCGTCCGGGAGCCAGTTGGTGTGGTGTCCCCCTTTGACCCACTGGGTCTCGTCAATGGCCACCGACAAGTCACTGCCGTCCGGCCTGCAGGTGTAGATGCAGAATCGCAGATCCCCGCCGTTGGTGTTGAAGGCCTCGGCCAGGCGGAGGGGCACCCATCGAGTGGAAAACATGATGCGGCTGCCATCCGGGCTCCACTTGGTATGGAAGACATAGCAGAGCCCCTGCCTGTAAAAACTGCATTCCCGTGCCGAATGGGTCCGCGCATAGATCTCCTGCAGGCTCAGAACCAGCCGGCTGCTCCCTGTGCGGATATCCACCAGGTATACGCCGTCGTCCTGGGTGTCGATGGTGTTTTGGGGCACCCGCTCCTCCGGAACGGGAACGCCATAGCCAAACTGGGTCTTCTGCATGGCGGCCAAATTACCCGCGACGCCCCACCGTCCATCGGGGGAAACGTGGTATACCCCATGGTCCAGCCGCCGCGCCCGGCCGCTCCGCCAATCCAGGCAGACGGCATAGGCCGCGTAGGACGCAGGATCCATATCGTTGTAAATCAGTTGGCCATCGTCCTCCCCCCAGTTGATATTGGCGCCCAGCTGGTGCTCCCAGCCCCGGGTCTCTGCAGCCACATACTCCCGGCCGTCCAACAGGTCGATCACCACGATCTGGGCCCGGTCCCCCGGTACGGGACGGTGATCCTCATAGGGCATTCGGGTAAGCGCCAGATAGCGCCCGGAAGGGCTGATGGGCGGCGTGTCAAAAAAGCGATGGGTATAGAGGCCCGGCCCCGGGGTTACGCACCAGACGGGGACCTGGGGGTCATAGAGGGTGTACCGTGGAAATACATGATCAAAATCGTACAGCATGCTTTGTTCTCCCCGGATAGGATTTGACGGTCTTTATGAAGAAAGTATATCAGAAACTTCCCCTCATGAGAAGAGATTTCCGCGCTGCATCCCGCGGCCGCACGCCATTGCAAAGGAGAAACGCCATGAACCCCCAATGGATTTGGTACCCAGGAGATTACGAGCTCTATCACAGCCTTCGCCTCAATACCCGCCGGGAGGAGCGGGATTATCAGTGGCCGGCCTTCTGGCGGCTGGATGACTGCTATCACAACGTCCGGTTCCGCCGGGAATTCTTCTGCCCCGCTCCTGAAACGGTAACGGTCTACGCCCACGGCGTGGGATACGCTGCCCTGGACGGGAAAAAGCACCCCTTCGGCCGGGCCATTCCCCTCTCCCCGGGCCAGCACACCCTAGAGGCGGCGGTGGCCTGCCCCGGCGGGCTGCCCTGCCTCTATGCCCTAGGAGCGTCGGCGGCCAGCGGCTCGGACTGGCTGGCCAACGCCATGGACGCCGCTTGGATTCCCGCCGGCACCGATGCCCAATATAGCAGCCCCGAGGATGACCCCGAGCGGTTCCCCTTTGCCTACGAGGCCCTGGAACCGGTAGAAGTCCGTCCCTGCCAGGACGGCGTGCTCTATGACTACGGGCGGCAGACCTTTGCCGCGCTGTGCCTCTCCGAAATGGAGGACTCGGATTCCCTCGGCATATTTTACGGCGAATCGGAGGAGGAAGCCCTGGACACGGAAAACAGCTATCTCATGGATACCGTCCCTGCTGGGAGCTCCAGCTACCGCTGCCCGCCCCGGGCCTTCCGGTATCTCTTCCTGCGGGGCAGCACCCGCTATTCCTTGCAGGCCCTGTATGAATACCTTCCCCTGCCCTGCCCCGGCTCCTTCTCCTGTTCGGATCCCCGCCTCAATGAGATCTGGCAGACCGCCAAGTATACCTTCCATCTCAACAGCCGGGAGTTCTTCCTGGACGGGATCAAGCGGGACCGCTGGATTTGGTCGGGGGACGCTTTCCAGAGCTATCTGATCAATCGCTACCTCTTCGCCGATCCCGGCCTGGTGCGGCGCACCATCATCGCCCTGCGGGGTAAGGATCCCATCGCCAGCCACATCAACACCATCCTGGACTACTCCCTTTACTGGATCATGAGCGTGGAATCCTATTACATGGACACGGCGGATCTGGACTTTATACGCTTCCTCTATCCCCGGATGGTATCCTTGCTGGACTACTGCCTGGCCCAGTGCGGAGAGGACGGCTTCCTCCGCGGCCGTCCAGAGGACTGGGTCTTTGTGGACTGGGCCGACATGGACAAAACCGGGGCGGTTTGTGCCGAGCAGATGCTTCTGGCTGAGAGCCTGCGGGTCATGGACCGCTTGGAAGCCCTGCTTGGCGCCGGAGAGAGCGGCTATGGCGCCCGGGCCGCCGCTCTGTGCCAGGCCATTGACGAAAAATTCTGGTGTCCCGCCCGCGGCGCCTATGTGGACAGCTTCGAATCCGGACGGCAGAACGTCACCCGCCACGCCAACATCTTTGCCCTGCGTTTTGGCATCGCCGGAGAGGAGAAGCGGGAGCAGATCATCCGCAGCGTCCTCCTAAACGACGGCGTTCCGGCCATCAGTACCCCCTACTTCAAGTTCTACGAGCTGGAAGCCCTCTGTGAGATTGGGCATCTGTCCGAAGTGACCGCCCGCATGCTAAACTATTGGGGCGGTATGCTGGACCGGGGCGCCACCACCTTCTGGGAAGAATACGATCCCCAAATTACCGGCATTGCAAGCTATGGCATGTACGGGGACCGCTACGGCAAGAGCCTCTGCCACGCTTGGGGCGCCAGTCCCATTTACCTGCTGGGACGGTATTATCTGGGCGTTACCCCCACCGCCCCCGGCTGGACCTCCTTCCGTGTCGCGCCCCAACTGGGCGGCCTCGAAAGCCTTCGGGGCGACGTACCGGTCCATGGCGGCACCGTCCACGTGGAGCTGGACAGCCAGAGGCTCCTGGTCTCCTGCGACAGACCCGGCGGCACCGTTTGCTTTGGCGGACAAACCTACGACCTTCCCCAAGGCCGGCCGCTGGTTATAGAGATCCCCCAGCACTGATGCTGTGCCCACGTGGGAAAGGGCGCTTTCTTCCCCAGTCCATCGGGAATGCAAAGGGCTTAGGACGGTGCGGGTGTGCCTCTTCTATCCAGGAGTCTGCCAGCCTTGGCGGAATCGTAGAATTTCGAAAGAACCGCAAATAGACATTGAGAAACGGCAAAGGGTGTGCTATCCTAAACGCGTTCCCCATAAAACCATACGATTGATCCGAAAGAAGGGATTTCCATGAGCACGATTTTTGACATCACCAACTATGGCGCGGTAGGAGACGGCATTACCGACTGCACCGCGGCGATTCAGGCGGCCATGGACGCCGCAGCCCAGTGCATGGGTGAGATCCTGGTCCCCCCCGGCACCTACATGACCGGCAAGCTGAAGATGGGCCCCAAGACCAAGCTCACCGGTACCTCCACCTGGGCCTTCGGCCCCTACGGCGGCTCCATTTTCATGCTGAATGATCCCCATGTGGACTGCATGATCGACATCACCGGCGCCTTTGGCTGCCAGATCCACGGCATGAACCTCCACGGCAACAGCCTGGGAGAAGGAATCCACGGCATTAAGCTCTATTGGCCCAAATACAACGGCGGTTCCTCCGAAGACACCCCCACCATCGATGACTGCAAAGTCGGCCACTTCACCGGCGATGGCCTGCACTTTGAGCACGTCTGGTGCTTCTCGGTGCGTCACAGCCAGATGTACCACAATGCCGGCGCGGGCCTGTACATCGACGGCTGGGATGCCTTCATCCTGGATAACTGGTTCTCCGGCAACGGCAACTGCGGTATCCTGGGCGGCCCCGTGGTGGCCTCCATCACCGCCACTGGCAACCGGGTCGAGTGGAACCGCAATGCGGGCTTTGCCTTCCAGCGGGGCGACTCGGTGAATATCACCGGCAACTTCTTTGACCGCAGCTACGGCCCCGCCCTGCGCCTGGGGTACAATGACGGAATTTTCCGGGACGCCACCATTACCGGCAATATCTTCCGCCGCAGCGGCAAGCCTGAGGAGGGCTGCATCAAGGTCCCCTACGACAGCTGTCACGTCCAGCTGGGCGGCGTGGAAAACACCGTCATTCAGGGCAATACCTTTAAGTACGGCCGGGATGATAATGGGAAAGGTGTCTACAGCCCCAATTACTCGGTGGTCGCCGAAAAGTGCGACTACGTGATTATCAAGGACAACACCATGCACGGCGGCGCCTTGGTGGAGAACATCATTTACGACGGCCAGGGCCACAACGTGGTCACCGGCAACCTGGGCGAGGCCATGCCTGCGCCCCAGGACGAATAGGCCGCTGAAAAGCCGCCCCCTAGAGGGCGCTGAGGCTGCAAAAGGACGCATATGCGTCCTCTTGCAGCCTTTAGTCTTCTCACGGACCGGCCCCCGCCGTCCGATGCCCATCATTCCGTAGGCACTGGCAGCCGGTCTCCGGCAAAAACGGAAGGAACACGTCCTCCCGTAAAGCTTTCTTCCATTCTCTGCGGTCGCCATCGGCCCAACCGGTGCACGGCGCGGGAATTCAGTGTTCCTCCCGAATGGCATAGGAGGCGTCGATGTCCCGGAAACTGGCATTGGCCCCATCCCAAAGCACTTTCACCGTGCCCGTAGGGCCATTGCGGTTTTTGGCAATGATGATTTCGCCCTCGTTGCTGATGCTGGCAGGGTCCACGTCGGTCTTCTCATTGGCGTAGTACGCCTCCCGGAAAAGGAAGAGTACCACGTCGGCATCCTGCTCGATGGCCCCGGAATCCCGCAGGTCGCTGAGCAGAGGCCGGTGATTGTCCCGCCGCTCCGGTCCACGGGAAAGCTGGCTCAAAAGGACGATGGGCACGTCCAGCTCACGGGCCATAATTTTCAGCGCACGGGTGATCTCCGCCACCTCCTGCTGCCGGTTGCCGTCGCCGCCGCCCCCTTCCCGGGCGCTGGTAATCAGCTGCAGGTAGTCGATCATCACCATGGAAAGCCCCCGCTCCAGCTTCAGCCGGCGGCACTTGCTGCGCATCTCCATGATGGTGATGCCCGAGCTGTCATCGATATAGATCTCGGTATTTCCCAACGTGGTGGAAGCATTCTGCAGCTTTTCCCATTCCTGCCCCTGGAGCTTTCCGCTTCGCAGATTCTGCAGCGGCAGGTATCCCACGGTGGACAGCATGCGCGCCGCCAGATCCTCATAGGGCATCTCCAGGGAAAACAGGGCTATCACGGCATTCTCATTGAGCCGTGCAGCCTGTTCGGCGATGTTCAGTTCCAGCGCGGTTTTGCCCATGGACGGCCGCGCCGCCAGGAGGATCAACTCCCCCGCACGAAAACCGCCCGTCCATTGGTCCAATGTCCTGTATCCGGTCCGCAGCCCCGCCAGGGCATCGGGATCCTCGTGCAGGAGCTCGATCCGCTCCAGCGTGGCGTCCAGCGCCTCCTGGATGGAGACAAAGTTCTTGGTCTGCCGGGATTGGGTAACGGCAAAAATAGCCTTCTCCGCCTCGGAAAGAATGACGTCAATGGGCTTCTCCCCGGCATAGCACGCCTCGGTAATCCTTCCCGCCGCGTCAATGAGACGCCGGAGCATGCTTTTCTCGGAGACAATCGTAATATACTCCCGCACATTGGCGGCCGAGGGAACGAAACGATTGATTTCACTGATATAGTCATAGCCGCCCAAGGCCTGGAGGGTGCCATCCTTTTCCAGTTGGTCGGTTAGGGTTACAAAATCCACCGGCTGGGCATGGCGATACAGGCGCATCATGGCCTCAAAGATGCGCCCGTTAATCTCGTAATAGAAATCTGTCGCCACCAGGCTCTCCGCCGCGACAGCCATGGCCTCTTGGGAGAGCATCATCGCCCCCAGTACGCTCTTCTCCGCCTGGAGGCTGTTGGGGGGGATCCTTCCGCCCGCCGGTGCCTGCGCCATATCCTATTCCTCCGCCGAAACGTGCACCACAATGGTGGAAGCCACATTGGCATACAGCTTCACCTGCACCTGATGGTCCCCCAGCTCCTTGATGGGCTCCTTGATGACGATCTTTTTATGATCCAGCTCCAGGCCGTGCTGGGCCAGCATGGCATCGGCAATCTGCTTATTGGATACCGACCCAAAGATCCGTCCGCCTTCTCCGGCGCGAATCTTCACATCCACGCCCATTTTCTGGATCTTCTTAGCCAGTTCGCGGGCTGCAATCTCCTCCTGCTGGCGCTTGTGCTCCAGGGCGTCCAAGCGGGTCTGCTGGGCGTGAATCGCCGCCGGCGTGGCCTCAACCGCCAATCCCCGAGGAAACAGGAAATTCCGGGCATAGCCATCGGAGACATTGACAATCTCTCCACGCTTCCCGCTGCCCTTGACATCCGCCTGCAAAATCACTTTCATTTCTTGGGATCCTCCTCGTCGTTCTTATTCTCTCGGGCGCCGTTCTGCCGCCGCAGCATGGCGTCACGCATCGCGGTAAACTGGCGCAGATGGAACATGGCGTCCACCACGCCCAGCAGGAAGAGAATCTCCCCGCCCAGCACCAGCCAGCCCAGCACGATCAGCGCCACACGCCCCGCCATGGGGAACCGCTTGCGCACACACCACCAGGAAACCAGGGCCATCCCCTGGACCATGAAAACCAGTCCGATGACCTCCTGGGCCGCATAGGACACGGCGAAAATACCGTCTCCTCCGAAAAACTGCATCACAAAGGCAGCCACCAGGATCAGCAGCAGCGGCGTAGTCACCCATCCGGGAAAGCTGAAGCCGGCAAAATCCCCCGGCAGGCTCCCGGCCTGCAGCCAGGACGGCACCGGACGGCCCTTCCGCTGGGCGCCGCGAAGGAGATACCCGGCGGTCAGCCATGTGCCGCCCCCCAGGATCAGCACCCCGCGCAGCAGAGTGGCCGGCAGCGTAACCCGCAGACTGGTTTCCAAGTACGGCAGCAGCTGCCCCAGCAGCGCCTCCCGGGTCATGGCCTGGTACTGGGCTATGAGGTCCGAAGCGTTTTCCACAAGCGAGGGATCGGCCGTCATGGCCAGGGAGGCGGCAATTGCCGTCAGGATATCGTCAACCGATTCCCCCGGAAGCTGCAGCAGCAGCTCCCGCAGGCCATCCACCACCGCGCCAACCAAATCACCGCCAAACGTCCAAAACGCCGCCAGCAGCGCCAGCACCAGCGCACCAAAGGAAACCGCCAGCATGGCAAACATTCCCGTGGCGAAGGGCCGTCCCCGCCGCAACAGGATTCGAGCCGCCACAGCCGGCGCACTGAAGCAAAGGGATGCCGCCAGCCCCATCCCGGGGGCTACCACCCAAAATAGGACGCCCAGTGTCAGCGTCAGCGCCAAAGTGGCGCCAATACCGCCGGTCCTTCCGTCAATCCAAACCGCAGCGGCAGGCAACGTCAGGAACAAGGGCGGCAGGAAAATACTCAAAAAACACAGCCCCAGCAACAGAAAGGGAGCGGCCATGCGCAGGAGATGATAGTCTCGGGTATCGGTCATAGATAGGGATCCTCTGTTTCTTGCGGACGCTGGCGTCCTTAATGGGTACACCATGGCATAATAGCCTATATGTTAGTATAGCACATGCCAGGGATGCAAACAACACCTGTATGCCGGAAAGCACCGCCCCCTTTCCGAGAAAAACCTATGGCTTTTTCCCCGGCGGGTGGCTATAATAGACCATATAGCAAAGCCATCCATAGGAGGTCGATGATCCATGCAGGAAGAGATCCGTGATTGTGGACATTATGATATTCTCGTCGCCGGCGGCGGCGTAGCCGGCGTTGCCGCGGCTGTTTCCGGCGCACGGCATGGGAAAAAGGTGCTCCTCATTGAAAAAAGCGTCAAGCTGGGCGGCCTTGCCACCCTGGGCCTGATCAATTTTTTCGTCCCCATGTGCAACGGCCGCGGCAAGCAGATCATATTCGGCATGGCCGAGGAAATGCTCCGTCTGGCCCTCCGGTATGGGTACGGAGATGTTCCGGAGGCCTTTGTGGACGGCAAAATCCCGCAGGAGACCCTGGACGGCTACCGCGCCCAAGGAAAGCTGCCGCCCCGGTATATGACCGGCTACTCGGCGGACATTTTTGCGCTGGCTCTGCTGGAACTCTGCCATAAGGAAGGGGTGCACCTGCTGTTTGACAGCCTGGTCACGCGTGTCCTGCCTGATCCCCAGCAGCCCGGTTCCCTGCAGGGCGTAACGGTGGAGAACAAGTCGGGCTGCTGCTCCTATTATGCCTCCTATTTTGTCGATGCCACCGGCGACGCCGACCTGCTCCGCCGCGCCGGGGTTCCCACCCTGGCCCGGGGCAATTACCACAGCTACCAAACCCTGGCCATCAGCCTGGAATCCTGCCGGCGGGCCGCCGCATCCGGCGACATCGGCCAGGCAACCTTTTACCGGCACGGCGGCGGAGCCAGTCTCTACGGCGGCGGCCACCCCACGACGGTCCCTCTCTATGACGGCGCCGACGCGGGAGAGGTCAACCGCTACCTGATCGACAACCAGCTGGAACTGCTGCAGAAGCTCAAGACCGAGGGACGAAAAGAGCGGGATATCGTGGCGCTGCCGGGCATGGCCCAGTTCCGCACCACCCGGTGCATCCAGGGTGATACCGTTCTACGGGAGAGCGACGCCTACCGGCACTTTGCCGACTCGGTGGGCGCCATCTGCGACTTTGACCGGCGGGACTATCTCTTCGAGATCCCCTATGGCGCCCTGACCCGCCACGGATGCGGCAACATCATCACAGCCGGACGCTCCGCCGCCGGGGAAGGCTATGCCTGGGACGTGCTGCGGGTCATCCCTCCGGCCATCCTTTCCGGGCAGGCGGCGGGTACAGCCTGCGCCCTGGCCTTGGACCAAGGCTGCTCCCTTCCCGACATCGATATCCCCTGCCTACAGGCCGTGCTGGAAAGGGCCGGCGTCACCATCCACTTTGACGACGCCGACGTCCCAGAAATCAGCGAAGACAGACACGAAAACAACGATTGATCTCTCCCCACAAGCAACGGGCCACCGTCTTCATCCGGCACGGATGGAGACAGCGGCCCGTTGCTTTCCCGCAGCCCTTACCGCCAGCGGGCGATGCGCTTGAGCACCTCCTGGGCGGTCGCCTCCGTATCAATCCCCTCGATAGAGGCGAAGTAGACGCCCTCAGGCCGCAGGGTGGCAAAGACCTCTTCCAGTTCCCGCAGCTGGATATACAGGGCGATTCCCTTGCCCGCTTTTTGGATCTTCTGGTATACCGGCGTCCAGCGGGCATAACCTTCATTCCCCGCGCCGCAGACCCACTGGACCGCGTTGAGCTCAGGGATCTCCAGTAAGACGTCCAGGTGGCGCAGCGCCCCCGGCCCGTCCAGATGATAGATGGACTGGTCGTAGAAGCGGCACTCTTCCCGAATGCCCGGCAGGAATACCTCCTCAAACATGGCCGTGCTGATCATGCATGAGAAGTCGTTGGAGGGAATATAGAACTTCCCCTCCCCCAAGAGATTCCCCATCCAGGAGAAGGAGGGATACCCGGCGGCATGGAGCTTGGCATAGAAGTGGTCGTATGCCGCGAAATACTCGGCCTGGGCCCGGGGAAGCTCGGCCTTAACATAGTCCAGGTTCTCAATCATATCCATGGCCAGGTTGGCCGGGTCCCGCAGAGCCGCCAAATGGTCTCCGCCAGGATGGAAATCGGTCAGTCCCACCATAAACCGTCCCTGGCTGCGTTCCAGCAGCGCATCGGTCAATTGGTCCATGGCCCGCAGCAGGGGATGGTTCCAGTCCAGTCGCACCTTCCCCCCATCGCGTTCCCAGTCCTCTACAATGGGTTCGCTCCATGACGTGGTCTCGGTAAAGTGGAGAGGGCAGCCGCACCAAGCCGAGTAAATCTCCGGGCCCAGGTTGGGGAAAACCGCCGGCAGTGCGTCCCCCAGATAAACCACGCCCTCCACATCATAGGCATAGCGGTCGGCCCGTTCCTCAATATCCAGCCACCAGGCGTCCCAGTCGGGATGCTCCTTCCCCGCAAACGGCGGCCGTCCCTTCTTCGGCAGCCGGATCTCCACCGGGGGCCGGTCGGCCACATCTCCCGCCCAGAACGCGCGGAACCGCTCCCGCGTCTCCGGATACTGCGCCAAAAAATCCATGGAAGCCTCCTCCTTAGTCCTTTCTTTTGCCATTGTATCCAAATCATTCTCCCGATGCCATAGAGGAGTTTCGCCAAAGTATGGGAAATATGGATCCTTATTTCCTTCGATATGGACAAAAGCTTTTCCCCTCCCCGCCGATAGGGAAAGCAGGCGGCCGGTCTCTGCGCAAAAAAAGGCGCGAAGAACCTTCCGCACGATGGTTCTCCGCGCCTCCCTACGCCGGCAAAAAGCAGGGCCGCTAGTCCTCTTCGGGAAACACTGCCTCCTGGAGATACGCCAAAAGCGCGGTATCCTCCTCCTGGGGCTGCTCCTCTGCCAAGATCTCCTGCCGCAGGCTCTCCAGCAGCGCACGGCGCATGGCCTGGGGCCGGAGGTTCAGTCCAACCCCCATACGCCCCAGGCTGGCCGCCAAAGACGCCCAGCTCTCCAGCAGGCCATCCTCCTGCTGCATGGCCCGGTAAAATGCCGCCGTCTCCTCCAAAAGGCAAACCTTCCGCTCCTCGATCTCCCGCAGGCGCGCCGCAATATCCAGCTGCCAGGTCTTCTTCACAGCCATCCCTCTCTTCCCATAGTCTTTTCTGATGATACGCATGGAAGAAGGCGCCTGTCAATGCCTTCGCAAAAGAGGTGTCAATCCGACGAAATTCCCCTCGCATAGGCCCGGTGGTACCGCTCCAGCCGCTCCGCCAGGAAGTCCTTCCTTTGGGGCCGGCAGACCGTTCCCTGCGGCGGCTGGTAATCCAGCGGGGAGGGGAGCCGCCCCAGGGCCGCATGCCCGGCCACGGCAGCCCCCACCGCCGAGGTATGCTCTCCCGGGGTATACTCCAAGGGCCGCCCAAAAATATCCGCCGCCAGCTGCCGGTAGAAAGCCGACTGGGTAATGCCCCCGGAAAGCAGAACATCCTGCGGCTCCCCCAGGCCTTGGGTCAGGGGCGCGTAGCAGTCATACAGATTGAACAGGATCCCCTCCAGCACGGCGTAATAGAGATCGGCAGGGCCATGCCTTCCGGTAAGCCCCACAAATCCCCCGGTGCGGTCGTCCCGCCACCCGGGACAGCGCTCGCCAAAGAGGAAGGGCAGAAAAATCGGGGCATGCTCCCTATCCACTCCATCCAAAAGCGCATCCAAATCCTTCAAGCTGTAGCGGCCGCCCAGGCAATTTTCCAGCAGCCAGGTCACGCAGTTTCCGGCTCCCGAGGTTGCCGCGCCAGCAATGTAGGTATTCCTCCAAAGGTAATAACACCAGTTCCCCTGAGCCTCCGGAAGCAGCGGCTTCCTGCAGGCCATGCGCAGCGCGCCGCTGGTGCCCACCGAAAAAGTCATCCTGCCCGGACCGGCGCCGGCGCCCACCTGGTTCAGGCCGCCATCCGCGCCCCCCACGGCCACCGGCAGCCCCGCGGGCAGCCCCGTCCGCGCTGCCGCATCGTCGGCCAGCGGCCGGGTTTCCTCCATCTCCGCCAGCTCAGGCAGCCAGTCCGGATGGATGCCGGCCATGTCCAGCACCTGCGCGTCCCACATACCGGAGTCCAGGCCCAGGAGCCCGCTTCCGGAGGCGGTATTGCGGCTCAGGAGCCGCGCCCCCGTCAGGTCTTCCATCATGGCCTCCGCCAGGCTGGAGACGCGGGCCGTGCGCCGGGCGATGGAGGGATCCTCCCCGCAAAGGGCCCGATACTGCCAAAGGGGATACATGCTGTGAATCACGCAGCCGGTGCGCCGGTACAGCCACAGCCCCAGCGCCGGATCCTGCTTGGCCCGGGCCACGGTATCCGCCGCCCGGGTGCTGGCCCAGGTCAGCAGAGGCGACAGCGGCCTCCCCGTCCGGTCCCAAAGCTCCATGCTGTGCCAAATGGAGGACAGCGCGATGGCCTGTATCTGTATGCCTGCTGCCTGCGCGTCCCGCGCCGCCTGGGCCATGGCCGACTCCATAGCCGCCAGCACCATCCTGCGATCCAGCGTATCCACCGTCGAGGCCCCGGGCGGATAGGGACGCTCCACCAACAGGCGCACCCCCGTCTCCAGGGAATGCACCACCGCCTTGGCAGCCCGGGTGCTGCATTCCACCGCCAATACCGCCATGCCGATCTCCTTCCTAGAGCCCCCACGCGGTGTGGAAGCTTCCTTCCCGATCCACGCGGCGGTAGGTGTGGGCCCCAAAGCAGTCCCGCTGGGCCTGCAGCAGATGGGCCGGCAGCGTTTCGGACCGGTATCCGTCATAGTAGGCCAAGGCCGAGGCCATGCAGGGCATCGGAACGCCGTCCAGGATGCCCTGGGCCACACTCTGCCGCCAGCCCTCCTGCGCCTGCTCCAGGGCCTGGGCAAAGGCCGGGGCCAGCATCAGGTTCTCCAGGTCGGGATTCTCGTCATAGGCCGCCTTGATCTCCCGCAGGAAGCGGGCCCGTATGATGCAGCCCCCGCGCCAGAGCATGGCGATTTCCCCCGGGCGAAGCTTCCAGCCATACTGATGCGAAGCCTCCCGCAGGAGGGCAAAGCCCTGGGCATAGGCACAAATTTTGCTGGCGTAAAGGGCCTGCCGCAGCGCCTCCACCCGCTCCATCGGATCCGGGCCGCTTTTCCAGCCCGGGCCTGCCAGCGTCCGGGACGCCGCCTGCCGTTCCGCCTTCATCGCCGACAGGCAGCGGGCGAATACCGCCTCCGCCACCGTGGGCGCCGGCACACCCATCTGCAGGGCCTCCCGGCTGGTCCACATTCCGGTACCCTTCTGCTCCGCCGTGTCCAAAATGACCCGCACCAAAGGCAGCCCCGTCTCCGGGTCCTTCCGACGCAGAATGGCAGCGGTAATCTCCATCAGGTAGCTGTCCAGCGCCCCCCAGTTCCATTCCTCCATGACCCTTGCAATGGCGTCCTCCTCCATGCCTGCCTGCCGCAGCACCCAGTACGCCTCGCAGATCAGCTGCATGTCCCCATACTCGATACCGTTATGCACCGCCTTGACGAAGTGTCCCGCGCCTCCAGGTCCCACCCAGCCGCAGCACGGCTCCCCTTCGGCCCGGGCCGCAATGGAGCGCAGGATGGGCGCGGCGCTCTCCCAGCCTTCCCGGGACCCTCCCGCCATCAGCGAAGGCCCCCAAAGCGCTCCTTCCTCGCCGCCCGAGACCCCTACGCCCAGGAAGGCCACGCCGCGGCGGTCCAAGGCCTGCTCCCGGCGGATGGTGTCCTGGTAAAAGGAATTCCCGCCGTCAATGACGACATCACCCGGTTCCAAATAGGGCAGCAGCCCCTCCAGCACCGCGTCCACCGGACCGCCCGCCCGCACCATCAGCATCAAGCGCCGGGGCCGGCGCAGCGACGCCGCCAGCACTGCCAGGTCCTCGGTAACGCCAATGCCCTCCGCCTCTGCCACAGCCGCAAAGCCTGCGGGCATGTCCTCTTTCCGGTTATAGGCGGCTACGTGCCAGCCCTGCCGGGCCATGTTGCGCGCCAGGTTCTGCCCCATCACCCCCAGGCCCACCATGGCGATATCATACGCTTTCGTTTCCATCGGCGTCCTCCCTTCCATGCGGCTATTATAACAGGGCCCGAAAGCCATCACAAGCTCCGGGCCCATGGCAAAGGGCGCAAAGCCCAGGGGAACCGCTCCCCACGCTCAGCGCCCTCCGAATATCTCTTCGTCATCCGTTCTGCGGGTCCAGCCCACAGTCCCCCATCCGGCGGAAGCGCCGGTACCGGTCCTCACGGAGCGTCGATGTATCCATGGCATCCAGCTCCTCCAGGCTGCGCAGGAAGAAATCCTTCATCGCCTGGGCCACGGCCTGGACGTCCTCCTGGGCGCCGCCGGGCGGCTCCGGAATGACCTCCTCTACAATCCCCATGGCGTAGACCTCCCGCGCCGTCATCCGCATCAGCCCCGCGGCCTCCTTGGCCCGGGCGGCATCCTTCCACAGGATGGCGGCAAAGCCCTCCGGGGAAAGGATGGAGTAAACGGCGTTCTCCAGCATGGCCACGCGATTGGCGCTGGCCAAGGCCAACGCGCCGCCGGAGCCGCCTTCCCCAATCAGAACCGCAACGGCAGGCACCGAAAGCTGCATCATCAGCTGCAGATTCTCGGCAATGGCCTGCCCTTGTCCCCGTTCCTCGGCGCCGATCCCACAGTAAGCCCCCTGGGTATCCACAATCAGCAGCACCGGCCGGCCAAACTTCTCCGCCTGGCGCATGAGCCGTTGGCTTTTACGGTACCCCTCCGGGTTCGCGCAGCCAAAGTTTCGGGCAATCTTTTCCTTGGTATCCCCGCCCTTCTCCTGGGCAATAACCGTCACGGGCCGGCCCTCCAGGCGGCCGATTCCTCCGATCACGGCTTGATCGTCTCCAAAGCGCCGGTCTCCGTGTAGCTCCACAAAATCGGTAAAAATGCCGTCTATATAGGTCTTGGCCGTGGGCCGCGCCGCCTCCCGCGCATGCTCCACACGCTCCCAGGCCGAAACCGGCGTCATTTGCTCATCCATGGCGCACCTCCTGATGATGCAGACGCAGGAGCTGTCCCAGCCGTCCCGGCAGTTCCCGCCGGGGGACGATGGCGTCCACAAACCCCTTGTCCATGACAAACTCCGCCCGCTGGAAGCCCTCCGGCAGGCTCTGCTTGACGGTCTGTTCAATGACCCGCTTTCCGGCAAAGCCCACCAGCGCGCCGGGCTCCGCCAGGATGATGTCTCCCAGCATGGCAAAGCTGGCGGTTACCCCGCCAGTCGTAGGGTCGGTCAGGACGGTAATATACAACAGACCCGCTTCCCCGTGACGGCCCAGCGCCGCACTGGTCTTAGTCATCTGCATGAGGGAGACCAGCCCCTCCTGCATCCGCGCACCACCGGAGACGGTGAAAATCACCACCGGCAGCCGGCGCCGGGTAGCCTCCTCCACGCAGCGGGTGATCTTTTCCCCTACGGCAGCGCCCATGGAACCCATCATAAAGTTGCCATCCATAACGGCAATCATCACCGGTTCCCCCTGGATGGTGGCATATCCGGTTACTACAGCCTCCGTCAAGCCGGTATAGGCCCGCGCCGCTCGGAGCTTATTCTCGTAGCCCGGAAATTGAAGGGGATCATTTCCGGCCAGTTCGGCGTCCATCTCCACAAAGCTTCCCTCGTCCACCGTATATCCCAAACGCTGCCGGGCAGACAGGCGCAGATGGTGCTGGCAACGTGGGCAGACCATTTGATTCTCCGTGATATCCTCGGTGAAGAGTACCGCATTGCAGGCCGGGCACTTGGCGAAAATATTGGTATCCTCGGGCGACATCTCCTTCGATTTGGCGGGGGGGATGGCGGCTTCTTGGCTGGGCCTGGCAGGCTTACGCGCCGCGGCGCCCAAGGGCACCGAAATCATAGCCTGGTTCTTCCGAATCTTGTCAAACATCCCCACAGTCTATCACCCCCTATTTGCGATATAGGAGACGTCGTAGTCTCCGGCCAGGAACCCAGGCTCGTTGATGAGTTCCAGCATGAAGTCCATATTGGTGGCAACCCCTTCCACCACCAGCTCCATCAGGGCCATGTTCATACGGCGGATGGCATGTTCCCGGGTGGGCGCATGAACGATCAGCTTGCCCAGCATGGAGTCATAGTGGGGCGAGATCACCGTGCCCTGGTAGAGCATGCTGTCAAACCGCACTCCCGGGCCTCCGGGCACATGGAGGGACTGAATGGTCCCGCAGCAGGGGCGGAACCCGTGGGCGGGATCCTCCGCATTGATCCGGCACTCGATCGCGTGGCCGGAGGGATGGATGGCATCCTGGGTCAGGGTGAAAGGTTCCCCAGCGGCAATGCAGATCTGCTGCTCGATCAGGTCCACCCCGGTGATCATCTCGGTCACCGGATGCTCCACCTGAATGCGAGTATTCATCTCCATGAAATAATAGTTTCCCGCCTTATCCAGGAGGAATTCCACCGTGCCTGCATTGCTGTAGCCCGCGGCCAAGGCGGCACGCACCGCCATTTCCCCCATCTCGCGACGCAGCTCCGGCGAAATATGGGAGCAGGGCGCCTCCTCCAGCACCTTTTGGTTGCGGCGCTGCATGGAGCAGTTTCGCTCGCACAGGTGCACCGCCCGGCCATGTCCGTCCGCCAGGATCTGCACCTCGATATGATAGGCGTTCTCAATGCAGCGCTCCATATAGAGCCTCCCGTCGCCAAAGGCGGCCTGGGCCTCCGCCTGAGCGCTCTCATAGGCGGGCGTCAGCTCCTCCGGAGACTCGACGCGCCGAATCCCACGGCCGCCGCCGCCGGCTGCCGCCTTGATCATCACGGGATAGCCCACCTCTTCGGCCACCCGGAGGGCGTGCTCGGGTCCCTCCAAGGCCCCTTCCGATCCAGGGATCACCCGCACCCCCGCCTCAATCATGGTACGCCGGGCCTGCAGCTTATCGCCCATCCGCTCAATGCACTCGGCACTGGGTCCAATGAAAGTTACACCGCACTTGGCGCACATCCGGGCAAAGCGCGCGTTTTCCGACAGGAAGCCATACCCGGGATGGATGGCCTCCGCCCCGGAAAGCTGCGCGGCCGAAAGCACGGAAAAGGGATTCAAATAGCTCTCCAACGGAGAGGCCGGCCCAATGCACAGCGATTCGTCGGCCAGCTGGACGTGCAGGGACTCCGCATCGGCCACCGAATGGATAGCAATCGTCTGGATCCCCATGGTTCGGCAGGCACGGATGATCCGCACCGCAATTTCGCCGCGGTTGGCTACCAGTATTTTGTGGAACATGCCGTCCTCCTTCCTAACAAGGGCCCAATGCTCACGCCTCAGCAGGACGATCCTGCAGTACGAACAGGATCTCCGCTGCGCAGGCTTCCTTTCCGTTTACCATGGCGGTGCCGCGGCCCCGGCCCGCCATATGAGAAATCCTGTCGATGGTAATCTCCAGCCGCAGGGTATCCCCCGGGCGGACCTGCTGACGGAAGCGCACCTTATCAATACCGCCAAACATCGCCAGCTTCCCCCGGAACCTTTCATCTGACAGAATGGCTACCGCCCCGGTCTGGGCAATGCTCTCGGCAATGAGCACCCCAGGTACCACCGGGTATCCAGGGAAATGCCCCTGGAAAAAGTACTCCTGCCCCGTCAGATCCCACTCCGCTATCGTATGCCTACCCGGTTCGTTCTCCAGCACACGGGTGAGCAGAATGAACGGCTCCCGGTGGGGAATAATCTCTTTGATTTCATCCAAATTCATCATTTTCCGGTACTCTCCTTGCTCAGAGGGGCTTGTACTGGTAGAGCTGCTGGCCAAATTCCACCAGGTCGCCCTCCTTGCTTCCCACCCAGACAATCTCGCCGTCCTCTTCCATGGTGATGTCATTCATCAGCTTCATGGCCTCCACGGTGCAGACGGTATCGCCCTTCTTCAGGCGGTCACCAATCTTGACCTCCTGCTTCAGCGCATGGAAGATGCCCACCATCGGACAGACCACCTCCCGGAGGTCCACGCCCATGGGCGACGCGGCCTCCGCTGCAGCAGCTGAGACAGGCTGCGGCCCCGAAACCGGCGCCGAGGCAGCAGCCGCAGGCGCCGCCGCCCATACGGGAGCGGCCTTCTCCATGCGGATCTTGAGTTCCTTCTCCTCAATCTCCAGCAGCGTCAGGCTTGAAGCGTTCATTGCCTGAATCAGGCGTTCCATCCTCTCGATATCCATCTAAGCCTCCTCATACTTCCCCAGCAGCAGCGTAGCGTTGTGCCCGCCGAAGCCCAGGGAGTTGGTCAGCGCGTAGCGCACCGGCTGGTTCCGGCCCACATTGGGCACAACGTCCAGGTCGCAGTCCGGATCGGGCTCCTGGTAGCCCACGGTCGCCGGGATATACCCGTCCCGAATGGCCAGCGCGCAGACGATGGTCTCTATTGCCCCGGCGGCGCCCAGCATGTGCCCGGTCATGCTCTTGGTGGAGGACACCGCCACATGCTCCGCCGCCTCGCCCATGGCCAGGCGGATCACCCGGGTCTCGGTCTTGTCATTCAGGGGGGTGGACGTCCCATGGGCGTTGATGTAATCCACCTGTTCGGGGAAGATCCCGCCCTCCTCCATGGCCAAAGTCATGGCCCGGGCGGCGGCACGGCCCTCCGGATCGGGCGCGGTCATGTGGTAGCCGTCGGCCGTCTCGCCGCAGCCCAGCAGCTCGGCATAGATCTTGGCGCCCCGCGCTTTGGCCGACTCCAAGGATTCCAACACCAGAACCGCAGCCCCCTCCCCCATCACGAAGCCCGAACGCCGGGCATCAAAGGGAATCGACGCCGTCATGGGATCCTCACTGCGGGTCAACGCGTCCAAATTGGCAAACGCGCCCATGGCAAAGAGCGTCAGCGGTGCTTCCGTACCCCCGCACAGCATTTTGTCCGCCTGCCCATACTTGACCATGCGGAAGGCCGTGCCCACGGCATCCGTGCCGGTGGCGCAGGCGGTGACCACATCCAGGCAGGGGCCGTGCAGCCCCATCTCCAGGGACAGGATCCCCGAGGCCATATTGCCAATCATCATGGGGACGGTGAGGGGAGCGGTCTTCCGGGTCAGGCCGGTGGTTGCCAGCTTGCCAATCTCCCGCTCCATGGTCTCCATCCCGCCAATGCCGCTGCCCACCACAACGCCAAAGCGGTCGCCGTCGTAGGAACCGGGCTGCAGGGCGGCATCCTCCATGGCCATCTTCCCCGCCGCCATGGCATACTGGCAGAAGCGGTCCAACCGCCGCGCCAGTTTCTTATCCATAAAGGCAGCCGGGTCAAATCCCTTTACCTCGGCCGCCACGGAGATCTTGCTGTCGCCGGTATCCAAACGGGTTACGGGGCCAATGCCCACCTTTCCCGCCTTCATGGCGTCCCATGTCTCCTCCACACACAGGCCCAGGGGCGTCACCGCCCCCATGCCGGTTATTACCACGCGATGCGTCATCGTGATTTCTCCTTCTTTACCGGGCTAGATCGCCATACCGCCGTCTACCCGCAGCACGACGCCCGTAATATAGCTGGCAGCAGGACCGGCCAAAAAGCACACCGCACCGGCCACGTCCTCCGCCGTTCCCGCACGGCCCAGCGGGATGGTCTCCATCACCTTTTCCCGGGCCGCCTCCGGCATAGCCTGCGTCATGTCCGTGGCAATATAGCCGGGAGCCACAGCATTGACCGTGATGCCCCGGCGGGCCAGTTCGCGGGCCGCCGACTTGGTCAGGCCGATCACCCCCGCCTTGGAGGCCGCGTAATTGGCCTGGCCGGCGTTGCCGGTGATACCCACCACCGAAGTTATATTGATAATGCGTCCGGCGCGCTGCTTCATCATGATGGGCGTAGCGTGCCGGATGCAGTTAAATGCACTTTTCAGGTTCACGTCCAGAACCTGATCATAGTCCTCTTCGCTCATGCGCGCCAGCAGCCCATCCCGGGTAATCCCGGCGTTATTGACCAGCACGCCAATTCCGCCAAAGGCGGCAGCCGCCTGGTCGATCAAGGCCTTCGCCTCATCAAAGCGGCTCACATCGGCCTGCACCAGGAGGGTCTTCCTCCCCATGGCCTCGATCTGCTGGGCCAGTTCCTGGGCGGGGGCGCTTTGGCTCCTATAGTTGATCACAATATCCCAACCCTGCGCCGCTAAGGCCAGGGCAATGCCCCGGCCAATCCCCCGGGACGCACCGGTAACCACCGCACAACGGGAACCAGAAGACATAATGTTTCTCCTTTATCCATACAAAATCAATCAATCATATAATAGCAATGCACTATGCCATAATTAGGCGTTCTGCGCCACAAGGGCCAACGCCTTCTCCAAGGAAGCGGGATCCTCCACCGCAGCAGCCGCAAGCCCCCGGTCGATCCGCCGCAGGAAGCCGCAGAGCGTCTTCCCCGGCCCCACCTCCACAAAGGTATCTACGCCGTCTGCCCGCAGATGGGCAATGGTCTCCTCCCAGCGTACCGGATGGCAAATCTGGGAGGCAATGAGCCCACGGTAACCCTCCTGCGGATAGGGCTGCGCCGTGCAGTTGGCATAGAGGGGAATCTGCGGCGGCTGGATGGGAAATCCCTCCAGCTCGGCCTCGTACGCCGCTGCGGCCTCCCGCATCAGCGAGGAATGGAAGGCGCCGCTCACCGCCAGGGGCACGGCGCGCAAGCCTTGGGCTGCCGCCAGCTCCAAAAGCCGCGCCACAGCCTCCTGCGTCCCCGCGGCTACGATCTGTCCGGGACAGTTGTAGTTCACCGGCTCGGCGCCCGCTTCCCGGCACAGCGCCTCCACCTTTTCCGCGCCGGCGCCCAGGATGGCCGCCATACCGCCGGGATGGGCCTGGGCCGCCGCATCCATCAGCGCCGCGCGCCGGGATACCATCGCAAAGGCCGTCTCAAAGTCCACCATTCCTGCGCACAGCATAGCCGTCAGCTCGCCGAGGGAAAAACCTGCAGCCGCTTGGGGCGTCACCCCCGCCTCCCGGAGCGCGGCCAGGGCGGCCGCCTCCATTGTCATCAGACACGGCTGGGTATATAGGGTGCGGTTGAGCTCCTCCTGGGGACCTTGGAAAGATACCCGTGTCACCATGCCGCCGCTCAGCGCGTCCGCCTGATCATAAACCGCCCGCGCGGCAGGAGAAGCATGATAGAACGCCTCCCCCATTGACACCTTCTGGGCGCCCTGCCCCGAAAAGAGAAACGCAACCTTTCCCATCTTCCATCCTCCATTTGCGAAGGGCCGCCCCAGGCCTCCAAAGCCCAGGACAGCCCCACGTTTTTTGTTACTTCGCCTCGTCGATATACTTCACCAGGTCGGCGACGGTCTTGAGCCCCTCGCTCTTCTCAATGGTGATGCCGAAAGCATCCTCCAGGTCCATGACGATCTCCACCATGTCCAGGGAGTCGACCTTCATGTCCTCAAAGCTGGACTCCATGGTGATCGAGTCCTCCGGGATGTCCATCTTGTCGGCAATGATGCTGCGGATCTTCTCAAAAGTCATGTGTGTACCCTCCGTTATAACGATATAATTTATGGCAAGAAGCCGGGGCTAGGCCCATTGGAACAGTGCCGAGGCCGCAGTCAATCCGCCGCCAAAGGCCACCAAAACCACCCAGTCTCCCTTCTTCAGACACCCTTTCTTGTTCAGTTCGTCCAGCATGATGCCGATGCTGCTGGACGAAGTATTGCCATAACGCTCTAAGTTCAGGGCAAAACGCTCCACCGGTATGCCCAAGCGCTTGGCCGCGGAACTAATGATCCGGTAATTGGCCTGATGGGGAACGATCCACCGTACCTCCTCCAGAGAGACCGGCGCACCTTCCATGGCCCGGCTCACCATCTCGGGCAGTATGGTGGTGGCGTACCGGAAAACCTCCGGTCCCTTCATAACCAAGTAGCTGGGGGACAGCCCTTCTCCCACCCCGCCATGGTTCAGCCCCGGAATCGTCAGCACATCCCGGGCATCCTCCTGGGCATGGAGGCAGATCTGCGACCATGTTTCCCCGCGCTGGAGTACCACCGCCGCGGCCCCGTCCCCGAAGAGAATGCAGCTGGACCGGTCGGTCCAATCCACGACGCGGGAGAGCTTCTCCGCGGCAACTACCAGCACCGGGCCGCTCTCACAGAAAGAGGATCCTACCTGCAGTGCGTAAAGGAAGCCCGAACAGGCCGCGTTGACGTCAAAAGCCGGGCACGACGCCCCCAGTGCCGCTGCAATCTGGCACGCCGTGGGTGGGCATATCATATCTCCCGTGCAGGTACTGCAGACCACTGCCGCCAGCGCAGACGCCTCGATCCCCGCCTCCTGCAGCGCCTGGCGGGCTGCCTGGCTGCCCATGGAGGCCACGGTCTCTGTGACGGCAATACGCCGCTCCCGAACGCCGCTGTGGGTCACGATCCATTCATCGCTGGTATCCACCATCTTCTCCAGGTCGGCATTGGTCAGCACTTTTTCGGGAACGCAGCTGCCTGTTCCAACAATCCTCCACTGCATATGTACATGCTCCTCCGCACCCGCACGCATGCGGGAGATACTTCTTTGCAAACCCATTCTGCCGCGCACGCACCGCAGCAAGAACCGTAACGGAGGAATTATATCATTTTTTCCCATACGTGTAAAGTGGAACGCAGGAAGAAAATGCACAAAGTCACATGATATGGTTTTGCATACCACATCTTCGGACGGTCCCAGACCAAAGGAGACGCGGCCGGAATAGATTGCCGAAAGCCATTGACAGGAGAAAGGTTTTTCGTTATACTAGGGTTGTCATGTGATATGAGTTTTGTACAGAGTATCCATGCAAATATTTCTTCTGACCACCCGCACGGGTTATGGCCATACGGACAGCCAGGTCAACTGCCGATGGGCGGCTCCGCCGCCATTATTGATTGAGTTTGAAGCTCAATTTTATAAGTTGGTTACCCAACCATCCAGGGATCCATGCATCAACTTGTAAAACGGTCAATAAAGAGTAGTAAAAGTAAGTATTTGCTATATAGACTCTGTATACAGCTCCCAGAGCGTCTGGAAACAGCCGGCGGACGGAAGGCTCCTTCCCATCACCGCCCCGGCGTCTGCGTTCTGCCAAGCGACGGTTTTGCAGGCAATGTGTGGTCCACACTGCCTGCTTTTTCTTTGCCTGCTCCCCGGGCATTCCGCTGTCAATAGGAGGATCCACCATGGGAAACAAACTGCGGCTCTACGGTTTCAACAACCTCACCAAGGCCCTGAGCTTTAACATCTACGACGTATGCTACGCCAAAACCGCGCGGGAGCAGCAAGATTATATCGCCTACATCGATGAGCAGTATAATTCCGAACGCCTTACCAGCATCCTCACCACTCTGACAGACATGATCGGCGCCCGGGTACTCAATATCGCCAAGCAGGATTATGACCCCCAAGGGGCCTCGGTTACCATCCTCATCGCCGAGGGCTCCATGGTACCCGCCGGCCAGACCCAGCTGGCCCACCTGGATAAGAGCCACGTCACAGTACACACCTACCCCGAATATCATCCCGAGACCAGTCTGGCCACCTTCCGGGTGGACATTGACGTGGCCACCTGCGGCGAGATTACCCCCCTGTCCACGCTGGATTACCTGATTCGCTCCTTTGACTCGGACATCATCACCATGGACTACCGGGTGCGGGGCTTTACCCGGGATGTGGACGGAAAGAAGCTGTTCATGGACCACAGCGTGACCTCCATCCAGGATTACATCGACCCCGGGATCCTCCAGCGCTATGACGCGGTGGACATCAATGTGTACAGCGCCAATATCTTCCATACCCGCATGATGGTCAAGGAAATCGACCTGCAAAACTACCTATTTAAAACGGACGTCTATGAACTGCCGCCCCAGGTCCGCCTGCAGATCATGAACAACCTGCGCCGGGAGATGATCGAAATCTTCAGCGGCCGCAATATCTACTGAGGAGGCCGCCATGACCAAGCCCGACCAGACCCGCGCCCCCATTTACGAAGCCTTGGAGCATTTCCGCCGCCAGCGGGTGGTACCCTTCGATGTCCCCGGTCACAAGCGGGGCCGAGGCAACCCTGAACTGGCCCGTCTGCTGGGAGAAACCTGCGTCAGCATGGACGTTAACTCCATGAAGCCCCTGGATAACCTCTGCCATCCGATTTCGGTCATCCGGGAGGCCGAGGAGCTGGCCGCCGATGCCTTCGGCGCCGCCCACGCCTTTCTCATGGTGGGCGGCACCACCAGCGCCGTGCAAAGCATGGTGCTCTCGGTGGTCAAGCGGGGGGAAAAGATCATCCTGCCCCGCAACGTTCACCGCAGCGTCATGGGAGCGCTGGTGCTCTGCGGCGCCGTGCCGGTCTACGTCAATCCCGAGTGCGACGACCGGCTTGGAATCCCTTTAGGAATGCGGCTGGCCGAAGTGGAGCGCACCATCCGCGCCCATCCCGACGCCAAGGCCGTGCTGGTCAATAACCCCACCTACTACGGCATCTGCTCCAATCTGCCGGGCATTGTGGAGCTGGCCCACCGGGCGGGTATGCTCTGTCTGGCCGACGAGGCCCACGGCACCCACTTCTATTTCCATGAGGATCTGCCCCTCTCGGCCATGGCAGCCGGAGCGGACATGGCGGCGGCCTCCATGCATAAGTCCGGCGGCAGCCTCACCCAGAGCAGCCTGCTGCTCACCGGCCCCGGCGTCCACGCCGGCCATGTGCGGCAGATCATCAACCTGACCCAGACCACCAGCGCCTCGTACCTGCTTCTCAGCAGCCTGGATATCGCCCGGCGGAACCTGGCCCTGCGCGGCCGCGAAGAATTCGCCCGGGTCATCCAGATGGCCCGCTACGCCCGCCGGGAGATTAACGCCATCGGCGGCTACAACGCCTTCAGCCGGGAGCTTGTAAACGGCGACAGCGTATACGACTTTGACGAGACTAAGCTCTCGGTAAATACCCTGGACGTGGGCCTGGCCGGCATCGAGGTATACGACCTGCTGCGGGACGAGTACGATATCCAGATCGAGTTCGGCGACCTGGGAAATATCCTGGCCTACCTGTCCATCGGCGACCGGCCCCGGGAAATCGAGCGGCTGGTCAGCGCCCTCAGCGAGGTGCGCCGCCGCTTCGGCCGCAGCCGCGCTGGCCTGATGCAGCAGGAATATATCGAACCCGATGTCGCCGTCACCCCCCAGGAGGCCTTCTACGCCGATACCCAGTCCCTCCCCATTGAGGAGACCGCCGGGCAGATCTGCAGCGAGTTCGTCATGTGCTACCCGCCCGGCATCCCCGTGCTGACTCCCGGCGAGCGGATTACCAAGCCCATCCTGGACTACATCCGCTACGCCAAGGCCAAGGGCTGCTCTATGACCGGCCCGGAGGATCCGGATATCCTCCGCCTGAACGTGCTGAAAGGAGTGCGATAATCCATGGAACTGTGGTTCTCCGAGGCCCATTCTCCCAACGTCAAGTTCTCGGTGCGGGTCAACCGCCAGCTTTACAGCGGACAGAGCGAATTCCAGCGCATCGACATCTTTGAATCCCCGGAGTTCGGCCGGTTTCTCACCCTCGACGGCTATATGATGCTCACCGAGAAGGACGAGTTCATCTACCATGAGCTGATCGTACACCCCCCCATGGCCGTACATCCCCAGGTGCGGGATGTGCTGGTCATCGGCGCGGGGGACGGCGGCGTCATCCGGGAGCTGGTGCAGTATCCCGAGATCGAGCACATCGACCTGGTGGAGATCGATCCCCTGGTGGTGGAGGTGTGCAGAGAGTATCTCCCCCAAACCGCCTGCCGCCTGGATGATCCCCGGCTGACCATCCACTACGAGGACGGCCTGCGTTTCGTCCGTACCCCGCAAAATGCCTATGACCTGATCATTGTAGATTCCACCGATCCCTTCGGTCCCGGAGAGGGGCTATTTACCCGGGAGTTTTACGGCAACTGCCTCAAGGCCCTGCGGGAGGACGGCATCATGGTCAACCAGCATGAAAGCCCCTTCTACCCCGAGGACGCCATCGCCTGCCAGCGGGCTCACAAGCGGATCGTGGAGTCCTTCCCCATCAGCAAGGTCTACCAGGCACACATCCCCACCTATCCCTCCGGACACTGGCTCTTTGGCTTTGCCAGCAAGCGCTACCATCCCCTCCGCGACCTGGACGAGGTGCGATGGAACCTGCGCGGCCTGCACTGCCGCTACTACACCACCACCCTGCACAAGGGCGCCTTCTATATCCCTGCCTACGTAGAGGAGCTGCTGAAAAATGTTGAAGCCGCAGATTGACGTCTTTATGGGCTGTGACAGCCCCTTGGAAACGGCCCGCACGGTGCTCTTCGGCGCACCCTTTGACTCCACCACCTCCAACCGGCCCGGTACGCGCTTCGGACCGTCGGCAATCCGCCGCGAATCCTATGGGCTGGAGCTCTACAGCCCCTACCAGGACCTGGACCTCTCCGACGCCGCCGTGCTGGACAGCGGCGATCTGGAGCTTCCCATGGGCAGCAGCGAAAAGGCGCTGAAGGCCATCCGCCAGCGGGCCCAGGAGATCCTGCAGGCCGGCAAGCGCCCCTTCCTTTTGGGCGGCGAACACTTGGTTACCCTAGGCGCCTTCCAGGCGGTGTTCGCAAGCTTTCCCCAGGTGATCCTTCTGCACCTGGACGCCCACGCCGACCTGCGGGATGAATACCTGGACACCGCGCTCTCCCATGCCTGCGTGCTGCGCCGGTGCTGGGAGCACACCGGAGACGGGCGCATCTACCAGTTCGGCATCCGTTCGGGCGACCGGGAGGAGTGGCAGTGGGGAAAGCGTCACGTATCCACCCATCCCTTTGACCTGGAGGGCCTGGAGGCGCTGGCCTCCCAGCTGCAGGAGCATCCCGTCTACCTGACCGTGGACCTGGATGTGCTGGATCCCTCGGTTTTCCCCGGCACCGGCACCCCGGAACCCGGCGGCGTCTCCTTCGACGCGCTGCGCCGGGCGGTGACTTTCGTCTGCCGGCAGTGCCGCGTGGTGGGCTGCGACGTCACCGAGCTCTCTCCCCCCTATGACCCCAGCGGGGTCTCCAACGCCGTGGCAGCCAAGGTCGTCCGGGAAATGCTGCTGGCCCTGCACGCCCACGACGAAAGCAAAGTATAAAGGAGGACAAGCATCATGGCTAAGGTACTGATCATCGGCTGCGGCGGCGTAGCCGGGGTAGCCATCCACAAGTGCTGCCAGAACAGCGAAGTTTTCAGTGAAATCTGCATTGCCAGCCGCACGGTGAGCAAGTGCGAGGCCGTCAAGGCCCAGCTGGAAGGGCGTACTGCCACCCGCATCACCACCGCCCAGGTGGACGCTGACAAGGTGGAGGAGGTCATCGCCCTCATCCGCCGGGTGCAGCCCGACCTGGTGATGAATATCGCCCTCCCTTACCAGGATCTCACCATCATGGATGCCTGCCTGGCCTGCGGCGTCAACTACATGGACACTGCCAACTACGAACCCGAGGATACCGACGATCCCCAGTGGCGCGCCGTTTACGAGAAGCGCTGCCAGGAAAAGGGATTCTCCGCCTACTTTGACTACTCCTGGCAGTGGGCCTACCGCCAGCGTTTCCAGGAGGCCGGGCTCACCGCCCTGCTGGGGTCGGGCTTTGACCCGGGCGTTACCCAGGCCTACTGCGCCTATGCCCAGAAGCATCTCTTCGACCAGATCGACACCATCGACATCTTAGACTGCAACGGCGGCGACCATGGCTACCCCTTCGCCACCAACTTCAATCCCGAGATCAACCTGCGGGAGGTGTCCGCTCCCGGCTCCTATTGGGAGAACGGCCACTGGGTGGAGATCCCCGCCATGTCCATCAAGCGGGAGTACAACTTCGATCAGGTGGGGGAGAAGGACATGTACCTCCTGCACCACGAGGAGATCGAGTCCCTGGCCAAGAATATCCCCGGCGTCAAGCGTATCCGTTTCTTCATGACCTTCGGTCAGAGCTACCTCACCCACATGAAGTGCCTGGAGAATGTGGGGATGCTTTCCACCACTCCGGTTGAGTTTGAGGGCGACCAGATCGTGCCCATTCAGTTCCTGAAAGCGCTGCTGCCCGATCCCGCCTCCCTGGGCCCCCGGACCCACGGCAAGACCAACATCGGCTGCATCTTCACCGGTAAAAAGGACGGGAAGGAGAAGACTGCCTACATTTATAATGTATGTGATCATCAGGAATGCTACAAGGAGGTGGGTTCTCAGGCTATCAGCTATACCACCGGCGTGCCTGCTATGATCGGCGCTATGATGCTGCTTACCGGCAAGTGGAATAAGCCCGGCGTCTATACTGTAGAGGAGTTCGATCCTGATCCCTACATGGAGGCTCTGAACAAGTGGGGCCTGCCCTGGCAGATCAACGACAACCCGGTACTGGTGGACTGAGGCATGGAGCAGCTGCACACCCCCTATTTCCTGGTGGACGAGATCCGGCTGCGGCGGAATCTCAACATCCTCCGGGATGTATCGGCCCGGTCCGGGGCCAAGATTCTCCTGGCCCAGAAGGCATTTTCCATGTTTGACTGCTACCCCCTGCTGCGGCGGTACCTCTCTGGTACCGCCGCCAGCGGCCTTTATGAGGCGCGGCTGGGGAAGGAGTATTTCGGTGGGGAGACCCATGTCTTTTCCCCCGCCTACCGGGAGGAGGAGTTTAAAGAACTCCTTCAATACGCCGACCATTTTGTCTTCAACTCTCCCCGGCAGTTGGAGAAGTACGCATCCAGGGCCAGGGCGGCGGGGAAGGAGGTGGGCCTTCGGGTGAATCCGGAGTGCTCCACTCAGGAGGGGCACGCCATCTATGACCCCTGCGCTCCCGGTTCCCGGTTGGGGACCACTCTGGCCAATTTTGACCCCGACCAGCTGCCTTTGCTGGATGGGCTTCATTTTCATACCCTATGCGAGCAGAATTCCGACGATCTCCAGACCACCCTCCGGGCCTTTGAGGAGAAATTTGGCCCCTATCTGAAGGGACTTAAGTGGATCAACCTGGGAGGCGGCCACCACATCACTCGGGCGGATTACGACCGGGAACTGCTGATTTCCTTGATCCAGGATCTTCGTCAGCGGTATGGGGTGGAGGTCTACCTGGAGCCGGGAGAGGCGGTGGTATTGAACGCCGGCTTTTTGGTCACCTCCGTACTGGAGACCATTCATAACGGCATGGACATCGCCATTCTGGATACCTCTGCGGCCTGCCACATGCCGGATGTGCTGGAGATGCCCTATCGGCCTCCTCTTCAAAATAGCGGCGAGGCGGGGGAGAAAGCCTATACCTACCGTCTGGGCGGTCCCACTTGCCTTGCCGGGGATGTAATCGGGGATTATTCCTTTGACGTGCCCCTGCAGGAGGGGGATCTTCTGGTCTTTGAGGATATGGCGCTCTATACTATGGTGAAGACCAATACCTTTAATGGTATGCCGCTGCCCTCTATTGTTTGGCGGGATACAGCGGGGGAGTGTCGGGTTGTTAAGACCTTCGGCTATGAGGATTTCAAAAATCGGTTGTCATAGGCACACAGAACAGGGCGGCAGAAGCCGCCCTGTTTTCTCCGGTTTACCAATCCACGAAAAAAGTAGAAAAAGATGGGAAAAAGGTGTTGACAAATAGGGGAGAGGGTGATATAGTAAGCAAGCTGTCCGTGACGCAGCGTCGAGGCTTTTGGAAATTGGTCGTGATGAGAAAAAAGTGCTTGACAAAGCGGATGAGCGGCGGTAAAATACTGAGCGTTCGGCTGAAGAGGCAAGCGGGAGTAAGCTCAAAAGAGCTGAAAAAAGTGCTTGACAAAAGCTGAACGATATGCTAAAATAGCGAGCGTTCGACTGAAGGTCAAGTGCTGAAACGAGTTGAAAAAACTTGAAAAAAAGTGCTTGACAAACGGACGAACGAGTGCTAAAATAGCGAATGTTCCACCCTGGAACGTGTACCTTGTAAATTAAACAATGTAACGAACGAAAAGCACCAGACGGAGGCACTGAGAAGTGCCG
>CALWDW010000049.1 GCA_944376795.1 uncultured Christensenellaceae bacterium
CCATTCAAAGTTTTCGAAGGGTGGGGGCCCGGGGGCTGGAAACCTTTCCCAAAAGGCTCCCCTCCCCCCCCGCAAGCCGCCTCCCCACGCCCCCCAGGTGCGGGGCCCCTCCGGCGCGGGCCCCCGGCGGCGCCGCCCTTCGCCCCCGGCGGCTGTAGGACTAGGCGGGCGTTCGCCTTGGAGCGGCTTCCTTTTTGCTCCCCCCCACCTCCCTCCCAAAGTTTTCGAAGGGTGGGGGGTCCGGGGGAGGGAACCCTTTCTCAAAAGGTTTCCCTCCCCCGCAGTCGTCCTTCCCCCGTACCTAATGGGCGTTCAGCGGAATCCAGTCGGGCGCCCGGTCATAGGGCGGCTGGCTGCCCTCGTGCACGGCATAGATGTGCTCTGCCGTCTGGCGCAGGGCGTCGGTGATCTCGGTATGGGGACGGTTGGTGATGTCCACAAAGCCGATGTTGTAGTTCTCCTGCCCGGCGTTGCAGAGAATAGGCTGGTCATTCAGGGTGAAGTATACCGATCCCACAAAGGCCGGGCACGAGGCCGCCTGCTCCATATAGAACCGGTAGGCCACCCCCCGTTCCTCCTGGGTGCGCACTCCTCGGATGCCGGTTACTGGAAGCCCGCGGTCCAGGGAACCGTGGTGGAATTCGCTGACCATAATGGGCTTGTCGGTGAGGGTGGAGAGCCAGGTAATATAGGGCTTGGGGTCGTAACGGTAGTCGTTGATGTCGAAGATATCCAGGTATTCGGCGCCGCAGACCAGGTTGGGATAGGCGATGTAGGGGTAGCGCAGGCCGCAGTTGAGGTGGTGGGGATCGTAAGCCTTGCAGGCCTGGGCGGGCACCCGGACGTATTCGGCAATGAGGATCCGGGAGAAATCATTGAGATCCCGGGCCGCGGCGTCGGAGAGCTTGGCGGCGTCGGCAATGGGCTGCCGCAGGTCCTCCCAGCCGGCCAGGGAGAGCTTCCACGCGGCGTTGAAGGCGGCAAGATCCCCGTACCGCTCCTGCAGAAAGCCAATGAGCGCCTCCTTGCTGGCCAAGGGCGCGGGATGGGCCAGCAGCATCTCGGAGATCTCCAGGTCAATGATGAAAGTCCACTCAGGTTCATTGACCATGAAGTAACCCACAATGTCCTGCCGTCCTCGGATGACCTCCAGGTCCTGGGCGAATTCGGCGCAGCGCTGGGCATATTCCGGGTGAAACACGTCGGGAAAGTCCCGGAAGATGGGCACCGTGGTGTTGGGGAAGCTGCGCCCGCTGCTCCGGCCCATGAAGTAGAAGCTGGGCTGGCTGCAGACGCCTTCGTCCCGCAGGCGGCCGCAGGAGGCGCCGGTGTTGTTGATGCCCCAGGCGTTGAGGCGGTTCTGGGTCAGTTCCCCCCATTTGACCCGCCAGTCCTGTCCAAAGGCGCGGATGAGATGGACCCGCATAAAGTCTACGGTCTCGGCGGACTTGACCCGGCGGGCCTTGGTGGGATCCCCCCGGCTCACCGACCATGCCTCGGCAAAGGGGCCCTCCTTGGGCGGAAGCCAGGCATAGGAATCCTCCCACTCGTCCACCACTCCGGCGGCGTTGGGGCTGATGCCCTCCACCGCCATGACCATGTAGGCGTAGCCTTCCGGATCGGTGAGCCACCACTTGCCGTTCTCGTCCCGGTACGTGGCAAAGTAACCGGTGCCCTGGGTCAGCCGCTTGGAGAGCAGGCCGCCCCATGCCGAGCGTCCGGGCAGCGCGTCGGCGGCGCCCCGGGCGTATTCGTCCCGCAGGCGGGTGACCACTTCCTCCTCCGAGCGGCTCTTACCCGGCCAATCCTTCTGGGCCCACTGGCCCAGTTCGTCCACCATGGTCATCCGGGGCATGGGATAGTCGGGCTCGGTCTCGCTGATAAAGAGGTTGGAGATCTCAATGATCTGCTCCTCATGCTGTTCCCGGCCGCCGAAGTATAGGCCGATGATCTCCCCTGCCTCCATGGGCCGCCCCGCTTCCACGGTCTTGAGCCGGCCGGGGGTCCGGGGGAGGAACCCGTTGCCGCAGGCAAATTCCCGGAAATCGTAGGAGATCCGGGTAGGATAGTAGGGGAAGACCCCGGTGATGGTACTGACGTAGGGCATTTCCCGGGAAATATCCTGCCCGGCGCGGTAGAAACCGGTGGCCAGCGCCAGGGCGAACATGGCGGGCTGGGGATAGTACAGGTCATACCCCATCCACAGGGCGCGGCTCCAATCGCCGCCGCCAATCAGGCCGGGCTCGCCGGTGAGCAGGATGCCGCCGCCGCACTTGGGGGCGCGGAACACGATTCTTTCCCGGGTTTGGAGGATGATCTCCGCCGGAACGGGAGCGGTGTCGCTGAGGGGAATGGTCTGCTCCCGCACCTTCACGCCGAAGGGCTTGAAGAGACGCATATCCAGATACTTCTTGTACATGGTCGGCTCCTTTCGGGTCGGGCAGTCAAAAAGGGGACGGTATTTTCCTAAAAACGGGTACTTTTATTGTAGTCCCCGACGCCGGGCCGCGCTATAGGGGATTTTGCCGCCCTCCATGGAAGATCCTGCGGGCCTGCCGGAGGCATCCCCGGAAAGATACCCCCAAATGCAGAGAAAGAGCAAATGAGAGTATTTGTCAACGGCGCAAACCATGCTATAATGCCTCCATAAGAAGGGAGGGCCTGCCATGCCCGTGACCATGAGCCGCCTGGTGAGGCGGCTGACCCCCTATACCCCCGGCGAGCAGCTGCGCGCCCCGGGGCTGATTAAGCTCAATACCAACGAAAACCCGTATCCGCCCGCCCCCGGCGTACGGGCGGCCGCGGAGGAGGCCCTGGCCCAGGACGGACGGAGCCTCACCCTCTATCCCCCGGCGGAGTGCATGGAGCTGCGGACTTTGATCGCCGAGCAGGAGGGGCTCCCCGGCCCCGCATGGGTCTATATGGGCAACGGCTCGGATGAAATCCTGGCCTTTGCCTTCGCGGCTTACTTTGACCCGGGAAAGCCGGTGCGGTTCCCCGATGTGACCTATAGCTTCTATCCCTCCTACTGCGCCCTGTGGGGGCTGGACTATTCCTGCATTCCCCTGGCGGAGGACTTCACCATCCATGGCGAGGATTATAACGGAGCAGGCGGCGGCATTGTGCTGCCCAACCCCAACGCCCCCACCTCCCTGGCGCTGCCCTCGGCGGACATTGAGGCCCTGGCAGCCGGCCATCCCGACGAGGTGGTGGTGGTGGACGAGGCCTACATCGCCTTTGGCGGGGAAACCGCCGTCCCCTTGACCCGGCGCTATCCCAACCTGCTGGTGGTGCGCACCCTGTCCAAGTCCCACGCCCTGGCCGGCGCCCGGGTGGGCTATGCTCTGGGGGATCCCGCCCTGATCGCCGCCCTGGCCGCGGTGAAAAACTCCTTCAATTCCTATACCCTGGACGCCGTGGCCCAGAAGGCCGCCTATGCCGCCCTGGCCGACGTGGAATACACCCGGCGGCGTACCGCCCAGGTGGTGGCCACCCGGGACCGGGCCGCCCAGGCGCTCCGGGAACTGGGGATGGAGGTCCCGCCCTCCGCGTCCAATTTCCTCTTCGCCCGGCACCCCCAGGCCGAGGCCCTGTACCGTGCCCTGCGGGAACGAAATATCCTGGTGCGCTACTTTGCCAAGCCCGCCCGCATCGCCGACCGGCTGCGGATCAGCGTGGGCACCGACGCCGAAATGGACGCCCTTCTGGCGGCCCTGCGGGAGATTCTGGCAGGCCAATAGCCTGCCGGGAAACCCCGGATCAATTTGTGCTTAAGCCCTTTCCCGCGGAAGCGGGATGGATCAACCGGCATTGCGCCGGTTAGGAGGCAGAAATATGAGTGTCTATCTAAGCATCCGTGACTTTGGCGCGGTGGGCGACGGCGTTGCCGACGATACCGCCGCCATCCAGAAGGCCATCGACGAAGGCGCGCGGACCGGGCGCACGGTGTACATCGATCCCGGGCGGTATTCGGTGGGCGAGCTTTTCCTCCGGCCCAGTTCTTCCCTGAAGGCCGAGGCCCAGTGGGGCTTCCGCTACGACAACATCGGCAACGCCGTGCTGGTGCAGCGCTTCGAGAACCAGCGCAGCGTGCTCAACATCTCCCAGGCCAACGGCGCCACCCTGGACGGGCTCTCCATCACCGGCGAGCGCAAGCCCGGCGGCTGCCACGGGATCCTCTGCGACAAGCCCGACTTCGGCAAGATGGAGGACGCCTTCCGCATCGAGCGCTGCCGCAGCGCGGCCTTCTCGGGCCACGCGGTGTATCTGCACCGGGTGTGGTGCTATACCGCCCGGCACAATATGTTCTGCTTCTCCGGCGGGGACGGCCTGCGCCAGCACGGCTGGGACGCCTTCGTGTCGGACAACTGGTTCTCGGGCAATAAGGGCGCGGGCTTCTCTGGCGAGGACGCCAACTGCTCGGTGACCCTCACCGGCAACCGCATCGAGTGGAACCAGGCCGGCGGCATCGTCATTGAGGGCGGCAGCCACTACAACATCACCGGCAACTACATCGACCGTTCGGGCTGCGCCGGCATCCGCATCGCCGCCACCAAGTACCACAATGAGCGCACCGGCATCTACGAGGGGCACACCAGCAATACCATCACCTGCACCGGCAACGTCATCTACCGCAGCGGCAAGTTTGCCAAAACGCCCGACGACAGCTGCCACCTCTTCCTGAAGGGCTGCGCCGGGGTCACCGTGGTGGGCAATTCCCTGTGCATCGGCCGGGACGACCGGGGCCAGGGCGCGTACTCCCCCGAGACGGCCATGATCCTCCAGAACCTCACCGAGTGCGTGGTCAGCGGCAATACCATGTTCGTGGGCGCCCTGAAGCAGCTGGTGGACGACCGGGGCGGCCACGAAAACACCGTGATCCGGGATAACGTGGGCTCCCTCTTCCCCCAGGAGGCCCTCGCCTCTACCGACGCCGGCCTGCCTACCGACCTGGTCATCGGCTATCGCAGCGACCTGCAGCGGCAGTTTGCCGAGGATTAACGCGGGGTTTTGGCGGAAAGCGGGGTTTTGACGGGGGGAAGGAAACCTTTTGAAAAAGGTTTCCTTTCCCCCCCCGCGCCCCCATCCTTCGAAAACTTTTGGAGAGTTCCCGGAAGTGCGCCTGAGAACAACCCAATCACAGACGCCGTAAACATACCCATCTTGGACGGATAAGGCCAGGGGAGGGCGCCTTTTCCCCAAGGCGGCCCTCCCCCTTCGTATTCCCTCGAAACCTTCCGAAAAACCACGGGGCGCTTTTCTCCCTATCCTTCGAAAACTTTTGGAGAGAATTTCCCGGAAACATGCAAGGGAACGGCTGCATGTATCTTGCAGCCGTTCCCTTTGTCTGTCGAAACCGTCCTATCACAAAGCCCCTTTTGCAAAAGCGGCGGAGCCCCAGGGATTCGCCGCAGTCCAAACGCCGTCCGGCGTAGTTTGGGGCCAGCGGGCGCTACAGCCGCACCGCCATGAAGGCCAGGAACCGCTGCCAGTCATACCGGCTGAGGAAGTGGCCTCCTTCCCGGAGATGGTAACCAATCTCTCCCCGATGGAGGGCCTCTCCCACGGCGGGATAGGCATCCTCCCGATAGACCAGCCCCCGGCGGCCCAGGAACCGGTAGGCTTCCGATGCCGCCACGCAGGAGAGGAACTCACTGACCGGATCGGCCCAAATGTCCTCGCTGGCGCTGGTCACATACAGGGGGCGGGGCGCGATGGAGGCCAGCAGCCAGTGCTGGTCAAAGGCCTGGGCGTCCTCCCGGCCGGCGTAGGCGCGGTAATTCTCGCAGAACCAGTAGGGGAACTGGTCGACGATGGCCTGAATGCTCTCCCCCTGCTTACCCCGGGAGATGGCCGCCCCGCTGCAGCCCGAGTCGTTGGAGAAAGCCCCGGCAAAGCGGGTATCCTGGGCGGCGGCCCAGAGGGCGGTCTTGCCCAGGCGGGAGTGGCCCGCGCAGAGGATCCGCTCCGGGTCGATCTCGGGCAGGGTCAGGGCATAGTCCAGCACCCGGCTGGCGGCAAAGGCCCACATGCCGATCTTTCCCCAGGCCGCGCCGCCCTCCCGGGGGTACAGCGAGGCCAGCCCTCCGGCAAAGCCGTCCTCCCCGTCAAAGGCCACGTCGTTGTAGTACAGGCAGGCCAGGGCGTAGCCGTTATCCACGATCTCCTCCACCGGGAGGTAGCGGCCCATGCCCTGGGGCGTAAAGGAGATATAGACCACCAGCGGCACGGGTCGTCCGACCCGAGGCACCGTCAGGTCGATGGGGAAGGCAAAGGCCCCGCCGGGGGTGTCAAAGGCCAGCTCCACCCGCCGCTGGCCGGCTTTTCCGGCCCAGGCGCCGGGATCGTCCTCCAGGATTTGGGCCCGGACCTGCGCAGGTGCAGCCGGGGTGACGCCGTAAACCTCCCGGGCCAGGGTTTCCACCCAGTGGGCCCGCCGCGCCGGCCAGTCCTCGGGCGCATCCCCGGCCTGGAAGAGGGGGGGCAGCCGCCGTGCTTTCAGGTCATGCTGGATCATGAAGATTCCTCCTTTGGGATGGTGGGTCGTTTATAAATTACTTCGCTTCCCGGCGGCAAAAACCTTCTGCTTTCCCTGCGGGGACTTTCCCTGTGCGCTGCGGCAAAAAATCCAAAGGAAACGGCAGGAATGCCCCGATTCGTGAGGGCTGCGCCCTTGACGGTTGCAGACGAAGCGGGTATAATGTGTATATATCTTCGAGAGGGCTTTTGTGCCCCCTGCGAGGGTGCAGCCGTACCGATGGGCGCCCGTCCCTGCGTGGCGCTTGCTTTGCATGTGTCGGCGCGGGTGGTTTTCGCATGCCCGGGCGCGGGGCGTCCGGCGGGCGTTGGCCCCTGGCTTGTGCGATCCATTTCCCCATATTTCCATATCCATAAAGGAGGTCCCTCCCCATGTCTAAGAAAATGACATTGGACGGCAATACCGCTGCCGGTCACGTGGCGTATGCCTTTAGTGACGTCGCCGCGATTTACCCCATCACGCCGTCCTCCCCCATGGCCGAGTATGACGACCAGCTGGCCGCCGCCGGTACCAAGAACCTCTTTGGCCAGGTGGTACGCATCTCGGAGATGCAGTCCGAAGCTGGCGCCGCCGGCGCTGTCCACGGCTCTCTGGCCGCTGGCGCGCTGACCACCACCTTCACCGCCTCCCAGGGCCTGCTGCTGATGATCCCCAACATGTACAAGATCGCCGGCGAGCTGCTGCCCTGCGTCTTCCACGTCAGCGCCCGCGCCCTGGCCACCAGCGCCCTGAGCATCTTCGGCGACCACAGCGACGTGATGGCCTGCCGCCAGACCGGCTTCGCTATGCTGGCCTCCGCCAGCGTCCAGGAGGTCATGGACCTGGCCACCGTGGCCCATATCGCCACCCTGGAGTCCAGCGTGCCCTTCCTGCACTTCTTTGACGGCTTCCGGACCTCCCATGAGATCCAGAAGATCGACGCCATCGAGTACGATGAGCTGGCCAAGCTGCTCCCCACAGAGAAGGTGGCCGAGTTCCGCGCCAAGGCTATGAACCCGGAGCATCCCCACCTGCAGGGCTCCGCCCAGAATCCCGACATCTACTTCCAGAGCCGCGAGGCCGTCAACAAGTTCTATGACGCCGTGCCCGCCATCGTTGAGGAGACTATGAAGAAGGTCGAGGCCATCACCGGCCGCGCCTACAAGCCCTTCGACTATGTCGGCGCTCCCGATGCCACCGACATCATCGTGGCCATGGGCTCCGGCTGCGACACCATCGACGAGGTGGTGCAGTATCTGCTGGCCAAGGGCGAGAAGGTCGGCGCCATCAAGGTCCGCCTCTACCGTCCTTTCTCGGTGAAGTACCTGATGGACGTGCTCCCCGCCTCCGTCAAGCGCGTCTCCGTCCTGGACCGCACCAAGGAGCCCGGCTCCCTGGGCGAGCCCCTGTATGAGGACGTGGTCACCGCCCTGCGGGAGGCCGGACGCGACATGGAGTGCATTCTGGCCGGACGTTACGGCCTGGGCTCCAAGGAGTTCACCCCCTCCATGGTGAAGGCCATCTATGACAATATGCGCGGCGAGCAGAAGAACCACTTCACCGTGGGTATCGTCGACGACGTCACCGGCACCTCCCTGGAGATCAAGGACGTGATCCACACCGCCGCTCCCGGCACCATCTCCTGCATGTTCTGGGGCTTTGGTTCCGACGGTACCGTGGGTTCCAACAAGAACTCCATCAAGATCATCGGCGACCATACCGACATGTACGCCCAGGCTTACTTCGCCTACGACTCCAAGAAGTCCGGCGGCATCACCATCAGCCATCTGCGCTTCGGTAAGAACCCCATCCAGGCGCCTTACCTCATCGAGTCCGCCGACTTTGTGGCCTGCCACAACTCCAGCTACATCACCCGCTACGACATGACCAGCGCGGTGAAGGAGGGCGGCGTCTTCCTGCTCAACAGCCCCTGGTCCGCCGAGGAGATGGAGACCCAGCTCCCCGCCTCCGTCAAGCGCACCCTGGCCCGCAAGAAGATCCGCTTCTATAACCTGGACGCCGTGAAGGTGGCCACCGAGCTGGGCCTGACCAAGCTGGTCTCCACCGTCATGCAGGCCGCCTTCTTCAAGCTGGCCGAGGTCATCCCCTATGAGGAGGCCGAGAGCTACATGAAGGCCGCCATCAAGAAGACCTTCAGCAAGAAGGGCGAGGCCGTGGTCAACCAGAACTACGCCGCCGTGGACAACGCCATCGCCGGCCTGGTGGAGATCCCCGTGCCTGCTTCCTGGGCTGACACCACCGAGGGCGCCGAGCTGAACCTGGTCAAGGGCGACGCCTATGTGGAGGACTTCATCGCCCCCATCCTGGCGCAGGAGGGCAACAAGCTGCCCGTCTCCGCTGTGGATCCCTCCGGCCGCTTCCACACCGCCACCACCCAGTACGAGAAGCGTGGCGTAGCCATCAACGTGCCCCAGTGGCTGCCTGAGAACTGCATCCAGTGCAACCAGTGCTCTCTGGTCTGTCCTCACGCCGCCATCCGGCCCATCCTGGTGACCGAGGATGGCCTGAAGGCCGCTCCCGCCGGGTTTGATACCCTCAAGGCCATCGGCAAGGGACTGGAGAACTACCAGATCCGCATCCAGGTCTCCGCGCTGGACTGCACCGGCTGCGGCAACTGCGCCGATGTCTGCCCCGGCAAGAAGGGCGCCAAGGCTCTGGAGATGAAGCCCCTGGCCACCCAGATGGACGAGGCCGCCCGCTGGGATTACGCCATGAAGCTCCCGGTGGCCAAGCCCGCCATCGCCCCCAACACCGTCAAGAACAGCCAGTTCCTGCAGCCGCTGTTTGAGTTCTCCGGCGCCTGCGCCGGCTGCGGCGAGACCCCCTACGTCAAGCTGGTTACCCAGCTCTTCGGCGACCGGATGATCATCGCCAACGCCACCGGCTGCTCCTCCATCTACGGCGGTTCGGCGCCCACCGTGCCCTACACCGTTAACGAGAAGGGCCACGGTCCCGCCTGGGCCAACAGCCTCTTCGAGGACAACGCCGAGTTCGGCTTCGGCATGAACCTGGCCGTGACCCAGCGCCGTAAGGCCCTGGCCGAGACGGTCAAGAACCTGATCGCCGTAGAGTGGTGCGACGCCGACCTGAAGGCTGCCGGCGCGGCCTGGCTGGAGGCCATGGATGACGCCGAAGGCTCCCGCGCGACCGGCGAGAAGCTGGTGGCCGAGTGCAAGGCCAGCATCGTGGAGGGCTGCGACTGCGCGGCCTGCACCCTGGCCCGCAAGGTACTGGCTGACGCCGATATGCTCACCAAGAAGTCCATCTGGATCTTCGGCGGCGACGGCTGGGCCTATGACATCGGGTACGGCGGCCTGGATCACGTACTGGCCATGGGCGAGGACGTGAACATCCTGGTGGTAGATACCGAGGTGTACTCCAACACCGGCGGCCAGTCCTCCAAGTCCACCCCCACCGGCTCCATCGCCAAGTTTGCTGCGGCCGGTAAGCGGACCCGGAAGAAGGACCTGGGCATGATGGCCATGTCCTACGGCTATGTGTACGTGGCCACCGTGGCCATGGGCGCCAACGCCAACCAGCTGGTGAAGGCTATGACCGAGGCCGAGGCCTATCACGGTCCGTCCCTGATCATCGCCTACGCTCCCTGCATCAACCACGGTATCAACATGAGCCGCACCCAGGCCGAGGAGAAGAAGGCTGTAGAGGCCGGTTACTGGCAGCTCTACCGCTTCAATCCTTCCCTGGCGGATGAGGGCAAGAACCCCTTCATCCTGGACAGCAAGGCGCCCACCGGCAGCTATCTGGACTTCCTGAAGGGCGAGAACCGCTACGCCTCCCTGCTGCGGCAGTTCCCCGACGAGGCCGCCGCTCTCTTCGAGAAGAACGAGCGCGAGGCCGCCAAGCGTCTGGCCACCTACCAGAAGCTGGCTGAGGAGACCATCCTCTAATCTGTTTTCCTCTTTCCTTTCCATAGCCAAGGGGCCGTCTTCGGACGGCCCTTTTGGTTTGCCTTCTATCCAGGCGCCCCGCGGTATGGGTGGAAAAACGCCCGCCGGGGACCTCATTCATGGGTTCTATTTCTCCCGGCAACCCTGTACATATATAGAAAGGAGGGAGGCAATATGACAGAAATTCCCATGCATCCCCGGGCCTCCAGCCGCAGCGGCTGGTCTCCGGGAGAAATCAGCCTACTGCAAACCCGGCTGCGGGAGGCGGGGGCGTCGGGAGGCAGCCTGCGGGAGGTCTTCGAAGAGGTGGCCCGCCGCACCGGTCGCAAGCCCAACAGTGTGCGCAACTATTACTACACCCAGCTGCGGGCCGACATTACCCGCGACGCCCAGGGGCTGCTGCGCCGGGAGCGGCCGCAGTTTGTGCCCTTTGCCCCGGCGGAAACCCGTCGCCTGCTTCGAGAGGTGCTTACCGGGCTGTCACGGGGGGAGTCGGTGCGCGCCTGTACCCTGCGCCTGGCCGAAGGGAACCGGTCCCGGATGCTCCGCTACCAGAATAAATACCGATCCTTGTTAAGCACCCACCCCGACCTGGTGCGGGAGGTAGCCGCCGAACTGCGCCGGGAAGGGATTCCCGTCAAGGAGGACCTAGCCCCGCCGCCCCAGCAGAACAGTCTTCTGGCCGGCATCGATATCCGTTCCCTGCTGCCCGGAGAACTGGGAGACCTGCTGCCGGAGGGTATGCCGGAGGTCATGCAGATCTCCTCCATCGACCTACCCGCCCTGATCCAGGGGCTGCGTTCCCTGCTGGCCCTGGCGGTGGCCGGGGAGCTGGCTGCCCGGCGCATGGAGGAGATGAAGGCCGAACTGGCCCGTCTGCGCCGGCAGGTACAGGAGCTGACCCAGGGCGCCTAGCCGGCCCCCGGGCCATTGACAGCCGGGCCAAAAAACGGTATATACATAGGAGAAAACGCCGTCCCACAGAGACGGCGGAGAAAGGATGACGGGTATGCAGCGGTATGAGGCGGGAGAGTATGATGTGATCGTGGTGGGGGCCGGCCACGCCGGGTGCGAGGCTGCCCTGGCGGCCGCACGGATGGGGCGGCGCACGCTGCTTTTGACCCTGAAGATGGAGGCCGTCGCCATGATGCCCTGCAATCCCAGCATTGGCGGCACCTCCAAGGGGCATCTGGTCCGGGAGGTAGACGCCCTGGGAGGAGAGATGGGCCGCTGCGCCGATGAAGCCGCGCTGCAGGTGCGCCTACTCAATCTCTCCAAGGGTCCGGCGGTCCACTCACTGCGGGCCCAAGCGGACAAGCCCCTATACCAGCGGATCATGCGCCAGCGTCTGGAGGCCGAGCCCCTTCTCTCCCTCCGGGAGGGGGAGTGCGCCGAGGTTCTCACCCAGGATGGCCGGGTAACCGGAATCGCTACCGCCCTGGGCGGGATCTACCGCGCCCCAGCGGTGGTGGTCGCCGCAGGGGTTTACCTGCGCAGCCGAGTGATCACCGGCGAACACGCCGTGGAGAGCGGCCCCAGCGGCCTGGCCCCTGCCACCCTGCTCACCGCCAGCCTGGAGCGGCTGGGCATCCGCATGCTGCGGTTCAAGACCGGCACCCCTGCCCGAGTGGACGGGCATACCGTGGACTTTTCCCGCATGGAGCGACAGGACGGTGATCCCACCGCCCCATGCTTCTCCTTCCTGACCGACAGCCGGGACTGCCCCCAGCTCCCCTGCTACCTGACCTGGACCAACGAGGCTACCCACGCTATCATCCGGGCCAATCTCCACCGCTCTCCCATGTTCAGCGGCATGATTCAGGGCACAGGCGTCCGCTACTGCCCCTCCATCGAGGACAAGGTGGTGCGCTTCGCCGACAAGAGCCGGCACCAGGTCTTCCTGGAGCCGGAGGACCGCTACAGTACGCTGCTCTACGTCCAGGGCATGTCCTCCAGCCTTCCGGAGGACGTCCAGGTGGCCATGCTGCATACCCTTCCGGGCCTGGAGCACTGCCATGTGGTCAAAACCGGCTACGCCATTGAGTATGACCTCATCGACTCCCTCCAGTTGGGTCCCGACCTGGGCATGAAGGCCATTCCCGGACTTTATATGGCCGGACAGGTCAACGGTTCCTCGGGCTATGAGGAGGCCGCCGCCCAGGGCATCATGGCGGGCATCAACGCCGCCCGGTTTACCGCCGGCCTGCCGCCGGTGATCCTGGGGCGGGATGAGGCCTATATTGGTGTGCTGATTGACGACCTGGTGACCAAGGGCGCCACCGAACCCTACCGGATGATGACCAGCCGCGCCGAATACCGACTGCTGCTCCGGCAGGACAATGCCGACCTGCGCCTTACCGAGACCGGATACCGGATCGGCCTGGCCAGCGAGGCCCGCTACCAGCGGATGCTGCGCAAGCGCCGGGACACGGAGGCTTTGGTGGCCCACTGGGAGCGCACCGTGCTCCCTCCCTCCCCGGAACTAACCCAAGCCCTAGCCCAAGTAGGAGAGACCGCTCCCGCTTCTGGCGCGACCATGGCCGAACTTCTGCGCCGTCCGGCAGTGACCCAACAGCTCCTCCGTCCCCTGGATCCCGCGCCCCTTCCTTCTGTCACCCCGGAGGCCTTCGTCCAGGCCCAAATCCAGATTAAGTATGCCGGTTACCTCGAGCGGGAGGCCCAGGCCGTCCGCCGCGCCCGGGAGCTGGAGGATCGCCTTCTCCCGAAGGATATTGACTATACCGCCATCACCGGCCTGCGTCTGGAGGCCCGGCAGAAGCTGGCCGCCATCCGCCCCCGGTCGGTGGGCCAGGCCGGGCGAATCCTTGGAGTCTCCCCGGCGGATATCGGGGTGCTGCTGGTCTACCTGGAGCAGCGGCGGCTGGCCCGGGACTAGCCTCTTTCTTTGGAAGATTGGGGTTTTCTGCGGGGGAGAGGGTTTCTGCGGGGAGAGAGGGTTTCTGCGGGGGAGGGGAACCTTTTGAAAAAGGTTCCCCTCCCCCGGACCCCCACCCTTCTAAAACTTTTTGGGGGAGGATGGAGAGCGTATAAAGGGAACGGCGGCAAGACACGTCCAGCCGTTCCCCCTATTTTTTTGTAATTTACAAAACGCGGCGGCGTGTACGGCGCGTTTTGCCCGATGAGGGGTTTTGCCGCTTGCGGCAAAACTGCGGGGCGCGGGGGCCGCGGAAGGCTCCCGCCTTTGGAAATCAAGGCCGCCGCCACCCTGCTTCCCGCGATAAGCCCCCGCAGGAATCCGTGAGGATTCCGAGGAGGCGGGGAATAGCGGCGGCGTGTACGGCGCGTTTTGCCCGATGAGGGGTTTTGCCGCTTGCGGCAAAACTGCGGGGTGCGGGGGCCGCGACAGGCTCCCGCCTTTTCTAATCAAGGTCGCGGAAAGCCTGCTTTCCGCGATAAGCCCCCGCAGGAATCCGTCAGGATTCCGAGGAGGCGGGATTTGGCGGGGAAAGGAGACCTTTTGCAAAAGGTTTTCCTCCCCCGGGCCCCCACCTTTCTAAAACTTTAGGGGGAGGGGTGGGGAGAGTAGAAGGGGAACGGCTGCAAGAAGCGTGCAGCCGTTCCCTTGCTTTTCCCAACAGTCCCTTCCTCTAAGGTTTTGGGGGAAAGGGGTTTGGGGGAGGGGGTCCTTTTGCAAAAGGACCCCCTCCCCCAAAGACTCTCCTCAAGGGACACGAAAGTACAGTACTAGCCCAAAGCCTCCTCGGTCACCCGGACCCGGAGCATGTCCCCGGGCTGCAGGGGGTAGGGGCAGGGCATGCGCAGGGTCTGCTGCACCCGCTTGGCATCGGGAACCGGGGCGCCTTCCAGGTCGGTCATGTCCTGGGCCGGGAAGGAGAGCCCCAGGCTGACGGGGGAGAGGACTTCCAGCCGGTCTCCCTGGCGGAAACGGCCCCGCTGTTCCACCTGGATCCAACCGGGGCCGGCCCCGGTGACTACCGCGGCAAAGCGGCAGCCCTGGAGATAGCCGGCGGGGTTCCCGGCGGGGATCGGTCCCTCATAGAAGCCGGTGCAGTAGGCCCGGTGGCTGATGCTGTTCAGCTCCCGCAGGAGGGAGACCGTATCCCCTGTGCCGTCCAGGGCCTTGCGATAGGCTCCGGTCACTGTGGCTACATAGTAGGGGGTCTTCATCCGGCCTTCGATCTTCAGACTGGAGACGCCGGCCTCCAGCAGCCGGGGCAGCAGGGGCAGGGCATTGAGATCGTATGCGCTGAGGATGGCGCTGCCCTTTTCGTCCTCATAGAGGGGATAGTACTGGCCGGGGCGTTTTTCCTCCACCAGAGCGTATTGCCAGCGGCAGGGCTGGGCGCAGGCGCCGCCATTGCCCTCCCGGCCGGCCAAATAGTTGCTCAGCAGGCAGCGGCCCGAGTAGGCCATGCACATGGCGCCGTGGACGAAGGCCTCCAGCTCCAGGGCGGGATCGGTGCGGGCCCGGAGCTGGGCGATCTCCTCCAGAGACATCTCCCGTCCCAGTACTACCCGGCCGGCCCCGAGCCGGTGGTAGAAGGCGGCGCTTTCGTAGTTGATGCAGCTGGCCTGGGTGGAGATATGGACCGGTAATTCGGGAAACAGGCGGCGGCACAGAGAAAAGACCCCCATATCCGAGACGATGACCGCATCGGCGGCCATGTCCCGCAGGGAGGCCAGGTAGCCGGGCATCTCTTCCATGTCCCGGTTATGGGCCAGGGCGTTTACCGTGACGTAGAGCCGGCGGCCCAGACTATGGGTATAGGCGATCGCATCCGCCAGGGTGTCCAGGGTGAAGTTGGGGGCGCCGGCCCTTAGATGCATGCCGGGTCCGCCGGCGTAGACAGCGTCTGCCCCGAAGTGCAGGGCGGCACGGAGGCATTCCGCGTCCCCCGCCGGGGCCAGCAGTTCGATTTTGGCCATAAGGCATCTTCCTCCCGAAGCTATTCTTCCTCTGCGGCCTTTGCTTCGGGTGGATCCGCCAGGGAAATGTCCCCGCAAGAGGCGGCCATGTGGTTCATGGAGGCCTGTAGGGCGCTGACGATGCGGTCGCGCTCGAAGGCAAAGGGTACCGAGGGATTAAACTGCACGGGGGGGCCCGCCGAAATGGTATGGGTGCGGCGGCTGGTGTACAGGGGAACGAAGCGGACCGCCTGGCCGTAGCGCTTCATCAGGATGCGGGCCAGGTTGACGAAGCCGGGGTACATGGCGCCGGCCTCGGGGGACTCGTCGGTATACTCCACGTCAGGGAAGATCAGCACGCTCTCTCCCGCGTGGAGAAGGTCGGCGGTCTGCCGGAAGGTGTCGATGATCTCCCGCTTTCCCCGATGGACGGGAATGGAGGCCATGGAGGTCAGCAGACGGCCCACGCCCCAGCCTGCGGCCTTGGCGCAGATCCCGGTGAGCAACCGGGGCATATGGTAGCGCTGGGTAAAGGTGTAGGAGGCAAAGTGCCGCTGGCAGCTCTTTACCTGGGTCAGGGTATCCAGCACCCAGACATGGACGGGCTCGGTGAGGTGCGCCATGACGGCCACCATGCCGTCATAATTCTGATGCCGGCTGACAAAGACCACCGGATATCCACCCTCCGGCGGGAATCCAAGCATCCTGCACCGGGGGATGAAGCAGCGCGTTACCGCCCGGCAGAATCGGAACAAAGGCCCATAGAACCCCATCGCAATACCTCATAATCGCAGTTCAGATGACAATGATGTGCATACATGTCCACTTATTCTACCATGGAGGGCGGGGCGGCGCAAGCCTTCGGAGAAATTCGGCAGGATTCTGCGGGGAATATGGCCAATTAACAACTTCTAAGAGATTGTACCGCAGCGGGACGGTGTGGCCCGGAGAGGAGGAACGATGGCACTGGAACTGTTTTGTCCGGAAGTGCAGGCGTGGTTTGCCGCCCAGGTGGGGACGCCTACCCCTGTCCAGGAGGAGGCCTGGCCGGCCATTGCCTCGGGAGCCCATACCCTGATCAGCGCCCCTACCGGGACGGGAAAGACCTTAGCGGCCTTCTTGGGCCTGATCGACGCCATGTTCCGGCAGCATCGGGAGGGGGGGCTTCCCCAAGGACTGCAGGTGCTCTACATTTCCCCGCTGAAGTCCTTGGCGGCGGACATCCGGGAAAACCTGCGCCGCCCTTTGGAAGGCCTGGGCTTTGACGCGGTGCAGGTGGCGGTGCGCACCGGGGACACCGACGCCGGAGAACGGCAGCGGATGCTGCGCCGGCCCCCTCACATCCTGATTACCACCCCGGAATCTCTCTTTTTGCTCCTCACCTCCCAGGGCGGGCGGCGGATGCTCTCCACCCTCCGGACGGTGATCTTGGATGAGCTCCACGTCCTCATCGGCAGCAAGCGGGGGGCGCATTTGATGCTCTCCTTGGCGCGGCTGGACCGGCTCTGCGGGCGTTCGGTGCAGCGGGTGGGACTTTCGGCTACCCTCCGTCCTCTGGAGCGGGCCGCCCGGTACCTGGCGCCGATGGGGGAGGAGGCGGTGGTGGCGGCCCCACCCATGGAGAAGGAGCGCCAGCTGCGGGTGGAGGGCCTGCTCCCCGATATGCGTGTGCTGCCCCAGGGCACCATTTGGCCGGACCTGGCCCGGCGGGTGCTGGAGCACTGCCTGCGGGTGCGCACCGTCATTGCCTTCCTGGAGGGCCGCGGCCAGGCGGAGAAGCTGGCTTACGAGGTCAACGCCCTGGCCGGGGAGGGTTTTGCCCGCACCCATCACGGCTGCGTCAGCAAGGAGCAGCGCCGCCAGGCCGAGGAAGCCCTGCGCAGCGGCAGCCTGCGGCTGCTCTGTGCCACCAGCTCCATGGAGCTGGGCATTGACGTGGGGGAGGTGGATCTGGTGCTCCAGATCGGACCGCCGGCCACGGTCTCCGGGGCGCTGCAGCGGCTGGGCCGCGCCGGGCACAATCCCGGGCGGGTCTCGGTGATGCGCATCTTTCCCAAGACCGCCGCCGAGGGGGTGACCTGCGGGCTGACCGCCTCCTGCGCCATGGACGGCATCCTGGAGCCGGCCCGGCCCCCCATGAACTGCCTGGATATCCTGGCCCAGCACCTGGTCTCCATGGCGGTGGAGGGATGCTGGACGGTGGAGGATGCCGTGGCCCTGGTGCGGCGCTGCTACAGCTTTTCCGGTATTACGGCGGAGGACGTGGAGGCGGTGCTGCGGATGCTCTCCGGGGACTGGGAGCATGACCGGGAACAGCCGGCCCGGCCCCGCCTGGATTACGACCGGATCCACGGGACCTTTGCCGGGGACGCCTACAGCCGGATGCTGGCGGTATCCAGCGGGGGGACCATCCCCGACAGGGGCTGGTACGCCGTGATGCTGGCCGACGGCACCCGGCTGGGGGAGCTGGACGAGGAATTTGTCTTCGAGGCCCGTATGGGGGATCGGTTCCTGTTGGGCTCCTTTGCCTGGGCCATTACCGAGTTTGGGCACGACCGGGTGGTGGTGGCGCCGGCCTCTTCGGCGGGGGCCCGGCCTCCCTTCTGGCGGGGGGACGCCCAGGGCCGGGCCTATGCGGTGGGGCGGGCCTTTGGGGAGCGGCTGCGCCGCCTGGAGGAGGCGGCCCAGCGGCAGGAGGCGCTGGAGCCCGGACTGCAGGCGCTGCTGCTGGACGACTGGGCCGCGGAGAATGCCGCCCGCTATCTGCAGGAGCAGCGGGCCGCCGTGGGCTGCCTGCCCGATGACCGTACCATCATTTTGGAGCACTTCTCCGACGAGGCGGGGGAACACCAGCTGATGGTGCATTCGGTCTTCGGCCGGCAGGTCAACAGCGCCCTCGCCCTGCTGCTGGAGCAGGCGGCGCGGCAGGTCACCGGGCTGGACGTGCGCTCCTATGAGGATGACGACGGTTTTCTGCTTTATCTGATGGGGGATCGGGAAATCCCCGACGGCCTGTTTTCCCTGGTGGAGGGGGAAAGGGCCGAGGCCTTGCTCCGGGCGCTGCTGCCGGGGACGCCGCTTTTTGCCATGGCGTTCCGCTACAATGCAGCCCGTGCCCTGATGATGGGGGTGCGCCGGGGACGCCGGGCGCCCCTGTGGGTGCAGCGGCTGCGGGGGGCGGAGGCTCTGGGCGAGGCCGTAGAGCATCCGGAACATCCTCTCATGCGGGAGACCCTCCGGGAGTGCATGGAACAGTATATCGACATGGAGGCCGTCCGGGACGTACTGGGTCGGATTGCCGCCGGAAGCATCCGGCTGCTGGAGCTCCACGGGGAGAAACCCTCTCCCATGGCGCTGCCCATGCGGCGGCAGGTGGAGGCCTATGAGACCTACAACTACCACCCCATTCCCGACGCAGCCCGGCGGACGGTGGAGAGGGCCCTTTCGGTCCAGGCGGGCATTGCACCCGATCGGGAGCAGCTGGAGGCCGCCGCAGGCGCCCTTCCTTCCATCCGCACGCCCCAGGAGCTGCATGCCTATCTCATGATCCATGGGGATATGGCGGCGGGAGAGGCCGGCGCGCCCCTGGAGTGCCTCCAGGCCCTGGCCGAAGACGGGCGCGCCCTCTATGTGGAGCCGGGGCTCTGGATCGCCGCCGAGGAGGCCTCTCTTTACGCCGAGGCCCTGGAGAACCGAGATCCTGCCGCTTTTTCCCGGATTGTCCGGCGGTGCCTGCGCTACCAGGGCGCCCAGGACGCCCAGAGCCTGGAGACCCGCTACCAGCTTCCCCAGGCTTTCTGCCAGCGGGTGCTGGAGGACCTGGAGGCCGAGGGAAAGGCCGTCCTTTACCAGGGGGCTTACTACCATGCCCAGGTCTTCAGCCGGGCCCAGCGCTGGACCCTGGCCCAGCGGCGCAGGGATACGGTGACTTTGCCTATGGAGCGCTATGCCGCCATGATGGCCCACCGGACGCGGTTTCCGGGTTCCCCGGCCCAGCAGACCGCCCAGGCCGTGATGTCCCTGCTGGGAGAGGCCTACCCTGCCCGGCAGTGGGAGGAGATCCTGCTTCCTGCCCGGGTAGCCGGGTACCGTCCGGCGCTTTTGGACGCGTTCCTGGCCCAGGGAGAGGTATCTTGGCGCATGGAGGGGGAGGAAAAGCCCCTGCTGCGCATGGACCGCTATGAGGACATGGACTGGGAGAATGCGCCGGAGGGAGACCGTGGGGCCCTTACGCCGGCGCAGGCGAAGGTACTGACGGCGCTGGAGAGAAGGGGCGCTAGCTTTGCCGCTGCACTGGCGCCGCTGCTGCCTGGGGAAAATGTGACGGAGACGCTGCTGGCTCTGGCACGGCAGGGCTGGGTCCATGCGGACAGCTTTGTGCCGGTGCGTCATATCCTGAACGGTTCGCAGGACAAGGCTGCTGCCCGCCGCCGGGCGGGAGCCCGTGCCCAAGTGCGTCAGGCCGGGCGCTGGGAGATGGCCCGTCCCCTGACGCCACGGAGCTGGGAGGAACGGCTCCAGGCCGCCTTGGACCGGGCGCGGATCCTCTGCCGGGAGACGGCGGGAGAACTGCCCTGGCGGGAGGCGCTGGAGCTGCTGCGCATCTGGGAATATACCGGCCGGGTGCGCCGGGGCTATTATATCCAGGGGCTTTCCGGGGCCCAGTTTATCCGGGCGGAGGATTGGGAAGGTGTGCGCCTGGCCCTGGAGCAGCCCGGGGAAGACACCCTCTGGCTCCACGCCGCCGATCCGGCCCAGGCCTGGGGGCGGGTGCTGCCCCACCGGGAGGGCGCTTCCTTCCTCCTGCTCCCCACCACCGCGGTGGCGCTGCAGGGCGGCCGACCGACGGCGGTGCTGGAACGAGGCGGCGAGACGCTGCGGGTGCTGGAGGAAGCGGCGCTTCCCGATGCCTTGGCCGCGCTGGTCCGGGACTATGCCCAGGGCCGTGTCTACGCCTGGCTGAACCATCTCACGGTGAAAACCTATCCGGCCCCGGCGGCGCCTGCGCTGGAGGCGGCGGGCTTTGCCCGGCAGATGGACGACTATGTCCTCTGGAGGCCGGTGAACTAGCCCTATAGGAATGCGGCATTTGACATTATGATAATAATCTGTTAATATAATAAGGTGTACCCCTGGGTACAAATATAAAGTGAGGAGAATGTTTTTCTATGGACGCAGACCCTGACCCCGACGGTAACCTTTGGATTAACCTATTGCTTCTGGTTGTTCTCATCCTGCTGAACGCGTTTTTCGCCATGAGCGAGATCGCCGTCATCACCCTCAATGACAATAAGGTGAAAAAGCAGGCCAAGGAGGGGAACAAGGCCGCCAAAATCCTGGCCAAGTTCATCGAGGCGCCCTCCAATTTCCTGGCCACCATCCAGGTGGGCGTGACGCTGTCGGGGTTCCTGGCCTCGGCCGTGGCGGCGGATTCCTTTGTGGGCTACGTAGTGGCCGCCCTGCCCCAGTACAATCCCCAGGTGGTGAGCAGCGTATCGCTGGTGGTGATCACCATCATCCTATCCTTCTTTACCCTGATCTTTGGCGAACTGGTGCCCAAGCGGGTGGCCATGCGCAGCTATGAGTCCCTCTCCTTCCGGATTGCGGGAACGCTGCGATGGATCTATATTTTTGAGAAGCCTTTTGTAGCCTTGCTTTCCTGGAGCACCAATGGCGTGCTCCGTCTCATGGGCATCAATCCCGACGAGCAGCCCGAAGAGGTTACCGAGGAGGAGATCCGCATGATGGTGGACGTGGGCAACGAGTCCGGCACCATCGAGGAGAGCGAGAAGGACATGATCAACAATATCTTCGAGTTCGACGACCGTACCGCCGAAGAGGTCATGACCCACCGCACCGATGTTACCGCCATTGCCGTGGACACTCCCATTGCGGAGATCATCTCCATCGCCGTGGAGGAGGGCTACTCTCGGATCCCGGTGTATCGGGAGGATTTGGACGATATCATCGGCATCCTCTATGTCAAGGACCTGCTGAGCCGGGTGCTGGCGGAGCCGGATACCCCCTTCGCGCTGGAGGAGCACATGCGGACCGCCCTGTACGTCCCCGAATCCACCCGCTGTAAGGACTTGCTCCGGGTATTTAAGGAGAAGAAGCTGCAAATGGCCGTGGTGGTGGACGAGTATGGCGGCACCAGCGGCATTGTGACCATGGAGGACCTGCTGGAATCCATTGTGGGCAGCATCCAGGATGAGTACGATGACGAGGAGGAGGGCATCCATAAGCTCACCGAGGATAAGTACACGCTGGATGGGATTACGTCCCTGGATGAAGTGGAGAAACTCTTTGACATCCACTTCCCGGAGGACGCCGACTACGACACCATCGGCGGCTTTATTATCGAGGAACTGGGACGGCTGCCGGAAGAGGGAGAGCATCCCAGCTTCTCTTGGGACGGCGTAAACTTCACCGTGCTCTCCATGGAGGAGCGGCGCATTGATAAGGTGAGCGCCGAGCGTATTGCCCTGCCTGAGGAAGAGACGGATCAATAACCCATGGAGCGCTTTCTGGGACGAAGGCGCAGGAAATCAAACAGGCCGCCGCGGCATATGCCGCGGCGGCCTCAGTTCTATTTGTCGGGTCCCCGTCTGGGAGAACCGCGGTTACGGGGCGGGAAGAAGGGGCAAACGCAGGGTAAAGAGGCTGCCTTTTCCGGGCTGGGATACGGCGTCCACGGAGCCGTTGTGCTCCAGGGCAACAGTGCGTACGATATACAGCCCCAGCCCGTCTCCGCTATTATCGTCACGCCGGGTGAAACCCCGGGTAAAGACATGGGGTAGGTCCTCCGGCGGAATGCCATGGCCCGTATCCCTGACGGTAATGGCGGCCAGCTGACCCTCCCGCCGGAGGGCGAGGGTGATGACGCCATCCTCGGGCGTAAAGGAGAGGGCGTTGTAGCAGAGATTTTCCAAGGCGGTGCGCAGCCTGTCCTCACTGCCTCGTACCCATAGGGGTTCCGCAGGCAGCGCAAGCGAGAAGGTTACGTCGGAAAGCTCCATATCCGGCCGGTTCTGTTGGTAAAACTGCTGCAGGAAGGTATTCAGGCAGAGACTTTCCTGCTGGAAGACACCGTGTTCCCCGCGGGAAAAG
>CALWDW010000050.1 GCA_944376795.1 uncultured Christensenellaceae bacterium
ATATTCCAAAGGAACAAATGGACAGAATTCGAGATTTGCTGCGCCGGGAGATCCTGGCGGCCATTGCGGACGGCTGCACCCATTTTATCAGCGGCTTTGCCGCCGGAGCGGATTTGCTCTTTGCGGACATTGTAGCGGAGCTGAAGGAGATCTACCCCATCACCCTGGAAGCTGCTATCCCCTACCCCGGACGCATGAAAACACCGGATGAAACCTTTCAAAGGCTTATCCGGTGCTGCGATACGGTAAAGATTCACGCTGATTCATACTCCAAGGACTGCTATATGCGCCGCAACCGCTATATGGTGGACCAGTCCCAGCGGGTGCTTGCCGTCTACGACGGCCGCCCCACCGGCGGCGCCGCCGCCACGGTGCGGTATGCCAGGGGAAAAGATGTGCGGGTGGTGTGGGTGTGATACATGATTGGGCCGGTTCTTGCAGCAAAAGACATTTTGCTACCATGATTTCTGAAGCCCTTACGGCATGCATAGGGCCTGTCATGCGCGCAACCCGGAAGGTCGGAAAATTCGCGCTCTGCGGGGCGGCTGCCCCCGGCCCGCCGCCTTTTGCAGAAGACGGCGCAAGCCTTTTGGGGCATGTGCTGCAGCGCGATTTCCGACGCCATGGCTTTTTCCCCAAAACTTCTCGAAGCGTGGGAACTTGGGGGTGAGGTTTTCCGCCGGTCGGCCCATGAATAGACCGAAGGGCCCGCCTTCCGGCGGACCCTTCCTGGGGAATGGGCCGGGCTACACGTCCAGCCAGCCGGCCCGGGGCGTGACGCCGAAGGCCTCGGCCAGCACCTTCAGCTGGGCGTCGGTGATGTCCTGCTTGATGGGGGTATTCATGATCTTGATGTAGATCTCGGCGGCCTTTTCCACCGTCTCGATGAGGCCAAAGGCCTCGTCCAAGTCCTTGCCGGTGCCGAAGATGCCGTGCATCGCCCAGACCACCAGGCGGAAGTCCTTCATCTTTTCGGCGGTGGCCCGGCCGATTTCGTCATTGCCGCAGATCATCCAGGGCAGCACGCCTACGCCGTCCGGGAAGACCACCATGCATTCGGTGCACATCTTCCACAGGGTGCGGGTAAAGGCCCGCTCGCATAGGTCGTGCACGAAGGTCATGGCCACTACGTTGGTGGCGTGGCAGTGCATGACCACCCGATGGCCGGGATCCACCTTGAGCCGCTCCATGTGGCTCATGAAGTGGGCGGGCAGCTCGCTGGTGGGACGGCCCCCGTCGGCATAGCCCCAGAGCAGCTCCACATGCTTGCCGTCGGCGGCTACCCGGACCACGCCCAGGTTGGTCTCGGGATCGTCCATGACGTTCTTGAAATACTTGCCCGTGCCGGTGACCACAAAGATCTTCCCGGCCAGCGGCGTGGCGTCCAGTTCCAGGGCCTTGTTGGCGCTCTCCTCGGCGGCCTTGCCCACCAGGTAGCCGGAGTTGAAGGACATGGGGATGACGCGCAGGACGTTCTGCAGGTCCAGGTAGGGGGCGACCTCCTCCTCCGGGACCTGGTAGCTGATGTTGCCGCCGTTGCGCTCGTCCCAGCCGAGACGGTACATGTTGGCACAGGTCTTGCACATTTCGCGGATAAAGGGAGCGGTGAGGATATCTTTCATAGGAGGACCTTCTTTCTGTGGTACTTCCGGGTATTACGCATGGGCATTATACCATAGTCATGCCGGGGAATCAATCGGAAAGCGGACAAGAAAGCGTATCGTTTCGGTAGACGCTTGCAATGCTGAAGCGGGGGTGGTATACTGGTTGGCAAACCATGACATACACAAGGAGGATCCGATGAAGCTGACTTTTTTGGGTACGTCCGGTGGCGAGGGATATCCTGGGCTGTGGTGCCAGTGCGAGTACTGTTCCTATGCCAGGACCCATGGGGGGAAGAATCATCGCGAAAACAGCAGCGCGGTGCTGGACGGGGACGTGCTGCTGGATCTGAATATGACCACATTTTCCCAAGCGTACCGCCTGGGTATGGACATCTCCCAGGCCCGCACGCTGCTGGTGACCCATCCCCATGAGGATCACTTTGTCGCCCAGCACATAAATTGGGCCCGGCTGCCCGCCGCCCATCCGTATGCCCCGGGTGAGGATTGCAGCCGGAGGGAGCCGGCGCCGTGCTGCTCGGATCTCTCCCCGCTGCGGGTTATGGGTACCCGCCATGTGCTGGAAGCCGTCTCCCAGGGCCAGGCGTCCGACAGCCTGCAAGGGAGGGCAGACCTGGATTGGCGCAGCGAGAAGATCGCCGTGGATTTCACTTTGGCCCGTCCCGGGGTTACGGTGGAACTGGGGGAGGATCTGCGGGTTACGCCGCTGCGGTCGATCCACGGCCCGGCGGAGGATTATACTGTCAACTACATCCTGCAGCGCGGGGGAAAGACCTTGCTTTATGCCCTGGATACCGGCGGCTATGACGACGCCATGTGGGAAGTCCTTCGGGGATTCCGCTATGACGCGGTGGTGCTGGAGGGGACGGCCGGGCTGTCGCTGGCCCCCAATCCCCAGCACATGAACGTAGAAAAACTCCGCCGCTTCTTTGCCGCGCTGGAGGAGGAAGCGCTTCTGACGGGCAAGGGGCAGCGGATCCTGTCCCACATGGCGCCCCACTGGACGCCGCCCCACGATATCTTCGCCCCCATGATGGAGCGGGAGGGGATTACGGTGGCCTACGACGGGCTGACGGTGGAGATCTAGCCGGAATTTGTACGGCGGGTTCCCCTTGCCTGCCGCGGGAATACGCTGTATAATAGAAAAACAAAAGGCTCGGAAGCGGCCAGTACCCCGCCGGGTGCCGCCGACAGAGAGGCCGTGCCGCTGGCTGGAAGCATGGCTCGGGGAATGGCGGGGGAATTGCACCGTGGATTATGCCGCCGGGGGGTGGAAGGCTTCCTGGACGGGTGGCTCCGTGATCGGCCCCGAGGGAGGGACACTGTCCCTAACCAGAGTGGAACCGCGAGGCGTACCGTGCCCCGTCTCTGTCAGGAGACGGGGCTTTTTTGTATGGGGCTGGACACCGTTCCGGCTCGGAAAGGAGAGCATGAGCAATGATCGGGGAAATTCGGGTCGTATTGCAGCGGGACCCCGCCGCCCGCAACGGGCTGGAGGTCTTTTTCACCTGTCCGGGGGTGCATGCCATCTTCTGGTACCGTATCGCCCACCGGCTGCATACCTGGCATCTCAAGCTCCTGGCCCGGGTGATCAGCCAGCTGGCCCGTTTCTTTACCGGCATTGAGATCCATCCCGGCGCGGTGATCGGTAAGGGCTTTTTCATCGACCATGGGATGGGGGTGGTCATTGGTGAGACCTGCGAGATCGGCGACGACTGCTCGGTCTTCCAGGGGGTGACCCTGGGCGGCACCGGTAAGGATCACGGCAAGCGCCATCCCACGTTGGGGGACGGCGTCATGGTGGGCGCCGGGGCCATGGTGCTGGGCCCCATTCGGCTGGGGAATCATGTTAAAGTGGGCGCGGGTTCGGTGGTGCTTAAGGAGGTGCCCGACGGCTGCACGGTGGTGGGGAATCCCGGCCGGGTGGTACGCTGCTACGGCCGGACCGCCACCCCCGACGTGGATCTGGAGCACGGGAAAATGCCCGATCCCATTCTGGCCGAGGATGCCGCGCTGCGCGCCGCGATCCAGGACCTGGAAAAGCGCCTGCACCGGCTGGAGCAGCGTCAGAACGAGGCTGCCGGAAAGGATTAGGAGGACAGCATGGCAGACAAAAGAGAGCCAAACGGCCTCGCGCCGGTTACCCGGGAGGAACTGGCCCGGGATCTCCGGGCCTTGGGGCTGCAGCGCGGCGACTTGGTATATGTCCACTCCTCCCTGCGCCGGGTGGGCTGGATGCCCCAGGGCCCCTGGACGCTGGGCGAGGCGCTCCGGGACGTCTTGGGGGCGGAGGGAACGCTGGCCGTGCCCACCCATACCCTGTCCTTCCCCGGTCGAGGCGTCCCGCCCTATGACCCGGGCCAAACTTCGACCATCCTGGGGCTTTTTCCCGAAACCGTACGCCAGCGGCCCGAGGCCCTGCGCAGCGGCCACGGTTCCCACTCTTCGGCGGCCATCGGCCCTTTGGCGGCCTATCTCACCGCCGGCCACGATCCCTGCCACGCGCTGGGCTATGATTCTCCCCTGCACCGGCTCTACCGCGCCGGGGGAAAGGTGCTGCTGCTGGGGGTGACCCAGACCGCCAATACCTCGCTGCACCTGGCCGAATCCATTTCCGGTGTGCTCTATACCCGGCTGCCCTATGATGCCTCCTGGGGCCCAGAGGTGGCCTGCCTGGAGGACGGGCGGGTACGCCGGTACCGTCAGGTGGAATTCCCGGGCTGCAGCGGCGGGTTTGACCGGATAGAACCGGAGCTGCGCCGCCGGGGATGGATGCGGGAGGGGACCGTAGGCCATGCTTCGGCGCGCTTGATCGAGGACCGGGGCCTGATCGATACCGCCGTGGCGTGCCTGCGGCAGGACCCGGGCTATTTCCTCTGTCATCGGGAGGACTGCCCCTGTTGTCCGGCCCGGTGGAAGGCCCTGCGGGAGGCCGGGTATCCGGCGCTATAGAGGAATTTGCCCTTCTTCCTGCCGGAATTGACCCCAAGCCCTTGCGGGGAAGGAGAAAGGGAAGTTTTGTCCAATACGCTGCCGCAGAACAAGCCGCGGCGAGGTCTGCGGCAGGGAGGTATCACGATGGATACGAAGATTATTGGAATCTGCGGCGGACGCATGGACTATGCGTCGGTGGCGGAGGCAGGAATCGGCTGGGTGCGCTTGGGCACCAGCTTCCCCTGGAGCGACAAGCTTTACGGCACCGAGACCGAGGAATACCGCCGGGTGAAGGAGGAAATGCGCAAGGCCCACGCCGCCGGGGTGCGGGTCATGGGCATTACGCCGCTGATCGGCGGCATCCGCTGGGATGAGGAAAAGGGCAAGGGCGTGTGGTTTGACGGCTGGCCCCAGGAGATCATGGGCTGCCGCTATGCCGACGATGAATTCTACGAGATCATCGAAGAGGTCTGCGCCTGGATGGCCAAGGACCTGGAGGGCCTGGTGGACGACCTCTGGCAGATTGCCAACGAGATGGACATTGACACCTTCCGGGGCCCCTATGGGCTGGAGGTGGCCAAGAAACTGGCTTGGGCGGAGGCGCGGGGGATCAAGCGGGTGCGTCCCCAGGCCTGCTGCGGCATCAATCCCGCCCATCTGGGCCGGGAAGCCCGCATCCTCTTTGAGGAATGCTATGGGGAAGGATCGCCCCTGGACTATGCCGGGATCGACGGATACTTTGGCTCCTGGGCCTCCGGTTCGGTGGAAAAGTGGATCCCGGTGATCGACGAGATCCATGCTATCACCGGCGCCAAGGTGCTGGTCAACGAGTGGGGCTATTCCAGCATCGGCGTGGTCAAGCCCATTCCCGCGGACTTCGTGATGACCGGCAACATCGGCAGCGTGTGCGCCACCAAGACCTGGCACAACGCCTGGAAGGGGGAGGCCGAGCACACCGAGGAGCTCCAGGCCGATTACCTGACCCGGGGGCTGGAGATCCTGGCCCAGCACCCCCATGCCCTGGGAGGCTTCATGTACTGCTGGCAGGACGACAAGATCTGCTACCACTGCGGCCAGCCCAATTGTCCGGCCGAGTGCGGCTGGGGCATCGTTCGCAGCGACGGCTCCCGCAAGCCGGCCTGGTTTGCCGTGCGGAAGGCCTCCGAGGCCTGGTACCGGCAGCCTTAGCGCGGAGTGCGCCGTCCCTTGTGGGAAAGGGCGGTTGACCATCGAGAAATCTATGGGCAAATGGCCTGAACCCAGAGAGGGAAAGCTATAGCGGCGTTTTGCCGCAATGAAGGAAACGACCGAACGCTTTTTTCGGCCGTTTCTTTTTTGCAACTTTTCCGCCTTCCGTTCTCTCTGCAGGTTCTGGAGGGAGGGAGCACGGTCGGGGATTGCCGCCCGGGGATTCCTGCGGCGGCGGGAAAGGGCCTCCCTCGGCTGGCCTGTGTGAAATTCTCCAAGGCAAATTTGGAGGTTTTGTTCTCTTGCGGCGAAGGAAAGGACGGAATATAATATAAACTGTAAAATCTTTAATTCCATACAGTGACCCTGTCCGACGGCAGATTACCCTCCCACGGGAGGATCAGGAGGAGCATATGGCACGATATACCCAAACCATCAATTTGGACTGGAAATTCCATCGGGGTGAGGACGAGCAGGGCTGGTACAAGGGCCTGGACGACAGTGCCTGGCGTACGGTGACCATCCCCCACGACTGGTCGGTGGAGGAACCCTTCAGCCTGGAGAATTCCAGCGGCACCGGATACCTGTCCGGCGGCATCGGCTGGTACCGGAAACACTTCTACCTCCCCGAGGAGCGCCGGGGAAGCCGGGTCGAAGTGATTTTTGACGGCGTATACAACCACAGCCGCACCTGGTGCAACAGCTACTACCTGGGCCAGTGGGCCTATGGCTACACCACCTACGTCCACGATATTTCCTTCCAGGCCAACTACGGCGATAAGGAGAACGTGCTCTCCGTCCGGGTCAACCGGGAGAAGGTCTCCGACTCCCGCTGGTTCACCGGCACCGGCATCTACCGCAAGGTCACCGTGGTGGCCAAGGATCCCGTCAGCCTGGACTACCAGGGCGTCTTTTTCACCACCCCGGAGGTTTCGGCCCAGCGCGCCGTAGCCCATATCGAGAACACCCTGACCAATACCACCGGCGAGGCGGCGGCCCTGGTGGTGCGCAATACCCTGCTCTGTGACTGCGGCAAGGTCGCCGCCCAGGTGGAGACCTCCTGCGCCGTGGACGCCGGAGAAAAGATTACCGTGCCCCAGGATATGGAGGTTCCGGAGCCGGCCCTGTGGTCTCCCGACGCCCCCAATCTGTACACCCTGAAGACCGAACTGCTCCGTGACGGCCAGGTCATTGACGACGAGACCACCCGGGTGGGCATCCGTTCCATCCGCTTCGATCCCAACGAGGGTTTCTTCCTCAATGGGGTCAACACCAAGTTCAAAGGCGTCTGCGTCCACCACGACGCCGGCTGCCTGGGCGCCGCCGTCCGGCCCAAGGTCTGGGAACGCCGCCTGCGCACCCTGAAGGCCATGGGCTGCAACGCTATCCGCATGAGCCACAACCCCCACATGCCCGAGCTCTATGACCTGTGCGACTCCATGGGCTTCCTGGTGATGGACGAGGCCTTCGACGAGTGGGAGGGCCCCAAGAACAAGTGGAGCACCGGCCACAATGTCTACCCGCCCAAGCTCAACGGCTACTTTGAGGACTTCCACGAGTGGCACGAGAAGGATCTCTCTTTGCTGATTCTCCGGGACCGGAACCACCCCTCCATTGTCATGTGGTCCATCGGCAACGAGATCGACTATCCCAACGATCCCTACTGCCATCCCCTCATGGCCGAGGCTACCGGCAACAACGATGCCAATAAGCCCGCCGCCGAGCGCAAGTATGATCCCAATAAGGCCTGTGCCGACCGGCTGGCCGTCATCGCCCGGAAGCTGAAGGCCATCGTCAAGCGCTACGATACCACCCGTCCGGTCACCGCCGCCGTGGCCTTCCCCGAGCTCTCCAACCAGGACGGTTACACCGAGACCCTGGACGTGGTGGGCTACAACTACAAGGAGCAGTACTACGAGCAGGATCACAGGCTCCATCCCGACTGGGTGCTGCTGGGCAGCGAGAACGGCGGGCATCTGGACGCCTGGAAGGCCGTCCGGGACAACGCCTACATCTCCGGCCAGTTCCTTTGGACGGGCATCGACTTCCTGGGCGAGGCCCACGGCTGGCCCATCCACGGCTCCATGGCTGGACGCCTGACTTTGGCGGGCTTCCCCAAGGCCGACTACTATTTCCGCCGCAGCCTCTGGGCCCAGGAGCCGGTGGCCCAGCTGGTGACCGCCCGGAAGATCCCCGACGACGTGCCCCGCTGGTTCCGCCGGATGGGCGACGCCTTCAGCTGGAACTACATGGACGGCGAAGAGGTGGACGTGATCTGTTACACCAACTGCGAGAGGGCGGAGCTCTTCCTCAACGGTCGTTCCCTGGGAGAGAAGAAGCTGGCTGACTTCCCCGAGGAGTACATCTCCTGGAAGGTGCCCTTCCAGGCGGGCAAGCTGGAGGTGGTTGCCACCGCGGCCTGCGGCTGCCAGGTGCGCAGTGAACTGGTCACCGCCATGGCCCCCAGCGGCTTTGACGTCTGCGTCTGCGACCCGGTGATCCGGGCCGACGGCGAGGATATCGCCCAGATCGAGATCCGCATCGTGGACGGCGCCGGGAACTTTGTGCCCACCGCCAGCGATATGGTGCAGGTCAAGGTGGAGGGCGCAGGCACGCTCCTAGGCATTGAGAGCGGCGACCTGGCGGATAACACCGCCTATACCGCCCCCGAGCGCCGGGCTTACCGGGGCAATCTGCTGGTGATCGTCAAAGCGGGAACCGAGGCGGGAGACATCCGCGTTACCCTCCGCGGCCAGAACCTGCAGGAGAAGATTGTGACGGTGAAGGCGGAGTAGCGTTTTCCGCCATTCGACGAATCTGATAGAAGATGGGCCCGCCATGGAAGGCATCCTTCCGCGGCGGGCCCGCGTCTGTTGGAAAGCCTTGCCGTGGAAAATTCCTCCGTTCAAGGTTTCCTCCGCCTTTTGCGCGTCCCTTCCGAAGCGCAGGAGGATGTCAAACGTCCCCGCCGGATGGCTGAAGCCCCGAGGGAACGGATGGCTGAGGAATCAACAAACAAGGGCCCGTACCATGCCGGGCGCCGTGATTTCCCGGCTGGTGCGGGCCTCTTCGCAGCCTGTGTGTATGCGGCGCGGCTACCGCGCCGCCGGCGGCGGCCAGTGCAGCCCCCGCTGGTTGCTGAGGGTATAGTTGGGCTGGGAGGCGTAGGGATGGTCGGGCAGGCCCACCAGCCGTCCGTCCTGTACCCAAGCTTCGTCTCCGCCATACAGGTTCCGAATGAGGAAATCCTCCAGTCTCCGGCGGATGCCGGCGCAGGCGGGCAGCCCGGCCAGGTCACAGCATTCCCGGGGATCGTTCTCCAGGTCAAAGAGCTGGGTTCGGTTTCCCACCGCGTAATAGATGAGCTTATAACGGCCGTCGGTGACCATCCGGGTCTGGTCGATTTCGGCGTAGAGCAGGTCCCGGGACGGATCCCCCAACAGATCGATCCCTTCGCAGGTCTCCGGGACCGGCAGGCCGCAGAGGGTTAGCAGCGTGGGCATGATGTCCTCCAGACAGGCCAGGGCGGGGTTCACCTCTCCCCGGCGGCTCTGCAGCGGCTTTCCGGAGAGGATCAGGGGCACCCGGCAGGAGCCGTCATAGAAGAGGCGCTTGCCGGTCATCCCGTGGTCGAAGAGCATGTCCCCATGGTCGCTGGTGAAGGCCAGGATGGTGCGATCCAGCAGCCCCTCTTCCTTCAGCGTGCCGATCATCAGGCGGAGCTGGTGGTCGATATGGGTGCACTGGGCGTAAAAGGCGCGGCGCGCCTCCCGAATCTCCCGGGGGCCGTAGACGGCATCGGGGCCGGCGGTATCCCGGCGGGCGTACTGCAGGGCGTAGGTCTCTTCCCGGTCCCAATCGGCGCAGACCGGCTCGTCCATAGCTTCGGGGGGATACATGTCCAGGTAGTCCCGCAGGGGCACCAGGGGCGGGTGGGGATGGATGTAGGAGAGGTAGAAGAAGGACGGGCGGGTGGGGTCCCGACGCTTGATCTGGCGGATCATCTGCCGGGTGGCCCAGGTGGTGGCGTGGGCCTCCTCCGGCAGGTGCCAGGGCCGGGTGAAGTATTGGTTGTTGCTCATACCGTGGGCGTATTCCAGGCCGAGATACCCGTGCCGCGCCAGCCAGTCCTCGTAGTCGTCGGTGCCGCCGAACTCGTAGCGGGCCTCTTCGGAGAGGATGACCTCGTCAAAACCAATGCGGTTCCGCTGGGGATAGACGTGGAGCTTTCCCACGGCCACTGCCTGGTATCCGCCGTCCCGGAAGGCCTGGGCCAAGGTGGTCACCCCCTGGGGCATGGGCATCCGGTCGGAATAGACCCGGTCGCCATGGCTGCGGGGGGAGAGGCTGGTCATCAGCGAACGCCGCGCCGGGATGCATACCGGGCAAGTGGAGTAGCAGGAGGAGAAGCGGATCCCGTCCCGGGCCAGGGCGTCCAAGGTGGGGGTGCGGATCACCGGGTGGCCGGCGCAGCCCAGAAGCCGCCCGCTCCAGTGGTCGGTATTGATGAGAAGTACGTGGGGTCTGTCCATGCTTGCCTCCCGACTGCCTGGGGCGCATCTCCGTCCATGGCGCTATACCACGAAAAGGCCCCGGGCTCTATATCAGAATTTGATGTCTCTTATGCAAAGATTTTGTCTTTTTTGGGCACACGCCATTGACAAGAGTGGAAGCTCTTGCTATAATGAACAACTGTATTAGTATGCAGTAGATTGCCGTTTCGCTCCCTCTGCATAAACGCTTGCGGAGAAGAGGTGCCTAACGACCGCTGCGGAGGATGATTTCTAAGTTCTCCGGGAGATGCTGACAATCCTGCTAACCGCGCCCGTTTTTTTCGGCGCACCACAGAGCGAACCAAATGAATAGGGGTGTGAACGCACGAATGCACAATTCGAACATTCATGAGGTTGTTTGCGGCAGGCGCAAACGCATGAGCTTCTCCCGTATCCGTGAGGTCCTGGATATGCCCGACCTCATTGAGGTGCAGAAGAAGTCTTACCGGCAGTTCCTGGAGCAGGGGATGCGCGAGGTGCTCAACGACATCTCGCCCATCACCGACTACACTGAGACGCTGAGCCTGGAGCTCTGCGACTATCACCTGGACAAGGAGCCCAAGTACTCCGTGGAGGAGTGCAAGGAGCGGGACGTTACCTGGTCGGCGCCCATGAAGGTGAAGGTCCGCCTCACCAACCGGCAGACCGGCGAAATTAAGGAGCAGGAGGTCTTCATGGGGGAGTTCCCCCTGATGACCGAGCAGGGCACCTTTATCATCAATGGCGCCGAGCGCGTCATTGTGTCCCAGCTGGTCCGTTCGCCCGGGGTGATCTACGGCTCCACCATCGACAAGAACGGCAAGCTTCTCTGCAACACCACCGTGATCCCCAACCGCGGGGCCTGGCTGGAGTTTGAGTCCGACAGCAACGATGTGCTTTGGACCCGGGTGGACCGCACCCGCAAGCAGCCCGCCACCGTGCTTCTGCGGGCCCTGGGCTACGGCACCGACGCGGAGATCATTGACCTGCTGGGTGAGGAAGAGCACCTCCTGGCCACCCTGGAGCGGGATACCGCCAAGAGTCAGAAGGCCGGCCTGCTGGAGATCTATAAGCGCCTCCGTCCCGGGGAGCCTCCCACGGTGGAGAGCGCCGAGCTGCTGCTGTCCAGCCTCTTCTTCGATACCCGCCGGTATGACCTGGCCCGGGTTGGACGCTATAAGATCAATAAGAAGCTGGCGCTGCGCATGCGGATCGCCGGGCAGACTTTGGCCGCCGATGCGGTGGATCCGGTGACCGGGGAGATCCTGGCCGCTGCCGGGACCAAGCTGGATATGGCCACCGCCACCGCCATCGAGACCGCCGGCGTGCGGGCGGTGGACATCGCCCTGGACAGCCGCATCCTGCGGGTGGTGGGCAACCAGTTTGTGGAGGCGCAGCCCCACCTGGATGCATTCGGCCTCAACGCCAAGGAGCTGGGTCTCAATGAGAAGGTGCATTATCCCACGCTCCGCGCCCTGATAGACGCCAACCCCGAAGCGGCGGAATTGGCCGAGGCCATCCGCGCCAACGTGGATGCCTTGATTCCCAAGTATGTATATAAGGACGACATTGTCGCCTCCCTGAGCTATATGCTGGGCCTGTACTACGGCATCGGCAAGCAGGACGACATCGACCACCTGGGCAACCGCCGGCTGCGCAGCGTGGGCGAGCTCCTGCAGAACCAGATCCGCATCGGCCTGGCCCGTCTGGAGCGGGTGGTCAAGGAGCGCATGGCCATTCAGAACCCTGCCGAGCTGACCCCCCAGGCTCTGATCAATATCCGGCCGGTCTCCGCGGCGGTGAAGGAGTTCTTCGGCTCCTCCCAGCTCTCCCACTTCATGGATCAGACCAATCCTCTGGCTGAGCTGACCAATAAGCGCCGTCTATCGGCCCTGGGCCCCGGCGGCCTGAACCGGGAGCGCGCCACCTTCGATGTCCGCGACGTGCACCACTCCCACTACGGCCGTATCTGCCCCATTGAGACCCCTGAAGGCCCCAACATCGGCCTGATCGGCTCGCTGTCCATCTACGCGCGGATCAATGAATACGGCTTCCTGGAGTCGCCTTACCGCCGAATCGACCCCGTGACCCACTGCGTTACCGACGAGATCCGGTACATGACCGCCGATGAGGAGGATCTCTATATCATCGCCCAGGCCAAGGAGCCCTTGGATGAGAACGGCCGGATCATCAAGGAGATGGTCACCGTCCGCGCCTATGGCGAAATCGTGGAGGTCAACCGCGACCTGGTCAACTGGATGGACGTCTCTCCCCGGCAGGTGGTCTCGGTGGCCACGGCCATGATTCCTTTCTTGGAGAACGACGACGCCAACCGCGCCCTGATGGGCTCCAACATGCAGCGCCAGGCCGTGCCGCTGATCAAGCCTGAGGCCCCCTTCATCGGCACCGGCATGGAGGGCAAGGCCGGCCGCGACTCCGGCGTGGTGGTGCTGGCCAAGCAGAGCGGCGTCGTACACAAGGTGCAGGGTGATGAGATCGTCATCAAGGGAGACGATGGACAGCTCTATCCCTACCACCTGCTGAAGTTTATCCGCTCCAACCAGAGCACCTGCATCAACCAGCGCCCCATTGTCAACGCCGGCGACCGGGTGGAGGTGGGGGACATCATCGCCGACGGTCCCTCCACCGACCAGGGGGAGATTTCCCTGGGCCGGAATATCCTCATGGCCTTTATGACCTGGGAGGGCTATAACTATGAGGACGCCATCCTGATCAGCGAAAAGCTGGTGAAGGAGGACGTGCTCACCTCCATCCACATCGAGGAGTACGAGTGCGAATCCCGGGATACCAAGCTGGGACCGGAAGAGATCACCCGGGAGATTCCCAACGTGGGCGACGACTCCCTGAAGGATCTCAACGAGCGCGGCATCATCCGCATCGGCGCCGAGGTAGTCTCCGGCGATATCCTGGTGGGCAAGGTGACGCCGAAGGGCGAGACCGAGCTCAATGCCGAGGAGCGGCTGCTCCGCGCCATCTTCGGCGAGAAGGTCCGTGAGGTGCGGGACACCTCCCTGCGTGTGCCCCACGGCGAAGCCGGCATCATTGTCGATGTGAAGATTTTCAACCGGGACAACCACGACGACCTGCCGCCGGGGGTCAATGAGATTGTCCGGGTCTACATTGCACAGCGCCGTAAGATCAGCGTCGGCGACAAGATGGCCGGACGCCACGGCAACAAGGGCGTTATTTCCCGGATCCTGCCCGAGGAGGATATGCCTTTCCTCCCCGACGGCACCCCCCTGCAGATCGTGCTCAATCCTCTGGGCGTTCCCAGCCGCCTGAACATCGGGCAGGTGCTGGAGGTCCACCTGGGTATGGTGGCCAAGCTCTACGGCTGGCACATCGCTACCCCGGTATTCGACGGCGCCAGCGAGGAGGAGATCCTGGAGCTGCTCAACAGCAAGGAGTGGGGCCAGGAGGGCAACGGCAAGGTCCGCCTGCGGGACGGCCGCAGCGGCGAGTACTTCGAGAATCCCGTAACCGTCGGTTACATGTATATGCTCAAGCTCCACCACCTGGTGGACGACAAGATCCACGCCCGCTCCACCGGCCCCTACTCTTTGGTGACCCAGCAGCCCTTGGGCGGCAAGGCCCAGTTCGGCGGCCAGCGCTTCGGCGAGATGGAGGTCTGGGCCCTGGAGGCCTACGGCGCAGCCCACACCTTGCAGGAGATCCTCACGGTGAAGTCCGACGACGTGGTGGGCCGTGTGAAGACCTACGAGGCCATTGTCAAGGGCGAGAATATCCCCGAGCCAGGCGTGCCCGAGTCCTTTAAGGTACTGATCAAGGAGCTCCAGTCCTTGGCCCTGGATGTCAAGGTCCTGGACGAGAAGAACGGCGAGATCACCATCCGCGAAGGCTCCATGGAGGAAGGCGTGCCCGAGATGGATATCAACATCGAGGGCGAGGAGATCGATCTTGGCGGCGACTACGAGGGCGAGGTGATCGACGAGCCCTTTGAGGACCTGGAGATCGACGACCTGGAGAATATCCCCGGCCTCGATGACCTGGGCGGGGACCTGATGGACCTGACCAGCGATGATGACGACGACATTTAACGCGACGGTTTGGAAGGGAGAGACGCTCATTGTTCGAGCTGAATAATTTCGACGCGATTCAAATCGGCCTGGCTTCTCCGGAAAAGATCCTGGAGTGGTCCCATGGCGAGGTCCTCAAGCCGGAGACCATCAATTACCGCACCCTGAAGCCTGAGCGGGACGGCCTTTTCTGCGAGCGCATCTTTGGCCCCACCAAGGACTGGGAGTGCCACTGCGGCAAGTATAAGCGCATCCGCCACAAGGGGATTATCTGCGACAAGTGCGGCGTGGAGGTCACCCGCAGCAAGGTGCGCCGGGAGCGCATGGGCCATATCAAGCTGGCGGCCCCGGTTTCCCATATTTGGTATTTCAAGGGCGTTCCCAGCCGCATGGGCCTGCTGCTGGATATGTCCCTCAAGGTCCTGGATAAGGTGCTGTACTTTGGCGCCTTCGTGGTGACCGATCCCGGGGATACTCCCTTGCTCTATAAGCAGCTCCTGAACGACCGGGAGTATCGGGAGGCCCTGGATCAGTACGGAGACCGTTTCCAGGCGGGCATGGGCGCCGAGGCCGTAAAGAAGCTGCTTATGGACATCGACCTGGATGCCCAGGCCAAGGAGCTCCGTCATACCTTGGAGACCGCCTCCGGACAGAAGCGGGTCAAGGCGGTCAAGCGGCTGGAGATTGTGGAGTCCTTCCGCATGTCCGGCAATAAGCCCGAGTGGATGATCCTGGACGTGGTGCCGGTGATTCCTCCCGAGATTCGCCCCATGGTGCAGCTGGACGGCGGACGCTTTGCCACCAGCGATTTGAACGACCTGTACCGCCGGGTGATTAACCGTAACAACCGCCTCAAGCGCCTCTTGGAGCTGGGGGCCCCCGATATCATTGTCCGCAACGAGAAGCGCATGCTCCAGGAGGCCGTGGACGCCCTTATCGACAACGGCCGCCGCGGCCGCCCTGTCACCGGCCCCGGGAACCGCGCCTTGAAGTCCCTCTCCGATATGCTCCGGGGCAAGCAGGGCCGCTTCCGCCAGAACCTGCTGGGCAAGCGCGTGGACTACTCCGGCCGCTCGGTTATCGTGGTCGGCCCGGAGCTCAAGCTTTACCAGTGCGGCCTCCCCAAGGAGATGGCCATCGAGATGTTCAAGCCCTTCGTGATGAAGCGGCTGGTGGAGGGCGGCTACGCCCATAACATCAAGTCGGCCAAGCGCATGGTGGAACGGGTCAAGCCCGAGGTCTGGGATATCCTGGAGGAGGTTATCAAGGAGCATCCCGTACTCCTCAACCGCGCCCCCACCCTGCACCGGCTGGGCATTCAGGCCTTTGAGCCCATCCTGGTGGAGGGCCGCGCCCTGAAGATCCATCCCCTGGTCTGTTCGGCCTTCAATGCCGACTTCGATGGCGACCAGATGGCCATCCATTTGCCCCTGTCGGTGGAGGCCCAGGCCGAGGCCCGCTTCCTCATGCTGGCTACCAACAACATCCTCAAGCCCCAGGACGGCAAGCCGGTGGCTTCGCCCACCCAGGACATGGTTATGGGCTGCTATTACCTGACCATCGTGACCCTGGGGGCCAAGGGCGAGGGCCGGATTTTCCGGGACGAGGATGAGGCGCTGATGGCCTACGAAATGGGCCAGGTGGCGCTCCAGGCCCCCATTAAGTGCCGTATCTGCCGCACCATTGACGGGGAGGTGCGCCACAAGATCATCGATACCACCGTGGGTAAGCTGATCTTTAACTCCATCATTCCCCAGAACCTGGGTTTTGTGGAGCGCAAAGAGCCGGATGACGCCTTCAAGCTGGAGATCGATACCCTGGCTAAGCGTGGCCTGCTGAACCAGATCGTGGATCGGACCTTCCGGGTTTACGGCACCACCCGTACCGCCGAGGTCATCGACGCCATCAAGGCCCTGGGCTTCCGGTTCTCCACCCGGGGCGCGGTGACGGTATCGGTGTCCGACATGGTGGTTCCCCCGGAGAAGAAGCAGTACCTGGCAGAGGCCGATGAGCATATCAAGATGGTGGAATCCAGCTACCGCGACGGTATCATCTCCGAGGAGGAGCGCTACCGTGCTGTGGTCGATACCTGGAAAGAGGCCACCGATAAGATTACCGACGCGCTGAATAAGTGCCTGGATCCCCTGAACCCCATCTTTATGATGAGTAACTCCGGCGCCCGTGGTAATATGAACCAGATCCGTCAGCTGGGCGGTATGCGCGGCCTGATCGCCAATCCCTCCGGCCGGATTATTGAGGTGCCGATCCGGGCCAACTTCCGTGAAGGCCTGTCGGTGTTGGAGTTCTTCATCTCTTCCCATGGCTCCCGTAAGGGGTTGGCCGATACCGCACTGCGTACCGCGGACTCGGGCTACCTGACCCGGCGCTTGGTGGACGTCTCCCAGGATATGATCGTCCGGGAGCACGACTGCTTCGCTGCCCGGGGAGAACGGCCCCGGGGCATGGTGGTGACCGCCATCCAGGACGGCAACCGGGACATTGAACCCCTTTCGGCCCGGATCTGGGGACGTACCGCCGTGGACGACGTGGTGGACCCCGCCACCGGCGAGGTGCTGGTCAAGGCCGGCGATCTGATCACCATGGAGCAGGCCGAAGCCGTGGAAAAGGCCGGCGTCAAGGAGGTGCACATCCGCACCGTCCTCACCTGCCGCAACGAGAACGGCGTCTGCGCCAAGTGCTACGGCCTGAACCTGGCCACCGGCCGTCCCGTCCATGTGGGTGAGACGGTGGGTATCATCGCCGCCCAGTCCATCGGCGAGCCCGGTACCCAGCTGACCATGCGTACCTTCCACACCGGCGGCGTGGCTATGGCCGAGGATATTACCCAGGGTCTTCCCCGTGTTGAGGAAATCTTTGAGGCCCGCAAGCCGAAAGGTATGGCTATTATCTCCGAGATCGGCGGCCGTGTGTCCGTCTCCGAAACCCGTAAGAAGCGGGAGGTCACCGTGACCGGCGAGGATGGCGAGTCCAAAACCTATTCGGTGCCCTTTGGTTACCGGATGCGCGTGGGCGAAGGCAGTATCATCGAGGCCGGCGACGGGCTCACCGAGGGGCCCATGAATCCCCATGATATCCTCAAGATCAAAGGAATTAAGGGGGTGCAGGCCTACCTGCTCCGGGAGGTGCTCACCACTTACCAATCCCAGGGCGTGAATATCGCCGACAAGCATATTGAGGTCATCGTCCGCCAGATGCTCCGCAAGGTCCGCATCGAGGAGGCCGGCGACACCACGATGCTGCCTGGCGAGCTGGTGGATATCTTCCAGTTTGAGAAGGAGAACGAGGAGGTCATCAAGAACGACGGCCAGCCTGCCGTGGCCAAGCGTGTGCTTCTGGGCATCACCAAGGCTTCTTTGGCCACCAACTCCTTTCTCTCCGCCGCTTCCTTCCAGGAGACCACCCGGGTGCTTACCGAGGCTGCCATCAAGGGCAAGATCGATCCCCTGGTGGGCCTGAAGGAAAACATTATCTTGGGTAAGCTGATTCCTGCCGGCACCGGTATGAAGTGCTACAAGAAGCTGCGCATCAATACCGAAGCCGAGGAGGAAGAGGCGGCCGTCCTGCCTGTCCAGGATGCCGAGGAAGCGGCCCCAGCCGCTCCGGCAGAGGCGTCTTCGGTCTCCGAATCGTTGGAGGGCGTGGAGCACGCTGCCCAGGAATAGATTCTGATCGCTCGTTCCGCGCCGGGGCTTTGCGCTCCGGTGCGGTATTCTATGCTGCCATGTCGGCCGGTATAATCCTCCAGCCCTGGGGAATACTAGCCAAAGGCAGCTCCTCCCATGTCCCGCCAGGCCGCGGGCCGCTGCGGGTGGGCGGGGAGCTTTTTCGCCAAAACCCGCTTTTCTCACGGGATTTTTGGGGAGAAGCAATTGACATCCCTCCCAGAGAATGATAAAATATCCTAGCGTGTTCTTAGGGATGCGACGCAGGAGGCTTGTGATGCCCGATGGCAGGGCGCCGCCTGGCGCTGCCGCATGACTCCTGTGGGCGCGTAAGAAACTCGGTATCAACAATGTATTCCCAGGGTTGCGGGAATTTTATGATAACCGAAACCAAGGAAGGAGGTGCACGAAATGCCGACTATCAATCAGATCGTTCGCATGGGCCGCCAGCAGAAGGAATACAAGTCCAAGTCCCCGATCCTCAAGTCCAATCCGCAGAAGCGCGGCGTTTGCCTCTTGGTCCGTACCCTGACCCCCAAGAAGCCGAATTCCGCTCTGCGTAAGATTGCCAGGGTCCGTCTTACCGACGGTTCCGAGGGTACTTGCTATATCCCCGGTATTGGCCACAATCTCCAGGAGCACTCCGTGGTGTTGATCCGCGGCGGAAGGGTTCGGGATCTCCCCGGCGTCCGCTATCACATCATCCGCGGCGCCCTGGATGCGTCCGGGGTTGCGAACCGGATGCAGGGCCGTTCGCTCTACGGAGCCAAGCGCGCTAAGGGCAAGAAATAATCATGCGGCAAGGGATGGCGAATTCCCCCCTAGGAAGGAACGCTCCTGGGCGGGGAAGGGTTTGTCCTGCGCCGTGTTTGTGCGTGGAGATCCACGCGGAAGATTTTGTTTGAACGGAGGTAACCCCCTATGTCCCGACGTGGAGGAGTACCCAAGCGCGAGGTTCTGCCCGATCCTATGTATGGCAGCGTGGTGCTGAGCAAGCTCATCAACCAGATTATGCTGGACGGCAAGAAGGGCGTAGCGCAGAGGGTCTGCTATGACGCTTTTGAGATCATCAAGGATAAGACCGGCCGTGATCCCATGGAAGTTTTTGAAGAGGGCCTGAATAATATCATGCCTGTGCTGGAGGTTAAGGCCCGCCGTGTCGGCGGTTCCACCTACCAGGTGCCTATCGAGGTCCGTCCGGCCCGCCGGCAGACTTTGGGCATCCGCTGGCTGACCGAGTTTTCCCGCAAGCGCGGCGAGAAGGAGATGTGCCAGCGTTTGGCCGCCGAGATTATGGACGCGGCCAACAACACCGGCAACGCTGTCAAGCGTAAGGAAGAAATGCACCGGATGGCCGATGCCAACAAGGCCTTCGCCCACTACCGCTGGTAATGGCAGCGCGTTTGGATGGAACGACAACAAGCTCCCGCGGCAATGGCCGCGGGAGCCACTTTGCACGGAAAGGAGGAGACAGCCGTGCCTAGGGAATATCCCTTAGAAAAATACCGCAATGTAGGCATCATGGCCCACATTGACGCCGGCAAGACCACGACCACTGAGCGTATTCTCTTCTATACAGGAAAGGTCCATAAGATTGGCGAGACCCACGAGGGCGACGCCACCATGGACTGGATGGTGCAGGAGCAGGAGCGCGGCATTACCATCACTTCGGCTGCGACTACGGCCTTCTGGCGTGGTCACCAGATCAATATCATTGACACTCCCGGACACGTGGACTTCACCGTGGAGGTGGAGCGCTCCCTCCGGGTACTGGACGGCTCGGTCTGCGTTTTCTGCGCCAAGGGCGGCGTGGAGCCCCAGAGCGAGGCTGTCTGGCGCCAGGCCGATAAGTACGGCGTGCCCCGCATCGCCTATGTCAACAAGATGGACATCATGGGCGCCAACTTCAACCGTGTGGTGGGCATGATCCGCGACCGGCTCAACGCCAATCCCATTCCCCTGCAGATTCCCATCGGTTCGGAGGACAGCTTCAAGGGCCTGGTGGATCTTCTGACCATGAAGGCTATCTTCTACTCTGATGAGGACCTGGGCAAGGCCCTGGATGTGGAGGAGATCCCCGAGGAGCTCCGTGAGGCTGCCGAGGAGGCCCGCCATAACCTGGTGGAGGCTGTGGCCGAGAGCAGCGAGGAGCTGATGGAGAAGTACTTCGAGGAGGGCGACCTGCCCATCGAGGACATTAAGGCAGGCATCCGCAAGGGAACCATCGCCAACCAGATGATCCCCGTGCTGTGCGGCAGCTCCTATCGGAACAAGGGCGTGCAGCCCCTTCTGGACGCTATTATTGATTACCTGCCCTCGCCCATCGACATCCCCCCCATTAAGGGCGTGGATCCCGATACCGAGGAAGAGGTGGAGCGTCCTTCCGATGAGAATGCCCCCTTTGCCGCCCTGGCCTTTAAGATCATGACCGATCCCTTTGTGGGTAAGCTGGCCTTCTTCCGTGTTTATTCCGGCAAGATTGAGGCGGGAGCCAATGTGTACAATCCTTCGACACGTCGCCGCGAGCGTATTGGCCGCATCCTGAAGATGCACGCCAACCACCGCGAAGAGGTCAAGGAGGTTATGGCGGGCGATATCGCCGCCGCCGTGGGCCTCAAGCAGGTTACCACCGGCGATACCCTCTGTGATGAGGACCATCCGGTGTCCCTGGAGTCCATGGAGTTCCCTGAGCCCGTGGTCCGTGTGGCCATTGAGCCCAAGACCAAGGCCGGTCAGGATAAGATGACGATGGCACTGGTGAAGCTGGCTGAGGAGGATCCCACCTTCAAGACCTACACCGATAACGAAACCGGCCAAACCATCATTGCCGGTATGGGAGAGCTGCATCTGGAGATCATCGTGGACCGTCTGATGCGTGAGTTCAAGGTGGAGGCGACCGTGGGAAGCCCGCAGGTTTCCTATCGCGAGACCATCCGCAAGAAGGCCCGCGGCGATGGAAAGTTTGTCCGCCAGACCGGCGGCCATGGCCAGTATGGTCACGCTATCATCGAGATCGAGCCCCTGGAGCCCGGAAGCGGCATCGTCTTTGAGGATAAGACGGTGGGCGGCTCGGTGCCTAAGGACTTCATTGCTCCCGTCGAGGCCGGTATCCGTGAGGCTGCCAACAATGGACCTATGGGCGGTTTCGAAATGGTAGACTTCAAGGCTACGCTGGTGGACGGCTCTTACCACGAGGTCGACTCCTCGGAGATCGCCTTTAAGGTGGCGGGTTCCATGGCGCTGAAGGATGCCGTGACCAAAGCGGATCCCTGCCTGCTGGAGCCCATCATGAAGGTGGAGATCGTCATGCCTGAAGAGTATTTGGGCGACGTCATCGGTAACATTAACTCCCGGCGCGGCCAGATCGAAGGGATGGACGCGGTGGCCGGTTCCCAGGTGGTCCGGGCCATGGTTCCCCTGTCGGAGATGTTTGGCTATGCCACCGACCTGCGCAGCCGTACCCAGGGCCGCGGCGCCTTCACCATGCTGTTCTCCCACTATGCGGAGGTTAGCAAGGGAATCGCGGAGAAGATTCTGGGCAAAAAGTAAAGGACCCTTGATGGAGGGTTAAGGAGGATATTTCCAATGGCAAAGGCAAAGTTTGAGCGCAACAAGCCGCACGTCAATATCGGGACCATCGGGCACGTAGACCATGGTAAGACCACGCTGACCGCGGCGATCACCATGACGCTGGCAGCCTACGGGCAGGCAGCGGCCCAGAAGTACGACGAGATCGACAAGGCTCCGGAAGAGAAGGAGCGCGGCATCACCATCAACACCGCCCACGTAGAGTATGAGACCGAGACCCGGCACTATGCCCACG
>CALWDW010000051.1 GCA_944376795.1 uncultured Christensenellaceae bacterium
AGGGGCGTCCAGCGTCCTCCGGGGCGCTGGACGGCGGGGAACCCTCGCCGGGGGTTCCCCGGACGTGGGGAGCTTGCGGAGGCGGCTTTCTGCGGGGGAGGGAAACCTTTTGAGAAAGGGTTCCCTCCCCCGGGCCCCTACCCTTCGAAAACTTTAGGAGAAAGATGGAGCGGATCCAAGGCGAAGCCGCCCCTAGGTTTTCGCCCGCCTTTTGCAAAAGGCGGCGGGGTCGGGGGGCAGCGCCCCCGTCGTCCTCCGCAGAGGACGAAATCCTCCTGCCCCCCAGGGCGCTGGACGGCGGGGAACCCTCGCCGGGGGTTCCCCGGACGTGGGGAGCTTGCGGAGGCGGCTTTCTGCGGGGGAGAGGAAACCTTTTGAGAAAGGGTTCCCTCCCCCGGGCCCCTACCCTTCGAAAACTTTTAGGGGGAGGATGGAGGAGGTCTCGCGGTGACAAGGGGCTTCGGGATCCAAGGCGAAGCTTCCCCAGGTCCTGCCCGGATCCCAAACTCTTGGATGGCCGCTTTGGGCGGCACTGCTTTCTGCAATCCCCATGCCGCTTTACAGACGAAAGGAGAAAAACCATGGCACAGGCATATCCCTATCCCGCGCCCATCTACACCGGCGCATGGACCGGCGGCCACATCCAGGGCATTGCCGTAGACCGGGAGCGAGGCTGGATTTACTATTCCTTTACCACGCTGTTGGTGAAGAGCGACCTCAGCGGGCGGATCCTGGGCTCGGTGCGCGGGCTGGTGGGGCATCTGGGCTGCCTGGCCTTCCGCCGGGAGGACGGGAAGGTCTATGGCTCCCTGGAGTACAAGGACGACGCCATCGGACGGGGAATCCTGCGCAGCCTGGGGCAGGAGGCGCCCGGCCGGGAGGGCTTCTACATCGCCATTTTTGACGGGGAAAGGATTGACCGGTTGGATATGGACGCCGAATCCGACGGGGTGATGACTGCGGTCCATCTCCGGGATGTGGTGGAGGACTACCAGGCCGTATGGCAGGAGGGAGAGCGCACCCTGCGGCACCGCTATGGCTGCAGCGGCATTGACGGCGTAAGCTTTGGCCCCGACTTTGGGGCGGGGGCCGGGTCCCGCCGGTATCTCCATGTGGCCTATGGGATTTATGGGGACACCGACCGCGCCGACAACGATTGCCAGGTGCTCCTCCAGTACGATGTGGAGGACTGGAGCCGGATTGCCCAGCCTCTGTGCCAGAGCCGGATGCATGAAAGCGGGCCCGCCGCCTGCCGGAACCGCTTCTTTGTCCCCACGGGCAACACGGATTGGGGGGTGCAGAACCTGGAGTACGATCCTGCCACCGGGAATTACCTCCTGTGCGTCTATCCCGGGCGTAAGGAGCGCTATCCCAATTTCCCCCTGTACATCGTGGACGGGAGCCGGGCCCCGGTGGAGAAGCCCCTGCCCGGGATGTCCGGCAGCGGGCTGACCCTCTCCCTCTGGGAAGCCGGGGTGCGGGACGAGGCCACCGGCATTTACGGCTGGCGCTTCCCCTACGGCAGTACCGGCATTGCGGCCCTGGGGGACGGGCTCTTCTACGTCAGCCACGACGGCCGGGCAGGGGACCGGTACGATGCCCGGATCCATCTCTACCGGTGGACGGGGGATGCCCCCAATCCCTTCATCCTGCTGGCATAGGGGCCTTGGCAGAAAATGGGCTTGCATCGGCCCAGAGAAACTTGATAAACCGATCTCCCATGGGTGTGGGGGCCGCTTCCGAGCGGCCCCTATTGCTTTTGCGGAAAAGCTCCGCCCAGGAGGAAAATCCTTCGGTATAAAAACTTTTGTACCGAATTGTAAAAAAGCGCTTGACAGGCACGCCGTTTTGCGATTTAATAAAATTAAGAGTTAAAGAAAGCTTTAGAGGATTGTGGGAAGAGCTAGAGATTTCCACTGCGAACGCTTCTGGACGGCCGCTGCATCGTTTTCTAAGAAGGAGGGGAGTCCCATGGGCCGGTTTGTCGATGGTGTATAGCAATATACGACAAAATAGGAGGAGAAAATGTTTTACAAACTATGCAAACCTGTGTCTGTTCTTTTGTGCTTGGTTTTTCTTATGACTTGCTCTCCCGCTTTGGCGGCTGCAGAGGAAACGGTTTCTACTGTTCCTGCTCCTTCCATTGACTGGTCAATCTTGGAAGAAGAGGTATCTAAAGCTGAGTTTATTGCAGCAACAACTGGTAATCCTGTCCCTGCAGGATTCAGCACATCGGGAGGACTTTTGAATGAGCGATATCAAGAGATACTAGAAGAAGGTGGCGGTTTAGAGTATCTTTATGTTGAGAAAGAAGTAGTCTTCCCGGAGAATGAACGCGTACAAATCGGTACACGTGGCGTAGCTTTAGGATACCGAGTTGTACGTGTAGGTCCCTCAACACAGACCAAGACGAAGACGCGGTATCTCAATTCCATGCTGAACGGGGTAACTAATTTTAGCAGTGTCATTGATACTTTGGTTTCTCTCGTTCCTTATGTAGGCTGGATTCCTTCCGCAGTAGGGATAAACACAAATACGGTTGCATCTTGGATTAGCGGACGAAATAACTATACGGAGTCTGCTACCTTTGATTACTATGATATCCAAGTTAATATACAAGGCGTTGGATATTATACGATGGCTAGCACCGAGAGAACGACATGTAACGAGACAGTTGTAACGATAGCATCTGGCCAACCCCATAAGACTTGTGTAGGAAGTGCCACATATCAGACAGCAACCTATGGAAACGAAAGCGTATTATCTACCATTGCAATACAGCGTGTACAAAACAACGGAGATCCTTATATTGAGGTTATTCCTTGGGGGTCTAAAAGAATTAACGTTCATCCAGCATAAAAGATAATACAACCGCATTGTTTACGGCCATGAACTTATTATTCTCTCCGCTCGTTGCCCTCTGCCCCTGTGACCCATGAAAGGAGGCCCCTATGAAACGCCGTGCCTGGATCGTGGCATGCGCCTTCCTCCTGCTGGCCGCCGGACTGACCTGGGCCTATCTGGCCGCGCCCCGGTTTGGCCTCCAGTGGGAGAACCTCTTTGGCAAGTACTACCGCTATGACAGTCCGCCGCCCTTTGTCTATACCGGCACGTCCGCCGGAGAGGATGGACGCCGCACCGACTTCTACTACAGCCGGGACGAGAGCATCCGGGTGGAGTATGGCGGCGGGGAGGATACCTATTTCTATATGGAGGTGCTGGATTGGAACCAGGCTGTCGGCCAGGTGGAGGAAGCGTCCTACACCGTGCAGGTCAACGCCGCCCATCGGGCGACGGCCAGCCTGCCGCCCCGGGCTGCGGCCATGGCCGAGCGCATCCTCCTCCATGACCGCGCTGGGCTGCTCTGGCTCCGGCTGGCGGTGCTCTACCTCCTTCTGGCGGCTGCGGCGGCGCTGCTGCTGGGACGGCGGTTCTTCCGCCGGCACAAGCCCTTGGAACCCCGCGCCCGGCGGGCGCGGGCCGTCTGTGCCGGCATCCTTCTGGCACTGGCGCTGCTCTACGGCCTGCGGGCGCCCCTGCCCGCCTTCCTGGAGCACTGGATCCCCGAGGGGATCCGGCCGGTCGCTGTTCAGCCTGTCTAAAACTCGACAGTCCCTACGGACTTTCTCGGGGGGCGTGTGGGCTTTTTCGGGGAGAAGGAATCTTGCAGGGGAGGGGAGCGTTGCCCCTCGCCCCTGCTGTCTTTTTGCTTGCCAGCGGCCCTGTCTGGTGCTAGACTGCATAGGTGGACACGGGCCAGGAAAGGAGACATGCACATGAAGGCATATCGGCTGATCATCCTCCGGGAGCACCCGGTGTGGAAAGAGGCGGCAGCCCGGTGGTTTCACGCTCGGTGGGGGATCCCGTTGGAAGCGTATCGGGAGAGCATGGAAGCCTCCCTGGCAGAGGGTGTAGCCGTTCCGTCCTGGTATCTCTGCCTGGACGGGCAAAGGATCGTGGGAGGCATGGGGGTCATCGAGAATGATTTCCATAATCGAAAGGATTTGACGCCCAATGTTTGCGCCGTATATACCGAGGAGGATTGCCGCGGCCAAGGGATAGCGGGAGAACTCCTAGGGCTCGTCTGCCGGGACATGCGAGCCCACGGCCTGGAAACCCTGTATCTGGTCACCGATTTGACAGGCTTCTATGAGCGGTACGGCTGGGCATATTTGTGCATGGTGCAAGGGGACGGAGAGGAGAAGCCCTCCCGGATGTATATGTGCCGGCTGACAGAGACGCCGGAGGCTCCCGGAGATGCTGAAAGAGGAACCCGCTTTGCACGGTAAAATCATGATTTCCTATGCTTTGGCGCACCATGGGAATACGGAGAGCGCCAGCCCAGGATGCCGCCGTGACGGATATAGCAAAGTTCCCAACCTCTGATCTTGCCCCGTAGGCTCCCGTCCTTTTGGCTTTTGGCCTCTGCTTTGGCGCCACGGATCCCGGGCTGGGTGCATCCAAGGCGCCGGGGCAGACAGCCTCTCCGACAGGCGAAGACCCACTGGGGAACGGACGCGTTTTCCTTTGCCTCCTGCCTGCCGGCGTGCTATAATGGGACGGAAAACCGCGAAGTGGAGGTGCCCATGTCTTTTTTACAGCAGATTACGATCCCGCCTTTGGATCAGACGGCCATGCACTTGGCTCGGATCTACAACGACAGCCGCCTCAAGCCCCTGGGCGCCCTGGGAAAGCTGGAGGATCTGGCGGTGCAGATCGCAGGGATTACCCAGGCAATCATGCCCCGCTGCCCCACCAAGCGGATGGTGGTGTTTGCCGCCGACAACGGCGTGCTGCAGGAGGGGATCACCCCGGTGCCCCAGGCCTTTACCGCCTCCCAGACGGTCTCCATGACCCGGGGCCTGTGCGGCATTAATGTGCTGTGCCGGCATACCGGCGCCGAGCTCCAGGTGGTGGACGTGGGCGTGGCCCAGGATATTCAAGGGGAGGGCCTGATCCATCGCAAGATAGCCTATGGCACCCGGAACATGGCCCAGGGCCCGGCTATGGAGGAAGAGGAGCTGCTGGCCGCCATGAAGGTAGGCTACGACATGGCCCTCCAGGCCCAAAAGGATGGCATTACCCTCCTGGGCGTGGGCGAGATGGGTATTGGCAATACCTCCACCTCCAGCGCGGTGCTGGCTGCCTTCACCGGCGAGGATCCCGAACGGGTCACCGGCCGGGGTGCGGGCATTGACGACGAAGGACTGGCCAAGAAGGTGGCGGTTATCCGCCGTGCCCTGGAGGTCAATGCCGCCGCTATGACCGACACCCTCTCCATCCTGCGCTGCGTGGGCGGGCTGGACATTGCCGCCATGACGGGCTGCTACATCGGCAGCGCCCAGGCAGGCCTGCCGGTGGTGGTGGATGGGTTTATCGCCATCGTGGCGGCCCTGGCCGCCTTCCGCCTGTTCCCGGAGGTGCGGGACTACATGATCCCCTCCCATGTCTCCCAGGAGCCGGGCTATGCCTTGGCTGCCGAAGCTCTGGGCCTTATGGGGCCGCTGAACCTGGATATGCGTCTGGGAGAGGGCAGCGGCTGCCCCCTGATGTTCCAGATTATTGACAGCGCCCTGGCCCTCCATGCCGAGATGGCTTCCCTGGAGGAGGGCAGCCTCCAGGAGGATGTCCTGGTGGACATCCGATAGTTTATTTCCCAAGCATTTCCAGGGGTCCGGATGCATAGACTGGCGTCGGGCCCCTGCTTTTTGCAATGGGAAGGCAGATTTCGCAAGGGACTGCCGAAATTTCGACAGCCCTTTGATTTTGGTTGGTTTGGCCCTTGACGGAGGGAGCGCCTAGGATGGTATGCTATAGGGGGAAACTTCAGCCGGCGCTGCCGCGGCGCCGGTGCTTTGACGGACGCGGCGGAATGGAGACGATATAGGTGACTCAGAAAATTACCGGCCGGCAATTCGACCAGGAGCGCGCCCTCTACGGTCTGCGGGACGCACAGGTGACGGACTGCGTATTCGCGGGTCCTGCGGACGGGGAGTCCGCCCTGAAGGAAGTACGCCGGGTAGAGCTGCGGGACTGCGCCTTCTCTCTGCGCTATCCGCTGTGGCATGCCCAGAATTTTACAGCGGTGGGATGCACTTTGGATGAGGCGACCCGGGCCCCCATCTGGTACGCCCGCCACGGCGTCCTGGAGGATTGCAGCATCCAAAGCGTCAAGGCCCTGCGGGAGTGCGAGGACATCGCCCTGCGGCGCTGCCGGGTGGCTTCGCCGGAGTTTGGCTGGCGCTGCCGGGGGCTGGAGATCCGGGACGGGGAGATGGAGTCGGAGTACTTCCTCTTTGAGAGCCGGGACGCCGATATCCGCGGCCTGCGGATGCGGGGCAAGTATTCCTTCCAGTATACCGAAAACCTGCATATCCGGGATGCGGATCTGGATACCAAGGACGCTTTCTGGCACAGTCGGAACGTTACGGTGGAGGACTCGGTGATCCGGGGCGAGTACCTGGGCTGGTTTGCCCAGGGCCTGACCTTGATCCGGTGCCGGATCATCGGCACCCAGCCCCTGTGCTACTGCCAGGATCTGCGCCTCATCGACTGCACCATGGAGGGGGCGGACTTGGCCTTCGAATACTCTCACGTCCAGGCGGAGATCCGGGGCCACGTGGACTCGGTGAAGAATCCGGCCTCCGGAACTATCGTGGCCGACAGCGTGGGAGAGGTGATCATGGAGGATGCGGTGATCCCCTGCCAGGGCCGGGTGATCCTGCGAGGGTCCGAAGCCCGGTAAAGTCTGCTTGGGGCATGGCAGTATTGCGGAACTTCATCTGCGGATGAAGTTCCGCGTTTTTGCCTTCCCCGGCGACCGGGGCGCTCGAAGAATGCCGGCAGGAAAGAATGAATGGGGTCGGGATTTCCAAGCTGCGGGGCGCCTGCCGCAGGTATTGGGGGGATGCTTGGCACGAATCTCACCCCAGCCCCCTGCTTCTTGGCGGGAAGCGGGGGACACGGCCGGAAAACCATGGGGCCATGGCTCTATGCGCAGAAAGGGAGGCGCGGCCTATGGACTGTGATGCTTGCCCAATCAGGTTGAAAGCTTAAGCACGGCAGGATAGCCCTATTCAGGACCGTCCTGCCGTGCTTGGCTTGCGGGCCGTTTTGCAACGGGCCCCTTTATGGGGGAGGTTAGGCCTGCGCGGCGGCAGGCTCCAGGGTCTTGATGTAGCAGCGGCGACGCTTATGGGTGACCACGCCCTCGATATGTCCCCAGGTGTTGAGGATCTTTTCGTTTTCCTCCAGGTTGGGGCCGGTCTCGGCATAGCGCATGCCCGCCTCCTTAGCCCGCTTGGCCACAAACTGCACCATCACGGCGTTGAGCCCCCGGCCCTGCCAGGCGGGGTCCACGGCGATGAAGATCAGGTCCAGGTGGTCGGAGTGCTTCATCTGCCAGAGCAGGGGCGCCCAGCCGAAGGGGAAGATCTTCCCTTTGCTCCAGCGGACAGCCTTCTCCAGACCGGGCATGGCTAGGCCAAAGCCGACAATATTCCCCTGGGTATCCTCCAGGGCCAGGCAGTAGCGCAGGTCCACCATGGAGAAATACTGCTCCACGTACATATCCTGCAGGGCCTTGTTCAGGGGCACGGTGCCATAGAGGGGGGCGTAAGCCTTATCCAGCAGGACAAAGATCTCGTCCACCCGCTTGCGGAGGGCCTTGGCGTTGGGGAAGGTGATGATCTTCACCCCGCTGCGCTTGAGGACGTAGGAGGCCACCTTTTCCACCTTGGCGTCCACGTGCTCGGGGACGGGGAGTATGCTCTCCACCCAGTCCACGTCCTTGGTGTACCCCAGGCGCTCCATGTGCTTGGGGTAGTACGCGGGGGAGTAGATGGTGATCATCAGATTCTGGTGCTGGAAGCCGTCCACCAACATACCCTGGTGGTCCAGGTCGCAGAAGCCCATGGGGCCGTGAATTTGCGCGACGCCCTTCTCCCGGGCCCAATCTTCCACCTTGGCCATCAGCGCGTCCACCACCTCGGCGTCATCAATGAAGTCCAGGCGGGTGAACCGCATGCGGTTGGTTTTCCAGGTCTCGTTGTACCGGTGGTTAAGCAGGGCGCAGACCCGTCCGACGGGTTTGCCGTCCCGGTAGGCCATCCACAGCTTCCATTCACAGAACTCGCTGGCGGGATTCCGCGCGGGATCCAGAGATTCGAGCTCTTGGTCCCGGAAGGGAGGAACATAGCTGGGATCTTTCCCCAAAAGCTTGGTAGGGAAGTCGACAAACCGGCGCAGCCCTTTTGCATCTACGATGGGAATGATTTCAATCATTTGCTGCCACCTTCCTATAATATGGATGAATCCGATATGAATTCCTAACCATTTTACCGGATTCTGTCGAAGTTTTCAACCAAAGCCCCGAAGAATTCTCAGCTTTGCCAGCCATTGGCAGGGGGAGGGGCGGCAGGGAGGAACCGGAGACCGCCGGGAAACGTCATAGTAGCGGGCGCATGGCGGCGATGTAAGCGGGGAAGGCTTCCTCCGGCTCGGCGATTTCGGGATGCCAGGCCTTCTCGTGCTCGAAGGAGAGCCAGCCGTCATAGCCGCCGGCCTTGAGCACCTGGACGCATGCGGCTATGGGCAGGTCGCCGTCTCCCACATTGCAAAGCTGGTGGCTGGCCCAGGGCCCTCGGGAGTCCTTGACATGTACATGACGGATCCAAGGAGCCAGGAGGCGGTAGGTCTCTTCCATGCTTTCTCCGCCGTATTTATAGGGGTGGTGAATATCCCAGAGCACGCCCACCGCGGGGGAGGTAACCTTTTCCATAATGGCGCGGATCTTGGCCCCGCTGGCAAACTCGCCGTGGGTCTCCAGCAGGATCATGACGCCCTTGCCCTGGGCATAGGCGCCCATACGGTCCAGGCCGGCAGCCACCCGGCGGGCGGCATCCTCCATGCTCTCCCCCGGCAGGAACTTGTCCCCAAAGGTGCGCACGTAGGGCGCGCCCACCCGGACGGCCAGATCCACAGTCTCCCGGCTCTCGGCAAAGCTGTCCTCCAGCCGGTCCAGGTCATGGAAATTGCAGGAGGTGTCCAGGCAGGAGAAGACCAGCCCAGCCTGACGCATTTGCTCCATGGTGCGCTGGATGGCGTCCTCCTGGAAGATGGAGAGGTCCTTGAGGCGCATGACGCCTTGAATGCCCCGCAGTTCGATGCCGTCATATCCCATGGCGGCGGCGTTGTGTACAATCTGCTCCCAGCTCCAGGCCGGGCAGCCCAGTGTAGTAAAAGATAGACGCAGCATTGGCTTTTCCTCCTTGTGGTGGCGAAAGAGTTCTCCTCTTTTCGGCAAAATTCCTGCCGCGGGCGCGCTGTCGTTGCTTTTTGCAGGCAGCAACGGTATAATAAATGCAAATACCGGCTCTGCGCCGTGGGAATTTGGGGCATACTAAGCCTATCCCGCGGAAGAGGGAAAGGAGAGACTATGGCCAGGTCCGCAAGCCGAAGCCCGGGCAGACGTGTTTTGCTGGTGCTGTTGGCGCTCATTTTGGCGAGCGCCTTGGGATACGGCGCGTACCGCATCCTCTTCCACGAGGAATCCCCTCTGAAAAGCATGGTGGAGCTGCCCAACTACGGCACGCCGGCGGCTTATCCCGCCGAGGATGGGTTCGTTTACATCTCCGGCACCAGGCTCTCCCGCCGGGACGCCCAGGCCCAGGAAGCCTTTGCCATCGAGCTGCCCGAGCAGGGAATGAAAGCTTCTGCAAGCCGTGACCTGATGGCCGTCTGGTCGGATACGCGGCTGATTATCACCAATTCTTCCGGGACCGTGCTCCAGCACCAGGAGCTGGCCACGCCCATCCTTATGGCGCGCTGCGGGTCGGACAGCTATGCCGTCACCGTGTGGGAAGACAGCCAGCGGGTGGTATATATCTATAAGGCGGTGGATGGTTCGCTGGTGGAGCGGTTCCTCATGCCCTATCAATCGGTATTGGATATGGGCTTTTACGGCAGCAGCTTATCCCAGTTTTGGCTGCTCACACTGGATTCCCATTACACCGTTCCCAGCGCCCAGGTGAAGAATGTACAGCCGGGGAAGGCGCTCACCGCCAATATCAGCGTTTCCGGCCAAGTGGTTTACGCTGTTGCCCCGGGAGAGAAGGCCTTCTATACCGTGGGAACCCACGCCATTCAGAAATGGGATGCCACCGGCGCTCAGCTTTTGGAGAAATCCATCTACGGCTGGATCCTTTTGGATATGCGGACGGACAGCCAGGAGAATATGCAGTTCCTGCTGGGCGCGGCCAGCACCGAGGACACCCAGACGCCGCTGACCAGCTTATGGTATATCTCCATGGCTGCCGATGGGACGGTTACGGAGCACCGGATCTCCCTGCCTGCGGGCTGCACCCAGGCGGTGCTGGGCGACGGGCGTGTGCTGGCCTTCACCCAGGAGGGCTTCTATACCGTGGACGTCAGAAGCGGCGCCAATAAGTTCTACAAGACCAGCCAGCCCATTGCCCGGGTCACCGGCCTGTCCTCCACCGCCGCGGTGGTTCTGGAAATGGCTAACGGCGATGTGGCGTGGATGCCCGTGGCATAGCGCTGCCGGGCGGTCTTATCCTTACCCAAAGGAGGAGCGATCCTTTGAATATCATTGACCTGGCGATTTGGGCGGTGCTGATCCTTTCGCTGATGCTGGGCTACTACCAGGGGCTGGTCAAGAGCTCGCTGATGGCGGGAGGCTGCTGCGTCTCGCTGCTGGGCGCGGGGATTTTTTACCCCACCCTGGCCCGTTCCATTGGCTCCAATGCCGACATTGTCAGCAAGCTTATCTATTATGCCGAGGGCAGCGAAATTATCGGCGGCATCCGCATCTCCTCCCTGCCGGCGGCCAAGGTGCCTGCCGATGTGCTGGAGCGGGTGATTGCCGGAGACTGGGTGCTGCCCCACGTTCCCCTGAATACCCACCTGGGGAATGTCTACTATGAGAATGTCACCCACCAGGTGTTTGCTGCCGGCGGGGCCAATACCCTGGGGGATTATCTGTGCAATACCATCGCCCAGATGACCATTAACCTGGTAAGCTTTATCCTGGTGTTTGCGCTGATTTTTGTGATCTGTACCGTGCTGGTCTATCTGTGTGACAATGTCTTCCAATTCCCGGTGCTGCGGGTGGGGGATGGGCTCCTGGGAGGTCTGGTGGGGATGGGTACCGGGGCGCTGGTGGTGACCGTGCTCTTCCTGATTGTGCCGGCCGTCCAGTCCTATCTGCCCATCACCCTGCTGCAGGAGCTGATTGACGACTCTACCCTGTGCCGCGTCTTTCTGGATGGCAATTTCTTATTGTCCTTCCTGCCCGGATACATCGGCTGATTCCCCGCCTTCCCTTGCCTCCCCGGAATCCTTGCGGATTCCTGCGGAGGTTTTTTTGCAGGAAGAGAACGGTTTGCTGTGGGGGTTATTGCGGGGTCTCTGCGGGGGAGGGAAACCTTTTGAGAAAGGATTCCCTCCCCCGGGCCCCCACCCTTCTAAAACTTTTAAGGGGAGGGTGAGGGGAGTAGGTCAAAGGCGAAGCCGCCCCAAAGTTTTCGCCCGCCTTTTGCAAAAGGCGGTGGGGTCGAGGGGCAAAGCCCCCGTCGTCCTCCGCAGAGGACGAAATCCTCCTGCTCCCCAAAGCGCAGGAGGGGCGTCCAGCGTCCCTCAGGGCGCTGGACGGCGGGGAACCCTCGCCGGGGGTTCCCCGGAGGGAACGCAGAGGATTCCGAGGAGGCGGGTCTCTGCGGGGGAGGGAAACCTTTTGAGAAAGGATTCCCTCCCCCGGGCCCCCACCCTTCTAAAACTTTTATTGGGAGGGTGGGGAGAGTAGAAAGGGAACGGCTGCAAGAAGAATGCAGCCGTTCCCCTGTTTTTCGTAATGAAACGGACAAAGGCGAAGCCGCCCCAGACCAACGAGGTGTTGGCGTCGGTATTGCCAAAGGCTTCCAGGATGCTGGAGGCGCCCCCGGTAAACAGGCCGCCGGTGTAGAGCATAGCCAGCAGCGTGATTACGATGAGGGATACGATGGGGATGACCAGGTCGAAGACCCGGCCTTTCTTAGAGATCTCGATATCTCCCAGGTTGCCGGCATCGGAAGCGGCGGTTTCGATATGTCCGGCTTGGGCCTGGGACTCATACCGCCGCATGGAGCCAAAGTCCAGCCGGGTGACCCCCAGCACCCCCAGCATGAGAATGGTCAAAATGGCGTAGTAGTTGAAGGGGATGGTGGAGATGAAGGTGCCGAAGCCGTCTTCGATCCCCGCGTCCTGGATCGTGCTGCCCACCGAGACCGCCCAGCTGGAAATGGGCGCGATGATGCATACCGGCGCGGCGGTGGAGTCGATGATGTAGGCCAGCTTCTCCCGGGAGATCTTGTGCCTGTCGGTGACCGGCTTCATGACCGTGCCCACCGTCAGACAGTTGAAGTAGTCGTCCGCAAAGATCAGAGCGCCCAACGCGCTGGTGGAGAGCAGCGCCCCCCCGCCGGGATTTAATTTTCTGGGCGGCCCAGTTTCCGTAGGCGTAGGAACCGCCGGCCTTGGTGATGACCACCACCAGGGCCCCCAGCAGCGCCAGGAAGAGGATGATCAGCGCGTTGCCGCCGATTTTCTCCCCCATGATGCTAAAGAGCGCGTCCACCGCGCCGATGATGTTCCCGCCCGCGTAGATCAGCGCGCCCGAAAGAATGCCCAACAGCAGGGAGGAGATAACCTCCTTGGTCAGCAGGGCCAGGACGATGGCGATGACAGGCGGCAGAATAGACAGCCAGCCAAAATCCATGGAAATACTCCCATGCATAAAATAAAGGATGGGCCATGATTTTACACGAACCGCCGCCAAAACGCAAGGCCTTCTGCGAAGAGCGCAAGCTTTGGGGCCGCACCCGGGGAGAGGAAAAGATTTTACAGGGTTTGGCGGGGGTTGACGGAGTTCTTGTCCGCTGCGGCGGCTTGTGAGAGGGACCGTCTTGGTGTATACTGAAAGAAGTTCAGGCCCACCGCGGTTTCCTGCGCAAAGGAGCATCCAATGTTTGCAAACAAGACCTTGATGATTACAGGGGGCACCGGTTCTTTTGGCAATGCCGTGCTGGAGCGCTTTCTTCCTACCGACATCCGGGAGATCCGCATCTTTTCCCGGGATGAAAAGAAGCAGGACGACATGCGCCACCGCTACCGCAGCGGCAAGATTACCTTCTACATCGGGGACATTCGGGACCCTCTCAGCGTTAAGTCGGCCATGCATGGGGTGGACTACATTTTCCACGCGGCGGCCCTCAAGCAGGTGCCCTCCTGCGACTTTTTTCCCATGGAGGCGGTGAAGACCAATGTCATCGGCACCGACAACGTGCTCAACGCCGCCATTGAGTCCGGCGTAAGTAAGGTGGTCTGCCTTTCCACCGACAAGGCGGCCTACCCCGTCAACGCCATGGGAACCAGCAAGGCCATGATGGAAAAGGTATTCATCGCCAAGAGCCGTACCGTGGATCCCAGGAAGACCTTGATTTGCGGCACCCGCTATGGCAATGTGCTGTGCTCGCGGGGCAGTGTGGTGCCCCTCTTTGTGGAGCAGATTAAGGCGGGGCAGCCCCTGACCGTGACCAATCTGGCCATGACCCGATACCTAATGACTTTGGAGGATGCGGTAGAACTGGTGGCCTTTGCCTTTGAACATGCCCAGACCGGAGATATTATGGTACAAAAGGCCCCGGCCTGCACCATCGGGACGCTGGTGGAGGCGGTCAAGGAGCTCTTCGGCGTGCCGGATTATCCTGTGCGGATTATCGGCCTGCGCCATGGAGAGAAGCTTCACGAGACGCTGCTGACCCGGGAGGAGTTCCTGCGGGCGGTGGACCAGGGCCGGTTTTACCGGGTGCCCGCCGACAACCGGGATCTCAACTATGACCGGTATGTGGGGGAGGGAAACCCGGCGCTGGACGGCGCCCAGGCCTATACATCCCAGAATACTCGCCGCTTGGATGCGGCTCAGGTGAAGGAAAAGCTGCTGACCCTGCCCTATATCCAGGAGGAACTGGCCGCGTGGCAGGCGAAGTGATAACGTTTGGCGTCGTTTTCCCGCAGAAACTGTAAACTTCCGGGAGAATGATTGCCTGCATGAATGATTTAGGATATAATGGATAAGATAGTTCCCTTATCACAGGAGGAGGTTTGATGGCTATGTTGAAACGGTTTGGCCTATTTGGACTGCTGGCTGCGATGCTGCTCAGCCTGGTACTGCCCTGCTTGGGTGGCGTTGCCGCCCAGGCCGCTACGGGGGAGACCCTGCCTGCGGAGAGTTCCGTGCCCCAGGAGAGCGTCCTGCCTGCGGAGAGTCCCGCGCCAGAGGAGAGCGTTCTGCCTGCGGAGAGTCCCGCGCCAGAGGAGAGCGTCCTGCCTGCGGAGAGCCCCGCGCCAGAGGAGAGCGTCCTGCCCACGGAGAGCCCCGCGCCCCAGGAGAGCGTCCTGCCTGCGGAGAGTCCCGTACCGGAGGAGACGGCCGTACCCGAAGATGGCCTCCCTGCCCCTGTGACGGATGCCACCCCTGCTCCGGTGGAAGACGACTGGGTTACCGAGACGGTTTCCCTGGAGGACCGGCAGTCCTCCGATGTGTCAGCCTATGCGGCCTCATCGCCGGTATCTTCCGCGGTTTACCAGCGGGCGGCTGCCCGGATCTATGCCGCGGCCCAGAACCTGGAGACCCGGGTGGATCTGTATGACCTAAATATCACCTATGTTTCGGGGGATCTGCAGTGCCCCATGTGCCACGTGTACTTTGGGGCCCAGGAGGACCGCCCGGATATCTTCTGGCTGGCAGACAGCTATTCGGTCAATTACAGCTCGTCCACCGGTCGGGTGAATTATATCACCCTCACCTATATTACCTCCACCAGCTCCATCCCCTCCATGCGCACCAAGTATGAGGCTAAGATCCAGAGCGTACTCAATTCCATTCCTTCCCGGTACAGCACCGACCTGGAGAAGGCTCTGTATCTTCACGACTGGCTGATTTTGAACAATTTCTATGCCACCGGCTCCAGCTTCAGCCAGATCACCCACTCAGGCTACAGCGCCCTCTGCGTGGGGGAAACGGTATGCTCGGGCTATGCCCGCGCCTATAAGGATATGCTGACCCGGCTGGGGATTCCCTGCCGGTACGTCCGCAGTGATTCCCTCAACCACGCCTGGAACATGGTACAGATCGGTGGCGTATGGTTCGAAGTGGACGTAACCTGGGACGATGCCAGCGTCCTCTCCTATGGCCCTGACTACGACCAGTACAACTACGTGGGGCACTCCTTCTTTTTGATCCCCACTTCCACCATGGAGTCTCTTCACGACGGAGGACGGGACGCCTATTCCTACAACCCTGCCGCCCTCCCCTCCTGCACCAGCAGCCGATATGCCAGCTATGCCTTCCGCTACGTCACCGCCTCGGCCATGTATAAGTCGGGAGGACGCTGGTACTACATCAATGACGCCGGGGACTTCGTCTCCAGCAACCTGGACGGCTCCGGAAGGTCGGTGATCTACAGCTCCAGCGGTTCCCCGGTGTACGGCTATTTCGCTAACGGCCGCCTGTACTTCTCTGAGGGCCGCTCTTTGCGCTCCATCAATTTGGATGGCTCGGGCCTGACGCTGTACTATACGTATCCTTCCTCCTGGCGGATCCTGGAGTTCTACGTTACCAGCGACCGCTTCTACATCGGCGCTCTGAACGGCAGCAGCTACCAGCTGCAGTATCATCTGCTTTCCAATATTCTAGAAGGGAACCCCGGCACGGTGACGCCAGAGCCCAATGATCCCGGCGGCACCAACGGCTGGGTGGCCAGCAACGGACGCTGGTACTACTATAAGGACGGCAAGCTCCAGACCGGTTGGCTCAAAGACGGCGCGTACTGGTACTATCTGGATCCTTCCACCGGCGTGATGGCCACCGGCTGGCGGACGGTGGACGGGGTGCGCTACTATCTCAAGCCCAGCGGCCCAGCTGGTTCCATGGCAGTGGGCTGGCAGAAGATTGACGGGCTTTGGTACTATTTTGCCGGCAGCGGCGCGTCCTACCAGGGCTGGGTAAAGGACGGCGTGCTTTGGTACTATATTCAGAACGGCAAAATGCTGACCAGCAGCTGGCTGAAGGAGGGCAGTACATGGTACTGGCTGGATTCCGCGGGCATTATGGCGGTGGGCTGGCGGCAGATCGGCGGCGTATGGTACTACTTCGCCGGCAGCGGAGCCATGCGCACGGGCTGGGTGCAGACCGGCGGGAAGTGGTACTACCTGGATGGCAGCGGGGTCATGCGTACCGGCTGGGTGCAGACCGGCGGGAAATGGTACTACCTGGACGGCAGCGGGGCCATGCGCACGGGCTGGGTGACTGTGGACGGTGCACGGTACTACCTGGACGGCAGCGGGGCCATGTGCACCGGCTGGGTGACTGTGGACGGCATGCTGTACTACTTGGATGACAGCGGGGCCATGGCGCGCAGCGGCTGGTACATGATCGACGGAAGGATGTACTACTTTGACGCCAACGGCGTATGTCTGCTGATTGGCGGCAGCTTCGCGTCCTAGGGAGGGATACGAAGCGGCGGTTTGCGCCGTTGATTCCCGGAAGCGAAGGAACCGGCTCCTGAGCCGGCCGGAAAACTTTGAAAAGGAGGCCCTCTATGGCAAGGCAACCCAAGCGGCGCGTGCGGATCAAGCCGCGGTTCTACGTCATCGTGACGGCCTTCGTGGGGCTGATCGCGCTGGCTGTATGGGGGATTGTGTCTCTCATCGGCGGCGGCCCCACCGTGGAGTGGGGAGGCCTGGCTACCGACCAGACGGTGAATGTACTGATCGTCCGGGATGAGCAGGTCATCCAGGCGGGCGACTATGCCTCCCGGGCCGAGGCCCTAGTGGCCGAGGGGGAGACGGTGACCGCCGGAGAGGCAGTGCTGAACCTATACACCGCCGGCTATTCCGAGAAGGAAATGCAGAACTACCTGGTGGTGCAGCAGAAGATTAAGGACGCCCAGGAGAACGATATCCTCAAAAATATCGTCGACGCCACGCTGGAAGATCTCAATACCCGCATCGATGTCAAGCAGGAGGAGCTCTCCACCAGCATCAATCAAGGAGAGTTTGACAAGCTTCTTCGAGGGGAGCGGGAACTGGCCCAGCTGATGGAAGAGCGCCGCGTCTACATGAAGGAACTGACCAGCGCCAACACCACCGAATACCTGGAAGGCCTCTACCAGTCAGAAAGCCAGCTGCTGGAACGGATTAACGCTACACGCCTGCAGGCTACCAGTCCCATGGATGGGGTGGTCAGTTTTTTCCTGGACGGCTTCCAAAATGAATTGCGCCCGGACACCTTGGATCAACTCACCGCCGGTACGGTGCTCAATATCGTGGAGAGGCTCCAGGCGGGAGAGACCACCAACGCCAGCACCGCCCAGATTGCCCCGGAGACGCCGCTGGCCCGGGTGGTCAATCCTAACCTGTGGTATGCCGTGATGGTGCTTCCTGCTGCGGAGAATACTTTGGTGGAGGGGCAGACCTGTGAGCTCTCTATGGATGGTTACGGAGAGCCCCTGTTGGATGCCCAGGTCATCCGCGTGGCCCCGGAGGGGGCCAACCACTTGGTCGTCCTGCAGCTGGATGCCCCCATTGGGGCGATGGTAAGCCTGCGAAAGGTCAGCGGCCACTTGGGCGGCAATGTGGAAGGGTTTAAGATTCCCTTGGCCGCCGTGATGTCCGGGGAGAGCGGCTCGTACGTCACCGTGCAGGAAGACGGGCAGACCCAGAATGTGGCGATTCAGGTTTTGGCTAGTGATGAATCCTCGGCGATTGTCAGCCCCCTGGAGACCGAGGGCGGCGCACGGCTGGCCGTAGGACAGAAGGTGGTGTTGCCATGAGCGTGACGGAGAATCTTGCGCGGGTGCGGGAGAGGATTGCCTTAGCTGCCCGAGAGGCGGGAGTGCCCCAGGACGCGGTGACGCTGGTGGGAGTGACCAAGTTTACCAGCCTAGAGGCCATGCATGAGGCCCAGCGGGCCGGGCTCACCCAGTTTGGGGAGAACTATCCACAGCATTTGGCGCAGAAATTACCAGATTTTGAAGGAATCACCTGGCATTTCATTGGACATTTGCAGACAAATAAGGTAAAATCAATCGTGGGCCGTGTGCACCTCATCCAGTCGGTGGATTCCGTCCACCTGGCAGAGGCGCTGGAGCGTGCCGCCGCTGCCCGAGATACGGTGCAGGAGCTGCTGGTGCAGGTGAACATTGGCCGGGAGCCCCAGAAGTCCGGCGTCCTGCCCGAGGACCTGGAGGCGCTCCTAACGGCAGCTGCGTCCTGTGGCCATCTCCGGGTGCGGGGGCTGATGGCGATCCCGCCCCAAGCAGCGTTGGCGGAAGAGAGCCGCCCCTACTTTGCGGCGATGCGCGGCCTCTTTGAGCGCTGGCGCGGTGTGGATTCCCGGGTGGATATGGCCTACCTTTCCATGGGCATGTCCATGGACTATGCCGAGGCCATCCGAGAGGGCGCCAATATGGTACGGGTGGGTACGGCGATTTTCGGCGCGCGTCCTGCGCCCAGAAGTAAATGAATGAGTGAAAGGGAGGTACCCTATGGCAGCCAAGAGCGGCTTCAAAAATTTCCTTACCAAGATTGGCTGGGATGCCGGCGATGAGGACGAGGAGGTCTATGCGCAGGCCCCGGTCCGCCGCCCGGTGGAGGAGCCGCGCCGTGCCGCGTCCGTGCCGGCGCCTGTGGCCCGGCCCCAGTCTGGAGGACGGATCACCGGGACGCGGGTGGTGAATATGCCGGGCATTGGCGCAGATTCGGTACGGATGGTGGTGCTGCAGCCCCAGTCCTATGAGGATACCACCACCATCGCCGACCAGCTGAAGATGGGAAAGCCCGTCATTATGAACCTGGAGGGGCTTTCCAAGGAGCTGGGCCTGCGGGTGCTGGACTTTGCCATTGGGGCGTCCTACGCCCTGGACGGCACCATCCGCCGCGTATCCAAGGGGATCTTCCTCATCGCCCCCAACGGCGTGGACATCTCTGGCAATATCTCTTCCAGCTTTTCCAGCAATATTCGCCGGGAGGGCCAGACGCCCGATCGCAGGAGGTAACGCTTGGATTTCTACTGGATTGGCTATTGGATGATGCGGATCCTGGCCTATGTGCTGAATCTCTACTCCTATGTTTTCATCATTGATGCGCTTTTGAGCTGGTTCCTCCGGCCGGACAGCCCGCTGCGACGGTTCTTTATCTTTCTGACCGAGCCGGTGGTGGCGCTTTTCCGTCCGCTTTCCATGCGTTTGACCCGGAACAGCCGGATTCCCATCAGTTTTGCGCATCTGTTTGCTTACTTCTTCATCATCCTCATCCAGTGGGGCGTCAATGCCCTGATGGTTTGGATGTATTACTAGCATGGCCGGGCAGACCGATCCCGCTCTCCTGGCCCGGCGGCTGGAGGACATGGCCCGAAGGGCTGCCCAGCGCTGGCAGCATGCCTACACCGGGTTCCTGGATCCGGCCGGCTGGACCCAGGCGCAGGAGGCCGCCCGCCGGGAGGGCGCGGGGCTTTCCCTGTATGTTTCCTGGCCGGATGCCGAGCGGCGCATGGCGTGCTTTTATCCCCGGGACGGGGAAGCGCCGGAGGATTTCCCTGTAACGCTGCTGTGCATTCGCTGGAACGCTAAGTTTGCCTCCCTGGAGCATCGGGATCTGTTGGGCAGTCTGATGGGGCTGGGGCTCCAGCGGGAGGCGCTGGGGGATATCCTGATGGAGGAAGGCCGGGCCTACTGCCCGGTGACCGAGGCCGTGGCCGGCTACATCGCCGCCAACCTGACCCAGGCCGGACGGACCCGGGTGCAGGTAGAGACTGCGTCCCAGCCGCCGCAGGAAGCTGCGGCCCCGATGACACAGGAAGTGGCCGCTACCGTGGCGGCTCTGCGCCTGGACGCCGTGGTGGCGGCAGGTTATCGATTGGCCCGGAGCGCGGCCCAGGAAAGCATCGCCGCCGGTTTGGTGAAGGTCAACCATCTTCCCTGCCTCAAGGGGGACGCCTTGCTCCGGGAAGGCGATCTGATTTCCGTCCGCGGGAGGGGTCGGCTCCGTCTGCGCCAGGTGGGATATCGGTCACAGAAGGGCCGGATTCATATTTTGCTAGATCGAACCAAATAATTCGCAACATAAGGGGGATACCAAGGATGGCAATTACACCAGAGATGATCGGGGAGAAGAGCTTTTCCTCCCAATTCCGCGGGTATAATATGGATGAGGTGGACGACTTCCTCGACCTGGTCATGGATGAGGTCGACAAGCTGCTCAAGCAGCAGGAGTCCCTGAATGAGAAGCTGGCCCAGGCCGAGAAGGAAGGGGATAACGCTTCGAGCCAGGAGATCAGCAACCTGCAGTCCTTGCTGCGGGCCGCGCGGCAGCGTGTCGCCCAGCTGGAGGCCGACTTGCGCAATGTCGCCAGCGACGATACCGAAGGTTTGCGGTCGCAGCTGGCCCAGGCGCAGCGGCGGATTGCCGAGATGGAGGCAGCGCCCAGCGCCGGGCCCGCCGTGGAAAAGCTCCGCGGCGAGCTGGCCAAGGCCAAGCAGTACATTGCCCAGTTGGAATCTCGTCCCGCCGCCAATGATGAGGTGGCCGACCTGCGGCACCAGCTCCAGCTGGCCAAGAAGCGGATCGCCGAACTGGAGGCCGTCACCGGGAATCCTGACCGTTTGCTGGAGCAGATCAACGGCGCCATCGACAGCAAGCTGGCCTCCGCCCAGGAGGAGATCCAGAATGCCGTAGTTTCCGCCCAGGAGACTACCCAGCAGCAGCTGGAGCAGGCCCTGGCCCAGCTGGCCCAGGCCCAGGAGGATTATCAGGCCCTGGCTACCCAGGTGGCCGAAGTTAAGGATCGCTATCTGACCATGCTGAAAAACCAGATGCATATGTTCGAGACGAGTAAATAACGGCGCACCGTCAAGCCGAGAGGCCGCTGGGGAAGTTCTCCCCGGCGGCTTCTTGCTGCCCGGGAGGCTTTTCTCCGTGGGGGGGTATGGACAGAGAAAGGCTGCGGGCGGCCCAAAAGGACCGGTCCGCAGCCTTTCTCTGTGTGTCAAGAAGCCGGGCATGCCTGGCCATCCCCCAAGGAACGCGTGCGTATGGGGTTCCTGGGGGCGGGCTTCCTGGGGTTTGTCCGGGAGCTTCCCCTCAGAGGTTTTGCGGGAGAGGGCGTGGGGGAGAGCGCCTTTCTCCGGAAGGACGGAGATTTGAAGGAGATTGGGATGCAAGGCGGGCGCTCCCGGAAAGCATCCCATGCAGCCATGGGGAATGGAAACAGGGCTACTCCAGATTCAGCCGCCGGGTGAGCATATACCGGGTAATGCAGAAGTATGCGGCGGAAAGGATTAGGCTGCCGGCGATCAGTCCCCACAGCACCACATGGACCGCTGCCGCAGGCTGCAGAGTCGAAAGCCAATTGTGAAGCTTCACCGCATTGAAGAGCAGCGTGAGAATGGAGGTGAGGAACTGGACCACCGTGCTGAGCACAATATAGGCTCCAAAGGCGCCCAACAGCCGGTGGTTGGGCAGGAACTGCCCCAGGGCAATGGCGGCGTAGATCATCAGCATGCTGGTGAAGGCGTTGAGAATCAGAAGGAGCACCAGCTCGGTAATGCCCAGCACCGTGTCGGGGGCATACCCCTCCAGCAGGCGGGCCAGCCACTGGAAGAAGGAGATGACGCCCTGGAAGAATTCCCGGCTGCTGGCCATGATAAAGACCGAAATCACCGTGGCCAGCACACTGCCCGCCGTCCACAGCAGGGAGACCAGGCTCTTGCAGACGATGTGCAGGGAAGGCTTCACCGGAAGGGTGTGCATGAGATAGCCCTCCCGGCCCAGCAGGTTCTTGTAGAAGCGCTGGATCATTACCACGTAGGTCATGACAAAGGTTGCGACGATGACCAGCATGTAGATCGCCAGGGCAATGGAGGCCGCCCAGCCTGCCGGGGAATCAAAGGCGTTGATGGCAAAGAAGAGCTTGTTGAGGATCCCCAGGATCAGAATGGCGGCGTAGAAGGGCAGAAAGATCTGGCTGGTGGCCTTGAGTTCGTACTTAAGCAGTTTGCCTAGCATTTGTATACCTCCCGGAACAGGGCGTCCACCGACATGCCATGCTCCTCCCGGATCTGATCCACCGTGGCCTGCAGAGCCACCTTGCCTGCGGAGAGGAAGATGACGTCGTCCAGCACCTTCTCAATGTCGGCGATCAGATGGGTGGAGATGACCACGCTGGCCGTGGGGTTGTAGTTGGTGATGATGGTGCTGAGAATGTAATCCCGGGCGGCGGGATCTACGCCGGCGATGGGTTCATCCAGCAGATAGAGCTGGGCCTCCCGGCTCATGACCAGGATCAGCTGCACCTTTTCCTTGGTGCCCTTGCTCATGGAGCGCAGCCGGGAATGGGGGCCGATATTGAGGCGCTGGAGCATCTCCAGGGCCTTTTCCCGGCTGAAATCCGGATAGAAGTCCGTAAAGAGCCCCAGGATATCCTCTACCCGCATCCAGTCGGAGAGGTAGCTCTGGTCGGGGAGATAGGACACCGCCAGCTTGCTCTCGATGCCGGGGGTGTGCCCGGCGATGCGGATCTCCCCCGACGTGGGGACCAACAGCCCGCAGGCCAGCTTGATCAGCGTGCTTTTGCCGCTGCCATTGGGTCCCAGGAGCCCGACAATGCGGCCGGGTTCGATGGAAAGGTCCACGGCATCCAGCGCTTTGACGCCGGGATACCGCTTGGTGAGCGCCCTGCACTCTAGGATCGCACTCATAGTTCTTCCTCCTTGATTGCCTTCTCCAGATACGCTCCCGCCTCTTGGCGGGAGAAGCCCAGCTGTTCCATCCGCTCCAGGAAGGCCCGGGCCTGGGCGGACGCCAGGGCCTCCCGGGTGGCCAGCACCAGCGGGGCGTCTTCGGTTACCGTGCGTCCGCTGGTCCGCTGGGTGTGTACCAGCCCGATGCGCTCCAACTCGGTGAGGGCCCGCTGCATGGTGTTGGGGTTAACCGCCGCCTCGGCGGCCAGCTCCCGCACCGAGGGGAGCCTCTCCCCCAGAGGATAGGTCCCCGACACAATGCGCAGGCGGATCTCGTCTACCAGCTGGGCATAGATGGGGCGGTCGTCATGGAGCTCCCAATGCATGGTTTTCCTCCTTTGCATCACTGTACTAGTCATATAGTACAGTAGCACAGAGCCATTGTCAAGACTTTTTATGAATAGAACCATAAAAGGCCGGGAAACCGGGAAAAAATACTATGTAAAAGCGCTCTCTCCAAAAAGCCTGCATTTTTACAATGGGTTTACATGGCGAAGCGGGCAGGTTTTACATGGGATTTGTATACTGATGCTGTCCGAAGAGAGAAAGCAAGGACACCGAAAGGAAGAAAGACCATGAAAAAGATGATAACCACCGCTCTTGCCGCGATGCTGCTGATCGCGGGCCTGGCCGGCTGCGCACCCTCCGCCAGTGAACCCACCTCGGCGCCCACCCAGGCCGCCACCGAAGCCCCTGCTGCCGATCCTACTACCGAAGCCCCCGAAGCCGAAGCCACCGAGGCCCCTGCCGAGGCCACCGAGGAGCCGGCCAGCGACTTTGACAGCTCCCGCACCATCAACGTGATCTCCCGCGAGGACGGTTCCGGCACCCGGGGCGCCTTCATCGAGCTGATGGGCGTGGAGGTCAAGGACGAGGCCGGGAACAAGACCGACATGACCACCGAGGAGGCCGTCATCGTCAGCAAGACCGACGTCATGCTCACCAGCGTGGCCGGCGATCCCTACGCCATCGGCTATGTGTCCATGGGTTCCCTGAACGACACCGTGAAGGCCCTGGAGATTGACGGCGCGGCCGCCACCGTGGAGAACGTCAAGTCCGGCGACTATGCCGTATCCCGTCCCTTCATGATTGCCACCAAGGCAGACGTCAGCGAGGTGGCCCAGGATTTCATCAACTTCATCCTCAGCGCAGAGGGCCAGGCCGTGGTTGCCGACGGCTACATCCCTGTCAACGACGCCGCCGAAGCCTATGCCGGCAGCAAGCCCTCCGGAAAGATCGTGGTAGCCGGCTCCTCCTCCGTCACGCCGGTCATGGAGAAACTGAAGGAGGCCTACATCGCCGTCAATCCCAATGCGGAGATTGAGATCCAGATGACCGACTCCACCGCCGGGATGACTGCCGCCATGGACGGCACCTGCGACATCGGCATGGCTTCCCGTGCGCTCAAGGACAGCGAGGCTGCCGCGCTTACCGCCACCGCCATCGCCCAGGACGGCATTGCCATCATCGTCAGCAGCCAGTGCCCCGTGGATGGGCTGACCAGCGAGCAGGTCCGCGCCATCTACACCGGCGAGACCACCACTTGGGCCGACGTCATCGGCTAAACCGGAACGGCAAAAGTTCAGCATACCCGTCGATAGGGATTCGGTAAGAATCCCTATCGGCATGCCCCGAGGAGGAGATTATGAGAGTATTGGAACGGCTGATGAAATGGGTGTTCTTCGCGGCGGCGCTGACCAGCGTCCTGGCAGTGCTGCTCATCTGCCTATTTCTTTTCGCCAACGGCGTTCCCGCCATGGCCAAGGCCGGCATCTTCGACTTCCTGCTGGGCACCAAGTGGGCGCCCAACAACACCCCGGCCAGCTACGGTATTTTCCCGATGATCCTGGGAAGCATCTACGTCACCGCCGGGGCCCTGGTGGTGGGGGTGCCCATCGGGCTGCTGTGCGCGGTCTACATGGCCCATTACTGTCCCCGGCGTCTCTACCGCTTCCTCAAGCCCGCGGTGGAGCTCCTGGCCGGCATCCCGTCGGTGGTCTACGGCTTCTTTGGCCTGGTGATCATCGTTCCCCTGATCCGCGACCTGTGGGGGGGCACGGGCACCAGCATCCTGGCGGCCAGCATCCTCCTGGGCATCATGATACTGCCCACCATCATTACGGTGAGCGAGTCGGCCCTGCGGGCGGTGCCCAGCCACTACTACGAGGGGGCGCTGGCCCTGGGGGCCACCCATGAGCGGGCGGTCTTCCGCACGGTATTCCCCGCGGCCAAGAGCGGGATCCTGGCCGCCGTGGTGCTGGGCATCGGCCGGGCCATCGGCGAGACCATGGCCGTTCAGATGGTGGCCGGCAACCAGGCCCGGATCCCCGACAGCATCCTCAAGGGGGTGCGCACCCTCACCAGCAACATCGTCCTGGAGATGGGCTACGCCGCCGAGATGCACCGGGAGATGCTTATCGCCACCGGGGTGGTGCTGTTTGTCTTCATACTCCTGATCAATCTGCTTTTCTCCGCGATCAAAAGGAGGGGGAAGTCATGAAAAATCCCCGCGGGATCAACGAAGCCTCCCTGGCGCAGCGGCTGCGGGGCTATGCCCGGCACCCCATGTCTCTGGTGATGATGCTTCTGGTGATGCTGGCCGCCGCCCTGACCTTCTTCGTGCTGCTGTACATCATCGGCTACATCCTGGTCAAGGGCGTGCCGCACCTGACGCCCAGCCTCTTTGCCCTGGAGTACAATACCGAGAACGTCTCCCTCTTCCCGGCCATCATCAATACCATCAGCATCACCTTCCTGTCGCTGCTCATCGCCGCGCCCCTGTCCATCTGCACCGCCATCTACCTGGTGGAGTACGCCAAGCGGGGCAACCGCCTGGTGGGGATCATCCGGATGACGGCGGAGACCCTCTCGGGGATCCCCTCCATCGTGTACGGGCTGTTTGGGATGCTGTTCTTTGTCACCGCCGTGGGCTTTGGCTACTCCCTGCTCTCCGGCGCGCTGACCCTATCCATCATGATCCTGCCGCTGATCATGCGCACCACGGAGGAGGCCCTCCTGGCGGTGCCCGATACCTACCGGGAGGCCAGCTTTGGCCTGGGGGCCGGCCGCCTCCGCACGGTGTTTACCATCGTGCTGCCCAGCGCGGTGCCGGGGATCCTGGCAGGCGTCATCCTGGCCATAGGCCGGGTGGTGGGGGAAACCGCCGCCCTGATCTACACGGCGGGAACGGTGCCGGACATCCCATCCTCCATCATGGGTTCGGGCCGTACGCTGGCCATCCACATGTGGGCCCTCTCCAGCGAGGGACTCTACACCAACCAGGCCTATGCCACCGCCGTAGTGCTACTGGTGACGGTATTGGCCATTAACTTCCTCTCGGCATACATTGCCAAGAAGCTTACGAAAGGATAACGTCCATGGATAAGATGAATGTAGAGCACGTGGATCTCTACTATGGCGGCTTCCAAGCCCTGAAGGACGTCAGCCTGGCCATCCAGGAGAAGTGCATTACCGCCTTCATCGGGCCCTCGGGCTGCGGGAAATCCACCCTGCTCAAGTGCCTGAACCGTATGAACGACCTGGTGGAGGGCTGCCGCATCCAAGGGACGGTGACCTTGGACGGGGAGGATATCTACGGAGCCATGGACGTCAACCACCTGCGCAAGCGGGTGGGCATGGTCTTCCAGAAGCCCAATCCCTTTCCCATGTCGGTGTATGACAACATCGCCTACGGGCCGCGGACCCACGGCGTGCGCAGCCGGGCCCGGCTGGATGAATTGGTGGAAAAGAGCCTGCGAGGCGCAGCCCTCTGGGACGAGGTGAAGGACCGGCTCAAAAAGAGCGCCCTGGGCCTCTCGGGCGGACAGCAGCAGCGCCTCTGCATTGCCCGAGCTTTAGCGGTGGAGCCCGAGGTGCTGCTGATGGACGAACCCACCAGCGCCCTGGATCCCATCTCCACCAGCCGTATCGAAGAACTGGCCGTCCAGCTCAAGAGCCAGTATACCATCGTCATGGTGACCCACAACATGCAGCAGGCCACCCGCATTTCGGACAAGACCGCCTTCTTCCTCCTGGGGGAGGTGGTAGAGTACGCCGATACCGAGGCGCTCTTCTCCATGCCCAAGGACCAGCGTACCGAGGACTACATCACCGGGCGCTTCGGATAAGACCCACACACGGCAATTTCGGCGCCCGGTCTGTCTGGGAGCCGCTACAATTGGGAGGATTATGTATGCGCAATCGCTTTGACCAGCAGTTGGAGGCGCTGAACCAGGCCCTCATCGAGATGGGCGGGCTCATTGAGGACGCCATCGAAAACGCCGTGGAGGCGCTGCTGAAAAAGGACGCCGGCCTGGCGCGTAAGGCCATTGCCCTGGACGCCTCGGTGGACGACAAGGAGCGTGCCATTGAGAGGCTGTGCCTACAGCTGCTGCTCCAGCAGCAGCCGGTGGCAAGGGACCTGCGGACTATCTCTGCCGCCCTGAAGATGATCACCGACCTGGAGCGGCTGGGCGACCAGGCCGCCGATATTTCTGAGATCACCCTCCATCTCCGGGAGGAGCCCTACATCCTCAACCTGCACCGCATCCCCCAGATGGGGAAGACGGCCATCGGTATGGTGCGGGACAGCATTGACGCCTTCATCTCCCGGGACATGGATCTGGCCCATGAGGTCATCGCCCGGGACGACCAGGTGGATCAGCTCTTCCTGGAGGTCCGGCAGGATCTTATTGACCTGATCCGGGAGGATCCCGCCCACGGTTCCCAGGCCATGGACCTTCTGATGGTGGCCAAGTACATGGAACGCATCGGCGACCATGCTACCAACGTGGCCGAGTGGGTACTCTTTGCCATTACGGGCGTCCACAAGACGGTGGGAGACGGCCCGCGGCTGTGATATAATGCAAGGGGAGGTGGGACCATGGCGGAGAAAGCCTTGATCTATTGCGTGGAGGATGACGAGAGCATTCGGGAATTGATCGTCTATGCCCTGCGGGGCAGCGGCTTTGAGGCCCAGGGCTTCGAGGAGAGCGGCGAGTTCTACCAGGCCATGGCGGCCCGGATGCCCCAGCTGGTGCTGCTGGATCTGATGCTGCCCGGCGAGGATGGCTTGAGCATTTTGGCACGGCTGCGGGGGGATTCTGCCACGGCCAAGCTCCCTGTGATTATCCTGACGGCGAAGGACGCCGAGTACGACAAGGTCCGGGGGCTGGACGGCGGGGCCGACGACTATGTTACCAAGCCTTTTGGCGTGATGGAGCTGCTCAGCCGGATTAAGGCGCTGCTGCGGCGTGCCGCCCCGGCCAGGGAGCAGGAGGAGACCCGCCTGGTTTGCGGGGAGATCGTGATGGATGTGGAACGGCGGACGGTGACGGTGGCGGGAACGCCCTGCACCTTCAGCTTTAAGGAATTTGAGCTCCTGCGTTACCTGATGGAGAACCAGGGGATTGTTCTCTCCCGGGATAAAATCATGCGCCATGTGTGGGGGTTTGACTTCGAGGGGGAGAGCCGTACGGTGGATATGCATATCAAGTTCCTCCGGCAGAAGCTGGGGGAGCATGCGGAGGCCATTTCCACCGTGCGCGGCGTGGGGTATAAGCTGGGCTAGCGGCCGGATATGGCCGCGGAAAGGATGGGACGCGCCAAGGCGTGTCGCTGGAGGAGGATTCCGTGGAAAAGAGGACGTATCGAAGCCTTTGCGCCGTCTCTCTGTCGGCCGCGCTGGTCAGCGTGGCGCTGGTGGCGTGGGTATTCTTTGGCTATATCACCGAGCAGATCCGAGGCGAGCTGGTCAACGAGGCCTATCTGCTCCTGGCAAGCATGGAACAGCAGGATGATCCCGTCGCCTACCTGGCTTCGCTGGAAGGCAGCGGCCGGGGACTGCGGGTGACCTATCTGGACGGCCAGGGCACGGTGCTCTATGACTCCAACCGGGATGCGGCGCTGATGGAGTCCCATGCCACCCGCTCGGAGGTCCGGGACGCCCTGGAGAAGGGGGAGGGAACCGCCATGCGCACCTCCCAAACCCTGGGCCAATTTACCTATTACTACGCGCTGCGGGGGGAGGACGGGAACGTCCTGCGGGTGTCGCGGGACTCGGACGAGCTGGCCCGGGCCCTGCTGAACCTGCTGCCCATACTCTGCGCCGTGGTTCTGGGCCTGATTTTCCTGTGCACCTGGGTATCCTCCCGGCTGACCAAGCGGATCATGCGGCCCCTGGAATCCCTCCTGGGACAGGGGGCCAATCCCCGGGATGAGGATACCTATCCCGAACTGGTGCCCCTCTCCGCCCAGATCCGCCGCCAGAACCAGCAGATTGCCCAGCAGATCGAGACCCTGCGCAGCGAGCGGGATACCATTGCCGCCATCACCGGCCACATGCAGGAGGGGCTGGTGCTGCTGGATCCCCAGGGAAAGATCCTCTCGGTGAATGAGAGCGCCATCACCCTGCTGGGAGCGCGGCGCTATGATTATGTGGGGCAGCACATGGCGGCCCTCTTCCGCAGCCAGGAGCTGCATGACCTGGTGGCCCAGGCGCTGCAGGGGGAGAACGGCAGCCTGGCCGCCCAGAGCGGGGAACGCACCTGCCGGGTGCTGGCCAACCCGGTCTATACCAACGAGGTGATGACCGGCGCCATTGTACTGATTATGGACATTACCCAGAGCTACCAGGCCGAGGTGATCCGCCGGGACTTTTCGGCCAATGTCTCTCACGAGCTGAAGACCCCGCTGACCAGTATTTCAGGCTATGCCGAGATGCTGGCGGGCAGCGATCTGGTGATCCCCGAAGCCGACCGGCAGCGCTTTGCCCAGCGGATCCATGACGAGTCGGTGCGCCTCATCCGCCTCATTGACGATATTATCCGCCTCTCCCGCATTGAGGAAAAGGCCGATACCCATGGGGAACCCCTGGATCTGTATCAGCTGTGCAAGGACACCTTGGAGCAGCTGGCGCCCCTGGCCCAGCGGGACGGCATCACCCTGCAGCTGGAGGGTGGCCCCACCCCTGTCTGGGCCAATCCTCCCATGATGCAGGAGCTGGTATTTAACCTCTGTGATAACGCGGTCAAGTACAATGTGGCCTCGGGCCGGGTGGAGGTACGGCTGGAGCGCTCCGGCAAGGACGGCGTAGCCCTGACCGTCAGCGATACCGGCATCGGCATTCCCTCCGGGCACCAGGACCGGGTGTTTGAACGGTTCTATCGGGTGGATAAGAGCCGCAGCAAAAAGATCGGCGGCACCGGCCTGGGACTGTCCATTGTCAAACACATTGTGGAGGTTTACAATGGAACCTGTGAACTGGCCAGCGCCGAGGGAGAGGGGACGCGGATTTGTGTGACCCTTCCCGGCATTTACCGGCCGGAGGGGGAGGTGGGCCGTGAATAGCACGGCATTGGTTACCGGGGCATCCCGGGGCATCGGGGCGGCCACGGCCCGGGCGCTGGCCCGGGCCGGCTGTCGGGTGGCGCTCAACTACCGGCAGGGCCGGGAGGATGCCCTGGCCCTGGAGCGGGAACTGGGCCCGCAGGCCCGGGCTTTCCAGGCGGATATCTCCCGGGAAGAGGAGGTTGCCGCCATGCTGGCCCGGATCGAGGCCTGGCAGGGACCGGTGGATATCCTGGTCAATAACGCGGGCATTGCCCTGGAGGGCCTTTTGACCGACACCACCGTGGAGGAATGGGACCGGGTGTTTGCCGTCAATGTGCGGGGGGCTTTTCTCTGCGCCCGGAGCGTACTGCCGGGCATGATTTCCCGCCGCCGGGGCCGGATTGTCAATATTGCCTCCATGTGGGGCCAGGTGGGCGCTTCCTGCGAGGTGGCCTACTCCGCCAGTAAGGCGGCTCTCATCGGCATGACCCGGGCGCTGGCCAAGGAAGTGGCGCCCTGCGGCATTACGGTGAACTGCGTGGCGCCCGGCGTGGTGGATACCGCCATGATGGCGGGTTATTCCCCGGCGGATATCGACGACCTAAACCGCCGCACCCCCCTGGGGCGTATGGCGGCCCCGGAGGAGATCGCCGGCGCCGTGCTCTACTTGGCAGGGGATGCCGCAGGCTATGTGACCGGCGAGGTGCTGCCGGTGAACGGCGGGTTTGTCATCTAAAGTTCGTTTTTGTTAGGTTTTTGCGGGGAATTTTGCGGGGGAGGGAAACCTTTTGAGAAAGGTTTCCCTCCCCCGCGCCCCCACCTTTCTAAAACTTTTATTGGGAGGGTAGGGGAAGTAGAAGGGGAACGGCTGCAAGAAGCGTGCAGTCGTTCCCCTTATTTTTTGTAATTTACAAAACGCGGCGGCGTGTACGGCGCGTTTTGCCCGACGAGGGGTTTTGCCGCTTGCGGCAAAACTGTGGGGCGCGGGGGCCGCGAAAGGCTCCCGCTATTTGTAATGAAAGTCGCGGAAAGCCTGCTTTCCGCGAAAAGCCCCCGCAGGAATCCGTGAGGATTCCGAGGAGGTGGGGAATGCGGCGGCGTGTACGGCGCGTTTTGCCCGACGAGGGGTTTTGCCGCTATGCGGCAAAACTG
>CALWDW010000052.1 GCA_944376795.1 uncultured Christensenellaceae bacterium
TTTTTTCTTTGTCCGCACCTGCGCCAGCTCGTCGCTGAATGCGGAAATCGTCATTTGTTTATCCATGACTTTATTATATCACACTCGGCGGTATTTGGCACTTTTTTCTGTGCGGTATTGCCTTAAAAAACTAAGACAGCTTGATCCGACGGGCCGCCGCCTCAGCGCGAAGGCAGAGCTCCGCCGCTTTCAAGGCGTGCCTCTGGGTCATGGCATATTCAGTGCGGTTCAGGCAGTCCAGAATTAGCTGCCCGAAAAATGGATAGCCAATCCGGCCTCGCACACTGTATTTCCTTTCCCGTATGCCATCCACAAGAATCACAACATCCCCCTCTTGGCCTGTTCCGACATCGATGTATTTTCTAAGTTCTATATAGCCTTCGGTCCCAACGATGAGGGTACGTCCATCCCCCCAGGTTCTCAGTCCATCAGGGGTAAACCAATCCACACGAAAATACCCAGTAGCGCCCTTGTCTCCCAGCAGCATGGCATCTCCGAAATCTTCCAGTTCAGGATACTGCGGATGGGCCAAATTGCCGATTTGGGCTGCTGTAATCTGTGCGTCTTGGGATCCCGTGTAGTACAAGAACTGTTCAATTTGGTGGCTCCCAATGTCACACAGAATCCCGCCATACTGCGCCCGGTCGAAAAACCAGGGCGGCCGAGTATCCGCGTTCAGTCGGTGGGGACCTAGCCCCATCACCTGGATAACCTTTCCTATGGCGCCGTCTCGCACCAGTTCGCCGGCATGCACGCCGCTCTCCGAGTGCAGGCGCTCCGAATAATAGACCATATATTTGCGGCCCGTGCGGCTCACAGCCTCCCTAACCTGATCCAGTTGTTTCAATGAAGTCATGGGCGCCTTATCGGTAAAATAATCCTTTCCCGCCGCCATGACGCGCAACCCCAAAGCACAGCGCTGAGCGGGAATGGCCGCAGAAGCTACCAGAGCGATACGAGGATCCTCCAATACTTCCGCTTCGCTGCGCGCTGCTTTGGCGCCGGGATACTGGGCTGCCATGGCAGCTGCCTTCTCATAATCCGAATCATAAATCCAGCGCAGCGTCGCGCCGGCAGCAACCAATGCGCTTACCATGCCGTAGATATGGGGATGATCCAGGGCGACAGCAGCTATGGGAAATTCCCCAGGCTCCACGGCTTTTTTATTCTTTGCAAGTAACTCTTTGTATACACCGCTGCACATCATGCTCAACAGCCTCGCTGTACTTAAACGCATAAGTAAGCCGGACGATCCACAAGATCGTCCAGCCCGCTTTCTATCGTGCATATCCTAATGGGAATCCTTTAGATCTGCCCCATTGCGCCCAGCATCGCCGCACCGATAATGCCCGCCTCATTGCCAAGGGGAGAAATGGTGATCTCCGCGTGAGGAATATCCTTATAGAAAATATGCTTCTCCACGTCGGCGCGCACCGCGTCCAGCAGGAAATCCCCCGCTTTGCTTACACCGCCTCCCAGTGCAATGACTTCAGGATCAAAGATGTTGATCAGCGAGACAATCCCCATAGCCAGGTGATGGACATACCGCTCAAAGATTTCCATGGCAATAATATCGCCGGATTTGGCTGCGTCTAGTACAACCTTAGCGGTAACCTTCTCCATATCGCCGCCCACGGCTACATGGATGGCACTTCCGGGATTATCCACCACTGCCTGGCGGCCCATGCGGATCAGCGCCGTGGCCGAAGTGTAGCGCTCAAAGCAGCCGCGGTTGCCGCACGTGCACATCTCACCGTCGGTAACGGTAATCATATGGCCGATTTCCGCGCCCACATGGTGATGGCCGCCCACAATACGGCCGCCCACAATCACGCCGCCGCCGACACCAGTTCCCAGTGTCAGAAGAATCACATCCCGGCGTCCCTTAGCGGAACCCGCCACCATTTCAGCAAGCGCCGCCACATTGGCATCGTTGTCAATGGAAACGGGGATCGCGCCCAGATGCTTCTGCAGCTCCGCGCGGACCGGAACAAAATGCCAATACAGATTATTCGCAAAAACGATTTCGCCCTTCTCGGTGTCCGCTGCGCCGGGAGACCCTACGCCGACGCTCTCGATTTCGGCCATCGTATGTCCGCTGTCTGCCACAACCTTCTTCACCAGGTCTGCCATATCCTTGAGAATCATCTCATAAGGGCGTCCCACTCCGGTGGGCACGCTGTCCTGGTGAAGGATCTGCCCCTCCTTATCCACCAACCCGACGGCAATATTGGTACCGCCCAAATCTACGCCAATGTAATACATATTCCCCTCTCCTTTTTCTGGAAATTACGACTGCTTTGTCGAAGGCTGGAAAAAGCGCTTCTCCAATTCTTTCGCGGCATTGTAACCCAGCGCCTTTAGCTGGTAATTGTTGGCCGCAACTTCAATAATGATACCCAAATTCCTGCCTGGACGAACGGGCAGAACAATACGCGGCTTCTTCACGCCCAGGATCGTCGTATACTGGTCCTCTTCTCCCAGGCGATCGTACACCTTCTCATTATTCCACAGCTCCATCTCGATCACCATATCGATGTTTTTTTGCACCAGGACCGAACCAATCCCATACATTTGCCGGATATCAATGATTCCGATGCCCCGAATCTCCATAAAATGGCGCACCGACTCCGGTGCGGTGCCAATCAACTGATCCCTATACATACGGCTGATCTCCACCACGTCGTCTGATACCAGCCGGTGTCCGCGCTTAATCAATTCCAGGGCGGTTTCGCTTTTGCCGATGCCTGACTCCCCGGTGATGAGAATGCCGACACCATTGACATCCACCAGTACGCCGTGCCGCGTAATGCGTACCGCCAGTATCTGCTCCAGGTAATTGATTGCTTTGATCATCAGCTGGGTGGTAACCAGCGAGGAGCGAAAAATGGGCCGGCTATACTTTTGTGCCAGCTGGTACAGTTCATCCGGAACCGGCAAATTCCGCGAGACAATGACACAGGGAATCGGGTGGGACAGCACCACCTCCAGAGCATGGTAGCGTTGTGCGGCATCAAGCGCCTCGGTCAGGTAGGTCATCTCTACCTTACCGATTAACTGAATTCTGTCGCTGGCAAAATAATCGTCAAAGCCCGCCAGATGCAGGCCCGGGCGGTTTACGTTGGCAGTCCGCAGTTCCAGCTGCTCCATACCACCATCGTAGAGGATTTCCAGCTCCAGATCCATGGCGAACTGCTTGATTTTTACGCGGGCCATTGGCTTCCAACCCTCCCGATAAATTTCTCAATGGCTTTTGCCACGCCGTCCTCCTTTTGAGAATCCGTCACATACTTCGCGACTCTTTTGACATCGGGATGCGCGTTCCCTACCGCAATGCCTAAGCCGGCGGCGGTAAGCATGGATATGTCGTTGGGCGCATCCCCAAAGGCCATGATATCCGTCATTTCCACTCCCAGAATAGCGGCCAAGCGACGTAAAGCATCTCCTTTATTGGCATCCGGATGGGTCACCTCCAGGTAGTTGGCCATAGAGGTTGTTACCTCCAGCTTTCCATCAAAGAGGGCCTTCGCCTTGGGCAAAAGCTCCTGGATACGCGGAGGAGGCGCTATGATCAGCGCCTTCAGGGGATCATAGTCCAGCCGCTTCCACAGTGGAGCGCCCACAGGCGTCCCCTCCACACCGGCCAACCGGGCGTATCCCTCGCTTTCAGGGCAATGCGCTTCCATAAAATACCCTTCAGCTGAATAATACTGGGCGTAAGCGCCCTCCTCCTCCGCAAAACGCAGAAATTCCTGGGCTAAAGCCAAGGGGACAGGACGTTGGGAAAGCACCTCCCCCGTGCGCACGTCCACCACTGCCGCTCCCTGACAGGCTAAGACGGGAAGCTCAATATGCAGCGCCTGGGCAAAGCGGGCCATGGCGCCGTACATACGGCCCGACGCCAAGGTAGTCATAACCCCCTGCGCCTGGGCATAATGGAAAGCCTCTATGGTACGACGACTTAGGGTAACCTTCTCATCAAGCAAAGTGGAGTCCAGATCACTTACGATCAAACGGATAGGCATCGTATAATCCTTTCACCGAAGGCTATAATGCTATTTATTATAGCAAACTCGCCTTTTTCGTCAAGAGTTTTCCTTCGGAGTATGGAGATGTTCATAGAGTACCTGCGCACATTTTCCGTTCATCCCGGGGACCGCGGCCAATTCCTCCAGGGAAGCTTCTTCCATCGCCTTCCGGGTCACGTAGGTCTTCAGCAAGGCTTTCCGGCGTGCCGGCCCAATTCCCGGCACTGCGTCCAGCCAGGTCTGCAAAGCCTTGTGCCCGCGCAGGCTGCGATGGTAGGTAATGGCAAAGCGATGCGCTTCATCCCGAATCCGCTGCAGGATGTGCAGCGAGGGATGGGTTTTGGGTAAACGTATGGGATCCGGCTCCCCTACTCGGTAAATTTCCTCTTCTCTCTTGGCCAAGCCTACCGCAGGGATGTCCACCGCCCCGGATGCGTCCATCACTTCCCGGGCAAAGGCCAGCTGCATCGGGCCTCCATCAATCAGCACCAAATCCGGCATGCGTGTAAACTTTCCGGAAGACAGCGGCTTCCCTTGGGCGCTCAATTCTTCCCGTTCCTCTTGGGCGTGGCGGAACCTTCGCTGCACCACCTCCGCCATGCTGGCAAAGTCGTTGGCCCCTTCCACTGTCTGGATACGGAACCGCCGGTACTGATCCCGCGCAGGCTCCCCGCCCTCCATGACCACCATCGATGCCACGGAGTTCGTCCCCTGGATGTTGGAAATATCGTAGGCTTCGATACGGTAGGGAGGTTTCGGCAAACCCAAAATCTCCGCCAGTGCCTGGAGAGCCCCACCTGTGCGTTCCCACTCATGTTCCTGCATGAGCACCGCGCGCTCCAAGGCCTGCCGGGCATTGCGCACGGCCATATCCACCAGCTTACGCTTTTCACCCCTCTCGGGAAGGCGAATCTCTACCTTGGTTCCTCGTTCTCCCGTCAGCCAAGTCTCCAGGGATTTCTCCTCCTCCGGCGGGCTGCTGAGTAGGATCAGCGGCGGAATGTAGGCCTGCTGGGCATAGTAATCCTGCATAAAAGCGCGCAGGACGGCGCCATCTTCTTCGTCCTCCGTACCATCCATCTGGATGTGATCGCTGCCTATAAGAATCCCGCCGCGGATAACCAGGAGCTGAATCATGGCATAGCCGCGGTCGCGATAGAGTCCCAGTACGTCCCAATCCTCCCGCACGGTAGAGATTGCCCGCTGCCGGGCGCTGGCCACTTTCTCTATGGCAGCGATTCGGTCCCGCAGCATGGCCGCCTTCTCAAACTGCATTGCCTGAGAAGCCTGCAGCATATCGGATCGCATTTCCTCAATAACATCCTGCTCGTGCCCTTCCAAAAACCGGATGACCTGGCGCATGATGGCCTTATAGTCTTCGGAAGAAATTTTTCCGGCGCAGGGGGCCATACACTTGCCAATATGATAATTCAGGCAGGGACGATCCTTCGGATTCGGATGGGACAGATCCTTCTTACAGGTGCGGATGGGAAAGGCCATGCGGATGGCGTCCACTGCCTTGCGCACGTCCATGGTGGAAAAATAAGGGCCGAAATACCGTGCCTTGTCGTGGTGCATCTTCCGCGTAATCTCCACCCGCGGAAAAGCTTCCCCCATATGGATACGTACGTAAGGATAGTGCTTATCGTCCCGCAGCTTAATATTGTAATAGGGACGATGCTGCTTAATCATATTGCATTCAAGGATGAATGCCTCGATCTCACTGTCGCACAGAATGTAGTCAAAGGTTGCGATATGGCTGACCATGGCCTCAACCTTGGGGCCGTGGTTCTTGGATGCCTGGAAATACTGGCGGACACGGTTCTTCAAAGAGATCGCCTTCCCTACGTAAATCACCGTGCCATTCTCATCCTTCATGAGGTACACGCCAGGATGATCAGGCAGCATACGCAGGAGCTGCTCCAAGGTATCGTTCATCGCCGCCTCCTAGACTCCAAGATTTCTTCCCTCATATTATAGTGGCTTTCCGCTCGTTTCTCAAGCCGAAAGCCACTGTCTCCATTGACTAAAGCTTTTTGAGGGTCTCCTTCCCCGCCGCAACTGCGGCGGCATCCGCCGGATATTCGCCGAATCTTACCCGATTATAGGCGTCAATGAACGCATCTTTATCGGGCGTCTGCGGCAGGTGGCGCTCACCCAACTCCAGTGGCGTTTCGCTGGACTGATACCCGTCCTTCTTCTTGAGCCTCTCCAGCATCCAGATGTAAATCTGCCGTACCCTGGCCTCGTCGCTGGGCAGCTGATCCAGACGAACCCGCCGGAAGGGTTTGGTCATCCTCCGGATCGACTTTTTCGCCTCTTCCCGAACACGATCCCAGCTAAAGTTATCCTCCTGCTCATCCTCATACTCTGCCTTCTGTTCCTGCTGCCAGGCATCCATCCAGCGACGCAGACGTTCCAAAAGCCTTTTGCACAGCCGTATCACTGCACGGCCAATGAAGTACAGCGCAGCCAGCACAATCGCACAGGCCAGCACAATGAGGAAATACTTTAGGACATTCTGCAGCCATTGGGGCCAGGTGGCCGCCTCCTGTCCCAACGGGCCCATCATTTCATCTCCCATAGCCTCGCCGCTTTCCTGCGCCTGCTGGGAACCCTCGCCGCCCAAGGAAGTCAGAAAGGCAATGATCGCTGTAACAACTCTCTGGATCAGCCTGCCGGCCGCCTGTCGGATCGTATCAAAATAGGCCGCAAAGAGCGTAATCATGGCCAGCAGCGAAATCATCACAACATTGCTGGTGCGAAGGGAAGCCGGGATCCGGGTTCCCCCACGGTTGTTGGCCATCTTGAGGGTAAAAATCCAATTCAGCAGGTAAAGCCCACCAAAAAAGCTGACCAAGCCAAAGGGAAGCAGCGCATCCGTCACAACGACGATGGCCTTTTCCATCACAAACCGTCCCACGTAAATCACGGCATAGGCGACACCGTACAGCGAAATGCACGTCACCACCGAGCCCGTAGTCATCGCTACATCCAGATCCTGGCAGCACCTGCGGTCGGTAACCATGGCGCCCACCGACGCTACCATCCCCGCTATGCCGCGGAACCACCACGGGTCGTTTCCCCACGGCCATACCAACATTGTTAGGGCCAGCGGAAGGAGCAAAGTTAGCAGCACATGCCAGACTCCCTTGACGCGCCGGGGCAGAAATACGGCCAGCGCCCAGCCGTACAGGCAAAAGGCCAGGTAAAACAAGAAGATCCCCCACGCCGGATAATCGCCCCCATAGAGGGCGAGCGGCGCAAAGACCACCGGAAGGATCGTCAGCGCATACTGGAATGGTAAAATCAGTTTGAGCAGCTTTTCCTTCATGCGGCATACCTCCTCTCTGCCGGCAGATAGGTAACGGCATTGCCCATGGCACGCAGGCGCTGCGCGCGATCCTCCAGCAAGTCACTCCAATAGGGAGAGATCACCACGATATCCATATCCCGCAGAGCCCGGCCCTGCAGTTCCTCCATAAAGGTCTGCATGCTGCTCTGGCGGCGGATACGCATCCGCGCCATAGTGTCCAGCAAAACAGAAAGGTGTTCCTGGCTATTCCGCGGAGGTATGTAAATCGTTTCACCCGTCTCATCTCCCACTAACTGCCCATTGCTGGAAAATCCCGTCTCAACGCCATGCTCAATCGCCCAGGCAGCCAGCGTTGCCGCCATGGAGAGTCCATACTCAATGGTCTCCCGTTGCTCTTCATTGAGCTCGCCCCACTGATCTTCTCGAAGCTGGACATTGAGAAGCAGCATGATTTTGGGCGATGCCGTATAGTCGTGTGTTTTGACCTGCAGGGCGCCAGTACGAGCCGTTGCCGCCCAGTGAACATCCCGTATGGCGTCTCCCTGACGATACTCACGGATGCCATTAACCAGGAAGGGATCGGGCTGGATCCAACGCCGCACCAGTACATCTCCCTGCCAGCGATGGGATGGCACCACGATACTCTCTGGATCCAGGAAGGCCGGATATACCACCAATTCCGCATGGAGGTCTTTCTGACGAGACTGGCTGTACAGCCCCAGAAGGTCGCCGGATGTCAAGGTGACCGAGTTCAGGTTATAATACCCGCGTTTCAGGCAGGTGATATGGTGACGGCGGCGGATCCGCTTATAAGGGCCCAAGAAGAATACGCTGCGGTGATGCTGCTCATCGGATGTCAGATCCACCGCGCTCTGGCGAATAAACCCCAGATTCTTAGAGATTCTCGACTCTACCCGCAGCCAGGGAACGGGGGATAGTTTCTCATTGGCGATTTCCTCAATGAGTTCCACATGATCCCCTTGATTGGCTGCAGGCTGGCTGAAATAACGACGGTAGGTGACTTTGCGCAGGCCGGTGAAGGCAAAGAAGAATACCTGAACCAGGGTCATCAGCGCGGCCACCACCACAAGCCATAGCATATTCATATTGTCATTCCTCCAGCCGCTCGGTAGGCACCTCCACCTGGGAGAGTACCTGTTCGACGGCCTTGGCCCCCGCATCCCCCACACCATGGAGGCTCCTGCACACCAAGCGATGGGCCAGCACCGGCTGCGCCATTGCCTTGACGTCATCGGGCAATACATAGCCCCGGCCCTTGATCACGGCATAGGCCTGGGATGCCCGCATCAGCGCCAGACTTCCGCGAGGGCTCACGCCCAGGATGACACCCTCGGCCGAGCGGGTGCGTTCCACGATATCTACAATGTACCTGCGTATAGCAGTGCCGACCTTGATGTGGGCCAGATAATCCTGCGCCTCCACCAATTCTTCTACCGTGACTACCGGCTGGAGCTCCTCGAGAGGATTCTGGTCAATAAACCGGTCCAAGATGGCCACAGCGTCCTGGGTATCGGGATAACCCATTTTGGTCTTAATCAAGAAACGGTCCAGCTGCGCCTCCGGCAGCGGGAAGGTTCCCTGTGTCTCAATAGGATTCTGGGTGGCCACGACCAGAAAGGGGCGCTCCAAGGGATAGGTTACGCCGTCTATGGTGACCTGCCGCTCTTCCATGCATTCCAGGAGGGCGGACTGGGTGCGAGGCGTAGCGCGGTTAATCTCGTCAGCCAGCACAATATTGACAAAGACAGGTCCCTGCTTAAAAACAAAGCTGCGCTTTTCCTGGTCGAAGATGCTCATGCCCGTTACATCCGAGGGAAGAATGTCCGGAGTGAACTGGATGCGGCCAAAGCTTCCGCTGAGAGACTTGGCCAGGGATTTGGCGATGACCGTCTTGCCCGTACCGGGGACGTCCTCCAAGAGCACATGCCCTCGGGCCAGCAAAGCTGTCATCAGCAAGTCCACCACTTCCAGCCGGCCCACGATCACCTTCGCAATATTCTCCCGCACCCTGGATACCATTTGAAACATTTGTCTTTCATCCATCACACTGCACTCCTTTCAATCCTCGCGATTCTGCTGTCCCACCGGGTGATCCCGCTGCGTTCGCAGCTCTACTCTAAGCTCTACTCTATGACCACGACTTCGTGATCGACCAGCTTCTCTATCGGAAAGGACACCTCTCCATTGGCTGCATCCAGGTCATACGTGCCGCCGGATACAAGCAGACGCAGATGTGCCTGCCCGGTACGCCAAGGAAGCGATACACGCAGCCCGTAAACCGGAAGCAAACGGTGACAGTATCCCGGCTGCACATCGCACCCGGACAGATTGACCAGGTGCAGGATGCGGCGCTCCCCTTGTGCATACAGACTGACATCCACAAACCCATCCCCTTCAACCCGCACGGGCAGCTCCCCATCCAGCGTCCAGCGGATGGCATTCTCCAGCAGCCGGCCATGGTCGGGCAGGCGGTCCCGTCCAAAGCATCGATCTATGTCTGCCGCAAAATACACGACCCGGGACCCGTTAGGCAGCTCACCGGCAAAAATGGGATGCACCGCGTCATCAATCTCACGAATCCATGAGAATTCCGGGGGATAAATTGGAAAGGGTTTAACAAATCCTCCCATCGGAACAAGCGTTCCTGAAGATACCGTCTCCCGGAGCCCGCCGCCAAAGCCCAGGATCTCCGTCATGGAGAAACCATCCCAAATGGGGTGCCTTTCCTGGGGCAGATGCAGATAGGTATGCGCCTGGGGATGCTCCCAATCAGACGGCTGGGCCGTAAAAGCGCCATAGACTCTGCCCGTCTCGGACAAGCCCAGCACATCCCAAAGCTTTCTGCGGGAACGGGGCTGTCCGTCTTCATCCAGCGTAGCGGTTCCTCCGGTGAGGATGAGATTCCCTCCCTGTTCCAAATACCTGCAGACGCTGTCCTCCTGCTCCTCGGTCATGGCGGCTACGTCCGGAAGGATGAGTGTACGGACCCGCGAAGCATAGCGGGCTATATCATCCACATGGATCGGCAAAAAGGGGATCCTCCCCTCATGGAGCGCCAACGTAAATCCGCGCCACGGCAGCGCCACCCGCTCCCTTGCCTGATCCCTGCCGTAGAAATCCGCATTGGTCTGGCTCCAAACCAGCCCCACATTGGCCAAGCTCACCCTATCATAGAGGTAGGGCTCATGCTGTGCATGCCAGCGGAAAAGCGGCACCGGCGTCTCAAACTGCCGGCGGTCCCATTCGCCGCCGCCAATGTGATGGTACCAAGGAGAAATCCCTCCCGCGACACCGCTGACCATCCACATTTGGGTCTCCTGCCAGGGATTCGCCGCCAAGCGGAAGGTACGGCGTCCCCGCACATAGTTGGCAAAGCTCTCCGGCACGACCACCTGCTCCTGTGCGGCCAGGCGAAGCAGCATGCCGTTATCATGGTTTTGCTCAAAGCCATTGAGTCCATCCCGGGACTGATGATCGCTGAAAATAACCTTCGAACGGCTGCACAGCGCCTTGAGATCTCCAAAGGATCCGCCGGCATTGACGGGATCCCCATTGAGCATTCCCAGCCACAGGCAGTCCTCCCCGCCCTCCCGCTGGGTTACTTCGTTAAAAAGGTCCCAATTCTCCGTGCGGCAGTCGTAGCTCCAGCGGATCCAAGCACGGTATACGGGATTCTCCCAGTCCGGAGCGTCCGGCAGGTCGAGACCGGTTTTCTCTCGGAAAGCCTTGCGGCAGTTCTCACAGTAGCAGATCTGTCCCCGTCCCAGTCCCTTCCAGCTGTTGTCGGCAAAACCTTCGGGATGATACCGCTGGATGATCTCCGTCAGCACGGCGGGAATATACTCCTTATAATACCCGCTGTTAACACAGGAAAAATACCGCCCCTGGGACATGATCGGGTTGCCTTCCTTATCCCGGCAGAACCAATCCGGGTGTGCACGGAAAAAGTCCTCGGTGGCCCGGTTGATATCCATCCGCGCAATGACAGCCAAGCCCTCTTCCCGGGCCGCCTGGGCGAATTCGCCGAAATAATCCCCTTCACCCAGGGTCGCCGCCCTGTACTGCAGTCCAAAACGGCTGGGATAATAGGCTACAATCCCACCGCAGTTGACAATGACGCCCTGGATATGCGTACGCTTCCACTGGCTGCGCCAGAAGTCAATATTGTGGCGGGCCGGGTCATCCTCCGTCAGGTTGGTCTGCCCCCAGCGCCGGACCCTTTGATACCAGGGAAGCTTTTTCGTCTCTTCCATGCCCATCCTCCCCTATTCTCCTTGGATAACCAGCGCCTCCCAAGCATCCAGCCGGGAAAGGCGGATGGCAGCCGATGACGCATCCTGTTCCACAGAGAACTCCTGATTCTCCAACAGCGTTTGCACTCTTTTGCATCCCGGTAACTGCACCCGAATCTCAATATCCAAGAGGGGCGTCCGATGATGCAGGGGCCGGGCACCGGCTCCATTCAGCAGCTGCACCACCAACGTTTTCTCCGTGCCATGGCACATAACATACAGCCCCTGCTTCCGGGTAACCTTCAGCTTGGGCGCAGGAAGCAGGATGCCCAGCAGATTGTCGCAAAGGAGAAGATGCTCCACCATGCCAATCTCATGATATAGGGTGGGGAGGGACACCATCAGCGCGGCTGCCTTCCCTTTTCCATAAGAATGCAGCGTACACAGCGGCAGCTGGGTATGCGCAACCCGGATGCTGGCCCTTTCCGGCGGTTTGCCGGCCAGCTGCGGCGGGTCAACAAAAGGCGGAACCAGTGTCGCCAGGGTTTGGGCCTCCCCAACTCGCGAGTACACAACCTCTCCCCGTACCCCTACCAAAGGCGTATTTTCCAGTCCGCCTTGCGCCAATGCGGCGCCATCCTCTTCAAAACGCCAATATGCGGCCGCCAATGCTTTGCTATGGTGCTGATACCGCTGCAGGCCCAGAATGTCGTACAGCATGTCCAAATGATCGGGAATGTCCCCTTCATACAGCAGGCAGCCGCCGCCGGACACATAGGCCTCCAATTCCAAGAGGACCGGCTCTGTCAAAGAGAATTCCCGCGGCACGATAACCACAGGATACTCCGCCATATGGGCCAGTGTCAGGGTATCCCGCTCCAGCAGGACAAAAGGCCGCTGGCTGTCCGCAAGAATATCCATCCATCCCTTGGATGGATGAAAATGATCCCAAAGCACAGCAATCTGTGCAAAGGGACGCGTTCCCTCCAGCGCCGGAAAGATCTTGTGGGCGCAGCGGTTGGCGCGCTCCACACAGCCAAGAATGCGTTTATCATAAATCGTATCCGGAATTCCCGTCACCGAGTGCACCAAGGTCCAGCCGCCGGACACAATCTGGCTTAGCCAAAAATCATATTCCGCTTCCGGGATTCCCACGTGCCGCCAATCCAGCCCCGGCGCCGAGTGCACAAATCCCCATACCGGCGCGTCCTCCGTCTTATAGCTCTCAATGTGCTTCATGCTTACCTGGGGCATCCACACGTCGGCCAATTCCTCGGAAAGGGAGTCCCTCGTTTCCGCGCAGATGATTTCCGCCGGATGTGCATTCTCCACCAGCGGCCGCTCCTCGCTATAGAGAACCAAGGGTGTCCCCGGCCGCGCCTCCTGGATTGCCTTATGAAGCAGCAGGGTATTCTCGCGATACAGGTAGCTGTGCCAGTCAGGGGCCAGTTCCCGTGCCTCCTCCGGCATCGCAACTCCATAGCGTGCGCGGTAAAGGCGGCGGCAGTGATCGCACCAGCAGTCTCGCGGATGTGGCCAATTGAAAAAGACGCCGTCTATATCATAGCGGCGCAGCGACTCCTGCAGCACAGGCACTGCCACCGCATCTCCGCAGTAGGGAGAATTGATGCATGTGGCATAGAGCAAATCCCAAGGGCCGGGACGCTTTTCACCGGCCAGCGTGCTTTCCCGCTGCGGCGTCTGGGTAAACCACTCAGGATACAGGGCATAGACATCATCATGAGCCAGGCTGAAATCATAGCGGGCAATAAAGCGAAGGCCGGCCGCATGGCATGCATCGATTACTTCCTGCAGCAGATCCCGATCCTGGGGCAGGAATTCGTTGATGTGGTGGCATGGCACGGCACTGGGATACCAGGCATAGATGCCCCCCACGTTGAAAAGCAGAGCATCTGCATCCAGCTCACAAATCTGCTGCACCAGCCGCTCCGGATTGATTTTCGAGGTATCGGCTGCCTGCAGATTGGTCTGTACAATAACCAGCCTATTCTTCCACCAAGGTCTGGATGGTTCTGTCATGATATTCACTCCTTATTTCAGAATGGAGCCGCGCTGCGCGAGAGTCCATGGGCAAACGAATATTTATATAAGTATACAGGCAGTGATTCATATTGAAAATAGTACGGATCCTCCACTTCTATGGTGTAGATTGACTCATTGCGTCTACACCCATGGGGAGGATCCGCCTCTTAATATCCGCTCTGAATGGCTTCTGCAAAAACCGCACTGGCAATCGGCGCGGCCACGCTTCCCCCGCCGCCGCCGTTCTCGACCACCACGGCAATGGCAAGGGGATGATCGCTGTCCGCCACATACCCTATGAACCAAGCATGCGGGCTCTTGGAGCCGCCAACTTCTGCGGTTCCGGTTTTCCCTGCCACCTCATACCCCGCCACGGCGGCCTTTTTCCCGGTGCCGGACGCTACCGTTTCCAGCATCATTTCCTGAATCGTCTGGGCGGTGGCTGTGCTCATGTAGCGCTGATCGGTCATCGTGCTGCGCAGAAAACCCGTTACCGTATCGCTGCGCACCACCAACCTTGGTTCCTTGGCAATTCCTCCATTGGCAACAGCTCCGGCCAGCATCGCCATATGCAAGGGGGTCACGGTATCCGTGCTCTGTCCGATCGCCGACCAAGCCAGGTCGTAGTCATCCGAATAAGCATTCATCTCGTACCGGCTGCTGTACAGGGTCAGATCTTGGAACATAAAATCCTCATTAAATCCGGCCTTTTCCGCAGCCGCCGCCATATTGGCCCCGCCTACCTCCAGGCCCAGAGCCGCAAAGGCCGTATTGCAGGACTGGGCAAACGCCTCTACTAAGTTCACTTTACCGTGCACGCCGGAGCAGGTCACTACGCCGCCATCCACCTCGATGGATCCCGTGCACGCAAACTCCCATGTGGTGCTGATACCGGCACGCTCCAGCGCAGCAATGGCTGTAACCACCTTGAAGATACTGCCGGGAACATACCGTCCCTGGGTAGCGCGGTTGATCAGCACGGCATCCTCGCTGCTGAAATCCGCAATGGATTCTGCTCCTTCAATGGCCGAAGGGTCAAATCCCGGTGTGCTGGCAAGAGCCAGAATCTCTCCGGTCTTGTAGTTAATCAGAGCGATGGCGCCTTTCTGGCTCCCCAACTGGGATGCAGCCAGCGTTTGCAGTTCCACATCGATAGTCAAGGTCAGATCATTGCCTCGCACCGGTTCTTGCAGAAGCACCTGACGAATCTGCGAGAGGATATCCGCATTATAGCCCAGGAGGGTCGAAGCATGGAACGTCTCCGCCCCCGTAGGGCAGAAGCCGTACGCATCGCCTACCACATGGCAATACGCCTTCCGTACGGCTTTTCTTCCGTTGTAAATGCGGTTTCCCTGGTCATCCGTCGTAGCAAGAGTAACGCCGTTTCGGTCCAAAATATCGCCGGGAGTCACCAGTGCGCGCTGCTCACGGAGCCGGGGATTGTAAGGGCTGTTGACCCATCGCCCGCCGTAGATTGCAGTATTGTATACCAGCGACACCACCAGCACCACAAAGAGGGTGATAAACACGGCGGCAATGAACCAAATATTCCGTCGCACTTCCTTCATACGTCATCCTCCTGGTAATTGTCGTCGCCATCCTCCTCATCCCACTCTTCCTCGTCATAAGCTTCGTCCAGGGTTTCCGCGTCGGCACGCCCATTCTCTTGGGAAACGGCCAGCAGAATCCCCATCAGCATCATGGTGGAAAGCATCGACGATCCGCCGTAACTGACCAGGGGCAGCGTCACGCCGGTCAGGGGGATCAGCTTAATGACGCCGCCAATGATGATGAAGCTCTGCAGTGCAATCATCACCGTAACCCCAAGCGCCAGCAGCGCATGGAAGGCATTATTGGCCCGGCGAGCAATGGCGGCCCCACGAAAGACCAGCAGTACGTACAGGCCGATGAGCAAAACGCCGAAGAGGATCCCGAATTCCTCGCTGATCACAGCAAAGATATAGTCAGTGCGGTACGCGGGAATATATTTGGGACTCCCCAGGCCCAAGCCGCTGCCAAATACCCCGCCGCTGACCAGCGCCATGAGCCCCTGTACGATCTGGTACCCTCCGTCATCCACCATGCTCCACGGGTTCTGCCACACCGCGACGCGCAGCCGTACGTGGTCAAAGAGCTTATAGCTTATTACGCCGCCTACGGCCAAAGCACCCAGGCCCGCGCCCAAATAGCCCCAATTGCTGGTAGCTACGTAGAGGAGCAGCAAAAACGTCATATAAAACAGCAGTGCCGCGCCCAAATCCTTCTGCAGTACAAGGAGAATCACACTGATTCCCACGAAAGCAAACAGCGGCGTATATCCCCAAAATCGTCGTTTTTCTCGCAGATAGCAGGCCAGCACGAAAACAAGGGCCACCTTTGCAAACTCCGAAGGCTGCAGGGTAAAGCTTCCAATCTCAATCCAGTTGCGCGCTCCACGGGTGACGGTACCAAAAACCATCGCCACACCCAGAAGCAGCAAACCAGCCGAAAAGTAGAGCCACCGCCTTCCTTCGTGAAGCCAGCCGCTCTGGAAGATGCCGATAATCACGGCCATTGCCACTAGGCCTATGGTAAAGAACAGCATTTGCTTAACCGCGATCTGAGCGTTGAGACGGTACTGCATCACGATCCCCACCGCAAAGAGGGTATTATACAGGATCATAACATACCGGTCGATATAGCGAAACAGCGCCGGAAGCAGCCAATATTGCAGAATCAGAAGAAACAGAGCGCCTGCCATCAGGATAATACCCATAGGGTCAATAAGATGCTCTGCAAGGCCCAGTGCTCCCTCGCGTATGGAAAGAATCGCAAAACCAAAAACTTCAAACAGCGCAATAAGCATAAAGGGGGCGCCGCTGCGTCTTGAAATCGATAGCATCGCTATTCCTCCTCATCCCACAGCCGCAGTCGCAGCGTCACATTGCCCAACTGAATCAGATCACCGTCATGCACACAGGTTTTGCGGGAAATCGTTTGTCCATTCACCCGGAGGGGCCGCCTTCCGTTCATGCTGTAGAGGATCCATCCATCCCTTCCCCAATAGAGATGGACGCCAACGGGTGCCACCGATCGGTGCAGCAAGGTAATATCACAGCGCCGGGAACGCCCAATCACATTGTCCCGGGTAATACCGTAGTGAATGCTCTCCCCGCCGCGCACCGTTTCCAGTACCCCGCAGTATGCGCTGTCGCCCGGCCTCCTGGCCCACCGATGCTCCTGCACAGCCAGGGACACCATTCGGAAAAAGAGAACCGCCAAAATCAGGATAAATACATAGCGGAAGCTCGTGGCAAGAAGATTATACAAGGATTCTGTCATGGCCCCACCTCCTTATCGGATACCCCATTATACCATCCTGCAGGGAAAATTACAAAAAGCAGCCCTTCCCTTCCTTGCATTCTTGGAAATAGGACGATGCATCCCGTTATAGAATTCCCTTGCAAAGGAAGGTGTTTCCAGTCCATGCCATTGTTTCATTTGAGACAACTTCATTTGCCATGATAGGATAATTCTCAATAATGCATTCTTTAATAAGTTTGCATAATCCGCAAAAAAATGAGAAGGGGCTTCTCTTTTCTCATCAGCCGGAGGCGTCGCTGCAAACCGGAAAGCAAAAGCCCCAGTTCGGCATACAGCATCGCCAGAATCTTCTCTCCATCCAGCTTCGAATCTTCTCTACGCCTTCGGGAAGCGGAAGCTCCCGGTCGCTGAAAACGATATCCGCCTTCTCCAGCTGCTCTACAGCCTCCGAAGCCGGCATCCGTGCAAAGTTGTATGCTGTCCTACCCGGTTCCTCGATGCTGTAGTGAGGCAGCCGCTGCACCAATACCAGAATCTTCTCAACCAAGATTTCACGCAGAAGCACCGAACCGCAAATGGGTGACCGATATTTCCTATATTCAAACCAAACAGAGCATATTATATCTGTCCATGACCTGGGATCTGTATGACAACAGCATTGCGGCCTGCAAGACCGCAACACCGCAAACGGTAGACCTGGTACTGGACACCATCCGCCAGGCAGTGCGCAGAGAAAAAAAGGTCACCGCGGAGTTGCATCTCCACAGCGACCAAGGCTTTCCATACGCATCCCAAGCATATTTTAAGCTGACTAAACAATACGGCATTACGCCTTCGATGCCAAGACGTGGGAGCCCTTACGACAACGCAATGGCGGAAAATCTCCTTTTCATCCTCAAAACAGAATGCATCTGCCGCCACAAACCGGCTGCCTTCTTAGAAGCGAACGAGATGATTGACCGCTGCATCCATTTTAACAATTCCCAGCACATTCAAAGCAAAACAGGAATGGCGCCGCTAACGCTGCGCCATTCCTACTCAAACTGAATATTCCTGCACCAGTGGCTTTTCTGTACTGTCCGCACAATCTGGTTCGTTTCACCTTCCGCATGCTTTCCCTGCGAGGCGCTGTGGGTTATTCCACAAAAACCGCAGCATACCAGTTCTGCTCCTCCTGCCCGGGATCCGTGAGGGTATAGATCGGAAGCCCCAGCCTGCGAACTGTGGCAAAAACATCGATCCCCACACTGTGAAAAGCCGGACGGGCCTTTTTAGGAAACCGGCAGGGAGCGCCATCGTGCCCTGCACAGCGGGCGCATAGGCCGCAGTCGCTCATGGAGAAAGCAAAGTAATAGCCGCTCTCAAAAGCCAGCCGCTCTAGCTCCAGGCTGACCTGTTGATTGGTATGCTTATCATGGGCGTGGACAATAATCCCCCAAGTGTAGCGGGTCAGCATCTCCCGGTACATTTCCAAGGTAACCTCGGGATGTTCGGATGGGCAGGTATGCCCCTTTCCCCAGTCGTCACAGCCATACATGCACTTGAGCAGCGTACGAGGATCATAGACGATATCCTCCCGCACAAAGGGCACCGCATCTACTGCACCAAGCTCCAGGGCCTTGGCGATCAGTTCCTCTTTTGTCAGTTTCTCTCGCATTGTTTCCTCCTAACAGCACGGTACGCAGGGGACGCCGCCACAGCAGCAATTGGCACAGAGTAGCATCGTGCAAAGGTTGTCGCAGCAAGAGGCACTGGACGGGCCTCCGGTGCGGTAGGTCTGTTGGGTATACTGGCGCGTCTGCCCCATAATGGATTCCAGCGCGTTACGGTACTCCGCGTTTCCCGGATCCATGTCCACAGCCTGCTGGATATGGGACCGCGCCTGGGCATACCAACCCCTGCGCAGATAGACCACACCGCGCAGGAAGTACCACTCGGCATTGTGAACCTGCATCCCCTCCAGGAGCTGTTCGGCCATCATGATATTCCCCGAATCAATCATCTGTCGAATGTAGAGGAAGGAGTGGGGATCGCTCCCGGTAGGCCTTCCGCCATATTGGTTATAGCCGCCGCCAAAAGGATTGTAGCCACCATAGGGATTATAGCCGCCCGCTCCCTGTCCCTGGCCCGCGCCTCCCCGTTTGGTAAGGATGTCATAGGCCTGGTTGATCTCCTGCATTTTTTTCTCGGCCTGGTCCTTCAGCGGGCTGTCCACATAGCGGTCAGGATGGTACTTCTTGGCAAGGGTGCGATAGGCCTGCTTAATTTCTTCCTCTGTCGCATCGGGGGATACGCCCAATACTTTATAAGGATCCTGCATGTTGACCTCCTTTCCCCTTGCTTGGCTTTGAATCTCTGGGATGTTCCGCAACACGTTCCAATGTGGAAGGCATGCCGGCATAAAGTAGATTGTACAAAATCCCGTGGGCAGGTCCTTCTTCCGGCAGAAGGTCGAAGGCATTCGCCGCCTGCATGGCCGCCCACTGGGCCGTTTCCCGTGCCAGGCCCCGAACCGCCTGCGGACTTCCCTCCGCCAGTCGCAGCACATTATACGCGCCAGTCTCCGCGTCCACCAGCTGGTCGTCCAGGGCGTCTACCAAGTAGAGCCAGCGTCCCAGCTGCAAGCCCATCCAGCGCAGGGGTTCCCGCATATCTTCCCCAATGCCTTCAAAGCTCATCACTACCTGGGCCACTGTCTGCCCTGACAGCTCAGCCATCCGGTCCATATCGCTGCAGCCCTCCTGTTCCAGCGCACCGATCTCTCTTACCAGAGCTTCCACATTCCGAAATGTCTCTTGTGCCGCTGCATTTCGTGCCGTCATATGCCGCACGGCAGGGCCCAGTATTCCCAAAGCTCCTCGCGCCTGCAGATCCTTCTCATCGGCAACGGCATCTTGGGCACGGAAATAGGCTAAAAGCACACAGGCGCGTGCTGCCGCATCCAACGCAGGGTCATCGGCCACAATGGGCTGCGTAACGCCCGGATGCAGGATACAGGCCCGCTTTTCCAGGGGAATCTGATCCCGATCCGTCAACCAAAGCAGTGCCAATACCGCCGCGTCGTACTGCAAGTATAGGCGGGAGAGATGGCCGCAGTTTTTCCCGATCGCCCGGCATACGCCGCAATACACAGCTCGGTAGAGCTGGGCCTCCCGAACCTTCAGCTCAGGAAGCAGCGGCCGCAGGTAGCCAAACATTCCCTTCCTCCTTGGCTTATCACTGTCATCAAAAATCATTGTCCTCTTCCCTATGGAATCAGACTATTTTTTATTGTAGCACAGATCCCCTTCCTTGGCTAGCAGGAGGATCCAGCGGAATGAAAACCTTTTGTAAATCCATGGATAAAAAACCGCAAACCTGTTCCCCCGCACGGGAAACTATGCTATACTTATTTTATCGGCAAAATTAAACAGGAGGAGATCTGTCATGGCATTGATGCACGTCGACTTTTTCTCGGACACATTGGGGATGTGCGCCGAAATGGACGTTATCCTTCCCCAGCAAACCTCCGGGCAGATTGGTATGGAGGGAAAGGCCGGCTCCGGCAAGTATCCGACACTCTATCTGCTTCACGGTATGAGCGATGACCACACCATCTGGCAGCGCCGCACCAGTATTGAGCGCTACGTCAGTGAAATGGGCATTGCTGTAGTCATGCCCAGCACCCATCTAGGGTGGTATACCGATATGTACCTGGGTTTTGACTACTTCACCTACATCAGCCAGGAGCTGCCCGCCATCTGCCGTTCCTTCTTCCCCAACATGTCCAGCCGACGGGAAGACACCTTTGCCGCCGGGCTCTCTATGGGCGGCTACGGCGCGCTGAAACTGGGTCTATCTGCCTCCGACAGTTTCGGAGCGGTGGCTTCCCTCTCCGGTGGCCTCGACGCGGCCTCCATCTGCGAGGAAAATGCCCGCTCGGAAAAAAGAGTCCAGCTCTGGGAGGACATTTTCGGCCCCGCGGAAGCCGTCCGCGGCGGAAAGAACGACCTCTTCGCCGAAGCCGAACGTCTCAAGGCTTCCGGTAAGCCTCTGCCTAAGGTCTACATGTGGTGTGGTACAGAGGACTTCCTCTACCGTGCGAACACCGACATGCGGGATCACCTGCAGAACCTCGGCTACGACCTGACCTATGAAGAATCCCCCGGCGACCACCAGTGGAAGTATTGGGATGAAAAGATCCAGACCGTCCTTCAGTGGCTTCCCATTGAGAAAAAGTAAGGAGGAGAAAACCATGGCACTACTGCACGTCAACTTTTTTTCCGAAAGCCTGGGAATGAGCGTGGCCTGCGATGTGATCCTTCCCCAGCGGGCTACCAAGCAGATTGGCATGGCCGCCGAAGCGCGGCAGGATAAGCATCCGGTGCTCTGGCTCCTCCACGGTGCCAGCGATAACCATACCATCTGGCAGCGCCGTACCAGCATTGAGCGCTACGCTGCGCCGCTGGGGCTGGCTGTCGTTATGCCCAACGCCCATCTGAGTTCCTATGCGGACATGGTACACGGCGGAAAATACTACACCTACATCAGTCAGGAGCTTCCTGCCATCATGCGCTCCTTCTTCCCCCTGTCCGAGAAGCGGGAGGACAATTTCATCGCCGGGCTCTCCATGGGCGGCGCAGGCTGTCTGAAGATCGGGCTAGCCAATCCGGAGCATTACGCCGCCATCGGCTGCCTGTCCGCCGGCGCATCCAACGTCCCCCGCAAGGCTCCCGCCAACCCTTCTTGGGAACGGCGACTCAAGCTCCTTTACGATGGAAAGGACATCACCGGCACGGTGGAGGATACCTTCTACAGCGCACAAAAGATCCTGGAAACCGGCGCTCCCGTCCCGCGGATCTTCCATGCCTGTGGCACTGAGGACTTCGTCCTAGAAAACGCCCGGGCAACCCGCGACTTCTTCCTTGGTTTGGAAGGGAACCCCTTTGACTACACCTACGAGGAGCATCCCGGCGCCCACACCTGGGAATTTTGGGATGAGCACATCCAGCATTTCCTGAAGTTCATCGACTTGAAGCCCCTGGAGGATATCCGGAACTAATCGACCCACACCAAAGAAGGCCCGTACAAGCGTGCTTGCGCTGTACGGGCCTTCTTCATACTCTTATTCGATTCTGCCTTGGTACCAACCGCATATGCCCCGGGCCTTGGCGTATACGCCGCGGGAAGTCCGTAATAGGAGCTTGATGGACTCTCCTGCACGAATGGGGAGCTGATAGTCCGCATAGTCCATGGTCTCCCATCCATCCTCCAACGGATAGACAAAAGCATTTGGTATGAATAAGCGGTGGCCCGTCCGCTGGTGCGCAACGTAGGCAAAGTCCTCCTGACGATCCAGGATCTGGACGGCATTATCTCCCCAGTGTATATAGAAAGAATGCTCTGAGGCTTCCTGGCTGTCCAAGGCCGTGGCGGCGGGCATGGCATCATAACTTACATATTCTGCATTTTCCCTCTCCACGTCCGGAATCATCAATACATTGAGCTGACCGAAATCCTTCAGCCCACAGCCTCCGTCAATATTGATAATATGCTGCGTCCTGCTGACCAGGGGATCCATGCTGTGAAAATTGGTGCGGTAAAGGCAGGTGGGCCAGTGTCCAACCACCACATACCGGTCGAACCGCAGGCCTTCCTCCTGAAACGCGTCCCACTTCATGAAGCGATAGGGATCCTCTCCCTGGAAAGCATTCAAATTCTCGTGCGGAATCCCTCCGTGGACAAAGATGTAGCGCCCCGCCTCCAGGATTGTGGGAAGCCCATGGATAAAGTCCCACTCCTCGGCATAAGCCTTCAGCAGCGTGCCCCGCGCCCGCAGAAGATCTGCCGCCGTATGCAGCTCCAGGCCCTGCTCCATGAACATCTCCTGCAAAAGGCTGTGACCAAACCAGCGCAATTGGCCGCAATGCCGTGCGAAGACGGTCTCTGCCGAGGAGCCGTCCAAGGTTTCCAGCATTTGAAAGGTCCAGGGATCGTTATTCCCCATGACAGCATAGACGCCACCCTGCCGGCACAGGCGCATCACGGAGCGCAAAGCCTCCAGGCTCCTGGGACCCTTCTCCACATAGTCGCCCAGGAGAATCAGCGTGTCGTCCTGACCGTAGCCTGCCGCGCGGAGCGCTCCCTCCAGATACCCGGGCTCCCCATGGATATCACTCATAACCAAGACCCTGCTTCCCTTGGGGATACTAAGCTTTTGTATGACGGTTTTCATTGCATAACCTCCCTTGGCAAGGGCTGAATATAGCCGGCAGTGCGCATTCTGACCGTTTGCCGCTGCACGGAGCCAGCACCAGAAGGGGAAAAGCACCCCCGACAACATGATAAAAGGATGACACCATCCTAAGCAGAAAATGCCGGCCGTAACGGATGCATGGAAATGATCCGCACCGGCCGAGGAAAGAGGCCAGAGTATCTCCTTTCCCGAATCGTCTGGGCATCCGGGAGGAACAATGCACCCTCTTTCCTGCCGGTTTCCGCGGCGGCTTTCCCGCCTTCTGCCCAAAGAACGAAGGGAAACAACCTCCACAGCCATTCCCTGCAGTAAGGACTTCCCCATGCATGCCATCTTGAGAAATACAGTGGGGCGATCCCTGGCCGCAGAGTTAGCCGTGCTGCGCATCACCGTCCCAATTGACTCGCAGAAACCGGAATGCGCCTTGACCTAGGGCATCACAAAGCCCACCTTTTTTTTGACCTTGGATAGGGTCTTGTTGGCCACATAAGAGGCGCGCTCCGCCCCGGCCTTGAGAATGCCCGCGAGGTATCCTTTATCGGCCAACAGTCGCTTCACCTCTGCCTGCAGAGGAGCGAGCACATCCACCACACTGTCGGCAACGGCCATCTTAAAGTCGCCATAGCCCACGCCCGCAAACTCCCGGGCGATGTCGTCCAGCGATTTTCCGGTCATACAGCTCATGATGGTCATCAGGTTGGACACCCCCGGCTTCTTTTCCGGGTCATAACGCACCTCAGTCTCCAGATCGGTAATCGCCCGCTTAAACTTGCGGCGGATATCATCCATACTGTCCATCAGGAGGATGCACCCGGTATCTCCTGCTTCATCCGACTTGCTCATCTTGGAGGTAGGATCTTGCAGGCTCATCACCTTGGCGCCCACCGGGGGAATATAGGCCTCCGGAACCTTAAACGTAGGCGAATATGCATTATTAAAGCGAATCGCAATGTCCCGAGCAATCTCCAGGTGCTGTTTTTGGTCTACGCCCACCGGTACCAGGTCTGTCTGGTACAGCAGAATGTCCGCCGCCATCAGCACGGGATAGTCAAAAAGTCCCACCGTAATGGAGTCATCCTTCAGCTTAGCAGACTTCTCCTTAAACTGGGTCATACGGCTCATTTCGCCCATGTAGCTGTAGCAGTTCAGAATCCACCCCAGCTCCGCATGGGCTGGAACCTGGGACTGCACAAACATGACTGACTTCTCCGGATCGATGCCGCAGGCCAAGTAGGTGGCGATCAGCGTCAGCGTCCGCCGCCGCAGGTCGGCAGGATCCTGCCGGACGGTAATGGCATGCATGTCCGCTACCCAGTAGTAGCAGGTACCCAGCGCTTCCATGGGCTTTAAGTTGCGTAGCGCGCCAATATAGTTCCCCAGCGTCAAATCCCCGGAGGGCTTGATCCCCGTCAAAACGACCTTCTGATTCTCATCCATGGTAAATCCTCCTTCAAAAAACATAAAGCCCTGTCCTCCTTGTAGGACAGGGCAAGCCTGCGGTACCACCTGCATTGATGCAAATGCATCCCCTCACGGCGTGCCAATACACGCCCCGGCTGTCACGGGCCGGCCCGTCGGAGCCTACTTGCCGCACGACTTTCGGTCCGCACTCAGAAGTCCATTCACCACAGAATCCAGACGAGGCTCACACCATCCCTCGCTCGCTTCCAGGACAGCCCGCGGCTACTCCTCTTCGTCAACGCTTTGCCTTTATTATTATACCATAGTTTTTCTACAAAATCAAGGGTCCCTGCTGCCACCGCTAAAGAGGATCCCCGATTTGCCGCTCCCCATCCGGCGTTTCGTACCTTACGCCCTCTGGATGGCATAAAATAATTTCTAGCTCACCCTCCGCCCGAAGCTTTGGCACCGCGTAAGGAAGAAAAACCTCATCCGCCTGCTGCAGTGGCATGGTACCGCCCCCATAGACAAAGCGACCCTCTCCCTTTGTGACAATCGCGATTTGCGGAAAGCCCGTATTCCGCAAAGGAGCCGCTTCCTTCCCCCTAACGGTAAGACGGGTAAAGGAGAAATAACTCGTTTGTTCAGGACCGATAAGGATAGATTCTTCTCCCCACCCTCCTTGGCGGAAGCACTGCGGCGGTATCCTCCAGCGCCGGAAATTTTCCTCACGGCTGCATCCACTGTAGACGTAGGCACCCAAAAGGCGGCGATCATAGAGTGCCGCTGCATCAGGATCCGCTGCCGCTGCCACCTCTGGCACGGGAAGAGCGCCCAGGGTAATATCACTGGGCTCCTGGACCTCGATCACAAAGCAGCCTTCTCCCAGCGCGTGGGGGCAGCCACCGCCTACAAAATAGGTCTCACCCGGATGCACTTCGATCCTGTGACAGAGCGCCTCCAGCCCCGCCAGATCGCGGGCATAGTAACGCTCCTCCCACATCTGCCGGGTTACGCCCTCTCGGAAACCCAGCAGAATATACGCCGGCCGCGACGTATCATCCCGGGTAGAGAGCACGTACCAGCTCTCCTCCTTCCCATAGGGGCTCCCCCACATGGACTTCGCCCAAGCGCGGGTTGGGTGGCACTGCAGGCCATACTGCCGCTGGGCGTCCAGGTATTTGATAAGCATACCGAGGCCCCGGCCATGACGCGCCTGGTGCTCCAAACCGAGGATCTCGTCGGGAGCCAGTTCGATGGCACGATAAAGGTACATCTGCCGCCCGTCCGGTAGAAGAACCTCGCTACACCCATAGTCAGGATGGCCAGTCGGCGGATGCTCCACCCGCGTTACCGAGCCAATCCACGCCTCCGATCCATAAGAGGTATCCAACGCCGGCGCAATACCCCGAAACCGATCGATTTCCCGTCCGCCCTGGCCGCGGATATGGTTGGGCACCAAACGCCAAGGCTCGTGATACATGGACATAGTGTCCACGCTCCTTCCCTAATCCGGGTCAACCCGGTTGCCCTGGTCAGGTTGCAGAATCATTCCCGGGAAACCAATGGCCTGTACCGCATCCAGGACACGCTCCGCCGATTCCCGATCCGGACAATACACATAGCAGCAACCTCCGCCGCCGGAGCCGTTGATCTTGCCCCCCAGCGCCCCGTGCTCCATGGCTGTATCCAGAATGCGCTCAATGGTCGGCGTAGAGATCCCGAATCCATCCCGCAGGTTCACGTGATGCCGATAGATCATCTGACCAAAGCTCACCGGATCGAACTGCCCTTTTTCAAAGAAACGAAGCGCTTCCCGCAGTATGACGTAATTGTCATAGGAGGCCTGCAGCTTCTTCGTATGCCACTCGTCCAAATGCTTCAACAGCTCCAGCTTGGACGGATTCTGATAAAGGTCCCGAATGCCTTCCACGCCGTAGGGCTTCAGCTGTTCCAGCGCTTCCATAACCGGCTGCTTTGCCTGACTCAGCACCCGAATGGTATCCTTGTCGCACAGGGAGTCAAATAGCACGAAGTAACCGGGAATCTCAGTGTCCAGCCGGGTAGGCTTCACCGTTCCGCCGGCAAAATCCAAATGGACCAGCCCTCCATAAGCCGACGTGTAGTGATCCATCATACCGCCGGGCTCGTGGAACTCCTCCACCTCCGCCCGGTACCCCAGGTAAGCCAGTTCCGAGAGATCCTCCTTGACGGGAGCGCCCGACGCCTCCAGCAGCGCGCGCAGAATAACCATAATCATAGTGGTGGAGGAACACATACCCTTGCCGATGGGGATTTTGGCGTCCAGGGAAATATCATATCCCTGCTGCGGATTCAAATAGCCTTCCTTCAGAAGAAGATTGACGCAGCTATTCATATAGTCGCGCTTATGCTGGTATACGATGGGCTTGCTTAGGTCAATCCAATACTCCTGCGGAGGATATTCCGTGCCGTCACTGCCCAAGCTGCCAAGGCGCTCGTCACGAATAGAAATATGGATCTGCTGATCCTCCCGAGGAGAAATCGAAGCACAGAAGCGCAGATTGATTGCCAGCGCCACAACCTCCAGGCCCAGATAATCCAAATGCTCGCCAAAGAGGCAGATGCGGCTGGGCGTGGAAACACGGATGGGATACATCATAGGGGACTATCTCCTTCTCATCATTGCATAAAATCCGCCACACATCGTCAACACATGTCAGGGATGTGCTAAGTATAGATCAAAAATCCAGGTTTTTCAAGAAATCCATGGCCAAGACCGGCCACCTACCTACAACGGGATCCCCCTGCGCCAGGCCCATGCCGTGGTGGCCGTGGGGGAAGATATGCATTTCCATGCAAATCCCATTTTTCGCCAGCGCGCTTCCCATCAGCAGGCTGTTGGCGACGGGAACCGCCTCATCATCAGCGGTATGCCACAAAAACGTAGGCGGTGTCATGGCGTTCACCCGTGCATCTGCCGACAGAGACAAAGCCTCCGGCGTCTCGCTGTCCACCCCCAAGAGGCAGGCCCGAGAACCCTCGTGCACGATCCCATCTCGCATGGATATGACCGGATAGCAGAGCACCGCTGCGTCAGGACGGCTTGACACACCGTCCACCGGATCGTTTTTCCGGAAATACGCAGTCTCCGCCTCCATCGCGGCAGCCGTGGCGGCCAGATGCCCTCCCGCGGAAAACCCAATGATTCCGATATGATCAGGCCGCACATGCAGGGCGTCCGCGTGGCAGCGCACATACCGGATGGCCCGCTGGGCATCCAGCAGAGGAGCCGGATGGCGGAAAGGAGCTACCCGGTAATTGAGGACAAAAGCATGAATCCCCCCTGCATTCAGCCAGCGAGCAATGGGCTCGGCCTCATGCATTGCCTTCATCGCATATCCGCCGCCCGGGAAAACAATGACCGCGCCACGGGGTGCATTGTCTACCAGGAAGGGCGTAAGGGAAGGCCGATCCTGTATTCCGTCGTCCTGGGCCGGCATTCCGTCTTGCCAGAGCGGAGGCACGTCCTCCCACAGCAAAATAGGATACAATTCGGGAAAGTTACGCCATTGATTCGCGTCCATGGCTGTCCTCCTCACAAAATGTACGTCAGCATATCACTGAGCCGGTTAAACACCAAATCGGGCTGCACCGACGACGCTTCAATATCCTCCGGCGAACTCTCCCCGGTCAGTACGCAAACCGATAGAATGCCGTGGTTCACCCCGGTAGCGATATCAGTATACAGCCTGTCACCGCAGATACAGAGCTTCTCCGGCGGCAGGCTCGTCATCTCCAGCATGCCCTGGACAATATCACCGTAAGGCTTTCCGATGATCCGGTCAGCCTTTCTTCCTGTGGAGGCCTCGATGAAGGCCATAATGGCCCCAATATCCGGCTCAAACCCTGATTCAACGGGGCAGTTAAAATCCGGATGCGTGGCAATATACGGCAGACCCGCGCGCACAAAGTCGCACACCCGGCACATTTTACGGTAGTCCAGCGTTGTATCATAGCCCACTACCACCAGCTGCGGATCATCCTCCACCAGGGAAATCCCATAGCGGCGGAATTCTCCCGCCAAGTGCTCGTTTCCCAGAAGGAAGACCCGTGCCTTCGGATAGTTCCGGAGCACATACTGGCATGTCGCCATGCCGGAGGTATAAATATCCTTAGAAGAAGTAGGGCATCCCATCCTTTCCAACTTCTCCGCATAGTACAGTCCATCCCGCGAGGAATTGTTGGTCAGAAATAGAATCCTTTTCCCCACACCCCGCACCCGATGAAAAAACTCCAGCGAACCCTCCAGCAGCTGGTTTCCCAAATAAAAGGTGCCGTCCATATCTAACACAAAGCAAGCAACTTCTGAAAGGCGGCGCAAATTCTCGGCTGTGTTAGAAAACTTCATCCAGGATCTCCTCAACAATGCCGTCCAGGCATCCCCACTGGGCCGCAACGGTCAAAATTGTGGGCCGCCCGCCGCGGATAAAGCGGGCATAGCGCATGGCATCGGCTATATCGCCGCGGCTGTAGCCCATATCCTGTGGAGTGACCGGGCCATGGGCTGCGCGAAGCGCCTGGGCTCCTGCCGCACGGAGTGCCGGGAAGGCTGCTGCGGTCTTCTGGTACCGGGCCCAGTTCTCGATTACGTGCGCTTTCCAGTCCTCCCAATCGGACGGCAGATTTAGGTAAGAGCCGCTTTCCTGCATGATGCCGTCAAAAGCAGGGCCATAAGCCTTCTGCAGTGCCGCGACCAGTTCTTCCCCCGCCAGCACCTTACCCTGAGCGGGAGGATTCCCGGCAAAGAACTTTTCATAAACCCGCAGGGCAAGCAAAGACGCCACTCCGACCTTGTCGCCGTGATAGGTGCTGGGACGTCCGCGGGCCATATCCCGCATCTCCAGAAAATGGGAGATGTGGTGCTCCGCTCCCGAAGCAGGACGGGAATTGCCCATCATCTGCATCGCAATCCCCGAAAGGGCCAGGGCGTTCATCAGACCGCCTACGGCTTCGGGACTACGGCTGGGAAGCTGGGGCGCCACGGCCAGGCAGGCCTGCAGGGCTTCCTCCATCATGCCGGCAATGGTCGGGCAGTAGAATTCACCCGTCATGGTCTGGCCCAGGGCCCAGTCCACCAGCGCCACGCGTTTGCCCAGGATATCCCCGAATCCCGCAGCCATCATGGGCAGAGGAGACTGGCACAGAACCTCCAAGTCCCCAATCACCTGTGTTGGATGAATTCCGGGATAGGTAATTTTGAAATGATCCCGGATCACTGGGGTTACCGAGGACGCAAAGCCATCCATAGAGGGCGCCGTGGCCACGATAAGGTAAGGAATTCCCAGGCGATGGGCACAGAAGCGAGACAGATCGTTGATGGTCCCCGTGCCCACTGCGACGATTACATCCGCCACCGGCTCCATCGCCACCATGACCTCGCCGATACACCGGCTGTCGGCGTGAAGCTCTTCTCCGCGCAGAATGTGGTAGCGCACGTTTCTTCCCGCTCCCGTCAGGATCTGATACACTTGGCGTCCAGCGGCCTCCCAGGTACGCTCATCTGCCACCAAGAAAACATCGCCCGTCAGGCCGTCCTGCAACATCCACTGGGGCAATTCCGGCAGAATATGCCGTCCAATCTCTACACGTTTCGTCAAAACAGCGTGGTCCCGGCCGCATTGGCAATGATGGACCCTGCCTAACAGATTTGCATCCATTGCGCTATCCTCCCAAGCATTTTCTGGGCATGCGAAAATATTCTATCACACTTACCCTATAAAATCACCTGTTCATCATAAAATATAGAGAAAATGTGAAAGATGTGAAAAACCGCTTGCGCCTACTTGGCGGTTTCATTAAAATGTAGGCAAGCATCGCAAAGGAGGATATCTGTATGCGTGAAATTCATGTAGGTATCGTAGGTTGCGGCGGGATTGCCAACGGCAAGCACCTGCCCTCCCTGGCGCAGCTTCCCTACGTCAAAGTGGTCGCTTTCTGCGACATTATCGAGGAACGCGCTCAAAAAGCCGCCAAAGAGTACGGCACGGAAGACGCTCGCGTTTATACCGACTATCAGGAAATGCTGTCCAAGGAAGGTCCCGACCTGGAAGCCGTCCACGTCTGTACCCCCAACCGCAGCCATTCCCCCATCACGGTTGCCGCGTTGGATTCGGGCCGCCACGTCCTCTGCGAAAAGCCCATGGCCATTGATGTGGCCGGAGCCGAGGCCATGCTGGAGGCCTCCAAGCGGAATGGCAAAATTCTAACCATCGGCTACCAGACCCGGAACTATCCCCAGTGGGTATACCTTAAGAACGCCATTGAGCATGATGAGCTAGGCGAAATCTATTATGCCCGCGCTTTGGCGCTGCGCCGCCGGGCCGTTCCCACCTGGGGTGTCTTCCTCAATGAGCATGAGCAGGGCGGCGGTCCCCTGATCGACATCGGCACCCACGCGCTGGATCTAACCCTCTGGCTGATGAACAACTATGAGCCGGCCATGGTGGTTGGTTCTTCCTACAAGAAGCTCTCCCAAACCAAAAACGCCGCCAACGCCTGGGGCCCCTGGGATCCGGAGAAGTTCACAGTGGAGGATTCTGCTTTTGGGTTTATTCGCTTCAAGAATGGTGCTACCGTCGTTCTGGAAAGCGCCTGGGCTCTGAATACCTTGGAGGTCCGCGAGGCACAGTGCATTCTCTGCGGCACCAAGGCCGGTGCGGATAACTATGATGGTCTCCGAATCAACGGCGAAAAGTACGGACGCACCTACGTGACCAAGCCGGAAATCGGAGACGATGCGGGCGTTGCTTTCTTTGATGGGGAAAAGGGCGCGACTCCTCCCGTCATTGAGGCCAGCCTGTTCTACAGCGCCATTATCAACGGCACTGAGCTTCGGGTCAAGCCTGAGCAGGCTCTGGTAGTAACCAAAATCTTGGCTGCCATTTACGAGTCGGACAAGACCGGTCAGCCCGTCTACTTTGACTGATATCTCTATCTTATGCGTAGGCAGTAGCGAAGGATCCCATGCAGGCAAAGTCACTGCCTGTATGGGATCCTTTCTTGCCAGCGCAGAAACCGCAAGAGGAGCGACTGTATGGAAAACCTTCTTCTTTCCTTTCATGTCGTCATGCCCCTGTGCCTCATCATGGCGCTGGGCTACGGTATCCGGCAGTTGGGCTGGATCGATGACAAGTCCGTTCGCACCATCAACAACCTGGCCTTCCGGGTCTTTATCCCCATCTTAATTTTCTACAATGTCTACAATACGCGTTTGGATGGAGACTTTCAATGGGAGGTCTTTGTCTTTGCCGTGGTAGGTGTCCTGGCGCTATTCGGTATCCTTTTCCTGATTATTCCCCGGATCGAACCCGAAAACGCCAAACGAGGCGTCTTAATCCAAGGCATCGGCCGCAGCAACTTTGTGCTCTTCGGTCTTTCGGTTGCCGAGGCCCTCTACGGCGCGGGAAACTCCGGCGTAACAGCGCTGCTTGTAGCCGTGGTTGTTCCCATGTTCAACGTCCTATCGGTGGTAGCTCTGGAAGTGTATGGTACGGAAGCCACCCACCCAAAGAAGATTATCAAGGGTATCCTTACCAATCCGCTAATCATTGCGTCTATTTTGGGGATTTTGGTCATGGCTGTTCGTCTTAAGCTTCCTTCTTTTGTAGAAACAACCGTGTCCGATCTGTCCAAGATTGCCACCCCATTGGCTCTTTTTGTCCTCGGCGCCTCCTTTTCCTTCTCTAAGGTGGGAGGAAACCTACGTCAGCTGCTGATTGGCGTAACCGGCAAGCTGGTTATCAATCCGCTCATCTTCCTAACAGCTGGCGTACTATGTGGGTTCCGCGATATTGAGCTAGCCAGTCTTATGGTCATTTTTGCGGCGCCGACTGCCGTCAACTCTTTCACCATGGCCCAGCAGATGGGAGGCGATGCCGACCTAGCCGGGCAACTGGTGGTTTTCACCTCTGTGTTTGCCGTCATCACCATGTTCATGTGGATCTTTGTTACCAAACAGATGGGGTGGATCTAGCGTCCGAGCGTTCACAGTTTCTTTATTTTCTGCTCGTGATTTGGCCATATTTTTTCAGTAATCTATTCCTTGAAAGGAGCCGAGCTCCTTGGCGTTCCAAAATTCACGATTCCAATATACACCTTTCCCCTTTTCCTTTTTCTTCTCCTTTGTTCGACCGCTTGAGAACAACGCCTTCTTAAGCGGTTTCCTTCTGTAAGTTTTACAGAATGTCATCTTTTTTTTACCAATTCACCATACCCTGTACATAAAACAGCAGTATGCTAAAGCCATGGGTCCAAGGGTCCATCAAACAATTTGATTGCAAGAGTTTTGCTCTTTCTCCTTCTCATACGAGAGCCGCCGCAAGGCGGCTCTTAGTCTGTCGAAAAAGCTATGGGAATACTTCATGAATTCATGAAGAACCCTATCCCCTTCATCTACAATCCGCAGCGTCAACATGTGTAGTGCGAGGAGCAGCAAAAAGCCACTTTCTCTGATCATTTTCCGTCTATGCACTTGTACACGCAGCAAAATGATATTTTCATCGCTGCAAAAAGCGTTAGCAGTCTTGCAATGTCAAACCGTTAGCAACACTTTATTGACGGCCAAATGCCCGAGAAAAGGACGAAAGGGCAGGTTGCAAAAGCGGCTGCCAAGGCGCCTCTGACGTAGCAAAGCCTGGCAGGCCAGCCATTCTTCCCCCAAGTCAAAAAAGCCCGATTCCTTTGCAGCGTGCCAGCAAAGAGAACCGGGCCTTCGAAGGCTTCTCAACGGCCTACCGGAGAAGGCTTTCTCCTATTCGACAAATCCAGTCTCTTTCATATTGTAATAGGCAGCCCGCACCGCCTCTTCCATGGTCAGATGGTACTGCATATCCTGCTCAATGATCGCCCACCGTACGCCGGCTTCGTAGGCTGCCCGCAAACACGCCTCCAGATCCACCATGCCGGTTCCGGGCGCCGTATACCGCGGCACCAGCACGCGGCGCGCCGGCTTGTTTTCATAGTTCTCACCCCGAGCATAGTCCTTGACATGAAGCGCGTTAATCCGATCGCCAAGCTGGGCAATCAATCCCGCCGGATCCACCCCGGCATACTGCACCCACCCCAAGTCCAGCTCGAACTTTACATGCTCAGCCTTGGCCGCAATGTGCCAGAACAGTGGAACGCCCTTGTAACAGGTTAGGAATTCCTGGTCATGATTATGGAACTGAAGCAAAAGCCCTTCCTTTTCCAGTTCCACAGCCAGCTTCTCCATCTTTTCGATCTCCCGCATGGCTTCGTCGTAATCCGGCAGGCTAGGCCTGTCCGCAAACCGCCAGGAGGTCGCGCTGCTATGATAAATGGTAACCCAATCCACATCAAACCGATGGGCTTGCTCAGCCAATTCTCCAATATCGGGATACCGGTCTCCTTGCACTGAAGTACTGACCGTCAAAAACCGCAGCCCCATTTCCTTGATCCGCGCCATTCCTTCCTGGGGATCTATGCCACTGCGCAGCAGTCCCCATCCACTCTCACAGGCGCGGTAGCCGATCTGGGCGTATGTTTGCAGTGTTGCAAAGTAATCAGCCCCTTTAGGGACGAATCCGGTAAATCCTGCCTTCATCTTTTCCATTGCTTGATCTCCTTTGGCTTAGAGGATAGTCTCACTATAGCAAAGCCTACCGACCAAGTAAAGCGCGAAGAAATAGGAAGTCACTCCCGTCAATATTTTCCCATCAACACGACAACATAAAAAGTTATGGAGCAAAAAGCGCCATAGCCAAAATATACAAACCCTCTCTGTCAGAACATATCGCTCCGTAGACCGTCCAGCCCTTCCAGCCGCTTAACGGACGGCCGCTATGCTTTTGCCAAGAGCGCCTCGGTTTCCGCCAGCGTCGGCAGCGAAGGCTGCGCCCCTTTCCGGGTCACCGCCAAGCCCCCAGCCGCATTGCCGTAACGCATGGCGCGATCCATATCGCCGCTGCGAAGCCACTCCGCCGTCATGGCTGCGGTAAAAGAGTCCCCGGCGGCCGTGGTATCCACCACACGGATGTCTGGCATAGCTGGATAGCGCTGCATCCGTTTCCCATCGTAGAGCATGGCGCCCCGTCCCCCCAGCTTAAGCACAATGTATCGCGCGCCCGAACGCTCCATAAGCTTTTGGCACGCCTGCCGCGCCGATGCCTCATCCTCTACCGGGAATCCTACCAGCGCCTCCGCTTCGGTCTCGTTGGGAGTCAGGATCGTCACGCCGTGAATCTCTTCCAGAGGGAAACTCCGCGCAGGCCCCGCATCCACCACCACGGGAATCCCCCTGGCTGCCGCAGCCTGGCACGCCGCCTTCACCGTCTCCTCCTCAATTTCAAACTGCAGCATTACGCAGTCGCAGCCACCCTCCACGGCCTCTCTGGCGTCATCGGCAGACAGTCGCCCATTGGCCCCTGCCAAGACAATGATCCGGTTCTGGCCGCTGCTATCCACAGGGATCACCGCCAGGCCCGTAGGCGCATGGGCATCCTCACGGAAATAATCCAGCCCCATGCCTTCCGCCAGGAGCCCCTCGCGCAGCACACGGCCATTGGCGTCACAGCCAACCCGCGCCGCGAACTGTACATCCGCTCCCTGGCGCAAGGCCGCCACCGCCTGGTTAGCTCCCTTTCCTCCCGGAACATAGCGGTAATTCTCGCCCATGACGGTTTCGCCCGCCAGCGGCATCCGCTCCAGTTCCACCATCAGATCCATGTTAATGCTACCAATTACCAGAATTCGGGGTCTATCCATGAAGCCCTCCTATGCAAACCAACTTCGCACGTCATCTTCCACCATTTTCAGCACGGCGTCACCGTCAAAAATATGGAATTTCGCCATTCGTGCATTTCCGATGGAAAAACGCGGCACATTCACTGCGGTCCCTCCCGTCAGCCGCGCCATAATGGACGCCAATGCCAAATAATGGGAAACCAGCAGGATCCGCTGGTATCCTCGCTCCTCCGCCAGCGCCAGGTACCGCTCCAGTGCTTCACCGGTCCGGCGAAACACATCCCATCCGCTCTCGCCGCCCGGCGGGCAAAAGTCCGCCATGTCCTTCATCCAGTGGGGCATCAGGTCGGGGAATTTGGCCTCCGCCTCCGGCCAGGTCAGTCCCTCCATCTCTCCAAGGCCCACCTCCAGGAACCCCGGATCGGTCACGATCTCGCAGCCAGGGCAGGCCAGCTGCGCCGTCTCATAGGCCCGGGACAGCGGACTGGAAAGGAGAAGCTCCGGTACAAAATCTCCCAGCCTCCGTCCGGCATCCCGCGCCTGCTCCCTGCCCAGTTCGGTCAGGGGCAGGTCCATCTGTCCCTGAAAGATCTTTGCCAGGTTCCCCTCGCTCTGACCATGCCGCAAAAGTATGAGCTCAATCAAAACAGCCTCCTATTCTGCCTCCCGCAGGCGACAGCCCCGCATCAATGAAATCGCTTAACGCCACGCCGCCACGGCCAGCAGGAAGAGAACCTCTCCCACCTCATTGGCCGCGCCAAGGCAATCTCCCGTCAACCCTCCAAGTTTATGCGAGAGCGTAACGCATAGGAAAACCGCCGACAGTTGAGCGATCGCCCAGCCCGCAAACCAGCTCCAGCGCGCGGTGATGGCCAGCAGCGCCGTTCCCATCAGGAAGGCAGGGATCCATTGGCGCCAACCCATGTCGGCCAAAAAGATCCGTCCCGCCCCGTCGGGACGCGCCGGCTTTCCCAAAGCGGCCGCCGTGACAATGCTCATGCGTCCCGCCATGGCCGTCATGGACCAGAGCAGCAGCCCGGACAGCCATTCCCCCTCTGCCAGGATTCCGCCCAACAGAACGGTCTTCATCAAGAGCGTTAGGCACATACCCAGCACACCAAAGGCTCCCGACCGGCTGTCCTTCATGATTTCCAGGGCACGCTCCCGGGTGCGTCCCGAGAACACGCCGTCACAGGTATCTCCCAGTCCGTCCAGATGCAGGGCGCCCGTAATCATAGTCACCCCTAGGATCCCGGCCACCGCGCCCACATAGGGCAGATGGGTCAGCCGGTCAGCCAGCAACCAGATTCCGAAGCCAAAAACCCCGACGGCCGCTCCTACCCACGGAAAAAAAACGGCGCAGCCCGGGAAATCTCCCTCTCCAATGCGCAGCGAAACATTGATGGGAATGCGCGTCATAAACTGCAGCGCCAGCACAAAACGCCGCCCCAACGTCCTTATTCCCTGCATATCGGTCCTCCCTTGACATAAAGAGGTAAGCCGGACACCATAAAAATCACGGTGCCGGCCTGGGCAGCCAGCCGTTGATTAGCCCGGCCGGCAATATCCCGAAACGCTCTGCCCATAGGATACGCAGGAACCATGCCCATGCCGATCTCGTTGGTTACAGCCAACACCTCCCCAGGATATGCTACAGTTCCTCGAAGCAGCTTGCCGATTTCCTCTTCCACATAGCGCTCGGCTTGGGCAATGGACTCCAAAGACGGTGCATCCCAATCCAGCTCGCATTCCATCAAAAGATTGGTAATCATCAGCGTCACGCAGTCCAGAAGGATCACCCCAGGCTGCGCCGAGGCCATCACCTGGTCCAGATCCTTATAAGCCTCCACGGTCGGCCAGCTGTCCGGCCGCTGGGCACGATGCCGGCGAATCCGGTCCTCCATCTCCGCATCGCTGGGCGTCGCCGTGGCCAAGTAAGTAACCGGTACTCCGCGCTCTTTGGCCAGCTGCTCGGCCATACGGCTCTTGCCGCTGCGGGCGCCGCCGGTCAGCAGCGTCAATCCACCCATGATCCACAGTCCTCCCATTCTCTCCACAAGGCGGCGGTATGGGCAAGGAAAGCATCCCCTCGCGCGGCAATCCGTCCAATCATCTGCCGGTCGGCCGGCAGAAAGAGCGCAGGCTCCAGCTCCTGCGGCGTTTTCCACAGGAACTGTGCCACGCCGTCCAACGGCTGCGGTGTCTGTCCTTCTTCCATCCGGCAGTGGTAAAAGAGAAGCGTTACCCGCTTCTCAAACTGTTCCACCACCATGGCGTCCATGATGGGGCCCACCTGGACACGGATTCCTAATTCCTCGATCATTTCCCGCGCAAGAGCCTGCCGCGGCGTTTCGCCCGGATCCACCTTGCCGCCGGGGAATTCCCAAAACCCTCCCCCTGTCAGCACGTTCTCCCGCTGGCTCACCAAAAGCCGGCCTTCCCGCTGAATCAGCGCGGCCACAACTACAATCTGCTTCATACATACATCTCCTGGAGCCACATGCTCCGCGGCGGAAAAACCGCTTGCAGCTGGGCTATCGTCGTATCCTCCTTGTCCTGTGCGAAAACCAATCCAGCGGTTTCCGGCGCCGCATATCCCATAAGTACCGCTGTCCATGCACGGATATCCCCCCACGCGCGCGGCGCTTCGTCCTCTCTTTGACAGTGAATCTGGCCCTCTTTCTCCGACAGCCGATAACAGCCGCTATTGACCGGAAGAAAGGGATCCTCCACCGCGATGACGCAGTCCAATCCCTCCGGGCATTGTATGCCTTCAAGGCAGGCCGCAAAATTCAGGACCCGCACCATGTCTCGATCCACCACGGTACGCACTGCGCCCGGGATACCCACTGCGTCATCCAACGGTGAAAGCCAAGCCGCCTCAGATACCTTCCCCTCGGCGAACAAAGCAAGCATGAGTCCCTTCATATCCTCGCCGGCCCAGTCGGCGACCGACCAACGGCCTTCCGAACACGATGCCAGCAGATAGCCTTCCGACGTTCCCGACTCCCAAAAAGCCAGCCGGGCGCCTCCCATCGCCTCATCCTCATAGCGCTGACGCATATCCAACGAATCCCGCAGACGGTAGCCGTCCAAGGTCTTAACCCATTCGCGATAAATCCGCGCCATATGCGCAAATTCCTCGGATGCGGGACGCTCGATCCACTGGAGAATACCGTCGCTTCGGCCGCAGTGCACGGCCTGCGCCGCAGATAGTTTCCACGAAAAAGCGCGATACCCTGCCGTCCATCCGTATTTTTCGTAGAACGCATAGGAAAACGGATACAGATACGCCAGTGCCGTCCCCTCCCTCCGCAGGATACGGTGACTCTCATCCAGCAGCGTACGCGCCAGCCCGCGGCCCCGGCAGTCCTGCGCCGTGGCCACACCCGCCACGGCACAGGCTGGCAGTTCCCGGCCGCGCAGCGCCAACGTGCTCCGGTTTAGGTGCACCATACTGGTCAAACGGCCGTCCTCCCGGATTCCCAGGATGCTTCCTTCCCGGACGAAATTTTCGGCATACCACGCTGTCCATTGCCGGCTGTCCTCCGGAAATGCCTCCAGCCAGAGCGCCATCCAATCCTCTCGATCCGCTTCGGTCAGTGTGATTCCCCGCATGCGCACTCCTTCTCCCGTAGCGTATACTTGGGAAGCAGCAAAACCGGCTTATAGGAGAGCTTAGCCTTACGCATCCCTTCAATTCCCATGTCTTCCGCCCGATTCAGCAGGGCCACCTTCCCGTCCCAGTACTGGGCGCCCAGCATATTGATCATTGCAAATGCACCGTTATAGTCCGGATCAGCCTTCTCCAGGTGAACCAGCGCCATATCCGGCGCATACTGTTCTCCAACCTGGAAGGCAACAGGCCGGTCCTCCACCGTAAGGAGTACGCCGTGAAGCTCCAGCGCCTCCATATGGGTCAACGCTTGGATCACCACTTCCCGCTCTGCCAAATCTACAATCCCGTCTTCCTCTCTTTTCCCGGCGGCCCAGCGGTCGAAAACAGCGAGGCAGTCCTCCAAATCATCCGGCGTCAATTCCCGCGACGCATAGGCGTAGCTGCGCACAAAGGCATTCACATGGTTCTTCTTTCCATGATACCGCTTTCCCCGCAGGGTCGCCAGGTCCGTCGTATTGTAAACATATTCCGCGTTATCCCTATCGTCTTCCACGGAAAAACAGTCCCGGCAGTACGCCTGCATCCGCTCCAAGCATGCATCCCCCGCTCCCTTAAGCAGAAAGCGCCAGCCGCGATCCTTAGCGTCCTGCCGCAGGACGTCCATGGCATGGGCAAAATCCGCGCCGTCCGGCGCCAGAGGTGGATAATAACCCTGGTGCCCTCCCAGCGCTCCGTCTCCGCACAAATAGATCGCGTCTTCATCAAAGCAAATCTGGATATTCCACTCCTTCTGCCACAGGAACATATTCCCAAAGCAGTAATTGGCGTTGTCATACTTCATATGCCGCAGCATTTCTTTAAATGGAGCCCGGTCTTCTAAGGTGATGTGCCGAAAGGCTAGCATGCTACTCCTCCTTTTTCCCGCACTCATTATAGCACGGCGCCGGCATAATTCCAACTATTTTTATCAACATTATGGATACACTCCATTGGAGCCGTCCATACGGTCAAGCTCTCCGGTTCTAGGATTCCCTGCCCGTACCACGTTCGATCTGTCTTTTCTCAGCCGCCTTCCCGCAAAAAGGCGGCCGGAATCCCCATTCCGGCCGCGCAGCCTCCTGCCCGCACGGCAGCCTCGCCAGTGCAGGATAAACTGGCAGCCTCCATACGCTATCAGCCCCGGATTTTCTCCAGCTCAGCAAAGAGAACCGGCGTAATATCTCGATAGGTTAGGTTCTCGGGCAGAGCTGCAAACGTCCCAACTTCCGCCATTTCGCTCTCCGGCAGTGCGCCCAGATCACGGATCTCCGCCACAAACACCATACCCGCGGAGCCTCCAGCCGCATCCCCCGCCCAATAATCACACAACGGCGTTATCGTGAAGGAAATGGCTCCCGCTTCCTCAAAGAGTTCCCGCTTCGCGGCGTCCAAAGGGCTCTCTCCCGGCTCAATGTGGCCTCCCTGGGTTTCCCAGGTATCCCGCTCCTTGTGCCGGCTCAGCAGGATTTTCCCCCGGTACAGGGACAGAACCACCACGTACCGGTACTCCCCTAAGGTATACAGCTCGTACGTCTGGCACATCATGGGTTTTCTTCCTCCAACCGGCCAGCCTTGCGCACAAGTCGCTGCACGGGATAGCCGTTCTCCAGCAGCAGTTCCCCTTCCTCGAACCCAAATCTTTTGTACAGCGCCCGCGGAGCATCCCCCTTCGCGTCCTCTTGGCGGAAGGTGGTCACGGTCATATCCCTTCCCGAATCCATGCGCTCCATCGCCTCCCGGAGCAGGCGCGACGCGATACCCTGCCGTCGATGATCAGGGGACACCGCCAGACAGCATAGCATGTTATGCTTTCGGGAAAAAAGCAGTACGCCTACCACCGCCCCGTCTTCCTTGACACAGAGGGCGCGCTTCTCCCCCATAAAACGCTGCACCGTTTGGCGGTGCTGCGCCAGCGCTTCCGGCGTCTCCAGTCCGGGAAAGTTCCACGCAACCCGTTCCACCAGCGCCATCCAAGAATCCAGATCTTCGTCCGCTCCATATTGGACGCACTTGTCTAGGGTTTTGCGATAAGCATTCGCAATGGCCGCGGCGTTTTTTTCCAACGGCTGTGCTCCATCCAACCGCAGCACAGGGCACGCCAGCTGACCGAGCCACGCCTCGTGCCGCTCCCGGGTACAGGAGGCGGCAGCGGTCTCATAGCCTGCGGCATCCTGCAGGAAGGCCTGGTGATTCTGGTACATATCTCCTCCAGGCAGGACGCGCGGGCCGAATTCCTCTTCCTCCCGGCGCCGCACGCGGGCGACGCGCAGCGCCGCATCGGCCGTCAAATACACAGCCAGCCGAAAAAACGGGTCAAAATACTGATGGAAGCTGTCCATTGATCCCGCCATGACGAATTCCCCCGCCTTCCTGGCCGCGTCCATCAGCCGGTAGATCCTTTCTGGGCGGGAAAACATTACCGTGTAGGGTACTTCCGTATCCGTTCGCCATATGTAGTCATCGATATCCAGAAACGCGATGCCCAGCTCTTGGGCCACAAGTTTTCCAACACTCGTCTTTCCGGCTCCCGCCGGTCCAAGTATGATCATTCCCCACATGGGGCGCCTCCTGCCTCTGTCCGCAACAGTCGTATTCCTCACCCGGCGTGTCTCTCCCAGCCCTCACACCGGCATGCCGCCTCGTCCTCGCCGGAAGAAACGCCGTAAAGATAACCCCAGCCCCGCTGAGGGTTCGCGGCATATGGAATGGGCAGGAGTCCCCCCTTCCCATAGACGGCGCACCGTATAAGCTGCTTAGTGAGATCCGGAACATCCTCCCTTTCCAGGGCTTCCTCCCAATCCATCCAGACCACCGCATCGTTCTCGTCATGATCCGAAACCGCTTCGCCGGAAATATACTCCACCCCAAAGGCTATGTACCAATCGTGGGGATTAAAGCGAATCGCCAAAATCTGCCGGGGTTCAACCCGTACCCGTGTCTCTTCATAGAACTCTCGCTTGACCGCGTCCTGCGGCGTTTCCCCGTACTGCACATAGCCCCCCGGCACGATAAACTTGCCCCTTCCGGATCCATAGGTATGCCGTGCAAGCAGCACCTTTCCCTCCCGGAGAACAACGCCGGTAACCGATTGACACCAGTTGGTTTGACTTCCTTCCTCCATTGAGAACCTCCTTTTCGCAATGCCTTCGCCCATCGTTTTCCATTCTCCCGGCTCATGCAAAGGAGGCGCAGCCCTTCCTTAAGCAGCAGGAAGGGGCCAAGCACCCCCACCCTATTTTCCTTCCTTCATGCTTCCGCCAGCCACATCGTCTGCGGCGCGGCATTCCCATGCCTTCAGTCTTTGGCCGGCACCCCAGCCGCAGGCTTGCGCCGTCCTGATCAGCGCCCGATCAAAGGCATCGCCTATACGCAGGGCCCAACCTCCGGCGGTCCAAAGCCAAAGTGCTCTGCGACAAGCCGTGCAGTTGCTTCGGCGGTGCGGGTATCTTCCCGTTCCAGCCAAAAATACCGGCTCCCCTTGACATCTTCCCAAAGCGCGCGGTTCACGGTCTCCAGCGCCCTCTGACAGTTTTCCTTTGCGACGGCGGGATCAGCCGCACTCTCGATGTACCGCCGGAAACCTTCATGATCATGGCGTTGGCAGTATTCCTCTATAACGCCAGAAGGCTCACGGAGAAGATAGGCAATACGCTTCTCGTCGGTCAATGCCTCCGCCTCATCCAGGAACAGGTGTGCATCGCATAGCACCCTTTGGTCTGCAGACAGCCGAATCAAGTCCAAAATCACAAAGTCCAGCTGCTGCCGGGTATTGTTCACGAGCCAGCGGCTGTACTCCTCTACCGGGCGAAGAAAGAATGCATCGGCACTGGCAAACACCAGATTCATATCCGGTTGATCGGCCGGGGTAGACAGTTCCCTGTGGCGGTCAAATGCCGCATCCACGTCATAGACTGGCATGGAATACCACGCACCCAGCAGACGCGAGACGGTGCTCTTTCCCCCGCAGGCCGTCCCCGCGATAAAGTACACGTTTTTCAAGTACTCCTTCAGCACATGATCCTGTATCCGCATGGAGATCTCCTTCATCCTTTTATTGCATGGGCGCAAAAGCGCGCCCCGCCATCGCAGGCAAGCGCTGTCCGTATGAAACCCGTGCGGCTTCTTTCTCTACAGCCCTGGATCAGTTCTGTAAGTAGATGCTCTGCCTGTTCCGCAGCGGATAGCAGATGATCTCCGCGCCATCCAGATTTTCTCGATGCATGTCCACCGCCGAGATTTGCCGGTTCTCATAGGTTGTATAATAATAGATTCCCCTGTCCATATTGCAGCAGGACGTATAGACCGTTATCCCGTAGCGATCCTCCCCTGTATGGGTACATCCGCGGGTCTCCCCAACGGAGTCAAGGATATGGAAGAACTGGCCGACACTCTCTTCCTCCGACGAGCCTGATACGGAATTCAGCCGGGTAAAAGCCGCCCTTACAAAGCGTGAAGGTGAGGACGGATCGCCCGGCAGCCCCATCGCGCCCATACCGGTACAATATGGTTTCAGCTCCAAGCCTTCTGCGAAACTGTTTCGAGGCTCCTCACAGGTAAGCTGCATGTAGTGATGCAAATGGAGCATCTGGTACCCAAATGGCGGCTCATTGGTCAAGACGCCCACCGGGTTATCATAGACTTGTAAGCCTTCCTTCACCGCCTCCACCACAATAGCGCCGCTCTGATCGGCAATGAACCAGTGCAGCGGCGCCAAAGGCAGTTCTGGGCTAAAGGAAACATCCAATAGGTTCATACGAGAGAGCAGCTGCCGCGCCTCCGTCAGCGTGCCGCACCGGCCAAGCAGCCAGGGAATGAACTCAAAGGGGGTGATATTGTCATAGCCATCCCGTTCCGCCTTGTACTCCGCACTCACGGGAAAATTCAGCCCCGCCATGCTTAGTCCCTTTTCATTGGTGGCGTCATAATATAGAGGATAGCCGTCCACTGCGAGGGCCATGCCAATCATCGCATAGTGGCGGCTGAGCGTCCCCGCACGGCGGAAAGCAAATGGGTATTGGCGAGGCGTGATGACAACGGTTTCATTGCGAAAGCAGTCAAGATCAAGATTCCTGCCAAAGTAGTGTTCTCCCGAGGTATAGGTGATCGCTGTACACATAAGTATTTCTCCAATCAAAAGTTAGTCTGCTTAACCCAGTAGCCAGTATCCTTCCCCAAAACAAAATTTTTTCTCACCGGAGACTTCCATCCGGCACCACGAACCCACTCCTCCCGGCAATGCCGCAAGCCCGCCTTTTCGGTCGGTATCTCTCTGTGCAGTTCTCTGCCGGCCCATCGAAACAACGCCATTATCCCAGGCTTCCCGGTCAGCAGCCCTTCAGCAGCATATCCTGTTCCATACGCCGCCACGCATCCCCAAGCAGCGTGCTCTTCTGATGTCATCCCGTTTGTTGGTTCCGGGCGGCGGCATTTCCGGCAATTGGCAGCCGTCGGCCGGTAACTCCGATCCGCCGCCCTATGCCTTAGCCGCCCAGCGCAGCAAGTAGGCGCCGGATCCGAAAGGTGCTGTCCGCAATCCTTGAGTCCCGGTCCCAGCGGTCGGACAACGGAAAATACACCCCGTCTTTTGCCTTTGCTCCCAAATCCCATCGACCGTCCTTCTCCTGGTTGGTATAGAGCCAGTCTACGACAAAGCCCAATTTGCCGGGCGCTTGCTCGTACCGGCTCAGTACCTCTATAGCGGCCAAATAGCAGCTTGTTGCCCGGGAAGCAAATGCTTCCGGCGTTTGGTTCAGCGGCTTATCGTAGATGTAAAACATTCCATCCGGCTTTGATAGGTAATAATCTAAAAAACGGCCTTCTGTTTTGGGGGACAGCACGCCGGGAAGCAGCGCGGCATGATAGAACATCCCGAAGCCGGTTTCGAATCCGCTCCGAGGCCTACGCTCTTTCCACGCCATAAAGGCCGCCCTGTCATCCTCCGGGCTGTAGGATCCCCTGGAAAACGCCTTTTCGACAACCCGAGCCCACTGGTATGCCACTTCCAGCGCAGCTTCATTCTGCGGATCCAAGATGCGCAGCCATGCGGACAGCATCAGTTTTTCAAAGAAAGGCCAGTCGTGGGTCTTCTCGGAATAATTGTCTACCGCCTGCTCTCCCTTAATACACTGTTCCATGCGCTTCATCACCGTCTGTATCACGGGATCCTCCGCGGTGTAGCCGAGAAAGTACAGCCGCCGGATCGCCTGCTCCGTCGTATAGCTTCTTCCAGCAACAGGCTGACTCAGCGTATGGAAATTGCCCCAGAGGCCATCCTCCTGACGCATAGCGAGAATCTGCTTCGCCCATTTGCCGTTTTTGTAGTCTTCCATTCCGCAGCCTCCTTGCGCCAGGGCAGCATATATGTCCAATCACCCTATGGAACAGGGGCTAGAAAAGAGCGCCACCGTCTCAACCCCCGTTGTCTGCGGAAACATGTCCACCGGTTGGATACGGTCGATACGGTAACCTTCCTTCGCCAAAATTGCTGCGTCCCGGGCTAAAGTTGCCGGATTGCAGGACACATAAACGATCTTGCTGGGCAAACAAGCCGCCGCAGCCTGCAGGAAGGAAGGATGGCACCCCTTCCGCGGCGGATCCACGATGATCACATCTGGATGAATCCCCTGCTCCAGCCACTTGGGAAAAACCTCCTCCGCCCGTCCCCCCGCATAGTGCGCGTGCGGAATGCCATTGCGGCGAGCGTTCTCCCTGGCACAGTTCACGGCGGATTCCACTTCCTCTACACCATAGATCTCCGCCGCGCCATCCGCCAGATACTGTCCGATGGTCCCTACGCCGCAATAGGCATCATAGACCCGTTCGACGCCGGTCAAGGCAGCAAAATCCTTCACCACATCATAGAGTACCCGGGTCTGCTGGGGATTGACCTGGAAAAAGGAATGGGGCGTAATGGTAAACCGCACCTTGCCAATACAGTCTTCAATGGCCCCCTCTCCCCAGAGGGTAATGTTCTTCTTTCCCAGGATAACGTTGGTGGGAAGCGGCTGGATATTCTGTACCACCGTACCCAATCCCCTCACCTCCCGCCGCAGGGCATCCAATAGTTCCCGACGATGGGGAAGCGCTTCCTCCCGGGTAACTAGGACAGCCATGACCTGACCTGTACCATAGCCAACGCGCCCCATAACGTGCCGGACCAGTCCCGTATGGTTAGACTCATCATAAGCCGAAATGCCATGGTTCCTCATCCATCGCTGTACAGCCAGCATAACGCTATGGATGCGCTCATCCTGGAGACGACAGACGTTCACCGGTATGATACGATGGCTCCGGGCTGCGTACATACCCATAGCAAATCCACCTGGACCCTTGGCGGCTCCCACAGGAAAAACCCCTTTATTGCGGTAATAGAACGGATGCTCCATACCTAAAGCGGAAGGGACATCGAGGCCGGAAAACCCACCGATTCTGGCCATGCACTGTGCAACCATCTTTGTCTTGAATTCCAGCTGCTTCTCGTAGCGCATGTGCATGATCTGGCAGCCTCCGCATTGCGCAGCATGCGGGCATGGCGCTTCCACGCGCCAGGGGCTGTCATCTCCTATACGTTTCAAAACCTTCCCCACCGCATACTGGGCAGTGACTTTGATGATGACCACCCGTACCCGCTCAGGCGGCAAAGCGTCCGGTACATAGACGACAAACCCGTCCACCTTTCCAATTCCCGTTCCCTCGCTGGACACATCGAGAATATCCAGCGTTATGTGCTCGTTTTTCTCCATAGCGCCCTCTAAGATATATAAAGGCAACACACCTTACGTATGCTGCCCTTGTATAAAACGTTTACATTCAATATGGACACCGTTTAACGTACGCTGCCCAGCTGCTGTGCCAAGTCGTACAGGTCCTTATTAATGGTCTGCTTCATCTGCAGCGCCTCGACAATATCCATATCGATAATCTGATTATGCCGCACACCAACCACGCGGTTGCCAATCCCCTTATGCAATAGCTCCACCGCGCGTTCTGTCATCTGGATCGCGTAGCTGCGGTCGCGTACCGAAGGATATCCACCGCGCTGCATGTGCCCCAGAACTGTCGAACGAATCTCTAATCCCGTCCGTTGGACAAGTGCATCGCAAAGGACCTCCGCCCGGTTCGGCGTGTCATATTCCACCCCTTCCGCCAGGATAATCAGGCCGCTCTTGGCGCCCTCACTCGAAAGCTTGGTGAGGCGTTTGGCAATATTCTCCATATCATACGGGGTTTCGTACTGAATCTCTGGCACAAGGATATAGTCCGCCCCCACGACAAGGCCCACTGACAAGGCAATATCCCCACAGCGGCGGCCCATCACCTCAATGATGCCAAACCGATGATGGCTGGTCATGGTATCCCGAATCTTCATCGCCGCTTCGGTCGCCGTATTGCATGCCGTATCATAGCCAATGGTGAAATCCGTATAGGCCAAGTCGTTATCAATAGTTCCGGGAAGACCAATGGTGGGAATCCCCCGCTCCGAAAGGGTCTGGGCTCCGCGGTACGAACCGTCACCGCCGCAGACAATGATGCCCTCAATACCAAACTCGCGGACGACGGTTGCAGCCTCATCCCGTCCTTCATCGGTCATCATGGCCTTACACCGGGCGGTACCCAGGCAAGTTCCCCCCAAATCCAAGCAGTTTCCCAGTTCCTTCGCCGTCAGCTCATGAACACGGCGCTCAATCAGGCCCTGATACCCGTCTTCGATACCCATGACCTTCATACCGCGAGCGTGGGCCGCACGAACCGTCGACCAAATCACCGCATTCATGCCCGGAGCATCGCCGCCGCTGGTCAGTACGCCAATACACTTCATCCCATAACCCTCCTATAATTTGCGCCGCCCGCACTGCCTTACCGGCACCGGCCGCGAAATCAATTGTTCTATCCTTCCAGCCCTGACTCGAGCTGTGCAAAGCTAGTAAATACTTGCGCTCTCCCCCGGATCTTCATGGCAGCGGTATTCTCGGTAAACTCCGCGACCATCACCTCGCCCGCGTCCAGCTTCTCGGTATGATGCAGGCGCGTATCTTTCCCCCGGGTCATGCCAATGACCTGCACGCCATCCTCTAGCGCCTTTATGCAAATATACATGCCGCTCCCGGCCGTATCCTCCGGCATTTCATCACCTTCCTTCCCGGTATCGATAACGCATACTCTTATCAATCCAGATAGGATTTCTTTTCATTATAGCATAGCCTGTCTGACAAAGGAAGACCTTTTTCCCGCAAATCACGAGGAAGCCCCCTTTATCGACTGCAGAACAATGCAGGACGCGGGAAGGAGCTGATGCAGGGCCTCCTGCAGCACCTGCTCCGCCGTTACGCAAACATCCTTGACACGGTACTTCTTCCCACTGGCTTCCTCCAGTATAAAAACCGGCACATCTCCCGGATACCGAGCCAGCGTATCCTGAATCTGCCCCAAAAGCGCAGGCCTTGCCGCACGCGGAATTTTCAGGCACAGGCGGAAATCCTTGGCTTCTTGCAGTGCAGGCTTCACATTTCCCGGCTGCACCTCCTTTGTGTCCTCCGTCAACAAATAAATATCCTGGGCGATAAGCTTTCCCGCCTCGCCTTCCCGGAGGCTTACACGTCCCACTACCTTAATGAGCTGGTCCGGCTGGACAATACGCTGCACCCTGCGATAGACGGCGGGAAAAACAATGACCTCTACCTCTCCGTACAGATCCTCCAGCGTGATAAATGCCATCGTATCATTCTTCTTGGTCAGCTTTGTTACGCACTGATCCACGATGCCGCCGATCTGCACCACCTGGCCATCTTCCAAAGCGGACCGTCCCATTGCCTCCTCCTGCTCATCCGCAGCAAACATATCCGCATGCACGGTAAACCGCTCCATCTCCTCTCGCACCTCGTCCAAAGGATGCGCCGAAATGTAGACGCCCGTCATCTCCTTCTCCATCGAGAGAAGCGTACGGAGGCTGTGCTCCGGGACCTGGGGCACCACCGGCCGCGCCATAACGGCAGGCGCAGTGGCATCCCCCGATAAATCAAAGAGGGACACCTGACCGGCAAGATTCTCCTTCTTGGCGCGCTGTGCACCATCCAGCGCCTGTTCATAGATGGCCAAAAGTTGGCTTCGGGTTGCTCCCATATTGTCAAAAGCACCCGCCTTGATCAGGCTCTCTACTAGGCGCTTATTGACGGCCTCTCCCTGCAGTCGGTCCACAAAGTCAAACAAATCCACATACGGTCCCCGTGCCCGTCGTTCCTGCAGGATCTGTTCTACAGCACCTTTTCCCACATTCTTTACCGCAGCCAAACCCATCCGGATGCCGCCATCCTGCACCGAGAACTTGAGCTCGCTGGAGCGGATATGCGGCGGATACACTGGAATATTGTGGCGTCGGCAATACTGGATATAGAGGGAAATCTTGGAAGCGTTACCCATGACGGAATTCATCAGCGCCGCCATGAACTCCATGGGATAATACACCTTTAGCCAAGCTGTGCGATAGGCCACCACTGCGTAAGCTGCGGCATGGGCCTTATTAAAGGCATAGTTCGCAAAGTCCATCATGTCGTCAAAGACCTTATTGGCGATCTCTGCAGGGACGCCGCGCCTGACGGCCCCGGGTACAACCACCTTTCCATCCTCCACCAAACCATGGATGAAGATCTCGCGTTCCTTCCGCATAACATCATGCTTCTTCTTGGCCATAGCCCGGCGCACCAGATCCGAACGCCCCAGTGAATAGCCCGCCATATCCCGCACAATCTGCATGACCTGCTCCTGGTAGACCATGCATCCATAGGTGACGGAGAGAGCATTTTCCAGGATGGGGTGATCGTAGTGTACGGACGCCGGATTATTCTTCCCTTCCACATAGCGAGGGATATAATCCATGGGCCCCGGACGATACAGAGAAATCCCTGCCACAATATCTTCAAAGCAATCAGGATTCAGTTCCCGCATAAAGGAACGCATCCCCGCGCTCTCCATCTGGAACACGCCGTCGGTATCTCCCTGACTGATCATGGCATACACCGCCGGATCATCCATAGACATCTGGGAAAAGTCCACCTTAACGCCGCGGCCCGCTTCAATCATGTCCAAAGCGTCCCGGATCACCGTCAGCGTCCGCAGTCCCAGAAAATCCATCTTCAGCAGACCCAGCTGCTCCACTACTGTCATGGGGTATTGGGTGGTGATAACGTCCCCATTCCGATTGAGCGGAAGATATTCGGTAACAGGAAGCCTTGTAATCAGCACACCAGCCGCATGGGTAGAAGCGTGACGTGGAAGCCCCTCCAGCTTCCGTGCCATCTCCATCAGGCGTTTCGCGGCCGGATCCTCCGAGCATCGGATGCGCAGCTCCGTCGAAACAGAGAGCGCCTTCTCCAGTGTCATTCCCAGCTCCATGGGAACCATCTTGGCAATGGCATCCACCTCGGCATAGCTCATGTTCAGCGCACGGCCTACATCGCGAATGACGGCCCGCGATGCCATCGTCCCAAAGGTAATAATCTGGGCTACATGATCCGCTCCGTATTTGCGAATCACATAATCAATGACCTCACTGCGGCGCTCATAGCAGAAATCAATATCAAAATCCGGCATTGAAACACGCTCCGGATTGAGAAAGCGCTCAAAGATAAGATTATACCGAATGGGATCCACGGCCGTGATTCCCAGAGCATACGCTGCTAAGCTGCCGGCGCCGCTTCCCCGCCCCGGTCCCACCTCAATGCCCACCGTATGCGCATAGTTGACAAAATCCCACACAATGAGGAAATAATCCACATACCCCATCGTTACAATGGTGTTCAATTCATACTGCAGCCTCTCTTTGAGCACGTCGGTCACAGGATCATAGCGGCGGGCCAGTCCTTCCCAGCAGAGATTCCGCAGGTACGTCTCATTATCCATCCCATCCGGCGCGTGAAACAGCGGCAGATGCAGCGTAGAGAAATCAAAGTCAAAGTGGCACATCTCCGCGATAGTCTGGGTACGCTCTACGGCGTCAGGGCACCACGGGAAAAGATCCTGCATTTCCTTTGGGGACTTCAGGTAAAACTCCTCCGTCTCAAAGCGCATACGGTCGGGCTCGTCCACCGTATGCTGGGTCTGGATGCACAGCAAAATATCCTGTGCCGCGGCGTCTTCCTTACGCACATAGTGAACATCATTGGTGGCCACTAGCGGGATTCCCGTATCCTGCGAGAGACGGAGCAACCCTTGGTTTACCTCTCTCTGCTCAGGGATACCATGGTCCTGCACCTCCAGGAAGAAATGGTTGGGCCCAAACATGCCTGCAAGCCGAAGAGCCAACGCCTTCGCCGTTTCATACCGGCCATCCCGCAGAAGCTTGGGAATATCGCCAGCCAGGCAGGCGGATAGGCAGATTAAGCCTTCGCTGTATTGCTCCAAAAAATCATAATCGATGCGGGGCTTGTAGTAAAAGCCATCAACAAAGCCCTTGGAAACCAGCTTGCAGAGATTTTTATATCCCGTTTCGTTCTCGCAAAGGAGGATCAAATGTGCCGATTCACGATCCTGCGCTTCCATATCATAAAGCGTCCGGGCCGCCATATAAACCTCGCAACCAATGATTGGCGTAATCCCCTGGGCCTTGGCCTCCTTATAAAAATCCACCGCGCCATACATAACCCCATGGTCTGTCATGGCCAGGTGGGTCATTCCCTGCTCCTTACAGGCGGTCACCAGCTCCGGGATCCTCGCAGCCCCATCCAGGAGACTGTACTCGGTATGGACATGCAGATGTGCAAAGGTAGCCATGGCACGATTTCCTCCTCCACTATAAACCAAGGGCTGACGGCCGCCGTCAGTCCCTGATCCTAACCGTTTCTAGGCAATGCCCTTATTCCGGTAACTGCTGCAAAAACTTCACCAGCTCGTCGATGGCCTCCGCTTCATCCGGACCGGACGCAACCAGTTCAAACGTACTTCCCCCCATTAGCTTCAGGGAAAGGATCCCCATCATGGATTTGGCATTGACATGATGGGTTCCCTCGTCAATCCAAATCATGGACTTGTACTTTCCAGAATGCTGGACCATGATGGATACGTTCCGGGCAGACAGGGCCTGGTTTCCATGCAGGGTAATCTGTTTTCGTTTCATGATTCTCCCTCTCCTTTACGATATTGGTTAGCCAATTCCACCAGTTTCCGCAGCCGGTGGTTCATTGCAGATTTTGACAGCCCTGGAGCGGCTTCGCTCAGCTCCTGCAGGGTCGCTTCCGGATAGGCCATCCGCAGTTCTGCCGCCTCTCGAAGCGCGGGACTCAACCGGTGCAGTGCACCTATCCTCTCCAGGCACGCGATGGCTTCCATCTGCCGGCCTGCCGCGTCGACGGTCTTGTCCAGGTTGGCATTTTCGCAGTTGACCTGCCGGTTGACTTGGTTGCGCAGGCTCTTTTCGGCCCGCACGTTTTCCATTGCAAGCACCGCCTCGTGGGCCCCTATGATGCCAAGGAAATCTACAACCTGATCTCCTTCCTTCAAATAGACCACCCATTGTTCTCTGCGGATCGCCGTGTGCGCGCGCAAGGCATGGGAAGCCAGCACCCGGACTATGAGCTGGGCCATCTCTTCATCCCGCGCAGCGATCTCCAGATGATAGCCGCCGGACGGATCGCTGATGGTGCCAGCAGCCAGAAAAGCTCCGCGCAGGAAAGCCGCCTTGCAGCACGGACGATCAATCCTCCCATCGGGAAGCTGCGGCGCTTCCGGGTCCCAGTCCCCCGAAAGATGAATACCCGCGTCTTCCAGCACACTGGCCGCCGCGCCCGCTTCCATGATATGCAGTTGAAAACTGTTTTTCTTCTGAAGGCGCCGTCCCTCCCGCATGGTCATCTGACCCTGGACATGGTAGAGCGACCGAATGAGGGCAGCCATCCGGCGGGCTACCTCCAGGCTTTCCGTATCGAAGCGAAGCCCCAGCTTGCCGCCGGAAAGGATCTCAATGGTCCCGCCCATGCGTACCATGGCCGCCGTCTCTGCACGGCGGCAACAGCGTTTTCCCAGGGACAGCCCTGCCAATTCCTCCTTAGCGTTGGACGAAAACGACACCCAATCCCCCCCCGCGTCAAGCTAGCTCTTCCCATGGTAGATATCCAGGATTGCCTGGGCCACCGCAGCGGGATGATGCCGGACCTGGCCTGACGAAATATCCAGCAAATCCCTTTCCACCACCCGAACCCCCATGGAACGAATCGCGTCCGCGTCATATGCAACAGGCACGCTGCGATCCTCCCTGTAGCGATTGCGAACATCCACGGGCATGACCGTATTATGATTGAAAAGAACCACATCCACCATACCGGCGCCGCAGTGATCATAAAGTGCCTGCAAATGGTCACGTCCCGTATATCCCTCGGTCTCTCCGGGCTGGGTCATCACATTTCCCACCACAATACGGGTTCCCTGTGCCTCTCGGATGGCGTCGGCTACCCCAGGTACCAGCAAATTGGGCAAAAGCGACGTATAAAGGCTTCCCGGGCCCATGACAATGATATCCGCTTCGCGAATGGCAGAGAGGACTTCCGGAACCGGCCGGCAGTCGCTGGGATCCAGCCAAACCCTTTGGATCCTAGCCGCACCATTCTTTTGACAGTGGCCAATAGTGGACTCTCCCCGTAGGACAGTCCCGTCCTCCAGTTCTGCACAGAGGTGGATATTGTCCAGGCTGACGGGCAGTACCCGGCCTACCACGGCCAAAACATTGCTCATCTGCTTGACGCCTTGCAGGAATCCACCGCAAAGCTGATCCATGGCCACTAGAAGGAGGTTGCCCATACACTGGCCTGCCAGCGCGCCCTCCTTAAAGCGGTGCTGCAAAAGCTGTTCCATGGCGGGTTCCACCCGAGACAGTGCGGACAGGCAATTGCGGATATCCCCCGGAGGTAAGCTTCCCAGCTCCTCCCGCAGCTGTCCGGAATTCCCACCGTCATCCGCCACGGTCACCACCGCCGTGATCCGGCTGGTAATGGTCTTCAGCCCCCGCAGCAGGGTGGAGAGTCCCGTGCCACCGCCAATGGCAACAATCTTGGGACCATGCCCCAGCACCGCATATTGCCGATATACGTCCTTGAGCTTTACATTGGTCCCCAATCCGCTGGCCGCTTGAATGCGGAAAAGCCGGTACGCTATTACGACAATACCTACAATAAAGATGAACATCCCTGCCGTCAGCAAGATCAGCGGCAAGCCATACCGTCGGAGCACCGCGCTGGTATTGATGGCCTCCAGCACCCAGATGCCTCCCGCCAGCGCAATCATAAGCCCTGCCAGCGCCACAGCCATTAGGCTCAGCGTTGTGCGCCCTAGGCTGTACCAATGTCTTTGCTTTCGCAGTCGCTTGCGCCCCGTCATGTACGCTTTCCTTCCGTCTGCATGTCTCGGTGATCCAGGATGCAGCGATACCCCGCCTCTGTCAGCGCCTTTGCCAAGGCATCGGCGATAACTACCGAGCGGTGCATGCCGCCCGTACAGCCAATACCAATGATCAGCTGCCCTTTCCCCTCCTGGATATACTCGGGAATCAAGTACAGCATCATATCTTGAAGCTTTTCCAGAAAGATCTTCGTCTGCTCAAAACCCATTACGTAGTCCCGAACCTCGGCGTCCAGCCCAGTATGGCGCTTCAATCGGTCTACATAAAACGGGTTATTGATGAACCGTACGTCAAACACCAGATCGGCATCCTGTAGGATGCCATACTTAAACCCAAAGGAGACCACGTGGATCGTAAAGCCACTGCCTGTCTCCTGATCTTGAAAGAGGGCGAAAAGCTTGGCGCGAAGCTGGGACGGCTTTAATTCACTGGTGTCGATGGTATAGTTGGCGTTTTCCCGGATACGCTGGAGGATGGAGCGCTCCTCCATCAGGCTCTCGGTTACCGTGCCCGCCTTGGCAAGAGGATGAACCCGGCGGCTCTCCTTAAAGCGGTTAATCAGCACACGGTCGCTGGCGTCCAGAAAGAGGATTTCATAGCGAACATTGTACTGCCGGAGGTTATAGAGCGCGCTGTAAATGCTGTCAAAGAATTCTCCACCCCGTATATCCACCCCAATGGCGATTTTATCGTAGCTGGCCTTTTTCTCTTCACTTTGCTTGGTAAAAAGCCCTACAAACGTCTCAATCAGCATGGGGGGAAGGTTGTCCACGCAGAAATACCCCATATCCTCCATGCAGTTCAACGCGACAGACTTCCCGGCACCGGAAAGCCCGGAGATAATCACAAGACGCATACCTTCCTCCTACGCAAGCGGCGCTTCTTCGCCTACCACTCGAATCTCCAGTTCCAAGCGGACCCCCGCGTGGGCGTATACCCGATCCCGAACCATATCAATCAGCTGCAGAAGCTGGGCTGCGGTGGCCTCCCCCAGGTTGACGATAAAGCCGGCGTGCTTGGGCGATACCTGGGCGTCGCCGACGCGGCAGCCCTTCAACCCGGCTTCTTCGATCAGCGCCGCGGCAAAATAGCCGGCGGGACGCTTGAAAACGCTGCCGCAGCTAGGATATTCCAGGGGCTGCTTCTCTCGCCGCCGCTTTGCCAATTCATCCATACGGGCACGGATCTCGGCCTGTGGAGCCCGACGCAGTGCCAACCGAACCCCGGTAACAATCCAGCCTTCCTCCATAGCCCGGCTGTGGCGGTAGCCAAAGTCCATATCCTGGGCCGAAACCCAGAAGAGGCCGCCGTCCCGCGGCAATACCTGTACCCGCTCCACGATATCCTTCATCTCGCCGCCGTATGCGCCGGCATTGATAGCTGTCCCGCCTCCTACGGTGCCTGGAATCCCACTGACGCACTCCATGCCCGACAAGGAAGCATGGCAAGCGAAATTCGCCGCGCGGGAAAGCAACATTCCACCCGAAACCTCCATGGTTTCCCCTTCACATCGTGGGATGGAGCCAGAATCCACCCACTGCAGCACCGCCCCACGATAGCCGCCGTCCCGAAAAAGGATATTGCTGGCATTCCCCATCACAAGATAGGGTACGCCCTCTTTCCGACACACCGACACCGCGGCAGCCAATTCCTGCGCCGTCTGCAAAGACAGGTAACAGTCCGCTTTTCCCCCTGCCCGCATCGAGGTATGATACCGCATGGGCTCATCCCGCTTAGCGGCAATATGGGGAAGCGCCTGCGTCATGGCCTCCCAAAATGATTCCTTTAACATAACAGCTCCCTATTCACTCCCACGGGGATTGATTCTATTGTACATGATTTCCAGAAAATTATCAACTCTATTCGCTTCACGGTGTGGTCGGCGGGCTTTCGTCCCCCGTCCAGTCCACAAAGACCTGCCCCAGCCGCAGCGCCGCGCCGGCATCACCGGTTGCCGCCGGCAGGATCTCCTCGATATCCAGCGCACAGCCTGGGCGCAGCATGCGCACCGCCCCATGCTGTAAACGGTCATACAGGCGCTGCTGCATGGCGCTTAGTACAATGCCTTCGCCGATCTCCACGCCCGGCAGACATCCCGTATCCGACGCGATCTTTTTCTGCACAGCATCCCCGAAAAGCGCATAAACAAGTTCCCTGGCCAATTGATCCTTACCTTCATCCCCGCTTTCCATAGCTCCAACCCACTGCACCATGAAATGTGCTGGGAGTTCCTCCGGCATGTCTAGCACCTCCCAACGAAATCCACGACCCGCCTCCTCCTTACGCTGCATGGCCGCACAGTCCCAGAGTGTCCCCGCCAGGATCACTGTCTCCTGGGCGAAGAATCGGTCCCATGCCTGCCTGTAACCCAACGTCTCGCCGTCCACACTGCCCGGAAGAAGGCTGCCCGATCCCCCCGCAAAGGGAAGAAGGCTGCCCGATCCCCCTCCCAGGCCATAGATGGTCGTCGGATTCTTTTTCCCCCGTTGATGGGTCAACTGCATCATCGTCTCCGCAAAGGCCTCACCAGCCAACCCCGCCTGAACCGCCTCGGTTTCCCAGCCTGCCTCTTCCGCTAAGGCTGGATTGAGCAGGAGCAAGCTTCCCGTACCCATCCATGGAAGCGCCCAAAGGTTCTCTTCCAAAACGGACGCCGCTTTGGCAAAGGGAATGCTGAGGGTTTCCGGCGGTTCCAATGTCTGCATTTTGTCCGCCAAGGGGATTTCCACGCCTCCCGGAAAGCAGAGAATGTCCGGCTGGCGTCCCGCCGCCAACGCCGCCATGAACGTGTCTGGCGTATAATCCGTGATTTCCACAAAAACACCAGGATATGCCTTCTCCAGGCGGGTAATCGCCGTCTGAAGACAACTATTCCGGCTCGAAGCTGCAACCGGCCAATCATGGATATGCCAAAGCTGCAGCACGCCTTGCCAGGGCGGCTCCGGTTCGGCCAGAAAGCTTCGCGCCGTCTCCGGATCCAGAATCCATGGCATCCGAAAAATGCTCACCCACACCGTCACAACGGTTACCAGAACCGCCAGCCACGTTATCACCCGTCTTGCCATGGCTTGCCTCCCACCCACGGTATTGCATCCCCCAAGGATTCTGCATATGATACTATGTAGCAAAGATACAATGCATGTCTTTGAAGAAACGGAGGCACCATGAGAAAAAAAATAGCGCTGATTAGCGACATTCACGGAAATCTGCCAGCTCTCCAGGCTGTGCTTGCCGATATAGCCCAAAGGAACATCCACACAATCTACTGTCTAGGCGATATCGTAGGAAAAGGTCCCAGTTCCCCGGAATGCCTTTCTCTTTGCAGAGAGGCCTGCCAGCTCATTTTGGCAGGAAACTGGGAACTGCTCCTTGCCCAAGGCAGCGCTTCCTGGTGGGGTCGGCAGCTTGGCCGGGAAACTCTCCAAAGCTTTCACTACCTCCCCCGGCAGCATAGCTTTATGCTGGGCGGAAAGCATATCCTGCTCTACCATGGCCGACCCTTGACGCCTCTTGTAGAACCCTATGGGTCTCTGGAAAGCAAGGAAGCCATTTTCTCCCATTTTTCTGAAGAAAACCCCGACTGGATCGGTTATGGCGATACCCACCGCAGCTATATCCAGGCACTGTCGGGAAAGGTTTTGTTCAACACGGGCAGTGTGGGAAACTCCTTGGGGATTCCCATGGCCTGCTATACCATTCTCGAAGAGACCCTGTACGGCCCCAGTGTCGAAACCATTTACCTTCCCTACGACCGAGAACAGGCCATTGCGCTCGGTTTTGCCGCTGACCTTCCCTTTGCCGACGGTTATGCCCAGGAACTCCGCACCGGGCAATACTTTAACCGGAGAAATGGCTCATGAAAGCAGTTTCCTTCCTTTGTCGAAATATCGGAAAGCGCATTGCTTCCAGGCGGTATCGGGTACAAACGAACGCCTGTGCAAAGGGAGACAACTTATGCGGTACGGTGCGTCCCCATCGAGAGGCGTCCTCTCCAGCGGATCATAGGGCAGCGTCCCGCAACTCCACCGTCTGCTGAAAAAGGCGGCCGAAAACTTTTCGCACGGAATCTTTCCAGGTATACTTTTTTAGCGGACGGGGAGGCTGTCGTTTTCGACAGCCTTTTTTGTTGCGCCGCTTTACAGTCTCGGCGAAAACTGCTATACTGGAGCCACTAAAAACCAAATTCTTTCCGTATCCTACAGCTGTTTTCTCATCCTGCACGTCTGCCGAGAACTTCATTCTCAAAACAGGAGGTAGCCATTTGATTTCCAACGAATTGAACATTGCCCTGGTTCGCAAGGCCGTATCCGGCATTCTTGAAAAGCACGCAACGTTGGAACGCGTTACCGAAGGATCATCCACATACGTCTATAGAGTTCGCGAAAAGCACCGAATCCTTTACCTGCGAATACTACCTGAGGATGCCAGCTTTGCCATCGAGGTCCACGTTCACAAGCTATTGCAGCTGCGAGGCCTCCACGTGCCCCAGGTCCTCTACTATGAGGAACGAAATCCGCTTCTGGGGCTGTCTCTCATGCTCACCGAAGAGATCCCCGGAAGCCCCGTGCGCCCGCCGGCGAACCCAGAGGTTTTTCGCGCAGCCGGACGGGAAATTGCCATCGTCCATTCCATCCCCGTAACCGGCTTTGGCTGGATCGACCGGAACCACCCTACATCTCTATATGGTGTATCCCCGTCCTTTGAAGCCTTTTATGCCCAAGATATCGACCACGGAATGGCCTGCCTCACCGGGGCAGGAATCTGCCGCTCTGTACGGGATTGGATCCACGGCGAACTGGAAAGTGTTTTCACGGCCCTGCAGACCCAGAGCGCCCGTCTGGTACACGGTGACTTCGATATCTCCCACATCTTTCAGCTGGGCGGAAACTACACAGGGCTGATCGATTTTGGGGAAATCATGGGGAACGCTCCGCTTTATGATCTGGCCCTCTTTCGGTTTTACTCCGATCTTTCGGAAGACGAAAGCGGATTTTCATCCCTGGTGGAGGGCTATCACGAAATCACGCCCCTATCCTTACAAGACCTTCGCACCATTGATGCCATAGCCCTATTTTTTGGCGTATGGAAATATGGAAAAAAGCAGGGAGTAAATCCTGCTTTTGCGAATTTTCTGCTGGAGCGCGTACTCCGGCAGCATGAAAGGCTCACTGCGCCGAGCTAGGACAGGCGATCCTCTATTACCAAAACCTGGAGCGCGTCGGCAGTCCTTCCTCGGCTGAGAATGAAGGCCGTACACATAACGCCCCTCTGTACCTGCACGTAGAAAGAGAGCAGCGCCTGCGTCGCATCGATAACCGAAGCGTCCGCAATGCCCAGTGTTTCAATGTCTTCATCCCGCGGAATCGGCGTAAAATCGGTTTCAGCCAGATAGAACTGGTAGCTGCCCAGACGGATGCGCTTGGCTGCCGTAACTTCCTTGTAGCGGACATCTCCAAAGACTACGCGCCCATCCCGCAACAGCACATCCAGTGGATTGCTGTTGTACGCCAGATTTGCAACGCGGAAGCAGGACATGACGTTAGTTCGCTGGCAAGGCGTATCAGAAATCTGGATCAAATCCAGGCCGCTGAGCGTACGGATGATGGCCAAGGTCGCCGATTCATTGGCGCGGATGGGCATAGTCTTTTGCAGATAAATATAGCCATCATACCCTGTCACGGTCACTTTTTGGTACCCGCTGGCTATACGGCTATAGGGCGTAATGGAGGCAAAGGAAAGCCCATTGGCCACAAGCCGATTTTGGACATACACCCGGAAGGACGGATAGTCATTGGCGGCATTCAAAAACCTTACATTCCCCGTACGTGCCGTTCCACAAGTATAACAGGGCGGCAGCGTTGGTCCAGGCGCCACCGGACCTCCCTCTCCTGGGTTGGGCAGCGGGATCACCGGTACGCCTCCGTCCCCCGCGTCCATCGGGCCTCCCTCTCCCGGGTTTGGCAGCGGGATCACCGGTACGCCTCCGTCCCCCGCGTCCACGGGTCCTCCCTCTCCTGGGTTGGGCAGCGGGATCACCGGTACGCCTCCGTCCCCCGCGTCCACCGGGCCTCCTTCTCCCAGGTTCGGCAATGGGATTACTGGTACGGCTCCGTCTCGGCTGTCTTGGTTTACACGCATATTCCCCGATCTCCTTTCTATCCTGTAAAAGCATTGTATGGCAAAGAAAGGATTTCTGTGCATGTGCCAACTCCGTCCCACAGCCAAGTACCGTTGAGCCGGGAGCCGCACCGCATTTCTGCAAAAAAACTCGCTGCCGGGCTTTCCGGCAGCGAGGAACCATGCCCATGCCAGCGGCGCCGGCTATGTATTCATGTTGCTGCTGACAATCCCGCGGGCGGCGTCCATGGTCACCGCCGTTCCCGCCTTTAGGATCCGCGTTGCATTGGCAGCGCCCACGATAACCGGGATATTCAGCGCCATACCAAAAATAGCCGCATGCGAATTGAGTCCACCCATCTCCGTAATAATGCCCGCAGCCCGCCGCATATAGGAAATAATCGCGTTGCTCGTTTGGCTGATCACCAGGATATCGCCATCCCGAAACTCTCGCGCGACCTCCTCCTCACTGCAGCAGACGCAGAGATTGGCCACCGTACTCAGCTGGGTTACCCCTACCCCCTGCACCAAGATATGACCCACGATGTGAACCTTCATCAGGTTGGTAGTTCCGGGAACCCCCAGCGGCACGCCGGCCGTGATCACGACCAAATCGCCATTGGCCACCAATCCCGCATCCTCCGACACCTGCACAGCATGCTCGAAGAGATCATCGGTGTTATTCTTCTCCTCTACCAGAAGGGGGGTCACGCCCCAGGAAAGATTCAGCTGACGGCAGACCTGGGGATCGGTGCTGCACCCGATAATGGGGCTCATGGGGCGGTACTTGGAGATCATGCGGGCGGTTTTACCCGACTTGGTAACCGTAATGATGGCGGTTGCGCCCAGGTCGTGGGCGGTTGTGCAGGTAGCGTGGGAAATGGCGTTGGTGGCGTTGGGCGCATCCATAATGCCATTGCTTTGGAAGCGCTGGATATAGTCGATATCCCCCTCCGCGCGGCGGGCAATGCGGTCCATGGTACGCAGGGACTCCACCGGATAGAGCCCGGCAGCCGTCTCTCCGGACAGCATAATAGCGCTGGTACCGTCATAAATCGCGTTGGCCACGTCGGTAGCCTCCGCGCGGGTAGGCCGGGGATTTTTCATCATGGAGTCCAGCATTTGGGTTGCCGTAATCACCTGCTTCCCGCTGCCATAGACCTTCTTAATCATCATTTTCTGCAGAATCGGCACCTCTTCCAGGGGGATCTCCACCCCCATGTCTCCCCGCGCCACCATAATGCCATCAGAGACGTGGATGATCGCATCCAGATTATCAATGCCCTCCAGGTTTTCGATTTTGGCAATGATCCGGATCTGATCGGCTCCTTTATCATGCAGAATGGCACGGATGGCTTGGATATCCTCCGCCGAGCGGGTAAAGGACGCCGCAATAAAATCAAAGCCCATCTCAATACCAAAAAGGATATCACTGCGGTCCTTTTCACTGATATATGGCATGCTCAGGTGGATGCCGGGTACATTCAGGCCCTTATTGTTGGCAATGTAGCCATCATTCATCACTCGGCAGACGATCTCCCGGTCGTCAAAGTGCTCCACCTTCATCTCGATCAGGCCGTCGTCAATCAGAATGGTGGTGCCTACATGAATATCCCGTGGAAGCTCCTGATAGGAAATGCTGGCGCGCTGGCAGTTCCCCAAGATCGGCTCGGTAACCAAGGTAAAGATATCGTCCTTGTGCAGCAAAACCCTGTCGTTTTCAATCATGCCTAGGCGGATCTCCGGCCCTTTGGTATCCAAGAGGGTCGCAACGGGCAGATTCAGTTCCTCCCGAAGACGCACCACCATATCGTAGCGCATCTTATGCGCCGCGTGATCCTGGTGTGAGAAATTAAAGCGAGCCACGTTCATGCCGGAAAGCATGAGTTCTCTCATGACGTTTTCATCATCGGTAGATGGACCCAGTGTGCAAATGATTTTGGTTCTTCTCATCGAAAAGCAGCCCCCCCATTTCGTCATACTGCGGTTCTGCATACTTCATACATTTTTATTGTAGCACAGCAGGGAAAAAAAGTATACAACAAGTGCGCAACAAGTGCGGGTTGTATACGTATGCTTTTCACAATCTGTTCATTCTCTAGCCACAACAAAGATACAACTCTCCGGTATGATAGAACTATCGGCGGACGATAAGAGCTTCCACCGTTGAGACGATAGATTTCCTTCTTTCCTTCTCCTTCCCCTGCAGGCAGCCAACGCGCTGCCAACTTCCCAGAGTGGGCTTCCCCTGTTGGAAGCCCATTTCTTTATGCCGGCATGCAGTGACCCGTCCAAAAGCAAAAAGAAGGGCGCGGTCTGCCCGCGCTCTTCGCAGCATAAAGCATTCTGTTCCTAGATGATGTAGTCCTTCAGGAAGGGCTCGGGATCATCCTGGTTTCCACTGATGCTGAGCACAAACTCTACATTATTCTTCTCTGCCATGGCCAGAATCTTCCCAAAGAAGGCCTCCAGCTCCGCAGCGGAAGAAAGCCCCGTAATTGACGGCAGCGCATCGATGAAAATCGTCACGATATCAAAGTTCGCAGCAATCATACCCTGGATGAAGCCGCAGAAAATATTCACGTCCTTATCAATATATTCGGACGCATTCACATAGCGGATCTCGTGAGGCAGATCCAGCATGCAGCGGTTGTCCTTCTCAACAAAGACAACATGTCCATTGCTGTTTTTGGCCTCATCCTTGGCCATGGTGATCATACGATTGGTCTTCCCGGAACCGCGCCTGCCGTAAATGATCTTTACCATTGGTGGACTCCTCCTCGTATTTATGTCCTGAACTTATATCTATTATATACGAAAAGAGGGCAATTGAAAAGTGAATTTTATAAAAACACTTCTCCTGCCCTCAAAAGCGCCCAAATACTTTACTAAATTTTTTCCTTGTGATAGAAGATCAGCTGACGGTGAAGCTCAGGATCAAACTGATAAACCATCTCGTCCAACTCCTGGTCGCCGAAGGTTGTCGTCCGGCCCTGGGCAAACTGCTTGTCCACCTCCTGCTTAATCGCGGCCACTACGGGATGGGTCTTTTCAATGGCCATGTGGCCGCCCAGCTTGTAGTAGGACATCATCCAGTGCGCAATACCAGCTGCGCCGGAATGCGTGCCCACCATCACCGTCGGCGCCCGACCCAGAATCTTCTGCGTATCGAAGATATTGTAGATCTCCTCGTCCTTCAGCAGGCCGTCGGCATGGATCCCCGCGCGGGTCGCGTTGAAGTTTCGCCCCACAAAGGGCGTCCGGGGAGGAATCACATAGCCCAACTCCTCTTCAAAGAACTCCGCAATGGCCGTGATGGCCGAAAGGTCCATGCCGTCGGTGGTTCCCCGCAGGGAAGCGTACTCGATGGCCATGGCCTCCAGGGGACAGTTACCCGTTCGCTCGCCAATTCCCAGCATGGAGCAGTTCACCGAGCTGCAGCCATATAACCAAGCGGTCGCGGCATTGCAAACCACCTTATAGAAGTCGTTGTGTCCATGCCACTCCAGCATTTCCGAAGGAACGCCGCTATAGTGCCGCAGGCCGTAGATAATGCCCGGCACGCTGCGGGGCAGGGCCACGCCGGGATAGCTGACGCCAAAGCCCAGCGTATCGCATGCACGGATTTTAATGGGAATACCCGCCTCACGGGAAAGCTCCATCAGTTCGTTGGCAAAGGGAATCACAAAGCCGTAGAAGTCCGCCCGGGTAATATCCTCAAAGTGGCAGCGCGGGCGAATCCCATGGTCCAGTGCCGACTTGACGACGCCAAGATACTGATCCATCGCCTGTCTGCGGGTCAGCTTCATCTTCTTGAAGATATGATAATCCGAACAGGATACCAAGATCCCCGTCTCCCTCACACCCATGGACTTCACCAGCTGGAAATCCTTCTCCGTGGCGCGGATCCACGTCGTAATCTCCGGGAACGCATATCCCAGCGCCTGGCATTCCTCCACGGCCTGCCGGTCTTTTTCCGTATAGATGAAGAACTCGCTCTGACGCACAATGCCCTTGGGGCCGCCCAAACGTGCCAGCAGCTTATAGAGCTCTACGATCTGCTGCGTGGTAAAGGGCGAAGTGGACTGCTGCCCGTCGCGGAAGGTGGTATCGGTAATCCAAATCTCTTCCGGCATATTGATGGGCATGATCCGGTGGTTAAAGGGCGTCTTGGGCACTGTCTCATAGTCAAAGAGGAAACGATAGAGATTTGGTTCCTCCACATCTTGCAGTGTATAACGGAGGGCCTGCTGCTCCAGCAGGTTGGTATGGGTGTCAAATACCAGCTTACGCTCATTATCCGGCATGTCGCATACTCCTCTCTTATTCTAATTCGTTGACGAAGGCGGCAATCCGCTTCATTCCCTCCTGAATATTCTCCTGGCTGGTCGCGTAGGAAAGCCGGACGAAATCATCCGCGCCGAAGGCAATGCCGGGAACGACCGCCACCTGCACGCCGTCCAGCAGCAGATCCGAGAAGGTCATGGAATCTGTAATGACGGAGCCGTGGTACTTCCGTCCAAAGAGTTCGTGAATATTCATCATGATGTAAAAGGCGCCCTCCGGCGTGTGACAGGAGAGGCCGGGGATTGCCGCGATCATCTCGCAGAGCATATCCCGCCGGGCATGGAACTCCCGGGTCATATAGGCCACCTCATCCTGCGGCCCCTGCAGGGCCGCCATCGTTGCGAACTGCGCCACTGCGTTGGGCGCCGAAGTAGCCTGGCTCTGCAAATTGGACATAACCTTAGCCACCGCGTTAGGCGCAGCCGCATACCCAATCCGCCAGCCCGTCATGGCATAGGCCTTGGACGCTCCGTTGATCAAAATGGTACGGTCGTAGATTTCCTGCCCCAGGGAGGCGATGGATACATACGGTTCGTCAGTGTAGACAAGCTTTTCATAAATCTCATCCGATACAACAAAAAGGTCGTGGGCTACGGCAATCCGGGCAATCTCCTCCAGCGCTTTCCGATGATAGAGCGCGCCGGTGGGGTTGCACGGATTGCACAGGCAGATGGCCTTGGTGCGAGGCGTAATAGCCCGCTCAAGTTCGCCCATATCCATGAGGAATCCATTCTCTTCCTTCGTCTCTACAAAAACAGGCACACCGTCGCACATCTTTACCTGCTCAGGGTACGAAACCCAATAAGGCGCGGGAATAATCACCTCATCCCCTGGATTGAGCAGCGTGGCAAAGGTATTATAGAGAGAATGCTTTGCGCCGTTAGATACGACAATCTGTTTAGGCTCATAGTGAAGGCCATTGTCCCGCTCCAGTTTGTCGCAGATAGCCTGCCGTAGGGCAAGCGTGCCCGCAGCGGGCGTATAGCGGGTGTACCCGGCATCCAACGCCTCCTTGGCCGCGTCCCGGATATAAACAGGTGTATCGAAATCCGGCTCTCCCGCGCCAAAGCCGATGACCGCAATGCCCTGACTGTGCATTTTCTTCGCCTTAGCATCGATGGCCAGGGTCATGGATTCCGCGATTGCCGTTGCCCTTTTTGAAAGTTCCATGGGAATGCCTCCTCAAGCGATATAAACTTTTGCAAGTGTAATGATTGTCACTTGCATTTTAAACATCATACAGAAGCTTAACATGCAAAAAATTATTGTACAGCTTCGAAATGAAGGCGCACAATACAGAATATGCAAGCCAACATTATATTACCACCATACGCAAGCAAGTGCAAGCAAGAATTCAGAAAAATACCTGCATTTTCTAAGAAATTTGCGGTTGGATCCCCTTCGCGGAAGCCCGACGCTCCCCATGGCCGGATCCCGACGCCGCTCCGGAATTTATCTTCTCTATGGACGCCACCGGCCATCCATGATAAAGTAAGGAGGAAACCTTGTCAAAGGAGGCTTTTTTTAATGCGTGAATACCCTGCCCTGGCCGCGTTGGATGCCGTCATTGTGTCAGCGTCCTTGTACCGACTAGATACTAATATCCCTCGCCACTTCAGCTTTGGCGACTGGCTCAACCGGCAGCACGCCGTCCTGCGCCTGCAGAGTGAAGGACAATCCGGCTGGGGTGAGAATATCATTTCCATCAATCACCCCGAAACCGATCTGGCGTCCTGGGGCGTTTTTCTCCAGGCCATAAAGGGAATGACCATTGCGCAGGCCGTAGACTTTCTGGATGAGCAGGGGCGCTCCTGGGATCCCAAATGCTGTGAAATGGCCACCATTGCCCTAGCCGACCTGGCGGGAAAGGTCTGCGGCCGCCCTGCTGTCGAGCTTCTCGGTCTGACCGGCGCCTCCCCCGTCCCCGGCGTTCACTGCATCTTGGAAAATGATCCCTCCAAAGCGGCGTTGGGCGCGGAGACTGCCAAAGCACACGGTTTTACCTCCCACCTGAAAATCAAGCTCTATGGCGATCCGGCCTTGGATACCACGCTGATCCAGACCGTCCGCAATGTCATGGCTCCCGGGCTGTACCTTATTGGCGATGTAAACTGCGGTTACGGAACGGAGCAGCAGGACAATATCCCCGATTCGCTGCTTGCCAATCTTCGGAAGCTCCACGCGGCGGGTCTGTGCGCCTGTGAAGACCCTGCCTATCTCTCCAACACCCAGTGGGTCCAGGTGCAGGAGGCCGTCGCGCCTCTGGCGCTCATTCCCGACTACTGCATGCGTCCCTCCTACGCTGCCCGCAAGACGATCCTGCCTCATATGGGGAAAGTATATAACATTCACCCTGGCTGCACCGGTTCCATTTTTCAAGCCTGTCTACTAGCCCAGGATATCCTTGCCACCGGCGCCGGGCTGATGATCGGCGACGACAGCCTGATCGGCCCCTCCTGCACGGTCTGGCAGCAGCTGGCAATCGGCCTTGGCGCCGATTGGGTGGAGGCCTTGGAAAAGCCCCAGGAATCCGACCCCTTCCTCGCCTGCGTCACCGGGTGCGCCACCTACCAGGATGATGCCGGACGCATTGCCGTACATTCCGGACGCCCCGGCTTCGGTTTGGTCTTGGACGAGGACGCCTTCGAAAAAATCTGCTCTCAAAAGCTGGATCTGTAAACTGCGGCAGGCAGAAGCTCCCTGTAAGTGCATATAAAAAAATACTTGACAAGCGCCTATTCTCCGTCATATGATGAGAGCGTAAATACGTGGCAGAGGAGTAGTACGATCCCGCCCGCATGCAGAGAGCTGTTGGTCGCTGCGAAACAGCTGCGCAAGGATCGGAACTGGCCTTGAAGTAGCGCGCTGAACCTTGATATGTAGGCGTAGCCGGAGACCCCCCGTTATCAAAGGGTAGGATATCGCCTCCCCGGCCGTATCCAGCAGAGTGTGCGCCTCCCGGCGCGAAGAAGAGTGGTACCGCGCAAGCTCCGGCCTTGCGTCTCTTAGAGACGCGAGGCCTTTTTATGCTATTTCGCAAAGGACGGTGATCCCCATGAAAAACTACCAGAAATACACACGGAACTATTTCCTCCCCCCTGTAATGGAGTACAAATGGGCAAGGAAGGATTATATTGATAAGGCGCCCATATGGTGCAGCGTCGATCTGCGGGATGGGAATCAGTCCCTGATCGTTCCCATGAGCCTGGAGGAGAAAGTGGAGTTCTTCCAACACTTGGTCCGGCTGGGCTTCAAGGAGATCGAGGTGGGCTTCCCTGCCGCCTCCGAAACCGAATACGCCTTCCTGCGGAAGCTGATCGAAGAAGAACTCATCCCCGACGACGTCACAATCCAGGTGCTGACCCAATCCAGAGAGCATATCATCCGAAAGACCTTTGACGCCCTGCGAGGCATCAAGCGAGCCGTGGTGCATCTCTACAACTCTACATCGGTCGCCCAGCGTGAGCAGGTATTCCACAAAACCAAGGAGGAGATCATCGGCATTGCCCTCTTTGGCGCAAAACTTCTCAAGCAGTACGCAGAGGAAACTGAGGGGGAATTCCTTTTCGAGTACTCCCCTGAGAGCTTTACCGGAACCGAAATGGAATTCGCCCTGGATATCTGTAACCAGGTGCTAGACGTTTGGCAGCCTACCCCCGACCGAAAGGTTATTATCAATCTTCCTGCTACCGTATCCCTGTCCATGCCTCACATCTATGCCAGCCAAGTAGAGTACATCAGCGACAACCTGCACTACAGGGAGAACGTCATCCTCTCCCTCCACCCCCACAATGACCGCGGATGCGCCGTAGCCGACTCCGAGATGGGGATCCTAGCAGGCGCCGACCGTATCGAAGGAACGATCTTTGGTAACGGCGAACGCACCGGAAACGTAGATATCGTCACGCTGGCCATGAATATGTACTCACAGGGCGTGGATCCGCAGCTGGATTTCTCCAATATGCCCGAAATCTGTGCTTTCTATGAGCGCCTCACAGGAATGCCTGTAGGCGCCCGTCAGCCCTACGCCGGGCAGCTGGTCTTTGCTGCCTTTTCTGGTTCCCATCAGGATGCCATTGCCAAAGGCATGCGTTATCGCCAGGAAGCCGAGCGCGAATTTTGGACGGTGCCCTACCTGCCCATCGATCCCAAGGACGTGGGCCGTGAATACGACGGCGACGTCATCCGCATCAACAGCCAGTCGGGCAAGGGCGGAATCGGTTACCTTATGGAGCAGAAATTCGGCTACAACCTTCCCGCCAAGATGCGGGAAGATTTCGGCTATATCGTCAAGAGCGTGTCGGATCACCAGCATAAGGAACTTCTTCCCCAGGAAGTGGCGCGCATCTTTGAAGAACAATACGTCAATGTCGCGTCGCCAATCCATCTGTTGGAATACCACTTTGCCCAGCAGGATGGCATCCGCGTCATTGTTACCCTAGAGGTGGACGGCCAGCGGAACGAGTGGATGGGCACCGGCAACGGCCGCCTGGACGCCGTAAGCAATACCATCAAAGCGCATATGGGGCTTGACTACACCATCATCACCTATGAAGAGCACGCCTTGGAGCGGGGCTCCAGCTCCCGCGCTTGCGCATATGTCGGAATTCAGGACAATGCCGGAAAGATCACCTGGGGCGCCGGCATTCACGACGACATTATGTCCGCCTCGGTTAACGCGCTGGTCAGCGCGCTGAACCGCCGGGCCATGGGAAAATAGCCATGCCTCTTAGTATAATTCGCCTTGCGTCAAGTGCAGACGCCCCGGGTATTTTGGCGGTCTACCGGCACTATATAGAAAACACTGTCATCACCTTCGAAGAGACGGTTCCCTCCAGGGAAGCTTTCACGGAGCGCGTGGAGGGAATCCTGCCCCAGTTTCCCTATCTCGTATGCGCCCGGGGCGAGGATATCCTGGGATATGCCTATGCCGGCCCCTACCGGGGCCGCTCGGCCTATCGCTGGGATACCGAGCTCTCCATCTATCTGTCGCCCACCGTCCACGGAAAGGGGCTGGGCGGGATTCTCTATGGCGCGTTATTGGACCTGGTAACTCTCCAGGGATATTATAACGCGTATGGCTGCATCACCTATCCCAATGAAAAAAGCCGCGCCATGCATCTGCGGCTCGGTTTCCAGGAATGCGGCTTCTTCCACAGTGCAGGCTACAAGGCGGGCCGCTGGTGGGATGTCTTCTGGATGGAAAAGCGCCTCCAGCAGGCCGGGGATCCTCCGGCCGATCCCCTCCCTTTTCCCTTGCTTCCGGAGGCATCCATACGGAATGTACTGCAGCGTGCCAATGCCCGCTGGACCGCTTGCCATGGACCGGCCTCTTCTGTATAATGATCCCTGTAAAGGAAGGAGAGGACCGCATGGGAAAGAGAATCTGCCTCCTGGTTTTGTGCGCCGCTGCCATCGCAGGGCTTGCCGGCTGCTTCGGCGGCACAGAAACCGAGGATATCGTATTTACCCGCTACGAAAGCACCCTGGAGGGAAACGCCTTTGCGGGCGCCCTTCTGGCATCCAACGACAGTCTTTCCAACGGCTACGTCATTTCCTCACAGCAACTGGACGAGCCTACCACGGTGACGATGGACTACACCATCTCGGCCGACGGGGGAAATTTATACATTCTCTACGTTACCCCGCGGAACAACGAACGCCGGTTGGCCATGCTGGAGAATTGTTCAGAGGGGAGCTCGGCCCAGGGGCAGGTCATCATATCCATGCCCACCGGGGAAAGCACCATTGGCGTCGTGGGGCAGAAGGCCCTGAACTGCACCGTAGAAGTCACTCTTTCCAGCGAACCCACACCCACCAGCGAGGAATAGCGCCGCAAATACTAACATTTTCTGAAAAACAATGTGGAGCGCCCCGGAATGTCGATTCCCAGGACGCTCCTTTTTTCGAGCAGTGCGAACCCTCTCACCGCATGGCCAGAATTCTTTCGTCAAGCCTTCGCGTCATGCTATAGGTGTAGGGCGTAAAGTACCGCCCCCAGAATCCCCGCGCCTGCGGATTGAAGCACTCGTAATCCACCCCCAGCAGCGAATACCCCTCCTGCCGGAGGCAGGCAATCGCATAATCCAGCAGAATAGCAAAGCGTCCGCTGCCCTGATAATCCGGCAAAAGATAGGCGCTGGAAATGCTTACCATGCTGGGATCGTCACAGAGATAGTTTTCTCCGCCCATAACGCATTCCAAATACCCTACAATTTGCTCCCCTTCCATGGTTACAAAGTACCGTGCTCCATGGGATGCCGCCCACACTCGGAAATCCTGCGGCGTATCCAGGGCATTTGGCAGGAAAGAGGGGCTTGCGCGAAGCTGCTGGGTCAGCAGATGGGCCAAGGGCAGCACGCGCTGGCTTTCCTTGTAATCCAGCTGCATCAAGCTGCAGTCGTGCGGGCGCTCCGGCAAAAGAGGCTTCATCGGCCGCAGTGCGTCCACGCAGCGCAGGCCAAAGCCGCTCCAAAAAAAGCTCTCCACCGCTTCGTAATCGTGCGCATAGAGAGAAATGGCATGGCTTACAACGCCTTCCTCCAGCCATTTCTCCGCCGCAGCCTGGTAGAGTTCGGCATAGATGCGGCCGCGATTCTCACAAACGGCGGCATGGCCGTGCAGGGGAATATAGGCGCCAAGCAGGGCGCCGAATTGCGGTCCCCACGGCTCCACGCACCCCAAGAATCCTACCACGTCCCGGCCCTGCAGCCCCACAACCCCGCGTCCATTGGCCACAATAGGCGCCAGCACACCCTCAGGATCCGCCTGGGGCAAATCCTGCAGTTCTTCTTTTGCTTCCCGCTGGTTCTCGACAACCAAGCGGCAGACGTCGGGAAAGTATTTCTCGGTTAGGTGATCAAAGGTAAACATATTGCAACAGCCCCCATACCTACAGTATTCTATCAACCATACATATGCAACAGCGCCGGATGCTTCCCGCTTCCGCAGAACATGGAGTTTATGATTCGCCGGGAAGTCTGCCTTTCCTCCCCGTTCTCCGAGAAACCTCCGGTTCTTCCTGTATGCTAAGGCCAGGAATATGCCGCTTCGCCATCTGATGACGGGCCTTGCGATTCTCTACAGAGTCAAAAACCACCTAAAAATCGTAGCCTTCCGGATAAAGCTCAGATGCGGAATGGTAGTACCCCTGTTCGCTAACATGAAGCACCCGGCACATGGCTGACACCGGCCAGCGGCCTAGGTGGGCCCGGATGAACCGGTGCTTGCAGCCAGGGATTACGGTTTCCAGCGCTTGGCGAAAAAACCTGGTGCCTCCTGCAGGATCTCCACGTCCTGCTGCGCCGATCTCTTCCGCCAGCTTCAGCGCCTCTTGACGCTCTTCTTCTGTGTACCGTTTCCCCCTGCCGAGTCCTCCTTGTTCCTCCCACTTTATCATCTTTCCTTTTAGTTTTGGACTCAACCTTTATGATAGCACTCCAGTTTCGAGGTCCCGCTGTGTTTTACAGCCGAACTTCGGAAGCCCTTTTTCTGTTTATTCGATTGTTGATAGCCGGTTCTTTGACCTTTGGAACTTACCCCTCAATAACGGCTATTGCAGGGATAATTAAAAGGTATTGTGCGGAGAAACGTCGCCGTGTGCTTTCTCCTCATTTTTCCATGCTCTCTTCTGTAAAGCAGTCTTTCCACGCAGTTTCCAGAAAGTCTTTCAGCAGATCATAATAGAACTCTTTCTTCTCTGGATGAATGATAAAAATGTAACTGCGTTGTGTCCCTCGATGATATGTAATGCCCAGCATTGCCGCATCAGGGCAAAACTCCACCATAGTGCGCTTTGCTTTTTCCCATTGAGCTTCTGTTCTTCGTCCCTTGTGGCAGTAGTAAACCACGTCCTGTCCACGGTTATAGTAACTGTATACCTCCGATGCATAGACGAACTTCGGAGCATCTTTTCTTGCCGTTGGACTTCCTGCTCTCAATCCATTGTCTGGGTCCATGAATACGAGCTCTTTCCCAAAGCATCCTGCAAGTGCCAGCTGATGCCAACGTTCCCGTGCCAATCGCTTCTCAGTCACTGACAACGTTGAATCAGCAAACACCGGCTGAACGATATCATCGAAGTAAACCGCACCGGGGATCATTTCTCGTTGTGCAAAGCGACTAACATTTTTTTCCTTATGAACGTTCATCTCCTGCAGTACATCGAATAGCTCCGGATCAAATACACGATTCCTGTCATTTGCAAGATAACCTCGTATGTTTCCGTCATTTGATTGATCGTCAGGCGTTAGATACCAATTGACCGCAATTGTCACACCGCGCTTTGCAATGAAGCGTAGCAATCCATATTTCCCATAATCGCCAACATCCCCAAAGTATTGGTTTTTCATACCTCAGTTATCCTTTATCTCCACAAAATCGATGCGCCGCACAAAGGCTGTTGATAACTTCCTCAACTTCTTTCCAGTTATGGACACAAATCATGCCGTGCACTTCTGCATCAAAACGAATATTGTGAGGTGCTGTCATCAAGACCTTCTTGTATTGCCACCTTCAAGACTTTGTAACCGGAAGCAATGAAACGACTTAAGGCAACACCGCATAAATGCCAAAAACCGCATTATACAGTGGGTGCCAAATAAAAACTGTGAATAACCTCTGAATTATTGTCCGCAAAGGCGCACTGACTCAAGCCGCCAGACAGGGTCTGT
>CALWDW010000053.1 GCA_944376795.1 uncultured Christensenellaceae bacterium
CACAGGGATTTTCAGTCCCTTGCTCTACCGACTGAGCTACCGAGGCAAATGGCGACCTGGAAGGGGCTCGAACCCTCGACCTCTAGCGTGACAGGCTAGCGTTCTAACCAGCTGAACTACCAGGCCATATCATGGTGGGAACAACAGGGCTCGAACCTGTGACCCTCTGCGTGTAAAGCAGATGCTCTCCCAGCTGAGCTATGCTCCCGAACAAACCACGTCGGCGAAGTTCATTATACTGGATTTGGCCCGCCTTTGTCAAGCACTAAATTTGGATTTGCCACATTTCCCTCGGGCGGCACGGCGTACCCACAGTAAGCCTATGCGCCGCGCCGCCCAAGCAGAACCAGGCCGCCGCAAAGTCTTTCCCCGCCGGGCCTTAATGCCGCCGGGAAACCATTTCCGCGTAAATATCCTCCAAGGTCATCCCCTGCTCCCGGAGCAGCACCATCAGGTGATAGAGCAGGTCGGCTGCCTCGTAGCGCACCTCGTCATAGCTGCGGTTCTTGGCGGCAATGATCACTTCCGCCGCCTCTTCCCCCACCTTCTTGCAGATCTTGTCGATGCCCTTGTCGAAGAGATAATTGGTGTAGGAGCCCTCCACCGGGTTGCGGTACCGGTCGTCGATCACCGCGAATTCCTCGCTCATGGTCTTGTCGCCGCATACGGCCTCCGCGTCCTCCATCATGGGCCGGAAGAAGCAGGAACGTTCCCCGGTGTGGCAGGCGGCGCCCTTCTGGCGCACCCGGATCAGCAGCGTATCCCCATCGCAGTCGGCGGCCATGGATACTACCTTCTGGGTGTGGCCCGAGGTCTCTCCCTTGTGCCAGAGGGCCTGCCGGCTCCGGCTGTAGTAGACGCACTCCCCGCAGGCCAGGGTCTGCTCCAGGGACTCCCGGTTCATCCAGGCCATCATCAGCACCTGGCCGTTCTCGGCGTCCTGGGCAATGGCGGGAATCAACCCCGCTTCGTTAAACTTCAGATCGTCTATGGAAAACATGCTATCCTTCCCTCCGCACAATACCGCTTATTGGGCCTCCGCCGGCCCCTCTTGGGCCGCTTCCAACGCCTCCGTCAGGGTAAACGCCCCGCTGTAAAGGGCCTTGCCCACAATCACCCCGGCCGCGCCGATGGCCCGTGCCCCTTGAATATCTTCCAACCGGGAGACGCCTCCGGAAACAATGAGCGCCATCCCCGTGTCCTCCAGCAGGCGGCGGCTGGCCTCCAGGTTGGGGCCGGAGAGCATGCCGTCCCGGCTGATGTCGGTGTAAATCAGCGTGCGGGCGCCCTCTTCCCGGAGCCGCAGCGCCAGCTCCCGGGCGGTGACCTCCGATACCTGGGCCCAGCCCCGTACCGCCACACGGCCGTCCTTGGCATCGATACCTACAGCTACCCGATCCGCGCCGAAGCGCGCCACCGCCCGGCCCACCAGAGCGGGCTCCTCCAGGGCGGCGGTTCCCAGGATCACCCGGTCTACCCCCACCTCTTCCAGGAGATAGGCCGCCTGCTCCAGGGTGCGTACCCCGCCTCCCAGCTCCATGGGGATGGCGAGGGCCTCCCGAATGGCCCGGATGGCCGGCTCATTCACCGAACGGCCGGCAAAGGCGCCGTTGAGATCCACCACATGGAGATAGGAAGCGCCCCCCTCCTGGAAGGCCTTGGCCATAGCTCCCGGGTCGCTGGCGTAGACCGTGGCGTCCTCCATGCGCCCCTGGAGCAGCCGCACGCAGACGCCGTCCTTCAGGTCGATGGCAGGGTAAAGGGTAAAGCCGGCCATCACAGCACCCCCTTGGTAGAGGGGACCCCGGTGACCCGGGGATCCAGCCGCACGGCGGCATCCAGGGCCCGGGCAAAGGCCTTCATCATGCACTCCAGAATGTGGTGGGCGTTCTCCCCATAAATGCAGTTCATGTGCAGGGTGAGCCCGGCCTGCATGGCCACCGCCCGGAAGAACTCGCCCCCCATGTCCGCCTCAAAATTGCCGATGGACTGTCCCCGGCCCAGGTCGCAGCGCCACAGGAAGTAGGGCCGCCCGCTGACGTCCAGACTTACGGTGCACAGGGCTTCGTCCATGGGCAAGGTGGCCGATCCAAACCGCACGATGCCCCGGCAGTCTCCCAGGGCCTGGCGCAGGGCCATCCCCAGCACAATGCCCACGTCCTCAATGGTGTGATGGCTGCCGGTCTCCAGGTCTCCCTTGCAGGAGAGGGAGATGTCCATCATTCCGTGGCGGGCCAGGGCGGAGAGCAGGTGGTCCAGGAAGCCTACGCCGCTGCCGCCCGCAAAGCGCCCCGCGCCATCCAGCGCCAGGGAGAGGGTAATATCGGTTTCCCCGGTTTTCCGGGTGATTTTTGCGGTACGGGCCATGCTATGCCTCCTCGAAGCGAATGCGGATCGACCGGGCGTGGGCGCCCAGATCCTCGCTGTCGGCCAGGATCCCCACGTCCTCGTAGACCTTTTCCAAGGCCTCCCGGGTGTAGTAGATCACCGAACTGTGCTTGACAAAGTCCTCCACCGACAGGGGAGAGGAAAAGCGTGCGGTCCCCGAGGTGGGCAGTACGTGGTTGGGCCCGGCAAAGTAATCCCCCAAGGGCTCGGGGGCGTAGTGCCCCAGGAACACCGCACCGGCGTTGCGTACCTTACCCAGCCAGGCCAGGGGCTCCGCCACCGCCAGCTCCAGGTGCTCGGGGGCAATCTCATTGGCGATCTCCAGGGCCTCCTCCATATCGGATACGTGGATCAGCGCGCCGTAGCTGGACAGGGACGCCCGGGCGATCTCAGCCTTGGGCAGGGTGTCCAGCTGCCGCTCCAGCTCCTCCGCCACGGCCTGCAGCAGCGCCGTGCTGGGGGTCACCAGCACTGCCGCCGCCAAGGGATCGTGCTCGGCCTGGCTGAGCAGGTCGGCGGCCACATAGTCGGGCCGGGCCGCATCGTCGGCCACCACCAGCACCTCGCTGGGGCCGGCCACCATGTCGATGCCCACGTAGCCAAAGAGGGCGCGCTTGGCCAGGGCCACGTAAATATTTCCCGGGCCCACAATCTTATCCACCCGGGGGATGGAGGCGGTTCCCAGGGCCATGGCAGCCACGGCTTGGGCGCCGCCCACCCGGTAAACCTGGGTGATTCCCAGCTCCCGGGCAGCGGCCAGGGTCACGGCCGGCACCCGCCCGTCCCGTCCCGGCGGAGTGCAGAGAAGGATCTCCTTTACCCCCGCCACCTGGGCAGGAATCACATCCATCAGCACCGAGGAGGGATACACCGCCCGTCCGCCAGGGGCATAGACCCCCACCCGGGCCAGCGGGATCACACGACTGCCCACCATCACGCCTTCGCCCACGTCCATAAAGGTCTGGCGCACCTGCCGCTGGTGGAAGCGGCGGATGCTCTCCATGGCCCGGCGCAGGCTCTCCAGCCAACGGGGAGACATGGCCCGCCAGGCCGCGTCAATCTCCTCTTCGCTGACCCGCAGGGTCTCGGGGGTAAGCGCCGCCCCGTCAAACCGCTGGGTATACTCCAGCAGCGCGTCGTCCCCCCGCTGGCGCACCTGGCCGATGATTTCCTCCACGGCCTCCCGGACGCCGGGGGCCTCCAGCTGGGAACGCCCCAGCAGCTTCGCAAAGTATGCCTCTCCCTCCCCGGTTACCCGGTCGATGACTGGCACCATTGTCAAATCCTCCTGTCTATATCCTAGGCGGCCGGCCGGAATCCCCGGCCTTCCGCGCTTTTTACCCATGGTTCTCCGAGAGCTGCGCCTTGATCTTCTCAATCAGGGGCAGAATATCCGCCGATCGGGTCTTCAGGCTCACCCGGTTGACCACCAGCCGGGCCGAGACCGGGCAGATCTCCTCCAGCACCGCCAGCCCGTTGGCCCGAAGGGTGCCTCCGCTCTCCACAATGTCCAGGATCACGTCGGAGAGCCCCACCAAGGGCCCCAGCTCCACCGAGCCGTTGAGATGGATGATGTCGATGGCCTCGCCCTTGGCGGCGTAGTAGCTCCGGGCGATCTGGGGGTATTTGGTCGCCACCCGGAGATTGTAGCCGGTGACCGACTTTTTCACCCCCTGGGGGAAGCCCGCTACGCACAGCCGGCACTTACCGTAGCCCAGGTCCAGCATCTCGTAGAGGGGCCGGTTCTGCTCCAGCAGGGTGTCCTTTCCCGCTACGCCGATATCCGCCGCCCCCCGGTCCACATAGGTGGGCACGTCGCTGGGCTTCACCAGAATAAACTCATAGGCCCCGGTGGCATCCCGGAGCACCAGCTTGCGGTCGGGATTGCGCACCTGGCTGCAGTCGATACCGCAGGCCTCCAGCAGGTCGATCATCTTCTCGGCCAGGCGGCCCTTGGCCAGGGCGATTTTCAGGGGAGCCGGCGCAGCAGGCACCGCGGCCGCCGTGAAAACACCCTGGCGCTCCAGGGCGATCATCAGGGGCTTGGTGGACAGGGCAAAGCCGGTGGCCGGCATATCCCGGCCAAACTGGGCCACCAGCTTATCGTACCGTCCGCCGGTGAGCAGGGGGGTGCCCAGTTCCCGGCAGATCCCCCGGAAGATGGCCCCGGTGTAGTAGCCCAGACTCTGCACCAGGCCCAGGTCGATGCGCACCGCGTTGGCCACCCCGGCCTGCCGCAGGGCCTCCATGATGGCGGCCAGGTTATCCAGCGCCGCCTGGCACCGGGGATGGGCGCTGTAGCTCCGGGCCCGATGGATGACCTCCTCCCCGCCGTAGAGCAGCGGCAGGGCCAGGATGCGGCCTCGCAGCTCCTGGGATACGCCCCGGCTGATCAGCAGCATCTCCATGGCCAGCATGTCCTTCTTCTCCACCAGGCGGCGGAGCTCCTCGACCTCCGCCTCGCTGAGCCCGGCCTCCTGGGCCAAGCCCTTGAAAAACTCCACCTGTCCCAGGTCGATGAAGAAGTCGGTGAGGCCGCTCTCCCGCAGGGCCTCCACCGCCAGGGCGATGATCTCCGCATCGGCCCCGGCCCCGGACAGGCCCATCAGCTCCATGCCCATCTGGTCGAACTCCTTCAGGGAGGCGGTATCCTCCGCGCCCTGGTAGTGAAAGACCGGGCCCATGTAACCCAGGCGCAGCACCTCTTCCTCCCGGAGGCGGGTGGCCGCAATCCGCGCCACCGGCGTGGTCATCTCCGGGCGCAGCACCAAAATCCGCCCGTCCCCGTCGGTGAAGGTAAACATATTCTCCGGCGGGATGGCGCTGACGGGATTGGTAAAGACCTCCAGATACTCCACGATGGCCGGCTCAATCAGCCGGTAGCCCCTGCGGGCGAACAGCCGCCGCATCCGGTCCTGGATCTCGCTCTTGTGCTGGGTTTCCAGGGGCATATGGTCCTGGATGCCTAGGGGATTGTGGTACGTCCCGTTCATGTGTCAACCTCCGGTAATTCAGTGATTTACCCTATTAAACCACTATAGTGTCCCTTTGTCAAGGGGGAGATTTTGTCGGAAATCCGCTCACCCAAAGAGCCGGCGGACGGCCCGCTCCTGGGCCGCCAGCCGCCGCAGGAAGGCCCCTTGCCGGGGGTCCTCCGCCAAGATGCGGCAGGCCTCCTCCACCGCCGCCAGGAAGGCGGGATCCAGGGCGGCCTTGGGGCCGTGGGTCAGCGGGCAGAGGGGCCGTCCCCGGGCATCCATGCGCACCCCCAGGATGGTTCCGTCCCGGGCCAGCCGGGGCATGAGTGGGAACATCCGGCAGCCTAGAGGGCGTTCCTCCCGCCGGCAGGAGCCGCTGCAGACCAGCAGCACCGCCGGCAGCCCGTCCTCCAGGGTCACTTCCCGCAGTGCGAAGCCCTCCCGCCCCTGGTAAAAGGCCTCTTCCCCCGGGAAGAGCAGCATCCCCTCCTCCGCCCCGCCGCCGCAGCATGCCGCGCCGCAGAGCCGGCCGCAGTCGGTCTTCAAGGGCGTCAGCGCGCCGATCCGCTGGACGGCACGTGTTACAGCGTCCATGGCCTCTCCTTCCGTGCTAAAGCCGGGAGAGCAGCGCATGGATCCGCTCCAAATCTTCCCGCTGGTAGTAGTGCAGCATCAGGACCCCCTTGTCCAGGTCCCCTTGCACCGTGACCTTAGTGCCAAAGGTCTCCTGCAGCCGATCGGTCCAGTCATGCAGCTCGGGAATCTGCGTCCGGGGCTTACGGCCCTTGGCGGCGGGGGCCTCCGGCTCCTTGGCCTGGCGCACCGCCTCCTCCAGCTGACGCACCGACCAGCCGCCCTCGATGGCCTGCTGGGCCAGCTGCAGCCGCTGGCGTTCCTCCTTCAATCCCAGCAGCGCCCGGGCATGCCCCGCGCTGAGCTTTTCCTCCCGCACCAGCTGCTGGAGCGCCTCTCCCAGAGCCAGCAGCCGCAGGCTGTTGGCCAGGGCAGGACGGCTTCGTCCCAGCCGCTGGGCCGCCTGCTCTTGGGTCATCTCAAACTGCTCCATGAGCTGGGCGATTCCCTCGGCCTCTTCCATGGGGTTCAGGTCGCTGCGCTGAAGGTTTTCCACCAGGGAAATCTCGGCGGCCTGCCGGTCGTCCAGTTCCAGCACCACGGCGGGCACCGACTCCAGCCCCACCTGCCGGGCCGCGCGCCACCGCCGCTCTCCGGCCACCAACATATACCGGTCCCCCCGGGGCGTCAGCACCAAAGGCTGCAGCACCCCGTGAATCTGGATGGAGCGGGCCAGTTCCTCCAGGCGCTCGGGCTCAAAGTGCTTCCGGGGCTGGCGGGGGTTGGGGTCGATGCTGAGCAGGGGAACCTGCCGGGTAGGCAGGCCTCCCTCCTCCGCCGGAGCCGTACCGGTCTCCTCCAGGGCGCCGGCAAAGAGGGAATCCAGCCCTCTCCCCAGTCCGCCGGGTTTCTTCTTGGCCGCCATTACGCCGCACCTCCTTCGTTTTTCCGCAAAAACTCTCGGGCCAGAGCCTGATAGGCCTGGGCTCCGCTGCTTCCCGCATCATAGGTACTGATGGGTAATCCAAAGCTGGGGGCTTCGCTGAGGCGCACGTTCCGCGGCACCATCACCGGGTAAACCTTTTCCCTAAAGTAGCGCTTCACCTCGGCCGCCACCTGGTTGGAGAGATTGGTCCTCCCGTCAAACATGGTTAGCACCACGCCTTCAATCCCCAGTCCCGGATTGATAGACTGCCGCACCAGCTGCACGGTATTCATCAACTGGGTTAGGCCTTCCAGGGCATAGTACTCACACTGGATGGGCACCAAGAGCCCTTGGGCCGCAGCGAAGGCATTGAGGGTAATCAGCCCCAGCGAGGGCGGGCAGTCAATGAACACATAGTCAAAGTCTCCGCCGCCGTTCTCCAGTACGCCGCGGAGCCGCTTCTCCCGCTGGGGCTGCCCCACCAGTTCGATCTCCGCCCCCGCCAGGTCCATACTGGAGGGGACTAGCGTCAGCCCGGCGACCGGCGTCTCCCGGAGGACCTGGGAAAGGGGCACACCGTTCATGAGGACGTCATAGATGTCCTCCCCCTCCCCCTTGGGGATCCCCAGTCCGCTGGTGGCGTTCCCCTGGGGATCCAGATCCACCAGCAACACCCTCCGCCCGGCCTGGGCTACGCAGGCCGCCAGGTTTACGGCGGTGGTGGTCTTGCCAACGCCACCCTTCTGGTTGGCTACGGCGCAGATCTTAGCCACGGCACAGTCCTCCTCTCGCTTCATGCTCTCTATTATACGGCAAGCCGCGCCAAAAGGGAAGTTGTTTCACGTGAAACCTTGCCGTCAAACGTTTCACGTGAAACATTGCAGGGCCTCCCTCACCGCGTTTCACGTGAAACATGGCCAGGGCGTTGACCCAGGGGCTTCGGCGTGGTAGACTATAGCCATGCGAATTCCGCAGAGGAAAGGAGGAACCGCCATGGTTTCCAAAAATATAGCCAAGAGCCTGGCCAACGGCTCCTGGATCCGCAAAATGTTTGAAGAGGGTGACCGTCTCCGGGCCATCTACGGCGACGAGAACGTATACGACTTCTCCCTGGGGAATCCCGACGGCGAGCCCCCTCAGTCGGTGCTGGACTCCCTGCAGCGTCTGGCGGTGGAGCCCAATGTCCACAAGTACATGGCCAACGCCGGGTTCCTGGACGTGCGGGCCAAGCTGGCCGACTACGAGGGAAAGCGCGCCGGCATAGAGGGACTGACGGCAGCCCATGTCGTGATGTCCGTAGGCGCGGCCGGCGGCCTAAACGCCGCCCTGAAGGCCCTGCTGGATCCGGGGGATGAGGTGATGGTGCTGGCTCCCTTCTTTGTAGAATATCTCTCCTACATTGGGAACCACGGCGGCGTACCCGTCCAGGTTTCGACCCAGCCCGGGACCTTCCAGCCCGATCCCGAGGCCATTGCCCGGGCCATCACCCCCCGCACCCGAGCCATGATCATCAACAACCCCAACAATCCGACCGGCGCAGTCTATACCCGGGAGATCCTGGAAGAGGTCGCGCGGACGCTGACCCGGCGGGAGAAGGAGCTGGGACTGGAATCCCCCATCATGGTCATCAGCGACGAGCCTTATGCCAAGCTGGTATACGATGGCGCTGTGGCCGAGCCCATGCTCTCCATCTTTGACAACTGCATGGTCATCAACTCCTTCAGCAAATCCCTCGCCCTGCCCGGAGAGCGCATTGGATACATTGTGGTCAATCCCAAGACCCAGGAAGCCGGGCTGCTCTGCTCTGCTCTGGCCTACACCACCCGCGTGCTAGGCTATGTCAACGCGCCGGGGCTGCTGCAGAAGGCCATTGCCGAAAACCTGGACGCCAAAGTGGACGTAGACGAGTACCGACGCCGCCGGGATGCCCTGGAGGCCGTACTCACCGAGGCAGGGTTCCAGTACGTCAAGCCGGAGGGAGCCTTCTACATCTTTGGCAAGTCGCCCATCCCGGACGATGTAGCCTTCTGCCAGGCTGCCGCGGAGAAGCGGATCCTCCTGGTGCCGGGCACGGGCTTCGGAGGGCCGGGGTACTTCCGGGCCGCCTACTGCGTCAGCTACGAAACCATCCTCCGCTCCCGGGAGGCCTTCCTGGAGCTGGGGGCCATGTACCGGTAACCACAGCCAAAGGTCAAAACATAGGTGCATGGGGAGGAGAGATGCGAGCTTCCTCCCTATGCGCTTTTTGGTTTTTGGGGCGAGCTTCCAGGGAGAAAGCCAGTCAGATTCCACCATCAGGAACGGAAAAAAGCCGAAAAAACAAAAAAAACGGTACTCAGGCATCCGTCTTCGCCGTGATCCCCCCGGAAACGACAATCTTACACATTCTTTGCGTCTTTTCTTTTGGGGGCAGTCGTGATATGATAGAAATAGATAAAAAGCTGCGGGAGGATCCGGCGGGCATGACGAAAATCATACTGGATACGGACATTGGGGCCGATTGTGACGATGTGGGGGCGCTGATGCTCCTGCACAGCCTCTGCGGGAAGGGTGAGGCGGAATTCCTGGCCGCCACCCACTGCACCTCCCGGGCATCCGGACTGGGAGCGCTCTCGGCAGTCAACATAGCCTGCGGACGGGAGGTTCCCCTGGGATCGTATCCCCGTCCTGGTATGCAGGATGACGGCACCGTCGACCGGTATGCCGCCCAGCTGGCAGCCGAATTTCCCACCCGCTACCCTGTAGGGGTCCCGCAGCCCGATGCCGCCCAAGTCACGTCCCAGGCCCTGGAGGAACAGCCCGATGCCTCGGTCACCCTCTGCGCCATCGGTCCTATGACCAACCTGGCCTACTACCTGGAGGATGCCAGCCTCACGGACCTGATCGCCCGAAAGGTACGCCGGCTTGTGGCCATGGCCGGCTGCTTCACCCCGGGCGGCGCACCGGAGTGGAATGTTGCCAGCGATATCCCTGCCGCCGTACGGGTGGCCGACGCCTGGCCGACGCCCATCGTTTGGGTCCCCTTCGAGGTAGGGGAGCCGGTGCAGACCGGCGCGCCCCTGGCCCGGCGGAAGGATCATCCCGCCCCCCGCGCCTATGCGCTGTTCCATGGGGGGACATTCCATCAGCGGTCCAGTTGGGATCCCATAGCCGTGCACATCGCCGTGCGAGGGAATCAGCCCTGGTGGAGCCTCTCCGCACCTGGCCGGGTAACCGTAGACCCGGATGGCAGCACCCGTTTCAGCCCCGAGGAGGGCGGACCCCACCGCTATGCCATCGCCCGGGGAGAGGCCATGAAAGTCGCCCAAGATCTCAATCGCCTGCTATAGGCGCGAAAGGAAGCATCTGTTTATGCCCAAGGCCGTCAAAACCAACGTAACCCGCTTGCTCCAGGCACAGGGAGTCGCCCATGCCATCCACACCTATGACACCGGAGATGGCGCCATTGACGGGGTCTCCGTAGCCCAGAAGGTGGGGGCCGACCCGGCCCGGGTTTTCAAGACCTTAGTGGCGGTAGGACACAGCGGCGGTCACTACGTCTTCGTCATCCCCGTGGCGGCCACCCTGGATCTGAAGCGTGCCGCCGCGGCCGCAAAAGAAAAAAATATGCACATGCTCCCCCAGAAAGAGCTGCTTCCTCTTACTGGATATATTCACGGCGGCTGCTCCCCCATCGGAATGAAGAAACCCTTCCCCACCTTCTTGGATACGACGGCCGAGACGCTGGACGAGCTCTACGTCAGTGCTGGTAAGGTGGGCGTGCAAGTATCCCTCCAAGTCCCCGCGCTGCAGCGGCTTACAGGGGCGGTCTTTGCGCCCTTGACCGAAGAATAGGAGGCAATGATGGCAAAGGTACTTTTGCTCTGTGGGAAGATTGGCTGCGGCAGCGATGCGCTGGCCAAGCGCCTGGCGTCCAGCGGAAAATGGATTGCATTGACCTGTGATGAATTGGAGCAGAATCAGTATGACGATTTGCTGGGAAATGCCGCGGGAGTGGCGGCAGCCCAGGATAAAAGCAATTTGTGTCACCACGCTCTGGAAATAGCTAGGGCAGGGGCCAATGTGGTGATGGATATGTTCCTGCCCACTCCCGGAATACGCAGCGGCTTTCTGGCCTTTTTCCGTGATCACGGGGTAGAGGCCGATTTGTTGTACCTCCCATGCCGAGAGGATGCGCCCCAGGCTTATCTCCTGGCCCGGAAACGCCTGGCCGCCGAAACGCGCAATCCCGTCTATGCCGTGGACTGGAATACACTGACCCGGATCAACCGCTCCTTTCAGGTGCCGGGAGAAGAGGAGGACTGCCTGCGCTTTGGCTAATTCTCTCCCCCGCAAAGACAGCCGTGCTTTCGTGTCCCCTTGGGGGAGGGGGCCTTTTGCAAAAGGGCCCCCTCCCCCAAGGGACGAGGATTCCGAGGAGGCAGGGATTTGGCGGGGGAGGGAATCCTTTTGCAAAAGGTTTCCCTCCCCCGGAAGACAGAAGCCCTCCAACCACTCCCCTAGTAGGTAAAGCAATAGGTCCCCGAACCCAAATCCACCCGGATCTGGGCCATTTCATTGTGCAGGGGTGTAACCACCATCTCCTGCCGGGCAATGGCGGGCTTTCCGCTCTCCATGAGCATATGGGCGGAAGGGCAGTTGTCCAGCAGCAGCGTCGCCGTGGCGCCGGCAGGCACCACAACCTCCACCTGCATCAGGCCGCCCTCCGTGGACCAGCCGCAGGTATATTCTCCCGCCACCGCGTTGTACCTCGCCCGCGCCCAGGTGAATCCCGGCGTGCAGCGGGGATGCAGTACAGCGTGCCGGTAACCCGGCGCATCGGGATCCACGTCCAGGCCGGCCACCTCCTGCACCAACCAGTCGCAGATGGAGCCATAGGCATAGTGATTAAAGGAGTTCATTCCGGCATCCTGGAAACCGCCGTCGGGCTTGATGCCGTCCCAACGTTCCCAGATGGTGGTAGCGCCCTGACGCACAGGGTAAAGCCAGCTGGGATAATCCTCCTGCAGGAAGACGCGGGCGGCGATGTCATGGCAGCCCATCTGGGAAAGGACGTGGCACAGGTATGGGGTCCCCACAAAGCCGGTGGCCAGGTGGTAATCCTTCTTCTCGATCAGCGCCACCAGGTCCCGAAGAAGGCGGGGCCGCTGCTTGCGCTTCACCAGGCCGAACATCAGGGCCAGCACGTGGGCGGTCTGGGTGGGGACGGCCAGCCGGCCGTTGGGGGTGAGGTACTCTTTGCGGAAAGCCTTGCGCACCTTCTTGGCCACCTTGGCGTAGTGATCGGCATCCTCCGTGCGTCCCAACACCTTTGCCGCCTGGGAAACCAGCTCGGCCGAGTGGGCAAACATGGCCTGGGCCACCAGGTAGCAGTCGGTGCTGCCGGTGCTGGCATTATTCTGAACGTCTAAAGACAGCCAGTCGCCAAAGTGGAAGCCTTCGTCCCAGCGGTAGGGATCGGCGCCGGTAGCGAGGATGTGGTCAACCCAAGCCCGCATGCTGGGATACTGGGTCTCCAGCAGCCGGGTATCACCGTAGCATAGGTACATGGTCCAGGGGCATATCACCGCCGCGTCCCCCCAGGCCGCAGAGCCCACGGTCTCTCCCAGGACATTGGGAATCACATAGGGGACATCCCCTTCTTCGCTCTGATCCAGGGCCAGGTCGGCCAGCCACTTGGTAAAAAAGGGATCCACCTGCATGTTGAAGGCGGCGGTCCGGGCAAACACCTGGGCGTCTCCCGTCCAGCCCAGACGCTCATCCCGCTGGGGGCAGTCGGTGGGGACGTCCACAAAGTTTCCCTTCTGGCCCCAGAGGGTGTTGAGGAAGAGGCGGTTCACCAGAGGATGGGAGCAGGTAAAGTCTCCGGTGCGCTCCATGGCGGCATAGACTACCTCTCCGGTAAAGTTCTCCTTAGCCGGGGCGCTGCCCTGGGGCCAGGCCTCCACGTGGATGTACCGGAAGCCAAAGTAGGTAAAGGACGGGGCGTAGCTCTCCTCCCCCTCTCCCCGGAGGGTGTAGCAGAGGGTGGTCTGGGCCTTCCGTAGGTTCTCGGTATAAACATTGCCCTCCTGATCCAACACCTCAAAGAAACGGAGGCGCACCACCTCCCCGGCCTGCCCGCAAACCCGCAGGCGCACCCAGCCCACCATATTCTGCCCCATATCCACCACGGTTTCCCCCTTGGGGGTGTGCAGGATGGCGGCGGGTTCCAGGGTCTCCATGACCCGGGCGCTGTCGCACTGGGCGCCGGTCAGCACGGCGCTGGTCTGGGGGCCGGCGATCGCCGGCCTCCACGTCAGGGCGCCGTCTCCGGGCATGCACCAGGCGGGATCATATTGGCGGGCATCATAGTGCTCGCCCATATAGAGGTGGGCATAGGTCACCGGCGAAGGGGCCCATTCCCACTGCCGGTCGGTGGAAATCACTTCCTCCCGGCCGTCCTCGTAGCGGATATGCAGCTCGGCCAAGAAGCCGGGGCGCACGGCCTGGGGCATGACCTTGCCGTCGTTGAACTCGGTTTCTCCCCAGCCTTCGAAGAAATCATAGCGGCTGAAGCCTTTGCCCAGGGCGGCGCCCAACCGGTTTTCCCCGGGGCGGAGGAGCGCGGTTACATCATAGCTTTGGTAGGGAATCCGCTTGGCGTCCACCGTCCAGCCGGGGGCAAAATAGCTCTCCCCCACCCGGCTGCCGTTGAGATAAGGCACATACCAGCCCTGAGCGCTGGCCACAAGGATGGCGGAAGCCACCGGGCTGCCGAGGGTAAATCCCCGGCGCACCAGCACTCCGGCCCAGGGAGAAACGGATTCCTCGGCAGAGATCCATGCTCCCTGCCAAGGCTGGCCCAGCTTTCCGGTGGAGAATGCAGCCCAATCGCTGACAGCCTCCTCCTGGGAGGGGGCCACCCGCACGGATACCCGCCACCGGTACGCGGTCAGCGGCTCCAGCGCGGGGCCGGCATACACCGCGGACAATTGGGAGGAAAGGATATAACCCGTATCCCAGACAGGCCGTCCCGAGGCGGTCTCCACCCAGACCCGGCAGGTCTGTTGGGTGACGTTCCGGGCGGATCCGGCATCCAGTTTCCAGAAAAACCGAGGCTGCGCCACATCCATGCCCTGGGGGCAGATCCGGTACTCGGTACGCAGCGTATGAATCTTAATCATGTGTATCCTCCTTCCGGGCGTCGGACCCGGATTCGATATCTCCCTCGCGGATCCCCGCCAGCAGGCGCTGGCAGATCATCTGATCCACCGTGGCCTCCAGGGACATCAGCGAAATAAACAGCATCAGTGTGGGCCAAAATCCGGTAATCCCATGCTTGCGCACATGGGCCTCCACCCGGTCCAGACGCCGCATGACGCTCTGGACATAATAGCCCCGGTAGTCGTCAATGAGGGCGGTAAAGCTTTCATACATGGGGCCGATCTGCCCCTCTTCCTGGGGAATGGAGAAAAAGGCGCCGATATCCTGGATGGAGAGGATCTGCTTAAACAAGTAAATATAATTCAGCCGATAGATATGCTCCCGGCCATACTTCTTTTTCACCGGACGGGGCAAAATTCCCGCCTTTGTATAATTGTTGATCATGGTCTTAGTGAGGGCTTTATCGCAGCGATAGCGGCCGATGGCGCGGGTCTGCTCCTCCAGGAAGGCAATCACCTGCTCCATATACAGCGGAATATGCGGCGGTGCACCGGCCTCCATCAGCGGCAGAGCCGCAATCTCCTCCACCTCGCTGCGGATCCTTTGGCGATAATCCATATGCTCCTCCTCATCCGTCATGCCCCTTTATTATACCCAATGCGCCGCCATAGGGCAAGGGCTGGAACCTAACGCGCCGCCGCCACTGGGCAAAAAGATAGGGCGCCAGGAAGAAGGCGCTCTGCCGCCGCTGGCGGAGCTGCTCCTTCCCAACGCCCCATTGGGTTCATGGCTGGCGGGTGCGTCCCGCCCTAGGCCGAACCTGGAATCAGCCTATGCCTTGGGCCAGCCCATCAGATCCAGGAAGGCGTCCAGGGTCTCCAGGCCGGGCTTGGCGCGGCCGTTCTCGTCCAGCACCACCGCCTCGATCTCCTCCAGGGAGGGAGAAGCCACCGGCTTTCCGGCATCCTGGGGGGGATTGGGATGATTGCCCAGGTAGGCATTATTGGTATAGCGGATCACGGGATCGTCCGGATCCTCCACCACGGCGCAGGAGCCGTCCGGATAGCGCTCCCCGGCCCGGCCATAGCGCATCACGCCCCGGGCGGCAAAGATATTCCGGGAGACCAGCACCGACTGGGGATAGTTCTCCTCGCCAAAGCCGGCAGTGCACAAAATGGCAGGCACGTCCATACCCTCTCCCACGTAGAGGCAGTTCTCTTCGATGCGGGTGCCGATGATCTCCCCGCAGAGCTCAAAGGTGCGGCACTTGTCGTTGACCGACAGGCAGCGGTGGATCCGGGAGCTGACGCAGCCGATATTATTGGGGGAAGCGTGCTCTCCGGTGCAGCGGGGCGTGCAGACCAGCATGAAGCCGCCGTCATTGTCGTGGGAATAATTGTATTCGTGCACGGTGCCCGCGCAGTTAAAGTCACAGTCATATCCTTGGCCGTCCCGCATACCATGGTAATAGGCGGCCTCGTTGTAACGGATCACCGTATTGTCCGAGCCCCAGGGCCAGATGCCGGCGCAGCACTTGTCGTCCCGCACCCGGCCGCCCAGCAGCCGGTTCCTCTCAATGATGCAGCCGTCGGTGCCGATATTGAGGATGCCGTCGCCGCCAATGTCCTCCAGGTAGTTGCCATAGATCACCACCTCCAGGCAGGGGAACCACTGGGTCCGCAGATGGAACCCGGTGCCAAAGATTCCTACCCGGTCACAGGTCACAATGCGGTTATTCCGGATGGCCAGGCCAATGTACCGGGAGAGCGTCTGCTTGCCCTCGGCCCGCCAGGCGATGCCGCCGTTGGTTTCGCCGTCCGCCTTGACAATGGAGCCGTTCACGTGGTGAACATAGTTATCCTCAATCACGATGTGCCGGGCGGTGCCGTAGTCCATCAACCGGGCCAGAATCCCGTAGCGCACCGGATCCCGCTGGGGCCCCTGGTTGGTCACCTCCAGCCCGCGGACCTCCCAGCCCTGGACATTGTACAGATCCACGGCGGCCAGGTGGATCCCCGCCGCATGGATGGCCGGACGGGGCCCGGCGCCATAGGACTCCACCACACAGGGACGCTGGGGATCTCCATCCCCCTGGGGCGCCAGGTGCGCGCCCTCCCATACCGAGCCTGCTGCCAGGCGCAGCCGGTCTCCCGGGACGAAGACCGCCTGATTCACTCTTTCCAGGGACTTCCAAGCCGTCTGGGGGGACAGGCCGTCTGCGGCATCGCAGCCCCGCATGCTGTCAACATAATATGCCGGCATCGTATTCCTCCTTGCCGCGGCGCGGCGTTTTTATTTTGGGTTTCGCCGCCATTGTACCATGGACAAGCGGGGGGACACCATGGAGAATCCTTGGAAGTATTTTGACCGGTTTGTCCATTCCGGGGCCTCTGTGCCAGATGATAGAAAGTCCCCCTACTTCCCTAGGCAAAATTTCTCAAAAATCCGGTCAATCACCTGGCTGTCCACCGTACCGCCGGTGATCTCTCCCAGGGCGCGCCAGGCCTCCCGGATGCTGGGGGTAGCCAGATCCACCGGCATCCCCGCCCGGAGGGTTGCCATGGCGTCCTCCAGCGCGGCGCGGGCGGTACGCACTGCCTGGACATGCCGGGCGTTGCTCATCAGCATATCCTCCGGCGCCACGGCCTGGGCATCCCAGAGCGCCAGCACGGCCTCCCGCAGCGCCGCCAGCCCTTCCCCGGTCACCGAGGAGATGGGGATAGCCCCTGCCCCCAGGCCTTCGGGAAGCCGCGGGGCCAGGTCGGCCTTGGTAATCAGGGTCAAATGGGGCATGGCGCGCACCCGGTCCAGGAGCGCCGCCTCCTCTTCGCCCCAGGGCTCGGTACCGTCCAGGAGCAGCAGCGCCATCTGGGCCTCTTCCAGAGCCTGGAGCGCCCGGTCCACCCCCAGCCGCTCCACATCGTCCTGGGTTTGGCGGATGCCGGCGGTGTCCACCAGCGTCAGAGGCAGCCCGCCCAGGTCCACCGGCACCTCCAACGTATCCCGGGTCGTACCTGCCACCGGGGTCACAATGGCCCGATCCCGACCGCATAGGGCGTTGAGCAGGGAGGACTTTCCCGCGTTGGGCCGTCCCAGGAGCACACAGCGGATCCCCTCCCGGTAAAGAGCCCCTGCCCGGGCGTCCCGGAGCAGCCCCTCCAGGGTCTTGGCCATATCCCCTAAGGTTTCCAGCAGCGCCTCGGCCACGGTATCCTCCAGATCCTCCTCGGGGAAGTCCACGGTTACCTCCACCTGGGCGATAGTGTCCAGAAGCCGTTCTCGCAGATCTTCGATGGCGCGGCCCAGCCGTCCCCGCAGCTGCCCCAGGGCCACCTGGGCGGAGGCCTGGGTCTGGGCGGAAATCAGGTCCATCACGGCCTCGGCCCGAGAGAGCTCCAGCCGGCCGTGGAGAAAGGCCCGCTTGGTGAACTCCCCCGGCTGGGCCGGCCGCGCCCCCGCCAGCAGCGCGGCCTCCAGCACGGCGGCAGCGGTCACCCCGCCTCCATGACAATGGAACTCCACCGTATCCTCGCCGGTGTAGCTGTGTCCCCGGCGCATATAGACCGCCAGGCCCTCATCCACCGGGCGCTCTCCCTGCACGAAGGCGCCAAAGAGCATATGGTGGCTGGCCGGAGGGAAGCGCTTCCAGCCTCGGGGCGGCCGGAAGGCCCGCTCCAACACCCGGAGGGCCTCCGGGCCCGAGACGCGAATGACGGCAACCCCGCCCTGGCCGGGGGGTGTGGCAATGGCGGCAATGGTATCCATAAAATCCTCCTGTACGGGTCATACTTGTCCTATGGATATCTTACCAGGCCCGGGGCCAATTGAAAAGAGCCGCTTCCTATGCTATGCTAAGGAAGGCGCACGGCGCCCAAGGAGGGACGTCCAATGGATCATTACTTTACCAGCGAGCCGGCCAGCGAACACCATCGGGGCGTGGTCCGCTATGCCCTGCCCCACCGGGTGCTGGAATTTGCCACCGACGCGGGAGTTTTCAGCCGGGAGGCGGTGGACGAGGGCAGCGCCGCCCTGCTGGCCCTGCTGCCTCCCCTGGAGGGGCGGATCCTGGATCTGGGATGCGGCTACGGCGTGCTGGGACTGACCCTGATGGCCATGCATCCCGGGCTGACCGCGGTGCTGGCCGATGTGAACCGGCGGGCTCTGGGACTGGCCCGGGAGAATGCCGCCGCCCTGGGGCTGGACGCCCAGGTGGTGGAAAGCGACGGCTTCTCCGGGGTGGAGGGCCCATTTGACGCCATTGTCACCAATCCCCCCATCCGCGCGGGGAAGGCGGTCTATTATCCCTGGTTCGCCCAGGCTCCGGCCTATCTGCGCCAGGGCGGCGCCTTCTACTGCGTGGTGCAGAAAAAGCAAGGCGCGCCCTCGGTGGTCAAGGCCCTGCAGGCCGCCTTTGGCAGCTGCCGGATACTGGGAAAGCCCGGCGGCTACTGGATACTGGAAGCAAGCAAGGAGGACACAGCCCATGAATGAAGTGGTGGACGAAGGAACCCGCCTCTGGGATCAAATCACCCAGGAAGGCATCCTTTCCCTGACCTTCAGCGACATCATCTGGCTGGTGGGCAGCATCACCCTGCTGATTTTGGCCCTGAAGGTGGCCCGAAAGGTCTGGAAGGTGCTGCTGACCCTGGCCGCCATCGTGGCCCTGGTGCTTTGGCTCATGGGGCAGGGAATTCTCAAGCTGTAGCAACTGTTTTTTGGGGGGGTTTTCTGCGGGGGAGGGGAACCTTTTGCAAAAGGTTTCCCTCCCCCGCGCCCCCTCCCTTCTAAAACTTTTAGGGGGGAAGATGGGGAGAGCGGAAAGGGAACGGCTGGAATCAACATACAGCCGTTCCCCTATTTTTCGTAATGGAGCGGATCAAAGGCGAAGCCGCCCCCAGGTTTTCGCCCGCCTTTTGCAAAAGGCGGCGGGGTCGAGGGGCAGCGCCCCCGTCGTCCTCCGCAGAGGACGAAATCCTTCTGTCCCTAAAGCGCAGGAGGGGCGTCCAGCGTCCCTAGTGGGACGCTGGACGGCGGGAAACCCTCGCCGGGGGTTCCCCGAGGGAACGCGGGGAGCTTGTGGAGGCGGCTTTTGCGGGGGAGGGAAACCTTTTGAGAAAGGTTCCCCTCCCCCGGACCCCCACCCTTCTAAAACTTTAGGAGAAAGATGGAGAGCGTATAAGGGGAACGGCTGCAAGAAGAGTGCAGTCGTTCCCTTATTTTTTGTAATTTACAAAACGCGGCGGCGTGTACGGCGCGTTTTGCCCGATGAGGGGTGGCGAAGCGCAGCGCAGCCACTGTGGGGCGCGGGGGCCGCGAAAGGCTCCCGCTTTTTCTAATCAAGGTCGCAGGAAACCTGTTTCCTGCGAAAAGCCCCCGCAGGAATCCATCAGGATTCCGAGGAGGCGACTTTTTGCGGGGGAGGGAAACCTTTTGAAAAAGGTTTCCCTCCCCCGGGCCCCCACCCTTCTAAAACTTTTAACGGGAGGATGGGGAGAGTAGAAAGGGAACGGCTGCAAGAAGAATGCAGCCGTTCTTTGGCATTTTCCGGCAATCCCTTCCTCCAAGGTTTTGGGGAGAGGGGGTTTGGGGGAGAGGGCCCTTTTGCAAAAGGGCCCTCTCCCCCAAGAGGACACGAAAGCGCGGCGGTTTTCGGTTATTCCTGGTCTTCCTCCAGGCCGGCCGCGGCCAAATCGGCCCACAGCCAGAGCAGCCGCGCTCCGGGATGGACCCAGATCTCCTTGTAGGTGGCGGCGTTCTGCATGGGGAAGAAGGGTTCGTCCTCGTCCTCATAGGTCTCGATTCCCACAGGCAGCGCCCCCACGATCTGATCCGAAAAGGCCACGTACAGCGGCGGGTAGTCGTACCCCTCCCCATACATGCAGCTCATGGCGAAGGGATTGCCGCCAAAGATCCACTCGGGCTGCCGGGCCGCCAGCCGCATGAGCCCGGTATCCCCCAGGGCCCGGGCGGCCGCCGACACCGCTTTGGCCTTCCCCAGCAGGGTGCCAAAGAACCCCCGGAACTGGTAAGCCACCGGGAAGCGGCGCAGATACACCCCCTCATCCAGGCGGATGCCGTTTTGCACCTGCCGGTTGAAGTCCTCCAGGGTAAAGCTTCCCGCCTCCTTGCTGCGCTCCCGGTGCACCGTGTCCAGGTTGGCATGGTCCACCTGATAGATGGCCCCGGGGAGTATGCCGTAGGGCTCCATGTAGGCAGCGCAGGCCCGGGTATAGGCGGCGTAGTGGGCCAGGCTCTCCCGCCACAGGGGCGCGTCGGCATGGTCCGGGCAGGTCTCCAGCATCCGGGCCAGGCCCATGATCGGGAGCATTTCATAGGAGCGATGGTCGTAGTACGCGATCCGCTCCCTTTCCCGGCTTTCGTAAAAGAAGCCCCGCATGGGCGTCTCCCAGGCAGTATCCTCCCGCTGCTGGCAGGCCATCACCACCCGGGCAAAGGCGGTCCCCTCCTCCCGGTAGGCCTCTTCCCCGGTGAGGGCGTACAGCTCGGCGCTGGAGAGCAGGGCCTGGCTCATAAAGCGGAGCTCGCTCACCGGCTTGCGGACATACGGGGGACGCTTCAGATGGCGGCGGCCGTCGGCAAAGGCATAGTCCTCCACCGCACAGCGCGCCGCCCACGCGGCCAGGTTGTCGTCCACACCCCGGAAGGACCGGGCGGCCACGGCCTCGGCGGCGGCGGCCATGTAGTTCTGCAGGGGGTCGTTTTCGGCGTCCACCACGATGTCGTCCTTGTCCCCCAGGATGTTCTTGGTCCACAGGCTCATGCCGATGCCGGTGTGGCGGAAGCCGTCCCCGAACCGGGTGCGCAGCATCCACACCAGCCCCCAGCGCGCCTCCTCCAGCATGCGCTCGGCCAGCAGGGGCTCCCGCTCCCGCAGGGCCATGGCCGCTTCGCAAAGGGCCTGCATCACCTCGCTGGTATTGTCCATGCCCTGGGTCACGTCCCCGGCGTCGTGCCATCCTCCGGCCACCGGCGCCATCCGCCCGTCGGGATGCCGGCAGAGCATGTCCAGGTGGCAGGGGATGTGCACGCCCGGCACGTCATAGCCGCAGCGCTCCTGGAAATAGAAGTTTACGGTCTTCCACATGGCCGAGGCATAGGCCTCCGGCCCCACCACAAAGGGCTTGGTGCGCCGCTCTCCCACCTCCAGGCGGTATTCCCCCGGCGCCTCCAGGGCAGTAAAGTCCATCCGTCCAAAGCGGCCCACAGGGGTCTGCACCCACTCCACCGGCCCTTGGAAGGCGGGGCGTCCGTCCTCGGCCCGGAGCACGGCAAAGCGCTCCCCGGGGATGTCCTGGATCCAGGCAAGCTTGCGGCTGCCGGGAAGGTACCCGGCGTGACAGAAAGCGATCCGGTCTCCCAGTTCCCAGCCCCGGTAGGGCTCGGGCTCCACCGCCTGGATCTCCAGCTGGTCGTAGTACACCCGCACCGTGTCGGCGCAGTCGGCAGGGCTTCCGAACATCAGGGGGCCGAAGCTCACCCCCACCACCCGGTCCCGGTAGGCGTAGGGAATCTCCCAGACCACATGGTGCCACCGCCCCGGCGTCAGGCAGGGGCAATGGGTCCCCTCGAAGCGCCCGGGGATGGGATAGAGCCGCTCCCCCTCGTTGTGAAGGCTGATGCAGAAGTGCATGGACACAAACCCCGGCGCATCCACGTAAATCCACAAGGAGAGCCGGTTATACTCCCGCCAATCCTCCCCGGGAATCCGGCGGTAGACCATGGCCTGGTCGTAGGCGCGGTTGGTGGGATTCTTGCGCTCCAGGCTGGTGGGAAATTCGGTGCACAGGGCGTGCTCCCCGGCCACACAGCGGTCCCGGGAGAGGGTCATCCGGCCCTGGGTGGAGAAGGCGAAGGCCTCCAGGCTCTCCATATCGTCAACAAGGCGGCGGCGGAGCACCGGCTTTTCCAGCCAGCGGGGCTCGGCGGCGTCCTCGGGCCGGGCGTGCATCCCTTTGTAGGCGCACCGGCTCTCACGGATCAAGGTTTCCAGGCGGGCGTGCATGGCGGTACCTCCCCTTGGGTTTTTGGCGTATAGCGTAGGATTCCACCGCCGGGGAGAAAATCCTGCAAAGCCCGCTATTCCCCGTGGAGAATCCGATTAAAGGCTTCCCGTATCGGGGCCAGGTGGGTGATGGTGGAAGGCGCCAGCTCCTCCGCGGCGATCATCCGGTCCAGCTCGGCCTCACTCACCCAGCGGGCCTGGCAGGTTTCCCCCTCCTGGAGGACGATCTCCTCCAGGGGCACATCCCGGCGCAGGGCGAAGTCATCCCCCCAATAGTGAGGATTGCGGGTGGATCCGATGAGGATCAGCTCCTCGGGGCAGGCATGGATGCCGGTTTCCTCCTCCAGCTCCCGGGCGGCGCAGGCCGCGCTGCTCTCCCCCGGCCGGACATGGCCGCCGGGGCTCTCCCACAGCAGGGGCGCGTAACTTTTCTGGGCCGCGCGGCGGGTGATAAGCAGCTCCTTCCGGCTGTTCATCACCCAAACCCCCGCTACCAGCAGATATTCCCCGGGACCCAGGGGTTCCCGCCGGTCATGCAGGCGGCCCAAAGGCCGCCGGTTTTCGTCGTAGAGTTCGCAAAGCTCTGTCATGAGGGTCTCCCTTCTCCGCAGCGCGGCGCTAATCCGGGGAGGCTTCCGAAGGTGCGGGCTTCTCGCCCCTGCCAAAGAGCTTCCGCGACATAAAGGTAAAGATGAGCACGGCGGTGGTGGCCGAGAGGATATCGGCCATGGGCTCGGCAATGAATACGCCCAGCACCTTGTTCTCCAGCAGCAGGGGCATCACCAGCGCCAGAGGGATCAGCAGGATGATCTTGCGCAGCATGGCGATGAAGATGGAGATCTTGGCCCGGCCCACGGCCAGGAAGGTCTGCTGGATGGCAAACTGGGCGCCCATGGCAAAGGAACCGGCCATGAAGATACGCATGGCCCAAACCGTTACCTCCATCAGGGCAGGATCGTCATTGAAGATCCGCACAAACAGGGAAGGGAAGAGCTCCACCAGCAGCAGCATGCCGGTGGAGATGCTCAGGGCGGTGGTCAGCAGCAGACGGAAGGCCTTACGCACCCGGTCCATCTGCCCGGCGCCGTAGTTGTAGCTGATGATGGGCTGACCGCCCTGGCCCAGGCCGGTGAGGGGCAGCGAGCACAGCTGCATGACACTGTTGATGATGGTCATGGCTCCCACATACATATCCCCGCCATAGCGGTACAGTCCGGTATTGAGGGTGATCTGCACCAGGCTCTCGGTGGACTGCATGATGAAGGGCGACAGCCCCAGGCTCAGGATCCGGCCGCAGGTCCGTGCCCGCAGGGCCATATACTGCCTCCGGATCCGGAGCACTGTGCGCTTGCCAAAGAGGAAGCAGAGCACCCACACGCAGGAGACCGCCTGGGAAAGAATGGTAGCCAGGGCAGCCCCCTTGACCCCCATGTGGAAGGTAAAAATAAACAGAGGATCCAGCAGGATGTTCAGCACCGCGCCAATGATTACGGTCTCCATTCCCACTTTGGCAAAGCCCTGGGAGTTGATGAACACATTCAGCCCCAAGGTCATCATGACAAACACCGTGCCCAGCACGTAGATGCCCAGGTAATCCTTGGCATAGCCGATGGTATTGACGCTGGCGCCGAACATCATCAGCAGAGGTTCGCAAAAGACGGTAAACGCCGCCGTAAGCGCCAAGCTGAGGATGATGAGCAGCGTAAAGGCATTTCCCAGTATGCTCTCGGCCCCTTCCTTGTCTCCAGCTCCCAGGCGGATGGAGGCCAAAGGAGCCCCGCCCATCCCCACCAGGGAAGCAAAAGCGGCAATCAGGGTAATAATAGGCATTGTCACCCCCACACCCGTGAGGGCAGCGGCGCCTACGCCCTCCATCCGCCCGATGTACATACGGTCCACCATGTTATAGAGCACATTGACCAGCTGGGCGGTGATGGCCGGCACCGACAGCCGCGCCAGCAGCCGGCCAATGCTTTGGGTGCCCAGTTCCTGGGTTGTCTTTTGATTCAACGCAAAGCCTCCTTTGGGACTCTGCCGCACTTAGGCGGCCTTAGCCTTCTTTTTGCGGGAAACGGCATTCTCCTCGCGGATTTCTCCCGCCTTCATCAGGGTAAACTTCGATACGGCCGGCCCCACCAATTCATAGATCAATGTGGCGCAGAGCACCACCGCCCGGATGGCAGCGGCATGCTCGGGCACCACGCTCTGGGCCACCAGAGACAGGCCGATGGCCACGCCGGCCTGGGGAATCAGCGCCGGGCCCAAGTAGCGGCGCACCACAGCGGGGGCCTTCATAATCACCGCGCCCAGCCAGGCGCCGGCCATCTTGCCCACCACCCGCAGCACCACATAAATCACGCCCACCAGGCCGATGGTAGGAAGGATCCCCAGGTTCAGCCCCGCGCCGGAGAGCACGAAGAACATCATCAGGATGGGGGAAGTGACGCTGTCGCCGATGCGCATCATCTCTCCACCGTCCCGGTGCAGGTTGATCAGGGCCGCGCCCATGGCCATGCAGGTCAGCAGGGCCGAGGCGTTGATCCAGGCCGCAATGGCCGTGGCCAGGAAGACAAAAGCCACCAAAATACACAGCCGGTTGGAATCCTTCTTGAAAAACCGCATGGGCAAAGTCATCAGCGCACCCAAAGCCCCGCCAAGAGCCAGCGAATAGAGCAGCTCCAGCACGGGCTGGAAGATGCTGGCCGCCAGGGAAGCGGTGGGATCCACCAGCGAGCCCGCCAGCGCCACGGCAAACCCAAAGCCGATGAGCGCCACGGCGTCGTCCAGGGCCACCACGCTGAGAAGGGTCTCGGTCACCGGGCCCTTGGCCCGGTACTGGCGGATGACCATGATGGTTGCCGCCGGCGCAGTGGCCGAGGCAATGGCCCCCAGCACCAGGGCAAAGGGCAGCTCCTGCCCCGCTGCCAGCAGGCCCAGCACCACCGCCACAATGGCCAGCACCCCCTCCAGGATGGCAATGACCACCGGGGTAAATCCCACGCGCTTGAAGTAGCTGGCCTTAAACTCACTGCCGATGGATACGGCAATAAAGCCCAGGGCGATGTCCGAGAGGATGCCCAGGCTTTCCACGGTATCGGCGGGCACCAGGCCCAGCACGCTGGGGCCGATGATCAGCCCTCCCACCAGGTAACCGGTAACGTTGGGGAGCTTGACCAACTTGGCCAGCCGGCCGCAGAGCAGCCCGGTGACCAGAATAATACCCAAATAGAAAAGCACGTTGGTTCCCATGGCTACCGTCCCACCCCCATGAGCCGGTCCACCGGCACGGTAAACAGGATTCCGGTGTCGGGCTGATTCAGGTCGCCCACTTCCTCCTGCACCAGGCGGATGGCCAGCTCCACCTGCTCGTCCCGCAGCACGGTAAGTATGGTGCGATTCTCCGCCCGATCGGGATCCAACAGCGCCCGCAGAGAGCCCAGGAAGCCGATCTCCTCCTCATGATCGTGGTAGGCCAGCTCCCGGGCCATGCCGGTGCTGGAGAGGATGGTGGCTCCCCGGATCCCTTCCTGGGCAAACCGGGCCATTAGGTCGTCCAGCGCGTCCACATTGTTTAGGATGATTACCAACAGTTTCATAGCTCTGCTCCTTTCTCCCTCCGGCCGTGCGCCGCCCGAAAAAAAACGGGCGCCAAATCCAGCCCCATCATCATACGATCTTTATATGACGCCGCTTCGCAGGGCCCGCCTGCGAAAAGCCGGGCCTGCCCATGCCAAAGCCGGCATAGGCTCGCCCCTTCATGCCTTCCATTATACGCCCCCCTTTGGGTATGCGCAAGGCCATTCTGCATCACCGCATATGGGCTTTTTCCGTGCAAAAATTCCGCAAAAGCCTTGACGGCGGCGTGGCCGGAGGGTATCATGATGGAGGAAAAACAGCCGCTTCCCTTATGCGGCGGAAAGGAGTGCCCATCGTGGACGCAGACCCTAGCAGCCGACACCCTATATTCGGTTTCACCCCATACAATAGGCGCGCCCGCGCCGCGGCACACCGCCCCTGACCGGCCTGCCGCGGCTGCTTTGCCGCGCGGAAAGGCAGGAACATTATGCTTCAGATCTTTAAATCCGTTGACGACACCCTCACCACCCTGGAGGCCCCTGAAAAGGGCTGCTGGGTGCATATGACCGCCCCCACCCAGGAAGAGGTGGCTTCTGTCGCCGCCTCCCTGCAGTTGGAGGCGGATTTTCTGAATGCAGCCCTGGACGAAGAGGAAAGCCCCCGTATCGAGATGGAGGACAGCCAGACCTTGGTTCTGGTGGATATCCCCATGGTGGAGGTAGAGGGAAAGACCTACGTCTACGCCACCATCCCTTTTGGCATCATACTCAGTGAAGACTCTATTGTCACCGTCTGCCTGCAGGAGTCGTCCATCATCCGGGACTTCACCGACGGCCGCGTCCGCGGCTTTTGGACCTTCAAAAGGAGCCGCTTCGTGCTGCAGCTGCTTTACCGCAACGCCTCCCGCTTCCTGGCCTATCTGCGCCAGCTGGACCGCGCCTCCACCCGGGTGGAGCAGGAGCTGCACAAGTCCATGCGGAACAAGGAACTCATCCAGATGCTCACCATTGAGAAGAGCCTTGTCTACTTTTCCACCAGTCTCAAGTCCAACGAGGTGGTGCTGGAAAAGCTGCTCCGTCAGGAATTCATCCGCAAATACCCCGAGGACGCCGACCTGCTGGAGGACGTCATCATCGAGAACAAGCAGGCCATTGACATGTGCTCCATTTACAAAGACGTGCTCTCCGGCACCATGGACGCCTTCGCCTCGGTGATTTCCAACAACCTGAACATCGTTATGAAGGTCCTCACCTCCATCACCTTGGTGATCTCCATTCCCACCTTGATCGCCTCTTTCATGGGCATGAACGTCCCCATGCCCTTGGCCGGGAATCCCTATGGGTTCTGGATCGTCGCCGGCATCTCGGCGGTGGTGTCGCTGGTCTCCATCGCCATCCTTTACCGGAAGAAGATGTTCTGATGGATACGGGAAAACGTCCTCCCAAGACCGCCGCGCTCCCCGCCTCCTCGGAATCCTCACGGATTCCTGCGGGGGCTTTTCGCGGAAAGCCCGACCCTTGGGGGAGGGGGTCCTTTTGCAAAAGGGCCCCCTCCCCCAAGGGAACGCGAAAACACGAGGTAAGTAATGCGCTACTCCTCCTCCCACCAGGCGATGTTGGCGATGGCCCAGGCACGTTCCCCTTCCCCTTGGGCCATGGTAAAGACCACAGGAAAGCACTCCCGGATGCCGTCCTCGGCCATGCGGCTCACCGAGAGCACCTGTTCCCCCGGACCGCCATAGCAGGCCGGCGCCGGGCGGATTTCATCAAATTCCCCTAAAAATTCGGCAATTTCCTGGGCCGAGAGAGCGTTGGCCAGCGCAGGCGCCAGGTAGCCCACCGCTTCCTCCCACTGGGAAAGGCGCACCGCTTCCAGGAATGCCCGGGCCAACGTCTCGGGCTGCTGACAGGGCGAAACCTCAGATGTCCGGAGGGAGAACTCCTGCCGCAGCCCGGATTCCGGTTCCCAGACCTGCCGCAGGAAGTGGCCGGCGGTATCCTCCAGCCGGGTCTCCATGACCACCCGGCTGCCTTCCCGGCGGCAGCTGTCCGCCTCCTGCAGCAGCTCCTGCCGCCAGCCCTCCGGGGTATGCCGCAGCAGACAGGCGCATTGCTCCGCTTCCAGGCCGGCAATCAGCAGCACGGCCGTCTCTCCGTCGGGCATTAGCAGGGTCTCCAGGCTCTCGCAGGACACCACTTGCGGCAGCAGGACCTCCGCCGCCACCAAGCCGTTCTCCTCCACCATCAGCCAGGCCGCGCCATAGCGGATCAGGTTGGCCGCGCAGGACAGGCGCCCCCGGCGAAACTCCGCCCGCCGTACAATTTCGGGAAAGGGCGACAGAATGGGCGGATCCTGGATCTGCTGGGGACAAAGGGTCAGCTGGATAAAGCCCCGGGGATAGAGAACGGTCTCCGCCGGAACACCTCCAGGGGTCAGCCGCGGCCGCCCGTCCTCCAGGGTCATCAGGCAGGTCGCAGGCAGCGTCCCCGGTGTCAGGGGCAGCAGCGTCATGGCCAGTTTGGCGCCCGGCGCCAGAGGCAAAGAGAGAGGCTCCTGGGGGCCGATTTCCCCCGTGAGGAGTTGGTTGATCAATAAGAGCCCGGGGGTCCGGGACAGAATGTGTAAAGTAGCCAGGCCGCGCATGAAAATCCTCCTTTACCTGGGAACAGGTTTGGTTTATAATGGATATTCATAGACGGCGGGCTGTTAGACCACCATGGGGCGCTTTTTGCCGGAAACACGCCGCCCGCCCGAGAAACAGAGGAGGTTTTCGCATGATCGAGACAATGAAGCTGCGTCAGCTGCGCATGGACTTTGCGGCATGGGAAGGGCAGCCGGTTCACATCGCCGGATGGGTGCGTACCATCCGCAATAGTAAGAATTTTGCCTTCATGGAGCTGAATGACGGCAGCTGCTTTGGCTCGGTGCAGATCGTACTGGAGCGGGAGTCCCTGCCCGAATACGACACGGTGACCGCCCTGAACGTAGGCGCCTCCGTGCTGGTGGAGGGGACGGTGGTGGTCACCCCCCAGGCCAAGCAGCCCTTTGAGGTGAAGGCTACTCACGTGGAGGTGGAGGGGGTCAGCTCCCCCGACTATCCTCTGCAGAAGAAACGCCACTCCTTCGAATACCTGCGTACCATCGCCCACCTGCGCCCCCGGACCAATACCTTTGCCGCGGTGATGCGGGTGCGTTCCCTCACGGCCTATGCCATCCATACGTTCTTTCAGGAGCGGAACTTCGTCTACGTCCACACCCCCATCCTCACCACCAACGACTGTGAGGGCGCCGGGGAGATGTTCCGCGCCACCACGCTGGACCTGCGGGACGTTCCCCGCACCGAGGACGGCGGCATCGACTTCTCCAAGGACTTCTTCGGCAAGGAGGTCAACCTGACGGTCTCCGGCCAGCTCAATGTGGAGACCCACTGCCTGGCCCTGCACGATGTGTACACCTTCGGTCCCACCTTCCGCGCCGAGAAGAGCACCACAACCCGCCACGCCGCCGAGTTCTGGATGATCGAGCCGGAGATCGCCTTCGCCGACCTGGAGGATGACATGGCCCTGGCCGAGGACATGGTCAAGTTCATGATCGGCTTTGTGCTGGAGCACGCCCCTGAGGAGATGGCCTTCTTCAACAGCTTCGTGGACAAAGGGCTCATCCAGCGGCTGGAGCACGTGGCCAGCAGTGACTTTGGCCGAATCACCTACACCGAGGCGGTGGAGATCCTGGAGAAGAGCGGGCAGAAGTTTGACTATCCCGTCCGCTGGGGCATGGACCTGCAGACCGAGCACGAGCGCTATCTCACCGAGCAGGTCTTTGGCAAGCCCCTGTTTGTCACCGACTATCCCAAGGAGATCGCGGCCTGCTATATGCGCCTGAACGACGACGGCCGCACGGTAGCCGCCGCCGACCTGCTGGTCCCCGGCATTGGCGAGCTGATCGGCGGCAGCCAGCGCGAGGAGCGCCTCCCCCTGCTGGAGCAGCGGATGGCCGAGCTGGGGCTGGATCCCGCCGGATACCAGTGGTATCTGGATCTGCGCCGCTACGGCAGCGTGCGCCATGCCGGCTTTGGCCTGGGCTTTGAGCGGGCCATCATGTACCTCACCGGCATGGGCAATATCCGTGACGTCCAGTCCTTCCCCCGTACCTTCGGATTGGCGGATTTCTAGACGTCTAGGCCTCCATTTCCCCGCGCCTGCGGGAATGGGGGCTTTCTTTTACACTGCCCGGACACCCCTCCTCCGGGCCTGATAAGGAGGCTGTTCCCATGAAAATCCTGGTCACTGCCTTTGAACCCTTTGGCGGCGAGACGGTCAACGCCACCGGCGCCCTGCTTTCCGCTCTGCCTGAGACGGCCGCCGGCGCCGCGCTGCTAGGAGAAACCTTGCCCGTGGTCTTTACCCAGGCCGCCCGGGAGCTGCGGGCCCTGCTGGACCGGCATACCCCCGACGCCGTCCTCTGTCTGGGGCAGTACGGCGGCAGCCCCGCCCTATCCTTGGAGCGGGTAGCCATCAATATCGCCCACGGCGGCGCCGACAATGCGGGGGATGCGCCCCATCACCGTCCGGTGGTCCCCGGCGGCCCCGACGCCTACTTTGCCAAGCTTCCCCTGGACGATATTCTGGAGGCGGCGCGTCAGGCCGGGGCCCCCATGATCCTCTCCAACACAGCCGGAACCTATGTGTGCAATACCGTCATGTACACGCTGCTGGACGCCATGGCGGGGGGCGCCTCGCCCAAGCTGGGAGGCTTTCTCCACGTTCCCAGCACCCCAGCCCAGGCCCTGGGCCGCAGCCTGCCCTCCATGGAGACATCCACCGCCCTGCGGGGCGTGCTGGCTGCTTTGACAGTCATGGCCGGCCGGCTTCAATAAAGGAGGTATCGTCATGCGCCCCAACATTATCCTCATCCTCATCGACGACATGGGCTGGCGGGATCTGTCCTGCTACGGCAGCAGCTTCTACGAGACCCCGCACATTGACGCCCTGGCCCGGGAGGGCACCCTCTTCACCGACGCCTACGCAGCCTGCCCGGTATGCTCCCCCACCCGCGCCAGCCTGATGAGCGGCAAGTACCCCGCCACCGTGGGAGTAACCGACTGGATTGGCGCCCACACCCAGGGCAAGCTCATCGACGCTCCTTATATCGACCATCTGCCCCTGTCGGAGGTCTCCTTGGCCCAGGCTCTGCGGGAGGGCGGGTACGAGACCTGGCACGTGGGCAAGTGGCACCTAGGGGCCGAGGACTTCTGGCCTGACCGCCATGGCTTTGACGTCAACCTGGGGGGCTGCCACATGGGCCATCCCGCCTACGGCTACTTTGTGCCCTATCACATTCCCACCCTGCCTGACGGCGCCCCGGGCGAGTATTTGACCGACCGGCTGACCCAGGAAGCGGTAGCGCTGATCCGGGGGCACGCGGGAAAGGAGCAGCCCTTCTTCCTGAACCTATGGCACTACACCGTCCACACCCCCTGTCAGGCCAAGGAGGAAGACATTGCCTACTTCACCCGGAAGGCCCAGCGCCTGGGGCTGGACCGGATTGACCCTATGGTGGAGGGAGAGCACTTCCCCTGCCAGCATAAGAAGGACCAGCATGTTACCCGCCGCGTAATCCAGTCCGATCCGGTGTACGCCGCCATGATCCGCGCCCTGGACGACGGCGTGGGCGCGGTGATGGAAGCCCTCCGGGAGACCGGCCAGGACGAAAACACCCTGGTTCTCTTCACCTCGGACAACGGGGGGTTGGCCACCGCCGAGGGCTCTCCCACCTGCAACGCCCCTCTCTCCGAGGGCAAGGGCTGGATGTACGAGGGCGGCGTCCGGGAGCCTCTGATCGCCTGGGCCCCGGGAAAGATCCCCGCCGGGCGGATCTCGCCCCAGATCCTCACCAGCCCGGACTTCTATCCCACGCTGCTGGAGTGGGCGGGACTGCCCCTGCGTCCCGGGCAGCACAAGGACGGCGTCAGCTTTCTTCCTGCGCTCCTGGGCCAGGACTTTGACCGGGGGGACGTTTTCTGGCACTATCCCCACTACGGCAACCAGGGCGGTACGCCGGGCTCGGCCATGCGCTGCGGAGACTACAAGCTCTTGGAGTTCTTCGAAGACGGCCACCGGGAGCTGTACAACCTCCGGGAGGATCCCTCCGAGTCCCAGAACCTGGCCGAGGCGCTCCCCGATCTCACCGAGGCCATGGCAGTCCGCCTGGCCGCCTGGCGGGAAAAAGCCGGCGCCAAGATTCCTGCGTACAATCCGGAGTATTACGGGGACTATTAAACGGCATCCATATGCAAAGCCGTCTCGTTTTTGTGTCTTCTTGGGGGAGGGGGCCCTTTTGCAAAAGGACCCCCTCCCCCAAACCCCTTTCCCCCAAAACCTTAGGGGAAGGGACTGTTGGGAAAAGCAAGGGAACGGCTGCATCCTGGAGGACGCTGGACGCCCCTCCTGCGCTTTGCGGGGCAGGAGGATTTCGTCCTCTGCGGACGACGACGGGGGCGCTGCCCCTCGACCCCGCCGCCTTTTGCAACAGGCGGGCGAAAACCTTGGGGCGGCTTCGCCTTTGACTCGCTCCAACACAAAAAATAAGGGAACGGCCGCACGCTTCTTGCAGCCGTTCCCTTTTTACGCTCCCCATCTTCTCCCTA
>CALWDW010000054.1 GCA_944376795.1 uncultured Christensenellaceae bacterium
ATGAGTGACACGGACGATTCCTTTAATTTTTTAATCTCCATGTGTTACACCCAGCTATTCAACCTGCTCTGTGAAAAGGCCGACGATGTGTACGGCGGGCGGCTGCCGGTCCATGTGCGCTGCCTCATCGACGAGTGCGCCAACATCGGCCAGATCCCCAAGCTGGACAAGCTGGTGGCTACCATCCGCCGCCGGGAGCTTTCCGCCTGCCTGGCCTTGCAGGCACAGAGCCAGCTCAAGGCCATCTACAAGGACAACGCCGACACCATCATCGGAAATATGGATTCCTCCATTTTCCTAGGCGGCAAGGAGCCAACCACGCTCAAGGAGCTGGAGGCCGTGCTGGGCAAGGAAACCATTGACACCTACAACACCGGAGAGAGCCGTGGGCGGGAAACTTCCCACTCGTTCAACTATCAAAAATTGGGGAAAGAGTTCCTGCCTGTGTTGGAGAAGAGCAAGTGTTTGGTGTGATTCTCCATGCTTTTTCAGTCATCTCATAAAAAGCTTTTTCAGTATCTGTCAGGCTGACAATATATGTTGTCTTGGACTTCTTGTTCATATAATTACCAATCATCTCAGACAACTTATCAGGAGTCATTGACTCACTATGCCCTTCTGAGTCTTGGAAACGATATGGATCACTGCGATAATCCTTCAAAAGGAATCCGACAATAAATGCAGAAAGGTTGCAGGGAGAAAAACCATACTTTGTCTCAAGAAAATCGTAAATCTCATCAATCGAGATTCTCCCACTGACTTTGAATGCGTCTTCAATCATTTGGACTACTGCATGCTTTATAATAGAAATCGGTTCTTTCTCCAGAGAAGAATCTGTCCAGTAGTTTTCACGATTCCACACTTTCCCAAGAACAGACTTTTCACAACCAGAAATTAGGCCCTTAATTTCAATATTACCCATGCCATAACGAGATATTGGTTTAGGCTGCGTGAGCTTTAGCTGGGATTCAGAAAGTCCTTTTGTGAAGTCAAACGCGTATTTAAAACGATTTAGTACATTCGCTTGAAGAATAGTATGTACAGCAGCCGCGCCAGTGGCTTTTTCGCCATCTTGATTTGAATAAGTCCAAACGATGAAAGAACCATCATGAATACGATCCTTCCAAAAACGGTCAAGGACATCTTTAGCCTTACGTGCATTATCCTTAGACTGCTGAATATTTCCATTCTGATAATACATGGACATAGCAGAATACTCGACATACTTCTCAAACTCCTCCAACCCAAGAGGTGTAGAAAGAGCATCGATTACAACAATATTTTTATATTCTTCTTTTACAATGGTTTGCTTTATCAGAGTACGGAATTTTTGCGCTTCTTCGTCATTTTTAGCCAGTGCAAGAACAGCATAAAAGCGCCAGTTTATATCCTTAGTTTTAAGGACATCCATGGTTTTTGTGAAGTTCGTAACTGTAACAACAGGCAGCGCTCCAGAATCAATATTGGTCGCATAGCGTAACTTCAAAGGAGGCGTAAGATTTAAAGCGGTAGACAACTGTGTACCTTCTTCGACCAACTTAGAGATTGTGCCATTTTTACGCACATCCGTCTTATATCCATCAATTTTTGCTCCATCACCGGCAAGCACTGCAACAGCATATGCTTTTTTCCCTTCCGCTATTGGAATTGGAATCAAAATACCTTTATTTACCAATGCCTTTGCGATGTGCTTGCATCCAGTCTCATACTCTGGATTATCACCCTCAAAAGCGTAACTAAGGTTCTGATCGGTCGGTTTCAAAACGGGGATTGAACCGCTTAGCCGCTGATCAATTGCTTGCATAATAAGGATGGTCTTCAGAACAATTTTTTCCTTTTCCACAAGATTTGTTTGCTGTGGAAAAGTATCCAGAATTAATTTGATATCAGAAGAAAGATAGTCCTTTCCGTTTTCATAGAAGAAGTCCCAAAGCATATCAATAGTCAGAAGAGGTCGTTCAGACGTTGGGCTATTACTCTGGATAAACCATTGAAATGCTTTAACATCCATTTCTTTTGGAGTTTTAATAAAATCAAACATGCTGCGCTGATTCGATTGGAATGCAGATGCAATATTTTTTAAAACAAGCGCTGCCATGGGATGAATTGGCAACATATGCTGCATAACTGAAGGATCGCTAACACCAGCAGCCTTCATTACGGCATTTCGAGAGGAATTAACCTGCGCATTTAAATAATCTGTCATTACTTCCCATTGTTTTTTTGCTGCCGGAATAACAGAAAATGCATGGCCAATTAGATCAAACGCGATGTTCGGAGGCAAAGTAATTTCCACTCTATTAAAACGCTGAAAGACAACACGCATCGGATCGTCTTTAGATACCGTAGCGCCAGCAATGGAAGAAATGGGATGCGTCACAATTACAAAGTAGAAATGTGTCTCTTCACATAAAGCGACAATCTTCTGGAATTCATCAAGTGAATTTCTGTTTTGACGGAAAAATCCACTGAACTCATCCCAGATCAGGACAACTTTGGTATTGTTTTTAGTGATAACATCAATGATCCATTTGCAAAGAGAATCTGCGGTCAAAGAAAGGACCGTAAGACCTTCTTTCTCCGCCATTTTAAAGATGCTATCCATCAATCCGGAAATCTCCGTGCTTTTTTTCAGAGTATTAATAATCTCATCTGCAGTAGACTGGGAGAATTCTGCCATCCATTCTGGCTTTTGCAAAAGGATATTAACAATTCTGTTATGTGATGGTTCTTCCATCCAGGCAATGACGCTCTCCTTTAGTGTGTTCTCTCCCTTATAAGAACCAGGGATTTTATCTATCGCTGCTCTAACACTTTCTTGAACAGCTAAAAATAGTAGCTGGGGAGAAGTAATACTGCCAGAGGCATAGCGATACGCAGTCACAACACCATGCTCTTTGTGACCAATTAACTTCTCCAACAATGCGCTATTCTTTTTCAGCGGCTCGTACATGTTCCAATAGGCTCGCACATCTTCTTCTGGAGCCTCCAGAATTTTTTTCAATGCATAAGCACAACGGGATTTTCCGGTGCCGTAAGCACCATGAATCCAGAGAGAACGTTTCGTTGAGCCACCCAGCATTTTATCAACACTGTTTAGCATCTCGATAAAGGTCTCGTGCGGATAGGTCGCTTCCCACTGAACACCAGCATTGATAGCAGACTCATCAATGCAAGGGAAATAAGTCTCATTGACATCAAAATATTCACAATATTTATTACTTGTTGCCATGTCAGATGTCCTCCTCAAATAGTTTCAGAACATCAGCAGAAGTTTTGTTTCTCAGTGTAACTGTCTTAAGATCATTGGTATAAGTAGTATTGATAAACTCTGGATAGCGTGCAGAAAGGCCCAAAAGAATCGACTTCATTTCTTCTTCGTCATATAACCCAAATAAGCGAACAGGACTGACACCATCACGTTCTATACTTTCATCAAATAGATAGGAAACATTAAATTCCTTATCCATGTTACACTTTTCTATGAACTGGTACAAAGAATAAAGGATCACCCTATTATCATCTACTGTACATTTCTGCCTGCATAGAGTAGTAATTTGTTTGCCCTTAGTCTCAACATAGCCCCAGTTTAAAATTGTTCCAAGAGGCAGCTCACAGAATCGTTTAAATGCATTGATTATTGAAGTTGCGTCGTCTCTTTTAACTCCTTCAAGCATCAGCAAATCACAGATGTGATCGCGTTCATAATAGACACCACAATCCATGTTTTGAATATACCACCGGCATTGACGATTATAGGCAAGATTGGATAGCATTAGGCCCCATGCAGTATTATCTGACCAACCTAAGCGAGAAACGATTCGGAAGAGCTGTGTCGTTTTCCCTGTTTTGGGGTCAAGTAATCCGCATTCCCGAAGAAAACGCTTAAACATAGGAACCTGATTCTTTCCGAGACCGTTTTCACTCTCCCAATAATCGTCACCAACATCAAAAAACTCTTGTACCCAATTAGGTTTTGGTGCATGGTTTGCAAACGAGTTAATACTTTCTTTTTTCATAATTCCATCTCCACTTGTTCCTCTGACGGAATGAAACAAAAGACATCCATCAGTAATGTCGTGGCATTGTCCACAATGTAAGCAGTCAGTAATTGAAAGGCCTCCATCAAATGAAATACAGCCGTTCCGGCAGTTTGTTTCACATACTCTACATCCTACGCAATGAGATGCCTTACGAAACACCTGCTTAAATTTTTTGAATTCGTTGGGATAGGTTTTAGCGACCAAGGCACTGCAGGTTATTCTATAGCCATTTGGTAATGCTTCATATTCATACTCAAATGGTACATTTCCAAGTGTCTTTATCCATTCTCGCCAATCTGTTTTTGGAGCAGTAACAGTAATAATATATTTGCCATTCGTAATTTCCTCATAGCAACGATCACTTGCTATTGTAAGGTCTCGCCCATTTTTACGGGCATTCCATCCGCCATTAGAAACATAACTATTCAGTCCTTTTTGGTCGCCTGCGTTTCTTGCATTCATCTCTTTTATCAGCGAAATATATGAGTCGACTTCCTCGGTATAAGCAGATCGCTGGAAGAAGTCTCCTCTGCCACCACCCATTGGGCAGAACAGACAACCAGCTCGAGAATTTCCCTTTTTATAAGTTTCGTTAATCGGGACGTCATTCATATAAATGTAAAGCCATATCTCAGCAGATGTCCATTCCAAGATCGGATTGTAGCTATACTGCCCTTTCTGTTTTTTGCCAAAATTTTCATAATCATACCTACTCCGTGTAGCACTTTCGTGGGCTCGCACACCAACAAAATCCATACCGATGTAATCGACTTTCTTGGTTATTTCACGCATTTTGAGCGTTTGCGGCGTGCTTTTATGGACACTACAGCACCAACGTAGTACACGAGCTGGCGGACCAAATAGTCGCCAGGAATCCTCCGGCTTAAAACAAGAATGTGAAATATAGAACGGTGTGCCGTCCTCTTCACACTGCTTCTTTGTCAGTTCCACTACTTTGTAGGTATCAGGGAATTCCATTCCGGTATCACCGAAGATTACCACAAAACTTCCGTTGGGGAGTGCCTTCTTTACTAAGTCCAAAAGTACAGCACTGTCTTTACCACCGGAGAAGGCCACATGAAAAATATCCAGTTTGTGCTTGAACTTTTCATATTCTTTTACAATCTTTTTAACTGTTGTATCCTCGATTATCGCCATGAGGTCTTTGTTCAATTCACACATTGCGGAAATATCGATTGGCTGCAGCTCTTCACCTTTGCTTCTTGAAAAGGGGATACTTCCATCTTCCTCATAAGCCGGCTGAAGTTCGGGAGCGTTATAAAGATTACCACCTTTGGTTTTTGCAATTTGAATACCACGATACCAATAAGCATTGGATTCAGCCCACATATAAGGTACATCACACTGTTTATCATATTCCCAATATCTGAAAAAACCAAGCAGATCCATTTCAGGAGCATAGACGGGCCTGGGTTCTTTTGAAAAATTTGATGGGGTGGAATTTAGGACAATTCCTCCACTGACGGAATCATAAGTATATAAGTACAATGGAATTAGCCTTCCTCTCTTAGTGTAATTGCTTTCTCGATTATTTCAGGGAGACTTGAAAACTTCCTTTTTGCAGTGAATCCGTTCTCAAAGAAGTATTGTCCAACCGCCTCCGTAGTTAATGGCACATTTGCTTTTGCAGCCGTTTCGCAAAGCATGTCTGTATAACTAAAGTCCGTAGAATTGGTAGCTATAATACCTACATTTTTATCATTGTAATTTAAAACGCATAATTTATATTTTTTGCTAAACCGATAACAGAAGCTTTCCAATAAATAGTGATTCCAGCTATGGCCACAGGGTGGAAATAAGGCAAATGTCGTGATACTTTTGATTGCTGCAAATCGATTTCCGATAATACCATGTAGTACGCAATCAATTCGGTCAACATCAAATTGTATCTGCGAATCAGAAACGAAATATTCTTTATCCACACGGATCATTGTATCATATAATGCTACAAATGAATTTTGGCGATTCGGGGCTCCGACCAGTTCTATGGCTTTATTTATTATATCTGTCAGGGAGCATGAAATCTTTTCCTGGCAATAATTTTTCAAAAGTAAAACTATATCAATATTACTGCCATCACAAGTGAGGATTTTCCCATTTAATTTATATTGCTGTTTTAATACGGCAATATAAACCGCAGAATAGAGCCCTGTAATTGAAAGTTCATAATTTTGCTCCGGAATACTACCAAATGGTAAATCAGTTATGGATGCATATCCCTTTCTGTGGCATTCACTTGCAACATAATCTCGAATAGCTGTTTCTTCTTCATCGTTAATTATAAAGTGGTTCATCACAAAGTACTTGCCTTCACTTATCCAAACGAAATCATCGCTTACTGACAAGCTCCAAGCAATTTTATTGGAAGGCACATAGGGAAGCTGTTCACAAAGATCAGTACTCCAGATAATATTTTTGCCTTCACTAACCCGGTGAATTTCTGAAACAACAGCTTCAAATTCTGTTTCCTTTTTTCCAGTCGTAATGATATTCTGCCCACAATAGAGATCAGGGCGTCTTTTTTTAATAACTTCTTTTACTATTTCTGCTGATAGAATATGGTGTTCCTCCAACCATTCCGAATTTCTATCCACAAACGGTTCCATGAATACGACGGTGGCTCCACTGTCAAAAACACTATTTATAAGTTCTTCAAATTTTGATAGAGTATCTTCACTAAAGACGAAAATTTTTCCATCAACTAAAATTCCTGCTGCAGTAATTTCTTTGCTCAGTTCCTCATCAGAGTTAGGAAGTAAAACTGCACTATCCTCAGCATAGTTTCGAAAACGCATCATTTCAATTGGCGAAGCTATCCGGAAACCATAAGAATAATGTTCCTTTAAAATCTGTGTTACTTGCTTAGTAAACTGCGGTATCCATGTTAAGGTTGAGTGGCTGGTAGTAGCGGAAATTGGAGCCTGGTTTCGCTTATGGTAGAAAATTGCAAGGGAATCATATGGAATGTTATACAGATCCAAAAGTGCCCTGATCTTTTTTATAATGTCAGTGGCGCTGAGGTTCGTTTCAATAACTAAACCGCTTTCAATTACATGTGGAGCTGTCATCTGATATAATTGATCTGCCTTTAGAAAATCTACGCGCCTTCCTCCACTGATATTTTTACCAACCAGAGACTCAAGCAATTCTGGATTTCTGAGACACAACTCATTCACAACACCCACATAAAGTTTTGTCCAGTTTTTAATGGGTATAGCTTCGGAACCCGTAAATTGAAAGTAATCGGGTCTTGTATAAGAAAATCCTACCGGATTAACAAAATCCACTCTCAGCTCCACTATTTCTGAATTCTGAGACGTGTTACTGAGAGTTGGCCTATCAGTAATTTCACGAGCTTCCAGATATTTTAAAAAAGTTTTAATTGCATAAATGTATTCATGAAGTTGTTTTCTCGAATGAATATGCGGTGTTTGATTCTTGTATAAAGTGCTTAACACTTGCTTAACTTTTTCTGCCGAATTTATTTTTATAATGGGTTCATTGATAGTACCGAACTTAAGATAAAGCGCGCTGACTAAATTAAGCGAGTTAATAATTAGCTGCGCAGATACTATGTATTCGCTCTGCTCCTCCAGCCAGGAGGCAAATGTTCTTTCCTTTTTGTTTTCGAAATCCAATTCCATAGCCTCCCGTACCAATGTATCAAATGCCTTTTTGTCCGACTCGTATAGTTCAACAGTATCACGAAAGATTTTTGAAATCGTAAGCCCTCCTGATTTATGATGAAGGCAGTTCGTCATAGCTGAGAGTTGCATAGAAATTCCGTTTTCATTTCTGAAAATATTATCTATCTCCAAGCCTCTATGTATAGCCCGATTCCTCAAAATATTAGATACTAATGTAATAGCAGATGAACAATCAAATACTCCTTGATCAACACGCAAGCATGTATCAAGTAATATGGCTGCCTCATACTTATCCCATGGAATTCTATACGCCATAGTTGGGTACCTTTCCAAAGCAATATCTGTTACTCGGATTAAACTGCCGTATCTACAATTCTTATTTATCTTCAACTATTTCCATGATATCTTCAATTTTACAGTCCAACGCTGTACAAATCTTCAGGAGGATTTCTGTAGTAATATGACCATTCCTACCCATTTTAGTGACGGATGCCGCACTAATACCTGCCTTTGCACACAGATCCTTCTTCTTCATATCCTTATCAATGAGTAGTTTCCAGAGTTTTTTATAACTGACAGCCATAAAACAATCTCCTCCATAGCGATATATAAAAATGCTCTGCCCCTCGGCAGAGCATTCGGTCTGTTGTAGCCATACTGCCAAGATCTACTCCAAACACCCGACAGTGTTGTCTATAATGATAGCACATTCAACAAGAATACGCAAGAAAATCGTTTGTTCGCATGATTTTTGGTGTCTTTGGTAGTTGTGATTTTAAAAGCTAATTTGTATTTATTGTGCTTCGTCTGTCTTTGTAGTGCAATGAGCAAGTAGCTACTATTTCAATTGTTCATCCAGAAAGAGGGTAACTCCAGATATGTACAACTTTATAGCAAGTAAATCTCTATCTGTTTTTCCGAGCATCGAACCAATAGCACCAATCATCTATCTCAATACCTTTTCTGACGAAGGACAGAAAGTATTCGAGGCTGCAAAGGTTGCTGGTTGTCCACCATTTACTTTGGTGGCGATCAGTAATCTGGACTGGAACCACGACATGGTGCCCTGGGATAGTCCGCCTGCTTTCAAAAACGCCGAACCCTGCACCGGCGGCGCAGACGACTATCTGCGACTCCTGATTGAGGAGATCATCCCAACGACAGAGAAAGAAATTGCCGGAGCTCCTTGTTGGCGTGGGATCGCCGGGTACTCCCTGGCTGGGCTGTTTGCGCTGTACGCCATCTATCAGACAGATTTGTTCTTCCGTGTGGGCAGCATGTCCGGCTCTCTCTGGTTTCCGGGAATGAAGGAGTATATCTTCTCCCACGAGCCGAAGCGCCGGCCAGACTGCATATATTTCTCTCTGGGGGACAAAGAGGCCAAGACCCGCAATTCGGTTCTGAAAACAGTACAGGAAAATACAGAAGAGATCCAGGCTTTTTACCAGAGCAAAGGCATCGACACGGTGTTCCAGTTAAATCCCGGCAACCACTTTGTCCAGGGGATCGAACGGACCATTGCGGGCATCCAGTGGCTGCTGAACAGATAGACTGCGGTCCGCAGGCTTTTATTCTTTGAATAGGCGTGTGAAAAATTGATACGCCTGTCGTTGAGAAAAGACTTGCCTAACCGCCGCGGAAGAGGTACAATACCCCAAACCCAGAGCTACGAAAAAACGCTTCCGGGCCGGGGCTGGCAGACACCCGCCGCCCCTGGTCAGGAAGCGTTTTTGACCCCATGTTTGGGGGAGAGGGCCCTTTTGCAAAAGGGCCCTCTCCCCCAAGGGGACGCGTACATATAGAACGCGGGGACCGTGATTAGCCAGCGACCCTAATGAATGCCCATACGAGCCATATAGTCGGCGGTGGAAAGGTGGGCGGGGCGGTTGAACCGGCCCAGGCCCAGCAGGGACTCCCGGTCAGGGGTAATCCAATTGAGGGTTTCGGTACATGTCAGCGTCACGGTAAATCCCATCTCCTGGAGCCACCCGTCGCAGGGCTCGCTGAAAAAGCCGTAGGGATAGGCAAAGATCCGGGGCGTGATGCCGCAGTGCTGGGCCAGCGTCTCTTGCAGCCCGCCGATATCGCCAAAGAAAGCCTCCCGGTATGTTTCCAGGCTTTCGCCAGGCTTGCGGCGGACGCCCTGACGAGGGCTCTCCCGGTGCATATTATAGCTATGGTTGCCAATCTCCACGCAGCCGCTGGCCGCCAGGGCCCGGATCTGTTCCCAGGTCAGATAGGCGTAGTTGGGATTGGGATCGTTCAGCTGGACGGCACGCTGGCTGTAGGCCCCCACCACCGAGACCACCGCCTTCATCCCCCGCTCCTGGAGGATGGGCGCCACGTAGGTCAGGTTATTGAGGTAGCCGTCGTCTAAAGTGACCATCACCGGCTTTTCGGGCAGGGGCTTTCCTCCCTCCACATAGTCCATGAGTTCCTGGGAGCCGATGGTGGTATAGCCCCGCTCCCGCAGGTAGTCCATGTCGGCGGCAAAGGTGTCGGGGGAGACCACATACTTCCCCTGGCGGCGGCTGTCCTTGAGAATGCTGTGGTACATGAGAATGGGCAGCGCCACTCCTTCCGGATCGCTGCCGGCCCTTGTGGACATTCCCGTGGTCCCCAGCTTTCCCCAGCCCGCTGCCAGTACCATGGTGCCCACCAAAATCAAAAGCAGCGCTATCCAGCCCCGTCCCGTCCGCAGTCCTTTCATGGCAAAAAAACACCCCGCATCGCTTTCTCATGAAAGCCTATGCGGGGTGGGAAAAATCATGCCTCCAGCAGCAGGCTCACCGGGCAGTGATCGCTTCCCATCACCTCAGGATGGATGGCGCTGTCTTGCACCTGGGGCATCAGCCGCTGGGATACCAGGAAGTAGTCGATCCGCCACCCGGCGTTATTGGCCCGAGCGTTGCGCATGTAGGACCACCAGCTGTAGGCCCCGGTCCGGTCGGGGTAGAAGGCTCGGAAGCTGTCCACAAACCCTGCCTCCAGCAGCTGGGTCATCTTGGCCCGCTCCTGGTCGGTAAAGCCGGCGTTGCCCCGGTTGGATTTGGGGTGCTTCAGGTCGATCTCCTGGTGGGCCACGTTCAGATCCCCGCAAACCACCACCGGCTTGACGCTGTCCAGCCCCAGCAGGTAGGCCCGGAAGGCATCCTCCCACTCCATGCGGTAGTCCAGCCGGGTCAATTCCCGCTGGGCGTTGGGGGTGTAGACGTTGACCAGGTAGAACCCGTTAAACTCCACGGTAATCACCCGGCCCTCCCGGTCATGCTCCTCCAGGCCCAGGCCGTAGGAGACGCTCTGAGGCTCCACCCGGGTAAATACCGCAGTCCCAGAATACCCCTTTTTCTCCGCCCCATTCCAGTAGGCATGATAGCCCTCCCAGCCGATGTCGGCCTGGCCGGGCTGCATCTTCGTCTCCTGAAAGCAGTATACATCCGCCCCTGCCTGGGCTACATAGTCCGAAAGCCCCTTGCCCAGGCAGGCCCGGATCCCGTTGACATTCCATGATACCAGCTTCATCGCGCGTCCTCCTTTCCCATGATGATACCAGGTTCCGCTCCCAAAAGCCAGAGGGAAGCCTTCCCATCATGGTTCCAGGCGCTGCGCAGGCTAGGCAAACTCCAGGGTGTAGGTCTCGCCCGGTACGGTGGGGAAGGCCGCTTCGCCGTCCTGGGCGGGATACGCCTGGCCACCGCCCACCACGCGCAGGAGCCCCTGGGCCCGGACACGGCAGGGCATGCCCTCCAGGGACTGGATGCTGGCCGTGGTTGGAAGGCCCCGCTTCCAGGCGGCCGAGACCACAAAACCTCCCCGGGCCCGCATGCCGGTGAAGGAGCCCTCCGCCATGTCCACGGTGATGGCGGGAATCAGCTCAATAAAGCCCTGGTGGCTCTGGAGGAGCATCTCGGCCACGCCGGCCCCCCAGCCAAAGGAGACGTCAATCTGCCGGTGGGAACCTTCTAGGAGGCTAGCGCCCAGGCGCCCGCCGATGCTCTTGAGGATGTGCCCGCATTCCAGCGGCATCTTGAACCGGGCGAACAGGGCGATTTCCCAGGCCGCCGGCCAGCCGCCCCGGCCGCTGCCGTGGAGCCGCCGCCGCTCCAGGGAGCGCCGGGCCGCCGCCATGAGCGCCGGCGAAGCGGTTTCGGTGATGATGGAGCCGGGATAAACCGGGTACATGTGGGAAATATGCCCCATGCCCGGGCAGCACTCCTCATAGTCCTCGGCCCACTCCAGGAGCTGGCCGTAGCGGCCCACCTGGTAGGGCGGGAAGCGATCCATAGCCTCCTGGGCCTGCCGGGGCAGGGGATCGTCCTCCAGGCCGAGGATCTCGGCCGCCTGGATGACGTTGCCGAAGAGCTCCCGCAGGATGCTCATATCCATGGTGGAGCCTTTGGTGACCGCAGAGATGTGGGGATCGTTGGGAGAGCAGCGGCTGCCCTGGGCGATCTCCGCCAACAGCTGGGTGACCGTCTCCGGCCCGCCGGTGATAAACTTGTTCTCGGGAGAGATGGAGGGGGCGGTGACAAGGGAGCCGTCCTGGTCCTCCACAAGGAAGTCCAGCATAAAGGCGGCGGCGCCCCGAAGAACCGGGTACATGCTCCGGAGGAATTCCTTGTCCTGGGTATACGCGTAATGCGTCCAGATGTGCTGGCAGATCCACGCCCCGCCAAAGGGCCACCAGCTCCAGGCGGCGTCTTCACAGCTGGGTTCGGTGGCGCGCCACAGATCGGCATTGTGATGGGCCACCCAGCCGTGCATGTGGTAATAACCCCGAGCGGTTTCTTCCCCCGCCTGGGCCAGCTCCCGCACCAGATCCATCAGCGGCAGGTGGCACTCGGACAGGGCCAGGCTCTCGCAGGGCCAATAGTTCATCTGGACATTGATGTTGTTGGTGTAGTTGCTGGACCAGGGGGGAACCGGGGTATCGTTCCAGATCCCCTGGAGGTTGGCCGCCTGGGTGCCCGGACGGGAGGAGGCGATGGTCAGGTACCGGGCGTACTGCAGGGCCAGGGCCGACAGGGTGGGGTCATCCACCCCCTGGGTGCAGATGGAAAGCCGCTGGGAGGTGGGCATGTGCCCGGTGACCGACCGTCCCAAATCCAGATCCATCCGGCCGTAGAGGGCCTGGTAATCGGTGACATGGGTTCCCTCCAGCACGCCGTAGTCCCGGGGCAGGGCGTCCAAGGTCTGGGTCAAGCGGGCCAGAATCTTTTCCGGATCCCGATCCCGGGGGATCCGGAAGCCGGTATAATTGGTTCCCGCCGCCAGGGCGATGATGGCATAGCTGGCGTCCGTGACATAAACCCGGGCGCCGTCTGCGGCCACCGTCCCGTCGCAGGCGATGACCTGGGCGCGGCAGGCGAAGCGCAAGGCGTTGCTTTCCGCGGGATCTTTATAGAGGAACCGGGGGGTTACCTGGGTATACTGGGGCTCGGCGTGGTCGGGGGCGATGCCGGTCAGCCAGGCCGCATTGCCCTGGGCGTCGTACACATAGTGAAGCTGGCTGGACAGGCCCATGGCGAAGTGCAGCGGCCCACCCTGGGCGGTGAGGCGCAGGATCATGGCGTCATGGGGCTTGCTGACGAAGACCTCCCGCCGGTAGTCTACGCCGTTGCGGCGATAGGCGATGGTCTCCACCGCCCGGGTCAGATCCAGCGTCCGGGTATAGTCCTCATAGGGGTCTTCGTCGGTGAGAAGCACCCGCTTGAGGGGCATATTCCTCCGGTTGTTCTTTTGCCCCACGGTGATATGCAAGGTGGCCAAGGGCATGTACGCCTCAAACCACCGGCCCTCCATCTCGTCGTTAATCAGGTTGTTGGCGGCCTTCACGTCTCCGGCCAGTACCAGGCGCTGGGCCTCCCGGAAACGGTCGTAGTGCTGGGGATTGAGATAAAAGCCCTCGCTTCCCGACCAAAGGGTATCGTCGTTAATATAGATCTCCTCCTGGGGAACGTCGCCCATCACCGAGGCGCCCAGGCGGCCGTTCCCCAGCAGGTGCGCGTCGGTGAAACGTTTCGCCGGAGAGGTCTCCCAAAGCCTGTAGTTCTGCATCCTATTTCCTCCTTGTGGATTTGCAAGAAGCATACCACAGCCTGCACAAAATGGGCCATGGGAGATTTTGACTCCCCCACAGGCCTCTAATGACAATAGAGACCGCAATTCCGACATTTGGGCGGAAATACCTTGCCAAAAGGCGCCGGCACGGGCTATACTATCCTTACCAAGACAGAAAGCATACCCTATGATTGGAAGACGGAGTACCACCCCACAGAAAGGAGGCCTCCCATGCGTAACAAAAAGAATCCCGACGAAGTCTTTACCGACAAGACCCTTCCCGCCCGCAACTCCATGTATCTGGACGCTGCCATGCGGAACGCCGGCCAGATAGGCAGGCTAGGGGTAAACACTTCTTCCCCATCGGCTCCCGCCGTCCCACTGCCCTCCTCCCGGGTGGGGCTGATCCTGCTGATCATCATCCACGTGGTCTGCGTATTCTGGGTGAATAGCTGGATCCAACGTGGCAATGCCCTGCCCCTGGAGACCATACAGGCTACCGTCACCAGCGTGACCGAGAACCTGGTCTTTGTGGAGGCCCCACAGGACGACCGCGGCGCCGTGTTGACGGGGAATGTATACCGCTCCCGGGTTCTTGGCAGCGTCCAGGAGGGCGACGTCCTCTCCCTGTACATCCACCCGGAAGAATACCGTTCGGAGACGCCTGATCCCGAAACGAACCAGATACGTGTGGAATTCATCCCCCCCTTGGATGTCCGGTCGCCGCTGCTGGAGAAGTGGGCCATGGGCATTCTCTGCGGCCTCGTGGTGCTGCTGGATACCATCCTGGTGATCTGCTGGATCCGGCGCCGGCGCGCGGCGGCTGCTCCGGCGGGGACCGCGCCCTGACGAAGGGAGGTCTCCCCATGCGCCATACCATCGACCAGGATGCTCTGTCCGCCGTGCAGAGCGCCCAATACCTGGACGCTGCGCTGCACAATGCGGGCACAGGGATCCGGCACCGGGAACCGCCCCGGGCCATGGTGCATCCCCGCGCGCCCGTGGGCCTCTGCCTTCTGCTGACGCTGGGCCTGATCTGCGTGGTGTGGGGGATCGACTGGCTGGGCCGGGCAACGCCCCCTTGGGCGAAAATGGTTTCCGCCACCGTGCTCAGTATCCGGGACGAAACCTGTACCGTCATTGCCCCCTATGACGGCGTCCAGTACTCTGGAAAGCTGCCCGCATCCGACCTGGCGCAGCCTTCCCCCGGCGATACGCTGGAGCTTCGCGTGGATCCTCTGTCCCTCCGCCTGGGATGGGCCCGCTTCTTCCCCGTGTCGCACGCTCCCGCCTTCTATGGCGAAGGCGCCGCCTTAGCCGCAGCCTGGCTGCTGCTGACGGCTGCCGGCCTGCGGATGGTTCTCTGCCGCAGGCGGCGGAAGGCTCCCGTTCCCTAGATTTCCTCCTACCGCCGCAAGGCGGCTCCTTCCCCCTCTCCGCCAGGCCCGGCTTCTCCTAAGCCGGGCCTGGCCTTGTGAACACTGTCGGGAATGCTTTCCGGCCAGACGTCTTCTCCTGGCACTGTTTCGCGATTTTTTCCTCATAACCCGGCGTAACCCCTTGCTCATGACGCTGCGTCATGGGTTACACTGGAAGCCAAGGAGGTGAAAGCTATGTGCCAATACACCACCGGGGAGATTGCCAAGCTCTGTGGCGTCTCGGTACGCACCGTGCAATACTATGACGCCCGGGGCATCCTGCTGCCCAGCGGCTTCAGCGAAGGCGGCCGCCGCCTTTACAGCGAGGAGGACGTCAAAAAGCTGCGGATCATCTGCTTCCTACGGGAGGCAGGTCTCCCCATCCGCAGCATCGACGAGCTGCTGGCCGAAGCGGATCCAGGCAGCGTGATCTCCCTCCTGCTGGAGGAACAGGCGCAGGTCCTGCGCCGGGAAATGGCGCAAAGCCAGGACAAACTGAACCGTCTGACCGAGATACGCCGCGCCCTGCGGGATATCCGGCCCTTTTCGGTGGAATCCTTGGGCGACATAGCCTATATCATGGAGAATAAGGAAAAACTATCCCGCCTGCGGCGATTCATGATCGTAGTGGGCATTGGAATGGACCTGATTGAGATCGCCACCGCCATCCTCTGGTGGAAGACCGGTCTCTGGCAGCCCTTTGCCCTGGGCATGGCGGTGGTCATCGCCCTGGGGATTTGGATGTCCCGCCGGTATTATCTGGGAGTGGCTTACATCTGCCCCCAGTGCCACGAAGTCTTCAAGCCGCGGTTTAGGACCATATTCTGGGCGCCCCACACCCCGACCACCCGGAAGCTGACCTGCCCCCGGTGCGGTCACCGGGGCCACTGCGTGGAGACATACGACGCCTCATCTAACCGGGAGACGATCTGACAGGGGTGAGTGCCGCCGGGTGACCCTGGATTGCTATGCAGAAGGCCCGCCGTTTCCGGCGGGCCTAGCTGCAAAAAACGCCAACGCACAGGCAAAGAACCCAGTGGCAACCCCGCCTTCAAGAGCGAGGAAGAAAAAACTAGTCTCCCTGGGGTGTAAGTCTCGAGAATAATTCCCGACCGGAAAGCGTGGGGGAGGGATTGAGCACGGTCGACAACCGTTCTACAAATCCATTTGCATAGAGATAAGCTTAGTTTCTCCACAAGCAAAGGGACCGTCGCTTCCGGCGGTCCCTTTGCTTCTTTGCAGCGCAGCAAAACGTTGCTATAATTCACCTAGGCTCCGGATACCTCCCGGCCGGTGAGGGTGTTCATCCACTTCTTGGTACGGATCCGGGCAATGGAGACCAGCGTCTTTACCGCGTCTCCCACCAGGATCATCAAGTACACCCAGTGCCCCTCCCAGTGGAAGACCAAAGCCGACAAAGCCGCCAGGGGAATGCTTACCACCCATACCGAGCCGGCGTCGATCATGGCGGCCACCCGGGTATCGCCCCCTGCCCGGAGGACCCCCACTATGCCAAAGTAGTTAAAGCTGCGCACCCCCAGCAGTAGGCCGAACACCGTCAGGATCTTGGTGGCGGCATCGATCACCGCCGGGCTGACATTGTACAGCCCCACCAGGGGCCCCCGCAGGGCCACCAGCAGCAGTCCCGCCAGCACCGATAGCGCCGGGCCCGCCACCAGGAACCGCACCGCGTTGCGCCAAGCGGTCTCTCGGTCGCCCACGCCCAGGGGCTTGCCCACCAGCACGTTGCAGGCCGGGCCCATGCCAAAGAAGAAGGCCATGGCCAGCCCTTCCATATTGCGCATGATATTATATCCCGCCACAGCGGTGGTGGAGATCCGGGCAAAGATCAGGCTGTAGACCATGATGCCCAGGGCCCACAGAGATTCGTTGGCCACCACCGGGGAGGCGATGCGGATGAACTTCCCCCAAAAGGCCCGGCTTCGGGGGATCATCTCCCGGGGATGGGCCAGGGCAGGATGCTTGATGCGCAGGGTCATCCACACCAGGCTGACCAGCTGCACCACCTGGCTGATCACCGTGGCTAAGGCGGCTCCCGCCGCGCCCATGGCGGGCATGCCCAGCTTTCCAAAGATGAAGATGTAGTTGAACACCACATTCACCAGCATAGACAGAATCGAGGTGTACAGTGGGATTTTCACCGCCTCGGTCACCCGCAGCACGCTGATCAGGGAAGACATTATACCTTGGATTGCGTACCCCAGGGCAATGACGCGAAGGTATTCCGCGCCGATGCGGATCACCTCCGGATCAGGGGAAAAGACCCGCATGGACCAGAAGGGCGCCAGCACCCCCAGCAGCGTGAAAATCACAGCTGCTCCCAGGTTCAGCAGCACGCTCCCACCCAAAGTCTGGCGGATGGAGCGCAGGTCTCCCGCGCCCCAGTACTGGGCGATGAGCACCGACGCCCCCGAGGACGTGCCAAAGATAAAGAGGTTCATGAAGAAGGCCCACTGCCCCGCCAGGCCGACGGCGGCCACCGTGCTATCCCCCAGCTGGCCCACCATGATATTGTCCACCATGGTCAGGCTGGAGCTGAGCATGTTCTGTAGGGCCACCGGCAGCGTCAGCTTCAGGGCCTGCCGGTAGAAGTCGGCATCCAGCCAAAATTCCTTATTCCATGCCACGGCTCATCCCTCCTTTACCGCCGGGCCCTCGGTCACCGGGCGGATCCACCGGCCGCTGTACAGGTGCCGCTGGCCGAGCACGCACTTGACCAAGTCTTCCGCATACATCAGACCAAAGACCACAATGAAGTTCCAGTGTAGCACCAGTCCCGTCAAGGCCACCAGGGGCACGCTGATCAACCAGATGCAGCCCAGGTCATAGAACATCCCGGTGCGGGTATCGCCTCCCGCCCGGAAAATGCCCACCACAGTAATATAGTTAAACATGCGCAGAGGATAGATACATCCGGCGATTACCAGCAGCGTTTGGGCGGTGCCCCTCACTTCAGGGGTCAGGCTGAAGAGGTTCACCAAAGGGCCGCGCACCAAAATGAGTACCAGCCCCAGCAAGACCGCCAGGCAGGGCACCACCGCGCCGAAGCGGCGGGCGTCCAGCTTGCCCTCCTCGATGTCTCCGGCGCCGATCTTTTTGCCCACCATGACGGTACAGGCCGAGCTGATTCCTACAAAAAAGACGAAGATCAGGTTCTCCACCGTGCGCTCGATGGTGAGGGCCGAATAATTCCCCGTGCCCATCCGGCCGTAGACCATGTTCAGCACCATGGTGCCCATGGCCCACAGGGACTCGTTGAGTACCACGGGAATGGCGATGGGATAAAATTTTCTGACGGTCCGCCAGTGGAAGGAAAACAGCTCCCGCAAGGGAATGCTGGCCATATTGCGGCGTACCCAGGAGACAATGAGCAATATGCCGGTATTGATCCAGGCGGAGATGGCGGTGGCCAGGGCCGCGCCCTCCACCCCCATGGCCGGGAACCCAAACTTGCCAAAGATCATCACCCAGTTGAGGAAGGTGTTGGAAACCACCGAGGCCAGGCTGGCAAGCAGGGGCAGACGCACTTCCTCCGTAGAGCGCAAAAGCGTCGAGGCAATGGTGCCGATAGCCTGGGCGATGTAAGCGAAGACCGCAATCTTAAGGTACGCCATGCCGGCCTCCTGCACCGGGGTCTCCCCGGTAAACAGGGCCATGACCCACCGGGGGGCAAAGTACCCTGTCAGGGTGAAGACCACCCCCACCAGCAGCATATTCACCAGCGCCAGGCCGTAGATGCGGCGGATGCCTTGGATATTCCCCGAGCCCCAGTACTGGGAAAAGAATACCGAGCCCCCTGAAGAGAAGCCAAAATAAAACAGGAACATGAGAAAGGACCACTGCCCCGCCATGCCCACCGCCGCCAAGGGCACCTCTCCCAGCTGCCCGATCATGATGGTATCGATCATGGTCAAGGATGACTGTAGGAGGTTCTGCACGGCAATGGGCACCCCCAGCCGTAAGATGTCCCGGTAAAACACCCGGTTTCCCAGTAACGTGCGCTTCATAATACACCCGCTTTCTTCCAATTAAGCAAAACTCTGACCGGACCGAACGGCCGAGCCGCTCGCCCCGGAGGATGCGGGGGCATGCCGCCCCCGCCTGCCATGAGGCCAGATTGCTTCATTATAGCAACAGTTTCCTGCAAAAGCAATCGTCAAAGGGACGGGTATTTCTTCCCTGGCCGCACAGAAATCCCAATCCCACGCTTTCATTGTATACAATCGGAAGGGATTCCTTCGTACCGCGTCGAATAAAATAAGATAACCAGCGCTCTGCACCCGCGGAGCCGGAGAGGAAGCGTTCCCATGGATCGAAAAAAAAGCATGGACCGTGTACACCGGGTGGTCATTAAGGTGGGTACCTCCACCATGACCCATGCCGGCGGCCGGATCAACCTGACCCGCATGGACCGGCTCTGCCGGGTTATCGCCCAGCTCACCGGAGAAGGGAAGGAAGTCGCCCTAGTCACCAGCGGCGCCATTGGCGTGGGGCAGGACCGCCTGCACCTGGCCGAACGGCCCCAGCGCATCGAGGCTAAGCAGGTTACCGCGGCGGTGGGCCAGTGCATCCTGATGAATATGTACAGCCGCTTTTTTATGGACTACGGCTATGCGGTGGGGCAGATCCTACTGACCCGGGACATTCTGGATCACGAGTCCGGCCGGGTGCACTGCGTCAACACCCTCAACGAAATGTTCGCCATGGGGGTGATCCCCATTGTCAACGAAAACGACACCATCGCCATCGACGAAATCGGCAAGGGGGAGTTCACCTTTGGGGAGAACGACACCCTCTCCGCCGTGGTGGCCACCCTGATCGGCGCCGATCTGATCATTATCCTGTCGGACATTGACGGCCTGTATGATAAGAACCCAGCCCAGCACCCGGACGCCCAGTTAATTCCCACGGTGGACCGGATCACCGACCAGCTCCTGCAGGCGGCCGGCGGCGCGGGCACCCAGCGGGGCACCGGCGGCATGATCACCAAGCTCAAGGCCGCCCGTTTCGCAGGGGATCGGGGCATCGACCTGATCATCGCCCAAGGCCGCGATCCCATGATCGTTGCCCGGCTCTTCGAGGGAGAGGCGCTGGGCACCTATTTCCCGGCCCCCGGACGCTGAAGCCCGGGGCTGCCCCCAGAACAAGATAGGAGGTATCCCATGATTCGAGTTGGCGTATACGGCGCGACCGGCTATATGGGCGGCGAAGCCATCCGCGTGCTGCTGGAGCATCCCCAAGTGGAGATCGCTTGGGTTACCAGCCGCAGCGGCGCGCCCCTGGAGCGCACCCACCGCAATTTCACCGGGGCCCAGCTCCCGGTGGTCAAGCCCGAGGACATCACCCCGGTGGACGTGGCCTTTGTCGCCCTGCCCACCGGCCTCACCATGGCCCACACTCCCGGCTGGCTGGCCCAGGGGACCCGGGTTATCGACCTGGGGGCGGACTTCCGCATCCACGATATCCCCCTGTGGGAAAAGGTTTACGGCAAGGTTCACACTTGTCCCGACCTGGCGGCAGAAGCGGTCTACGGCATCCCGGAGCTGCACCGGGACGCCATCCGCCGGGCCCGGGTCATTGCCAACCCCGGCTGCTTCTCTTCGGCCACCATCCTGGGCCTGGCGCCCTTGGTCAAGGCCGGCTGGGTTGATTCGCGGATGTTGGTGGTGGATGGGCTGTCAGGTACTGCCGGCGCGGGCTCCGAGCTGGACATCGCCATCCACCATCCCGAAATCGGCAATAACATCGTCCCCTACAACGTGGTGGGGCATCGGCATACCTTCGAAATGGAGCAGGAGCTTTCGGAGGTTGCCGGTGCGCCGGTCACCGTCCACTTCACCCCCGCTTATGTTCCCATCACCCGAGGCATCCTGGCCATGATCCACGCCTTCCCCACCCGAGAAGTGACCCGGGAGGCGCTGATGGAGCTTTACCAGGACTTCTACGCCAGCGAGCCCTTCATTCAAATCAATACCGCCCCCCGCAAGGAGGGCGCCTCCTGGCAAAGCGACCCCTATCCCTGGGTGGCTGCCACCTCGGGCACCAATTTTTGCCACATCGGCCTGGATGTAGATCCCGTCCGGGGCCGGATCGTGATCTTCTCGGTGCTGGATTCTATCGGCAAAGGCGGGGCCCACGCCGCCGTGCAGAATATGAACCTGCTCTTCGGCCTCCCCGAGACCCTGGGACTGACCCGGTACGGACTGCATCCCTACTAATTCCGTTCAAAAAATTTTTTCCGAAGTGAGTATAGCCCATCCCGCCAGGGGCATACTGGTAGTGAGGCGGTTCCCCGCCGCCTCGCCCTCTCCCCCTTTTATTCCTGCAAAAGGCCCTCCGCTCCGGCGGAGGGCCTTTTGCAGGAATGCGAGTTTTTTCCGGGAAAGGGAAGCAAGGGAAGGCGTTGGCTCTTCGTACCAGCAGGGATCGCCTTCTTGAGATCCAGGCGGCACTTTCACGAAAAGCAGGCTTTCCGCGATCTTGATTTCCAATAACGGGACCACGGGCGGCCTCCGAGGAGAAGGGAAACGGCGAGCGGCATAGGACAGTCATATTCCTGTGCCTTCTCGGAATTCTTACGGATTTCTGCGGGTCTCTGAAGGGAGCGCCGCTGATTTCCATTCTGCAATGCTCCTGAGCCCCCTCTCTTAGGAAACTTTGGGGGAAGACGCTGCTGAAATCAATCCTAGGAACGGCTGTATCCATTTTTGCATCGTTTCCCTAGACTGCGACCCAAGGCATGTTCCGCAGTAACCCGACTCCAAAGCCTTCACCTCCCCCCTTTTTTGCAAGAGGCAGGCGAACCGGGGTCAAAGGCCTCGTTGCTCTCCGCAGAAGACATCCCCGGGAGACGTTGGGCGGCGGGAAACAAGGCAATGCGGCTGCGCCGGGCAAACGCCCGGCTATGCCCGGGATCCTTGGGTCCAGTCCCGCGCCTCCCGGTAACGCTCCCGATCCCGGCGGGATACCGTTACTTCCCGGATTCCCTGGGCGGTGCAGAGACGGGCCTGGACCACGCCCTTACGCTGGACGGGACGGCGCAGCACCCGGGCCGCGGCCGGGCAGGGGGGCGTCCGGGAGAAGACCAGGTAGGTGAACTTCTCGTCCTCATAGCCTAAGGCGCCGTCCTTCAGGAGCCGGTGCAGCCCGGTACGGTCGATGCGCTGGACGGCATGGCACCAGTCGCCTTCCGGCAGCGGACAAGCCCCACTGTGGGGACAGGGCGCCGCCAGATAGGCGCCTGCCTCCAGCAGCGCCTGCCGGAGCCGCAGCATGCGGCCGTGAGCCCGAGGAGTTCCCGGCTCCACCAGGAGCAGCGCGTGCCCCGTGTGCTCCCAGAGCCGGAGCGCCAGCGTCAGCATGGCCTCGTCCTCCAGCTCCCCCAGCACGTAGGCAGCGGTGACAATATCGCACACCGGCGCCTCCCAGGGCGCCGAGAGGTCGGCTGCCTGCCAGTGGGCGGTCTGTACGGCGGCCCGGGGCGCGGCCTGGGCCAGCTTCTGCCCCAGCGACGCCATCCGGGGCTCCCTCTCCAGCAGAATACACCGCTCCAAGGCGGGCAGGACCTCCGCCAGCGCCCACATGACCGTTCCGGGCCCTGCCCCGGCGTCAAGCAAGGTCGCGGCCGTGGAAAGTTCGGGCAGCGCTTCCAGGGCATATGCCAGCGCCCCCCGCACCGCGCCGTAGGTGGCGGGCATGCGGAAGACGGCATAGGCGGCGGCCTCCTCCGCCCCCGCCAGGCGCATATCTCCGGGGTCTTCCTGCCGGTAGCGCCGGCTTAGGGCCTGTCCGGCGGCAGCCAGAACGGCGGGAGAGTACCCCTCTAAGGCACGCAGGACGGCCTCCTGCAGCGGCATAGGAATCTGCATGGGGCCTCCTCAGATGTCCACGGTGTTGCAGAACTGCAGGGGGAGCCGGTCGGCGTAGATGTGGGAGGTATCCGACAGGGCGATGCATACCGGCGCGGTGCGCCCGTCGGGATGGTTCTCAAAGCGCAGGATGGTGATGGAGGAATGGGAAATGTCAAAGGTCGACCAGAACAGCGGCGGAGGCACTGCCAGAAGATGCGACAGCCAGGTGGTGCCAAAGCCCTGGTGGCAGAAAACCGCCACCCGGTCCTCATTGGGCCGCACGGCGCGGTAAATCATCCCCTCCCGCCGGTAGCCTAAGGACGCGGTAAAGGCATCGGAGGCCGCCTGGATGCGGGCATATCCCTCCGCGGCCCGGGGACAGCGGCAGAAGGGCTCGGCCTGGGGCCATCGATCCCCCAGGGCCAGAAGCTCCGGCGTCTTATACCGGGTATTCTGCACGTGGAAAACCCAGCGGCGCCGCCCCCCCTCCTGAACACAGGAGAGATCCTCCCAAGCCAAGGCCTCGCTGGTCCATTCGGCGATCTCCGGACGGATCCCCAGCAGCTGGCAGGTGGGTTCGGCGGTCTGCTGGGCCCGGATCATGGGGGAGGTGAAGACCTTATCCAGGCCATGGACCGCCAGACGCCGGGCCAGCGCCTGGGCCTGGAGCTTCCCCTTTTCGGTGAGGGAGTCGGGCTCGTAGATGGGGTCGCCGTGGCGAATGATATATAGAAGCATATTCTCTTCCTTTCCCTGCTTTGTATGGCAAAATCCTAGCATTTTGGACGGGACGTGTCAAGAACGTCCGCGAATGCGGGGAATCTGCCAGGCTTCTCCATGGAGCGCGGGTTTGTAAAGCGACCACAGAAACAGCGCAGAACGGCCGGATTGGCAATTCTGCGCTGCTGTTTTTTGGGAAGGGGATGGCTTTGGAAAATCCTTTGCAGGAGACCGTCAAAGGGAAGCCTCCATATCCGGTTCATGAGGCTGGGGCCGCAGAATACTGCGCAAGAGCAGCGCGGAAGGGGAGTGTGTCAGCCCGGAAGCTCCACGTCGGCATCGATCCAGTCCACCCGGTTTCCCGTGTGCTCTATGGGAGCAGGGGATTGGTCGGGCCAGCCCAGGGCCAAGCCTCCGCAGACCGTTTCCCCAGGGTCCAGGCCCAAGGCCTCCAGATAGGCCCGCACCGGCGGCGCATCGTCCAGCCAATGCAGCTGGTTAATCCAGCAGGAGCCCAGCCCCAGCGCCTGGGCCGCCAGCATCATATTCTCCAGGGCACAGGCCGTGTCGGCCAGGGCGTTGCCATAGCCCCGCTGGTTGGCCGCCACCACCAGCACCGGCGCGCCTAGGGTGAAGTCATATCCTCCCCGCTTGGAGAGGGTGATGGAGGACCGCAGGCTCCGGTAGGTGTCCGGCCCGGCCTCCATGGAGGCAAAGCATGCCTCCACCAAAGCCCGCAGCCGGGAGAGAACCGCCGCACTGCGGATTACCAGGAAATGGCAGCTCTGGCTGTTGCCGCCGCTGGGCGCGGCCCGCCCGGCCTCCAGCACGGTGCGAAGCAGCGTCTCCGGCGGGAGCTCCGGACGATAGCGGCGGATACTCCGCCGGGCATGGATGACGTCAAGTACGGGATGGCTCATGGACATACCTCCTTTTTCCCATCATACCCGCCGGAGAGCGCCCGGTCAAGCCGTGTGCGTTCGGTTGGATTCCTGGGAGGCAAACTGCAGGGTGCTGCCCACCCTTTTGCAGTGCAGTACCGGCGACAGAAGCAGCGCCGGAATGTAGCAGCGCCCTTCGTGCAGGATGGCATGGACGCCGTCTACCCGCAGGTTGACAGAACCTCCCCGGCCGCGGAAGTTGATGAACTCGCCCTTGCGTTCGCAAACATTTTCGGTAAGCAGGGCCATCAGGTCGGCCCACAGACAGGGCTGCCCCTGCGCCGCCGTCAGCATCGGAGGGGCCTCACACACCATGCGGACGTCGTCGGCCTGCAGCACCGAGCCGCCGGGGAAGCTTAGGACGCTGTAGGGCAGGCTGCCCAGATAGCGCGCCGCCATCTCACAGGCCTGGAGGGAGTAGGTGGAGGTATCCCAGGAATACTCCTGTGCCCGGACATCCCAGGGAATCAGCGGCTGAAAATGAGGAAGCAGGAAGAGCCCAGCATACCGGGTGCAGTCCACGTGGTACCAGTTCCCCTCCACCTTGACCAGGTTCCAGGCATGGCTGGGATCCTTGGGCAAGGCGTTCCGGCGGCGGCCAGAGATGTACAGGGCAGGAATCCCTGCGGCCCGGAACATGTACTGGGCCACCAGGGCGATGCTCTGACAGACCCCGTAGCCGCCGAAGAACCCTACAAAGGGATTGTGGTCGCTGAGATGGCCGGTATTCCGGTAGTTGATGCGCCGGGACAGCCAGCGGACGATGGCCTTCAGACGGCGGTCTTCACTCATCCCCGGTTCTATGACTCGCGTCACTTGCCGGTGTACCTCGTCCAGCAGCAGCATGCGCTGGGCCGGCGACATCATGAACTCCCGATGGAGGTGGATTTGCGTGTGGCTGCGGCCGTCGCTGAGGAACTGGGTTACCTCCCGAAGCACTTCGCCCCGGCAGGGATCCAGGAAGGCCCGGTAGTCTGCCAGCAGTTTCTTGACTTGCGAGAGGGAGCCGGCCTCTCCCGATGCGGCGATTTCGATGTCTTTGGCCATAAGCAGTTCCTGAAGCCGCACAGCTAGAAGCAGACCGTTGGAACTGTGTACCTGCATATGAAGCATGGTCCTCTACCTCTCTGTCTCGCTTTTTAGGCTACTGGCCGCAGGGCGCGGAGGACTCTGCGATTGCCTGCTGCAGCATGGCCTCTGCTTCGGCCTGGATAGCGTCTACCGCGGCCTCCGCCTCCGTGCCGGCCAGCGTCTCCTGCTGCATGGCCGCCATCATGTCCTCGTAGGTCTCAAAGGTGCGATCGCCCAGGCTGTAAACCTCCGGCACGCCCTGGGTCTGGGGCGCAACGCGCTCCTGACAGTAGTCACAGTCACAGGGCGCCATGGAGAGCCCTCGGGCCGCCTGCAGCGGATGGGTGAAGAGCTTGGCGGCGTCTTCCCCAGCCACCTGTTCCAGGTGTGAGTTGGCAAAGAGCAGCAGCTGGCCGGTGTAGGGCAGCAGGCGCGGGGTGTAGGAGGCGTTCTCCAGATTCAGCAGATCCAGCACCACCTTGACACCAATGGAGGTGCCCAGGGTGATATCCACGTCGATGCCAGGCTCAAAGTGGACCTTGGCCTCGTCCGCCTGATCCAGATAGAAACGGTTGCGCTCCACGGCGGCGGCCTCCACCGCCTCGCGGAAGGCGCAGCGGTAGCGGGTCATCTTCCGGCCGGGCAGCCAGCGGAAGCACTCCAGCACCCCCGCCCGGCTCCAGAAGCCAATGGAGACAAAGGGACGCTGGAAATCATAGGCCAGATCATTGGCAAAAGCATTGCCCAGGCGATTGTCCCCGCAGCCCAGGAAGACCGCCGGACGGTCCTCGATGCAGTCCACCAGCAGGCTCTGGGGAAGATTCTGGATGATGCCCGGGAAAACCGTCACCGAGGCGGTGGGGTTGATCCGCAGGATTCGCTCCCGCAGCGCCTCCACCTTGTAGCGGCCCAGGGACTCCAGCCCCAGCTGGTGGCGGCAGATATTGTGGATTTCCAGCACGTCGGGGTCGCAGAGCAGGAACCGCCCCACCCCGTTCCGGGCCAGCTGCAGCGCCGCCACCGATCCCACACTGCCGCAGCCCGTCAGCACCACGGTGGTGTTCAGATTCCAATCGGTCTCCATGAGGCCGCTCTGGCGGCTGAAGAGATTCTGCACCAGGCTGTAGGGCTCAGCCGTCAGTGGAATAGGCGCGGCCTCGCCGTCCAGGTAGAAGAAGGACAGGCCTTCCTCATCCTGGAGGGCGCGGATGCCCCGGTCTACCGGCCCGAACCCGCCGATAACCGACGCACCCAGCGCCGGGTCGGGTTCGGCGCCCGTCCAGCCCAGGATGGCGTGCGCCCCGGTCTCTGGACGCAGATAGCCGTAAAAGCTGCCCCGGAACCCGTCCTGCAGGATATGATCCAGCAGGGCCTGGGGAATGGATATGGTATTCTTGGGCTGCGGACGTTCGCCGCCGGATGGGGAGACGGCGGCCGCTTCGGTCGGAGACTTTTCGGCGGGGGTCTCCTCGGCGGGAGCCGCTTCCTCACGGGACGCTGCCCCGGGGGACTGGAAATGGCCGGGGAAGAGACGGCGGGGCAGCTTCCCAGCCAAGAGCTCCTTATCCCAGGGACGCAGGCCGATCCAGGGCCGCTTGGGCTGGGCCCGGGCAAAGAGCTCCTCCGGTTCGGCTAAGGCCAGGATCTCTTCGGGGAAGGCATCGTCCCCCACGGTGTAGGGGACCCGGGTAAGCACCCGGTCCTTGCCCGCGTAGTAGAAGGTCATCCGCAAAGAGGGGTCCATATTGACCAGCATGGTCAGGATGCCGCAGCGGGAGTCCTGCACGTGATCGTCAATGGTATCCAAGTCGGTGCCGCTGAAGGTATCCATGGACCCGGGATGACGGTGGTAGAAGCCCAGGATTCCCGGGGGATAGCGGTAGATCCGCTTCAGCGCGCCGGCAAGGTGGTTGGCGTAGGGAATGTCGTACTGGAAGTAGGAACGGCTGTTGATGGTATCCTTGATGCCGGGATCCACCACATCCACCAGGTACCAGATCCCTTGATGGAAATGGCCCAGGAAGACGCCGCCCGTCTCGTTGTCCCCATGGCTGAAGACCTCGGCCAGAATGGCCCGGTAGGCTCGGTCGGAGACCGCCACGGCCCGGCATACGTCACGCGGGGTGTCGTCATAGCGGTAGGAAGGGAAGGTTGCCGCCGGCCGGGCGGGGAATTCCCAGAAAATCTGCTTTTTCATGGTAAGGCTCCTTTCAAGGCGAAGATTCGCTGCGGACGGCGGCAGCATGGGGCGGGGAAATTAGTGGCGGCAGAAGGCTTGCCAGCACGTATCGTAGAGCAGACCCATCTCGTAGTAGTAGGCCCACTTGATGGTCCAAGCCGCCGCGGTGACTGCGCTGGTCACCAGGTTTACCCCGGTGTCTACGTCCGAAGTGCGGGCCGTGCACAGGTGGATGTTATTGTTTTCATCCCGGAGCAGGTGGGGAACGCTCTCCCGGCCGGCTTGACGGGCACGGCGCTGCAGTTCCTGGATGGTGGGACTGGCCAGATAGCAGCGGATGGAACCACCGTAGTTCTTGTTATTGGGGTGGTCGGCGTCATAGACCAGCATGGCATTGTAGGGGCGGAAGGTATTGCCGATGCGAATGCGGAAGGGGAGATGCCAGTAGACCCGCCCGTCCTTCAGGGTGCCCAACTGGGCCTGGGGGAAGTGCTGATGCATGAGAGCCTGCTCTTGATCAAAGAGCTCGCGGTCTTTCTGGTACCACTGGCGGGCGGCGAAGGAGGCCTTCTTGGTGGAGGTGATGGTGGCGTCGCCGCCCAGAGAGCTCTCGGAGCCAGGACGGACGATGGTACCGTCGGGAGCGAACTGCATGGAGTCGCCGTTCTCAATGGAGCGGCGGAGGTCGGCCAGTTGGTCAGAGACGGAGTCGGCGGCGAAGGAGGCCTTCTTGGTGGAGGTGATGGTGGCGTCGCCGTCCAAAGAGCTCTCGGAGCCGGGACGGACGATGGTACCGTCGGGAGCGAACTCCATGGAGTCGCCTCTTTCGATGGAGCGGCGGAGATCGGCCAGCTGGTCGGAGACGGAGTCGGCGGCGAAGCGGCCGGCGGTCAGACGGGTGATGGTTTCGGCTTCCATAGCCGGACGGTTGGCCCAAGAATCATACTTCATAATCGTACCTCCTATGTACTTCCTGCCATCCATGCCTGGATGGGAGGGAATGTCTGTAGTATAAACGGCTGGTATCTGGCGAACAAAGGCAAACCCCCTTGAAAACCAGGTAAGCCGTCCCGGGAAACGGGTAAGTGAAAACCATCCCGCAGAGCGGCAATGCGTCGTTATGTGCCGTCGCGAGAGGACCGGGCCAGGAGCGTTCCGGCACTGCTGCGCAGGACAAGACCCTCGGCAGAGAGGCTGCCATCCAGTGGGTGGACACCCCCTGTGCCAAGAATGCTCTCTCGCGAGACAGGATCCAGCAGAGAAAGGCGTTCCTGCGGGCTAAGCAGGATACAAAGATAGACGCCGCAGCGCCGCCCGTGGACCAGCAGCCGCTGCAAACGGTGCGTCTGCTCCTTCGTAAGTCCGGAGGGAAGGCCGTGCAGGATCAGCAGCCGGCAGGGCGCCTTGCGCAGCACAGACAGAGGCTGGGTCAAAACGGTGTCTTCCGGATGGGTGAAGGTATTTTGACGGACCAGCAGCGCCTGAAAAGCCTGCTCCAGCAGCGTGACGCTTTGCTCCTCCTGCTGGCATATTTGCAGGGAAGAGGAGGGTACCCCTTCCAAGTCCCGCAGAAACACATAATCCTGCCCCAAATCGAGAGAGTCCAATACCGTGACCGTCAGCGTGCCGGCGGGAAAAATGCGCAGCGCGCCCAGAGCGATTTCCGCAAGCCATGTGCCTGCGGCGTGGCGGAAGGCCGCGTTCTCCATGGGACCTGCTACCATGACGGACATGCCTGAACGAGGCGAGATCCAGACCGAGCCCCGAAGCTGGCGGCCGTCCCAGTGCAGGCTGTTTTTCCACAGCTCCTGGAAGAGCAGGCCGGCCTCCGGACGGCAGGGAAGAGAAACCGTGCCAATGGGAATCCGGCCCGAAACCACGGCGTCGGCCATGGGAGGATCGGATGTGTCCACCAGGCCGCCGGAACCGGCCAGTGGGGCCAGCTTCTGCCGCAGCCCCTGCTGCAGCCCGGCATACTGCGCAGCCAGCTCTCTTCGGAGGGTTTCCTCCTGGTGGGAGCGCCACGCCTTCCAGAGAGCCAGTTTTTTGGCGCTGGCAGACGCAATATCCTGATTGGCGGCGGCGCACTGGCTCTCCACCCGGCGGCAGGTCTCTTGCACCCGCGACCGGCAGGCGTCCACACTGGCTGCAATCTGGCCAAAGGCGTGGCCGTGAAGAAAGATTCCATGACGCCCCAGCGCCGCATCCAGCTTCCGGGGGATGACGCCGTTGCGGACCGTATTGGCCAGGCGGTGGCAGGCTTCCAGGGACAGGGGACGAGGGGATGAGGGACGATGCCCGCGGCGCAGATAATAGGGATAGCCGGTGGGCTCCATGCGGCGCTCCAATGCGCGAAAGTTGGCCCACTCCTGCCGGACTCTTGTCAGGGATGCTTCGGCTTCCTTCCTGCGCTGGTCAAGGAGGGTCTGCGCCGCCTGAAGCTCCTGCCTCCTGTACCCTTCGTCTTCGTGCGCCACCCGGGCCAGGGCCCGGACGGTTTGATCGGTCACCGCGTTCCAATCGTTTTCAAACTGGTTTAGGGACTCCGCCAGGTACCGCCAAAGGGTAAAACTGCTCCATGCCTCCATGGGGAACCTCCTCTCTAACGGGAAAGCAGCCAAAGAACGATGATGGCAATGATAATGCCCAGAATCCATCGCACCAGCGTCGTGAAAATGGACAGGATCAGCAGCAGGAGCCAGCACAGCCCTAAGCCAATGGCCAGCCACAGCAGCGTGCGCCCCCATGAGGCAAACAGCGCCCTGCAGCCGTAATTCCGGCGGCGGGCATGCCGACGGTTATACACGAGGGTGCCCAGCATGCCGGTCAGCCCGATGATCCACGGCCCCGCCAGATAGAGCATGCGCCGGATGGTATAGGCGTCTGCCTCAACATCGGGCGGCCCAATGAGAATGGAAAAACCATAGACTGCCATATAGTGGCATAGCAGCGCTGCAAAGACCATAGAAGTGAGCCAATACAGGAAAATGCGGCTGCCAGCAGGATGATCCACATAGACTGCATGATGATTCGGAGTCTGGGGAATGGTCCGTGCGCCGGCAACCCGGCCGCTGCGGACAATGGTACCATCGGATAATGCACGCATGGAAACGGCCTCCTTTCCGTGAGGAATTCTTCCCCTTTACTGTAAGCGTTCCCGGGGCAGGCGGCAAAGGAATCCCCCGGAAGCTGTCGGGTAAACGGGCGCGTTCCACAGGAAAGCTGCCGTGGAATGCGTAAAGCCGTACTTCCAGGGGAAAACGCTAGACTTTTTAGCGCAAGTAGGATAGGATAGAACAAAAGGAGGAATGACCATGGGGTGGGGGCAGCGCTTTAAGTCCCGGGGCATGCGGCAGGCTTTTTGGTTGGTTACCTATGCGATCCTGCTCTTTTGCGGGCTGATGAACCTGGATTGGGTTCTCGGAGCACTACGATGGATGGTGGCGCTGCTGACGCCGCTTTTGGTGGGGATCCTTTTTGTGTTCCTCTTAAACCCCACTATGAAATTTTTTGAGAAAAGGCTGTTCCGAGCTCCGGCCGCGAAGATGCGAAACGCCAGGGTGAAGGCGCGCGTCCTCAAAGCCGCACGACCGGTCTCGCTGACGCTGGCGGTACTGCTTTTTTTCCTGGTCATTGGCGGGATTGTGGCCCTGGTAGTACCCCAGTGTGTTGCCAGCATCACCAAGCTGGTGGGCGAATTCCGAAGCTATGTGGATGCCTTCCAGCTGACCTTGGATGAACTCAGCGCCTCCATTCCCTACAACCTCAATATTATGGACAGCCTGGACGCATGGGTGGATCAGGCCCTGAAAAACGCCGGGGACTTTATTACCAATGTGCTGCCCCAGGTCTTCGACATTACCAAGACGGTGACGAACTTCTTTGTGACGTGCTTCCTGGGGCTGGTGCTGGGCATCTATATCCTTGCCCGCAAGGAACGCCACCGTCGCCAGGTGGACATGGTGCTGGAAGCGTATTTGCCACCCCAACGATCCGAGCGGCTGCAGGAGCTCAGCCAGTTTACTGTAAAAACCTTTGAGTCCTATATTTTGGGGCAGTTTACCGAGGCGCTGCTGCTGGGCGTGCTTTGCTTTATCGGCATGACGATTATGGGCCTGCCCTATGCGCTGCTCATCAGCACCTTTATCGGCCTGACCAATATGATCCCCATTGTCGGGCCCCTTTTGGGGGTTGTGCCCGGGGCGCTGATCCTGTTGGTCATTGATCCCCTGTACGCCCTGTGGTTCCTGATCTTTATCCTCGTGCTGCAGCAGGTGGAGAATAACCTGATCTATCCCCGGGTGGTGGGCAGCCAGGTGGGGCTGTCCGGCATCTGGGTGCTGCTGGCGGTCACCATTGGAGGCAGCGCCTTTGGTTTCGTTGGCATCCTCCTGGCCGTCCCCACCATGACGGTCATCTACCGGGTTGCCAGCGAGAATATCCACCTGCGGCTGCGGCGCAAGCGGGAACGGACGGAGTCACAGAACCAAGGACGCCAAAGCGGCGAGAACCGTCCGGAATGACACCGGGCACGCTTGCCGCAAGAAGCCCGCTTTGGTTGGAGGAAAGCCCCGGAGTGCGCAAAGCGGAATTTGCAGAAACCCAAATAGCGGCGCGGAACGGACAGAAAACCCGTTCCGCGCCGTTTTCTGCAGGGATCCCAAAAAGAAAAACGAGACGGCATGGGTGCTTCCATACCGTCTCGTTCCTAAGCGTGAGGGATGCGCTTTACAGCACGGCCTTCAGGGCGTCCGCAGCCTCCTGGGGCGTGTAGGGGGAGCCGTCCCGGTGTGTGCCCAGCTCCATCATATAGACGCCGTCATATCCCGCGGCCCGCAGGGCGGCAAAGATCCGGCCGAAGTCCGCGATCCCCTCCCCGGGCAGCCAATGCTTTTCATTGGTCATGTCGTAGTCGCTGATATGCAGGGTGGAAACCTTGGCGGCAACGGCCTGGGCAAAGGCATGGGCCTGCTCCTGCAGCATGTGGTTGGTATCCAGGCAGATACGGGCCCGAGGATCGGCATCCAAAAGCTCCAGCATCTCTGCGGACGTGTTGGCCAGGCAGGTGCGGGGGATATTCTCAATGCAAAGGGTGACCCCTGCCGCCTCCGCCGCATCACAGAGCACAGGCAGGGAACGCAGGAAAGCCGCCTTGTGCGCCGGCCGGTCGGCATCCGAGATAGGCTCATAACTGGGATGCACCACCGCGCGGCCGATCCCCAGCCGCGCTGCCAGCGGGAAGTAGGGAAGCATGCGCTCCACAGCCCCGGAGCGGATCTCCTCATCGGGAGAGGAAATGTCAAAGGATGGACCAAAGGGGACGTGAATCGACCAGAGCTTCATTCCCGCAGCTAGCAGGCGCTGGGCCAAGGCTTCGCTGTCCTGCGGGACGTTTTCATTATGGCATATGGAAACCTCGGCCCAGAGGATCCCATTCTCCTGCAGCTGGGTGAAGAAGGATGCTGGGGCATCCAGCGCCGTGGGGCCCATGGACAGGCCCATGGAATATGCGGACATGGTATGACCTCCTTGGATGGACTTGGCTCTATGGTAGCCTCTTTTTCGGAATCTGTCCATGGACGTGGATTCCTTCCTGTCTGTGATCCACCGGAATTGTCGTAGGAAAACGCATGCCTTGACCAATCTTGACAAAGCTTTGTCTATGCGCTACGCTAGCCTTTGGAAACGGTTCTGCAAGAACAGGCAGCCGCGCGGAGAGAGCGCTCCGGCACGGCCGCGCCCAGGGAAGGGGGATACGGCGGACGGCCCGCCGGAAAGTATGAGGAGAATTGTAACCTGGCTGCGGGGACAGGCCATGCTGGTGGCGGCGGCGATACTGGCCGCGGCTTCCATGCTGCTGATTCCGCCCGACGCAGGCTATGGGCAATATATCGACTGGCGGGTGCTCAGCCTCTTATTCTGCCTGATGCTGGTGGTGGCGGGACTGCGTAAGGCCGGCGCCTTTGACTGGATGGGCCGGCGGCTCCTGCTCCGGGTGCATACCCAGCGCCAATTGGCCGCCGTGCTGATCTTCCTGCCCTTCTTTACCAGCATGGCCATCACCAACGACGTGGCGCTTATCACCTTTGTGCCTTTCGCCCTTTCGGTCATGACTATGGCGGGGCGGTCTGAACGCCTGATCCCTTTGGTGGCCCTTCAGACCTTAGCCGCCAACCTGGGCAGCATGCTGACCCCCATTGGAAACCCGCAGAACCTCTATCTGTATTCTCTGGCGGATATGGGGATGGGAGAATTCTTGGGGGCCATGCTTCCCCTTACCGCCGCCTCCGGTGTGCTTCTGGCCGTGTGCCTGCTGCTCTTTCCGGCCGAGCCCCTTTCCTTCGCCCAGCCCCAGGGTACGGGCCGGTGCGTGCGAAGCCGGCTTTGGATCTATGGCGCGCTTTTCCTGGCCTGCATGGGCACCGTAGCCCGGCTGTATGACTATGGATGGGCCCTCTTGATCACAGCCGGGGTGGTGCTCTGCCTGGACCGGCGGCTCTTCGCCCAGGTGGACTACGCTCTGCTGGCTACCTTCCTGTGCTTCTTTGTGCTGATCGGGAACTTGGGACGGCTCCCGGCGGTGCGGGAGGCGCTGGAAAGCCTCCTTGCCGGACGGGAACGGGCGGCGGGAATTCTCCTCAGCCAGGTGATGAGCAACGTCCCCGCGGCCATGCTTCTCTCCGGCTTTACCACCGGCTACCGGACGCTGCTGGAAGGCGTCAACCTGGGCGGCCTGGGCACCCTCATCGCATCGATGGCCAGCCTGATTTCCTACCAGGCCTATGTCCGCAGCGACGGCGCCAGGCCCCGAAGCTACCTGGGATGGTTTACCGCGCTGAACGTCGCGTTCTTGGCGGCGCTCTGGGGACTGGCCGCCCTCTGGTAACCCACGCCCAATGTGTTCTGACGGCTGGTGGAATCCCAGCTTCCCCTGACAGCTGTGTCCCGGAGGTTGTAGCCTCCGGGACTTTTCTTATGAATCACTATAGGTCGAATAGAGAGTTTTTTGCGAGAGGGTGCAGGAGTTTGCACTCCAAGTACGAATTATGCGGGTATACGTTCAAGTTATAGGGGGCAGTGCCGCAAGAGCCAAGACACTACGATTCAAAACGAAAGATTTCGAGACAGCCGAGATCCTCCGCAGCTCTCCTTGGAAAGCACGGGGCAGGGGTGTCTCATCAAACCAAGCGCGGACGGTGTCTATCGGATCATGCGGGTCCGGCGCAGTTTGGTCTTTGTGGATCGCGAAGGAGGGGCCAATGGGGTACTGTCTGCATTTGCCCGAGATTCCACAGCCGCCGCGCATGAAGCCCGACGGATACGCGCCGGCGTGTACGAAAGGAGAGACGTAAATTCGTGAACTGTATCAATGTCAAGGATTTCGGCGCCTTGGGCAATGGGGTGGCCGATGACACCGCGGCCATCCAGGCGGCGTTGGACGCCGCGCGGCAGGGAAGCGCCGTGTATATTCCTGCCGGACGGTACCGGGTGCGCCCGCTGCGGATCCCCAGCCACATCACGGTGATGGGAAACGCTTCCTGGGGCTATTCCGCCTGGGGGTATGGCAACAACCGCATCGAGACCGGAGAACCCGTGGACCTGGACTATAATGGCAATACCGTGCTGGTTCCCATGCCTACCCGGGCCCCTGCCATGGTGGATATGACAGGCTGCTGCGGAACCAAGCTGGTAGGGCTGACCTTCGACGGCCTGATGTGGGGGCAGGATTTCCACTGCGTCGTGGCGCCCAGCGCCGGAGGTCCGCAGAATATCGCCTTTGAGGATGTGCGGATCAGCCACTTCACAGGCTGCGGACTGAATCTCCGAGGAACCCAGGGATTCTCTATCCGGCGCAGCCTGATTATCAAGAATGTGAGCCATGCCGTGGACGCTTCCGGCGCCCGGAACGGCAGCGTGATGGACAACCAGCTGGCATATGGCGATGGCGCGGGATTCTATGGCGCGGGCCCCGGGACGGGAAGCTTTACCATTGTGGCCAACCGCATCGAAGGAGGGAACCCCGGCGGCGTGTACCTGGAAGATGCCGATACCGTCAGCGTTGCGGGAAACTCCTTTGACTTCAACGCTGGCCCGGGGGTTACCCTCCTGGGATGCACTGCCTGCACGGTGACCGGCAACATGACCCGCGGCGCCGGTCACGACCACGACGATGACTGCAACGCCCACCTACGTTTGGAGAACTGCCGCGGCGTTGCCTGCATGGGCAATACCTCCTGGAGCTGGCCGTCCCATATGGGCATCCAGCGGCTTACCTGGTACGGCATCGTGCTGCGAGGCCTGACCGACTGCGTGGTGTCGGGCAACAGCCTCTTCGACTGCGCCAGCAAGGAGATCGTCCGGGACCATGGCGGCCATACCAATACCCTGATTGGTGACAACCAAGGCAAGGTGTGCCAGTAGGGATACGCCGGAGGGAGCGTCTTATGCCTTATGTAAACCTACGGGACTTTGGCGCCCTGGGCGATGGGGCGGCCGATGACACAAAAGCCTTTTGCAGTGCGCTGCGGGCCGCCGCCCAGGGAGATGGTACCCTCTACGTGCCGGCCGGCACATATCGGATCCAGCCGGTACGGATTCCCAGCTCGGTTACCATACTGGGGCACGCCTCCTGGGGCTACTCTGCCTGGGGCTATGAGAACAACAAGGTCAAAGAGGAACGGCCAACCGATCCCCAGATCAACGGCCACACCGTCTTTGTTCCCGCCTCTGCCCAGGGCGAGGCACTGTGGGACCTGGGAGAGGCTTCCCACGTCCGAATCGCCGGAATCTCTCTGGACGGACAGATGCTGGGAAACGGTTTTCACGGGATCCTGGCCCGGGGAGGACAAAAAGCGCAGGACCTAACCCTGGAAGACGCGCGGATCTGCCACTTCACGGGAAACGGACTGACCCTGGACCGGGTGCAGGGCTTTGCCCTTCGCCGCAGCCTGATTATCCGCAACCTCGGCCATGCGATGGAGGTGTCCGGCTCCCGTCAGGGCAGCGTCATCGACAACCAGCTCTCCTATAACGACGGCGCGGGCTTCTGGGGACTGGGGCAGGGGACCGGCGACTTTACCATCACCGCCAACCGCATCGAAGGCGGCGGCCCGGGCGGCATCTACCTGGAGGATGCTGATAACATCACAGTATATGGTAATTCCTTCGATTCCTGTTGTGGGCCGTCGGTGACCTTCCTGCGGTGCCGCATCGGTTCAATCACCGGAAACCTGTCCCGGCTGTCGGGACGGGTCTCCCAGGGCGACGCCAACGCTCACTTCCGCATGGAGGACAGCCAGGGGATTGTCTGCGCTGCCAATTCCCTGTGGGGCTGGCCGGCGCTGGTGGGCCATGACGCCATGCCGTGGTACGGCATGGTGCTGCGCAGCCTCACCGGTTCGGTTATTGCCAAGAACTCCATGCATGACGCAGGAAACCGCCGGTGTATCCTGGACTACGGAGGCCACCGCCATTGCCTCGTAGCCGACAACCAAGGACGGCCCCATGCGCCGGAAGAGGAGGAAACCCATGCTGATGCTTAATGTTCGCGATTTCGGCGCCCGCGGGGACGGCTGCGCCGACGATACTCCGGCGGTACTGGCCGCGCTGCAGGCCGCCTCCCCTGGGGGGACGGTGTTCTTCCCCAAGGGCCGGTATGGAATCCGGCCCATCCGGGTACCCAGCCATGTCACCCTCCTGGGCCAATCCTCCTGGGGCTATGTGGATCGCCGGAACGCCCAGAGAGAGGAAGCCGATCCCGGCGCGCTGGGGAATGCCGTACTGTTTGCCCTGGACGCCGGCGCTCCGGCCCTCCTGCAGCTGGAAGACGCCCGGGGAACCCGGATCCAAGGGCTGTCCTTTGACGGATGCAGGCTGGGGGATTCCTTTGGCTGCATGGCCGCCGGCCCGGCACGGGGCCCGCAGAATTTGGCTTTCGAAGACCTGCGGGCCGATCACTTTACCGGCAATGCCCTGACGCTGCGCCAGGTGGAAGGCTTTGCCGTGCGGCGCTGCCTCTTCATCCAAAACGGCGGGCATGCCATGGATGTCAGCGGTTCCCGGAACGGCACGGTGATCGACACCCAGCTGTCCTACAACAAAGGCGCAGGATTCTACGGCATAGGCGGCGGAATGGAGCGGTTTATCATCCTCAGCAACCGCATCGAGGGCGGACATCCCGGCGGCGTGTATTTGCAGGGCGCTTCGGGGGTTATGGTGAATGGGAACTCCTTTGACACCGCCATGGGCCCCGCCGTCAGTTTCCTGGAGTGCACCGGCTGCACCGCCGCCGGCAATATGGCCCGGCTCTCCGGTCACGATCAGGAGGGGATCCTGGATACCCACGTCCTGCTCCGGAACTGTGCCGGCATCAGCATTACCGGCAATGCCTTCTGGGGCTGGCCCAGCCTGGGTACCAATCCCTGGGTCGCCAGCTACGGCGTCTATGGGGAGAATTTGACCGACTGCATCATTACCCAGAATACCATGCTGGAGAGCTGCCGGACCGCGCTCATCCAGCTGGAGGGAAATATCTCTCGCGTCATAACAGAAAATAACGCAGGGGCCGTCTATCCCTGGACGCCGCCCTGTAGTCCATAGAAAGGAGACAGTATGCAGTTCGCTAACATTCGGGACTTTGGCGCCAAGGGCGATGGACAGACCGATGATACCGCAGCCCTTATGGCCGCCATGGAACAGGCAGCGCGGGAAGGCGGCGCGGTCTACTTCCCCATGGGATACTATAGGATCCGCCCGGTGAAAGTGCCCAGCCACATCACCCTCCTGGGCAACGCTTCCTGGGGTTATACCTCCCGGGGAGGGCAGGAAGGCCTGGACGCCAGCCTGCCCGGCAACGCCATACGCCCCGAGGCGGGGAAGCCGGGAATCGGACACTTGGGATCCACCGTCCTGTGTCCGCTGCAGGCCGACGCGCCCGCACTCCTGGATCTCTCCCAAGCCCGGGGCACGCGCATCATTGGACTGTCCTTTTACGGAGACGGGAAGGGGGACAATTTCCACTGTGTGGACGCCAGCGGAGCCCCAGGCCCCAGAAATCTTGTCTTCGAAGACGTGCGTGTATCCAACTTCAAAGGGACGGCGCTGAAATTGGATCATGTGGAGGGCTTCGCTATACGGCGCTGCATCTTCATTGCCAACGGGGGCCATGCGGTGGATGCCTCCGCCGCCCAGGATGGCTCCATCATCGACAACCAGCTCTCCTTCAATGGCGGCGCCGGCCTCTATGCCACGGCGGGAACCCAAAAGCTGACCGTTACCGGCAACCGCATTGAGGGCGGCGCTCCCGGCGGGGTGTATGCGGCAGATTCTCAGGGGATTTCGGTGACGGGTAACTCCTTTGACTTCTGCCGTGGGGCCGGAGTGACCTTCCTCCGCTGTGTGGGCTGCACGGCTACGGGCAATATGTTCCGGGCATCCGGCCGTACCCGCCGGGGTGAAGAGAATGCCCATCTCCACCTGGAGGGTGGGTGCGGGCTGGCCGTAATAGGGAATACGCTTTGGGCCGTTTGCCCATTGGCGAGCGGCGAGTATACCCAATACGGGATGATCCTCCGGGAGCTGACCGACAGCGTGGTGATGAACAACGCCATGTTCGACAGCTGCACCGACGAGTTCCTCCGGGACTACGGAGGTCACCAAAATACCTTGATCCTGCAGAACCAAGGCCGGATTCATGAAATCGAGCCGGCGTGACGATAACAAAAGGAGGATGCAACTATGTCTTATCTGAATATCCGTGACTTCGGCGCCAAGGGCGACGGACAGACCGACGATACCGCGGCCCTCATTGCCGCTATGGACGCCGCCACCCGCGAAAACGGCACCGTTTACTTCCCCCGGGGCAATTACATGATTCACCCGGTGAAGGTGCCCAGCCACATCACCCTCATGGGCAACTCCTCCTGGGGCTACAGCAACCGCAAGGACGAGGCGGGCAACGGCCTGGATCCCGAGTACATGGGAAACACCGTGCTCACCGCCCTCTCCGGCGATGCCGACGCCTTTCTGGACCTGGACGGCTGCCGGGGCACCCGGATCATCGGCCTCACTCTGGACGGCCGCTGGCTGGGCAAGTGCATGCACGGCATCTACTCCCGGCACCGGGGCGTGGAACAGAATAACTGCTACGAGGACTGCCGCATTAACCACTTCACCGGCTGCGGCCTGAAGATGGACTGGGTGTGGGTCTTCGCCATCCGCCGCTGCATCATCATCGACAATGGCCTCCATGGCATCGATGTGGACCGGGGCTATGACGGCTGGGTCATCGACAACCAGATCTCCGCCAACCGCAGGATGGGCATCAACGCCGGCCCCGGCATGGTCTGCTACACCGGCAACCGCATCGAGTGGAACAAGGAGGGCGGCATCCTCTGCGACGATACCCAGAACGTCAACATCACCGGCAACTCCTTTGACCACAACTTCGGCCCCGCCATCTGGTTCAAAAACTCCCGCGCCAGCGCCGCCAGCGGCAACATGAGCCGCAACGACGGCAGCGGCCGCACCGACGACACCAGCTGCGCCTTCCTCATCGAGGACAGCCAGGGCATCGCCCTCACCGGCAACACCGTGTGGTGCTGGCCCCATCGGGAACTGGCCGAAAAGGGACACAAGGCCGACATGACTCCCTACTATGGCATGGTGCTCAAGAACCTCACCGACTGCGTGGTGTCGGGCAACGCCCTGCATCAGTGCGCCAGCAAAGAGGTCATCAAGGACGAAGGCGGCCACCTGCGCACCGTGGTCTCCGGCAACGTGGGCAGCACCTTCGAGGCGTAACGCCCTTTTCTGACGGAGGGCTGCGCCTGGTTCCGCCGCCTGCACCCGGAGGAGACAACAGGGGAGCGCTGCAGAATCCCAATCTGCAGCGCTCCTTCTTGTGTGCGCCCGGCATGGGCCGGCGCGGGGCGGATTCCGGCACCCAAGAACCAACGGCGTCTCACGGGCTTGCTTTGCATCGGGATGGCGAATCAAGCGCAAAATGCGAGAGGGACGGGGCAGCCCTTTGACGGACGGCCCTGCCCCTCCTGTTTTACAGCGGCCCGCTTTCCCACAGGCGCCGGGGTGAAAGCCCTCAGACCCCCAGCCCGCGGAGATAGTCGTGGGACATGGCGATGGATTCAAACCCCGGACGGCGGCACACGTCCTGCTCCACAGCGCACCAGGCGATGCCCGCCTCCCGGCAGGCTTCCAGGACCCCGGGCCAATGGATATTCCCCTGGCCCACCTCGGCAAAGAGCTTATGGGTGCACTCCAGGAAGGTGGTGTCCGAATACTCGTCAATGGCATAATCCTTGAAGTGGATGATCCACTCCCGGCCCTTCAGAGCCCGGATCCAGCTGACCACATGGGCGCCGCCCGCCGTCAGCCAGTGGGTATCCAGCTCAAAATACACGGCCTCCGGGTCGGTGCCCTCCACAATCCGCTGCAGCTGGGTAACCCCGCCCACCCGGGCAAGATCTATGGCATGGTTGTGGAAGGACAGGTGGATTCCCGCGTCCTTCAAAATGCGGCCGGCACGATTGAGGGCGGCAATGAAGGAATTCAGCTCATCCAGGTTTCCCAGCACCACCGGGTCGACATTGGAGACCATGACGTTCCGGGAGCCCAGGATATGGCATTCCCGGATCTTGTCGGCAAAGTCCGATTCCCGCATGGCGGTGTAATTGGTCCCGCCGCAGGTGGGTACCTCCAGGCCGATTTCGTCCAGAAAGTCCTTGTACGCCTCGGGAGAACCAAAGGCCGCCGGGGTTGCCAGCTCGATGCCGTCATACCCGATGCGGGCCACCTTCCGCAGGGCCGACTTAATGTCGTGCAGCGCGGTCATGGAGCCCTTTTTTGGCCGGAGATACGAGGAAATGGCCAGGGGCTGCAAAGCGATTTTCATAGCGCTTCCTCCTTCCTTAGCGAATGCCCAGGACGCCGCGCATGTAGTCCAAAGAGGTCTTCAGACTGTCAAACTCGCAGCCCGGGGTCTGGTCCTGCTCCACCGAGTACCAATGGACTCCTGCCTCCCGGCAGGCCTCGGTTACCGCAGGCCAATGGATATTGCCCTGGCCGATCTCGGCAAAACGCCGGGGGATGTACCCCATGCCTGTGTCGGGATCCTTCCAGTTGATGGCATAATCCTTAAAGTGCACCACCTCCATGCGGCCCTTGGCCCGGCGGATCCACTGGGCGGGATCGCAGCCGGCTCCCGCCAGCCAGTGGGTATCCAGCTCAAAGCACACCGCCTGGGGGTCGGTCTCCTCCATCAGGATGGCTAGGGCCGGCTTGCCCCCCAGCTCGGGGAAATTCCGGAACTCCTGGGAGTGGTTGTGGTACTGGAGCCGGCACCCCGCTTGGGCAAAGGGCGCGGCCTGCCGGGACAGCTGGGCGGCAAAGGCCTTCACGCCGTCCACGCTCATGAGCATATTCCCCGGAATGGAGCCCACCGAGAAGGTCTTGACGCCAAAGGCTTCCCCCTGGCGCATCAGCTCCTCCGGCTTGGTCAGGTCCCCGCCCAGGCACGGCAGCTTCAGCCCGTACTCGGCCAGGTGGTCCACCCGCTCCGACAGGCTCCAACTGGGATGGAAGCCCATCTCGATGCCGTCGTAGCCCATGGCCGCAATCTTGGCATAGGACGAAAGCACCTGCTCAGGGGTGTGCATATGGAAACGCAGGGTATATCCGCATACGGCAATTGGCATAATGCTGCCTCCTTTCAGCGCAGTCCCAGACCGCGGAGATAGTTGTACGAGATGGCAATGGATTCCATGGGATCCCGGCCATAGGTCTGATCCTGCTCCACAATGTAGCTCTGGATCCCCAAGGCCCGGCCGGTCTCCAGGATCAGCGGCCAGGGCAGATTCCCCTGGCCGATCTCGGCCCACTCCTTCACCGTGTCCCCAATGCCGGTGAAGTAATTGTTGGGTGCAATCCGGTAGTCCTTCACATGCAGGTAACGCATGCGGCCGGCGCACTTCTTCATCCACTCGATGACGTCCCCGCCGCCGGCCTGGATCCAGTGGGTATCCAGAATGAAGTTTACCGCTTCAGGATCGGTTTCCTCAAAGATCAGGTCGATGGCGCGCTTACCGTCCCGGCCAAAACGGCGGAACTCCTGGGCGTGGTTGTGATAGCCCAGGCGGATCCCCTCCTTGGCCAGCTGCCGGCCCAGCCGGTTCATCTCGGCAATGCCCGCCCGGTAGGTCTCCGCATTCTCCCGGTAGGGCGCCGGGAAGGAGCCGATCATGATTTCATCCAGCCCGAAGAGGTGGCAGTCCTCAATATAGCCGCCAATATCTGCGGCGATGCCCTCCAGCCCGCCGCCGTAGCAGGACATGGACAGCCCGATATCCTCCAGCAGGGCTTTGTACTCCCGCCGGGGCATACCCCCCGGTGGCCGCCCGCCCTGGATGGACTCGTAACCAATGGCCCGCACCCGGGGCAGCGCCGCAAAGAAAGCCTCCGGCGTGGGTGTCAGGGAACGAATGGTGTAAAGCTGCAGGGAAATCTGTGTTGAGGCCATAGAATCGTTCCTCCTTTCCAAGGTGCCGCAGGATGGGTCCCGCTTAATTGTCCAGGCAGCCCTCCGCATCCCCGCCAAAGTATCCGGCAGGAAGGGGCGCGGGCTGGGCCGGACGGCTCTGCATGGTGTAGACCAGGCCGGTTTCACAGCTCTTGGCAATGCCGTCAATGATTTCCAGGGTGTGCAGGCCCATCTCCCCCGAGGCGCGGTGGGGCCGGTTGTTCCGGATGGCCCAGGCCATGTCCGCCACCCCCATGCCCCGGTGGGCATTGTGCCCAGGCTCCCGTTTTCCCGAAAGGGTGGGGGTGGAAGGATCCAGATTGCAGTAGCCATGGGTGAAGGGCATGAGCATGGGGGTGGGATTCCCCTTGCGGATGAGATAGATCGGCCCGGAGAATTCGTTGGGATCCGGGCAGATCAGCGTGCCCTCGGTACCGAATACCGTGATGCAGGTATCGGTGGCCGCGCCATCGGAGGTCACCGTGAGGGTGCCATAGCAGCCCCCCACAAACTCCAAGGCCCCCACGATGGTGGTGGCGCCGGTGACCTCTACCGGCTCGCCATAGTGGGCGTTCCGGGGATGGGTGAAGTTCCGGGGACGCTTTCGGGCAAAGCCGCTCACCCGGGCCACCGGCCCCAGCAGATGGATCAGCGCATGGGTATAGTACCCGCCCATGTCGTAGGGCACCGAGCCTCCCGGTACAAACATGCCTCCCGGCCGTCCAAAGGGTGCGGCCCCTCCCGCCCCGTAGGAACGGACCAGCCGGGCATCCACCGTCACCGGCTCCCCGATCATGCCGTCGTCAATGAGCTTTCGGCAGGTCTGGAAGCCGCCGCCCAGGAAGGTGTCCGGCGTCGCGCCCAGGCGAAGCCCTCTTTCCCGGGCCAGGTTCACCAGGTCCAGCCCCTCCTCATAGGTGGCGGCCATGGTCTTCTCACAGTAGACATGCTTTCCCGCCAGCAGTGCCTGCCGGTTGATCTCGTAGTGGCTGGAGGGGTAGGTGGTATTGACCACAATGTCGATATCCGGGTCGGAGAAGATCTCCTCATTGGTCATCTGCCGGATGCCGAAGAGCTCGGCCCGGGCCTTGCTCCGCTCCGGGATCAGATCCGAGCAGCCTACCACCTCCAGAATATCGAAGGTGTTTACCATGGTATTCAGGTAGGTGTAGCTGATGGCCCCAGAGCCGATCAGGCCGACTTTCAAGGGTTGGATCGCCATAATCATTCCTCCTAATGCCTGGGGATGAAAAGGGTGTTCCGCCTTCCCATCCGCTATTTTCCTTTTTTGTATACCTGTACTTTACCACAGGGCGGCAGTCGCGTCAAAGGAAGTTAGGAAACTCCGTGGCTTTTCTCCAAAGAGTCCAAATTCCCCCAGCCTTTTTCGGAAGAGATAGGCCAAGGCGTCTGGGCAAACGGCGTATCTGCAGAAAAAGCCTCCCGCCGTATCCGGCTGTCTGCCGGGCGGCGGGAGGCCTTCTATGCGGTTCTCAGCGGGAAGCGTCCCGCTTCTCTCCTAGGCGGATCAGACGATGCCCTGGGCCAGCATGGCGTCGGCCACCTTCTCGAAGCCGGCCAGGTTGGCGCCGGCCACAAAGTTATCCGGCACACCGTACTTCTCGGCAGCGGCGGAGATCTGGTGGTAGATATTGACCATGATCCCCTTCAGGCGGGCGTCCACTTCCTCGAAGGTCCAGGACAGGCGCATGGAGTTCTGGCTCATCTCCAGGGCGGAGGTGGCCACGCCGCCGGCATTGGCGGCCTTGCCGGGGACATAGTAGATCTTGTTGGCCAGGAAGACGTCCACCGCTTCGGGGGTGGAGGGCATGTTGGCGCCCTCGCCCACGGCGATGCAGCCGTTCTTCACCAGGAGCTTGGCATCCTCGCCGTCCAGCTCGTTCTGGGTGGCGCAGGGCAGCGCGATATCGCAGGGGATGGACCAGACGCCCTTGCCATCATGATACTCGGCCTGGGGACGATAGCTCTTGTACTCGGACAGGCGGCCGCGGCGGACCTCCTTGATCTCCTTGACGGCGGCCAGGTCAATGCCCTCGGCATCGTAAACCCAGCCGGTGGAATCGCTGAGGGAAACCACCTTGGCGCCCAGAGCCATGGCCTTCTCCGCGGCGTAGATGGCAACATTGCCCGCGCCGGAAATGACCACGGTCTTCCCCGCCAGGCCGATGCCCTTGGCGGCCAGCATGGCCTCCATCATGTAAATCAGGCCGTAGCCGGTGGCCTGGGTCCGGGCCAGGGATCCGCCATAGGTCAGGCCCTTACCGGTGAGGACGCCCTCATACAGGCCGGTGATCCGCTTATACTGGCCATAAAGGAACCCAATCTCCCGGGCACCCACGCCAATGTCGCCGGCGGGCACGTCCACGTCCGCGCCAATGTACTTATACAGCTCGGTCATGAAGCTCTGGCAGAAGGCCATCACTTCCCGGTCGGACTTCCCCTTGGGATCAAAGTCCGAACCGCCCTTGCCGCCGCCGATAGGCAGACCGGTGAGGGAATTCTTGAAGACCTGCTCAAAGCCCAGGAACTTAATGATGCCCAGGTTTACCGAGGGGTGCAGGCGCAGGCCGCCCTTGTAGGGGCCGATGGCGCTGTTGAATTGGACGCGGAAGCCGCGGTTTACCCGCACCTTTCCCTCGTCGTCTACCCAGGGGACACGGAACATGATTTGACGCTCAGGCTCCACCAGACGCTCCAGCAGCCCCTGCTTCTGATAGATAGGGTTGGCGTCAATGGCCAGCTGGAGGGAATCCAGAACCTCCTTGGCGGCCTGGTGGAACTCGGCCTCGCCGGGATTGCGGCGGACGACCTCTTGCAGTACCTCGCTGACGTAGGACATGGGATCACCTTCCTATAGAAAATTATGCAGAAACGCCGGGACCTTGAGACGGCGTACCCATCAAAACTCTATTATTATAAACGGGTCGTATCGTAATTTCAAGAAAAAATTGAAGCAAATCATGGAATATACAGTAATTTTGCAGGATTATCCACCCCGTGGCCCGGAACCCCATGGTGGGCCGCGTTGACAAAGGCAGCACGGTAAAATACAATAAAGAAAAAACGGAGGTGGCAATATGCCCGATATGCTGGTCAAACTCTATGACCTGGACTTCCCCAAGCTGGCGCAGGGCGCCCGTCGGCTGCAGGAAGAACATGGAATCCGGATCCTCCGGGTCATGGCCCCCAATGCGCACAAGGTACTGGATTTTATTCAAACCCATTTTGGCGAGGGCTGGGCCAGCGAGGCCACCGCCGCCCTCTACCGCAGTCCTGTATCCTGCTACGCCGCCGTGGATGCGGATAAGCAGGTGCTGGGCTTCGCCTGCTACGACGCCACGGCCAAGGACTTCTTTGGCCCCACCGGCGTCATGGAGAGCCAGCGGGGCAAGGGAATCGGCGCGGCGCTGCTCATCGCCTGCATGCAGGCCATGGCCGCCGAGGGGTATGCCTACGCCGTCATCGGCGGCGCGGGCCCCGTGGCCTTCTATGAAAAGATCGTGGGAGCGACGGTCATTCCGGACAGTGTGCCCGGACCCTATCGAGACATGTTCTAAATCCAAGGAAAGGCGGCGATTCCCATGACAAAGGATGGTTTGACCCAATCCCTGCAGCTGGACGTCCCGGTCCGGGGACAATATGACGTCATTGTGGCCGGCGGCGGCCCTGCCGGCTGTGCCGCGGCCATCGCCTGTGCTCGGGAGGGGAGAAACACCCTGCTCATCGAAGGCACTACCGCCCTGGGCGGCATGGGCACGATGGGGCTGGTCCCTGCCTGGTGCCCCTTCTCCGACAAGGAAAAGCTCATCTACCGCGGATTGGCCGGGGAAATCTTCCGCCGCAGCCGCGCCCAGGTGCCCAATGCCGGCCCCCATGACCTGGACTGGGTTCCCATCAACGCCGAGGCCCTGAAGCGCATCTACGACGATATGGTGGAAGACGCCGGGGTTACCGTGCTCTTTCAGTCCCAGGTGTGCGGCGTACAAGCCCAAGCGGGGCGCGCCGAGGCCGTCATGATCCAAAACAAGCAGGGGCTCTCCTTCTATACCGCTCGGGTATTCATCGACTGCACCGGCGACGGGGACGTGGCGGTGATGGCCGGGGCCGGCTGCGAGGTGGGCAACCCCGGCGGCTATGTGCAGCCTTCCACCCACTGCTTTACCCTGGGCCACGTGGACACCTACGCCTATGAGCATGTGCTGGGCGACCGGATGCGCAACTACGACCTTACCGACGACTGCATCTGCCTCCAGCTTATGCGGGACCCCGAGCTGGATCTCATTGTGGACACCCACTTCTGCAACTCCTTGGTGGCGCCGGGAACGGTGGGCTTCAACGCCGGCCACATCTTTGAACTGGATTCTACCGACCCGGTGGCGGTTTCCCGGGCCCTGATGCAGGGCCGCAGGCTGGCCCAGCAATTTCTGGTGGGGCTGAAGCGGTACGCCCCAGAGGCCTTTGCCAACGCCTATGTGGCCCAGACCGGTCCCCTGATGGGAATCCGGGAGAGCCGGCGCATCCTCTGCGACTACCGGCTTACGGTGGAGGACTATCTGGCGCGGCGCTCCTTTCCCGATGAGATCGGGCGTAACAGCTACTATGTGGATGTACACCAAAATTCCAGCGAGCTCCAGGCCGTCCAGGAAGGGACCTTTATTGCCGACAACCGGTTTGAGCGCTACGGCAAGGGGGAAAGCCACGGCATCCCCTACCGGAGCCTGGTTCCCGTCGGGCTGGAGAATGTGCTGGTTGCCGGACGCTGCATCGGCAGCGACAGCCTGATTAACGGCTCGGTGCGGGTGATGCCGCCCTGCCTGGTGACCGGCGAGGCCGCCGGCATTGCCGCCGCCATGGCCTGGGAAATGCCGACGCCTAACGTCCATGCCGTGCCGGTGGAACGCCTTCAGGAAAAGCTCCTGGGCTATGGCGCCTATCTGCACCTGGACGCGGAATAACCGTAAGTCCTTCGGGTCCCTCGGAAGCTTCTTGCGGAGGAAGGTTCCTGCGGGGGAAGGAAACCTTTTGAAAAAGGTTTCCTTCCCCCGGACCCCCATCCTTCTAAAACTTTAGGAGGAAGGGTGGGGAGAATGTGGAAGAGGAACGGCTGCAAGAGGAATGCAGCCGTTCCCCTATTTTTTTGTAACTTACAAAACGCGGCGGCGTGTACGGCGCGTTTTGCCCGATGAGGGGTTTTGCCGCTATGCGGCAAAACTGTGGGGTGCGGGGGCCGCGAAAGGCTCCCGCCTTTTGAAATCAAGCTCGCGGAAAGCCTGCTTTCCGCGAAGAGCCCCCGCAGGAATCCGTGAGGATTCCGAGGAGGCGGTTTGTTTGGGGGAGGGGGTCCTTTTGCAAAAGGGCCCCCTCCCCCAAAAAGACTCCTACAGTTATCTTCCCCGGCTAGGAGAGCAGAAAGCGGGGCACGGCCCGGGAGAGCAGCAGTGCTGCGGCGCCTTTCAGCAGATCGGGAAGGAGGAAGGGAAGGCTGCAGGCGGCAAAGGTCTGGGCGAGGGGAACATGGGTCACTGCGGAGTACCACAAGCTGCCCACCCCATGACAGAGGACGATGGCCAGGGGGATTCCCAAAATAGACTGCCACAGCACCCGGCGGCGGCACATGAGAGAGAATACCAGGGCCATAAAGGGATAGGAAAGCAGATAACCGCCGGTGGGGCCCAGTACCACCCCCAGGCCGCTGGCCATTCCCGCGTATACCGGCAGGCCTGCCAGGCCCAGCAATACATAGGCCCAAAGGGTGGTCATTGCCTGCAGAGGGGGCAGCAGCGCCCCCACCAGAAAGACCGCCAGTACCGACAGGGTCAAGGGTACGGGTCCTAGGGGCAGGGTGATGATGGATAAGACGCAGGTGATGGCGGTCATCAGTGCCATGCGGGTCAGATCCCGTGTGGTGAGCTTCTTCATAGGTACACTCCCTTCATACTACTGCGGGTTTAGTATACCGGTGCGGGGCACGGCTGTCAACTATCTAAATATATAAAAGTTTACAGTAGAAATCCAGCGGAGTTTGTTAACTAGGTTGACCTGCGGAAAGCTACCATGATACAATAGTCAGCATAACAGACAACATAACGCCCGGCGCTTTGCGGCGGGCGGGAAGGGTGGTACCTATGCTGGAAAAAATGAGCCGGGACCGGGTGAAGGGTTTCCTGCGGGCTGAGGGACGGAAAATTGTCAACGGCGAGGGGGAAGAGATCCTTCTGTCCGGATGGGGCCTGGGGAACTGGCTGCTCTGCGAGGGCTACATGTGGCTGTCCGGCAGCGGCAGCCGCTTTGAACGGCCCCGCCGCATCGAACAGGTGGTGCGGGAGGTGGCCGGAAGCCAGTATGCAGCTCGATTCTGGAAGCAGTTCCGGGAAAACTACATCACCGAAGCCGACATCGCCCGGATGGCCGAGCAGGGCTACAATTCCCTGCGTATCCCCATGAACTGGCGTGTGCTGATGGAGGATGAACCGGGGATTGCCTTCAAGGAGGATGGATTCGCTCTCATCGACCGGTGCCTGGACTGGTGCGAGAAACACCGGGTTTACGCCATCCTCGACCTCCACGGCGCCCCCGGAGGCCAGACCGGCGCCAATATCGACGACTGTGTGGACGACGTGCCGCGGCTCTTCCTGGACGAGGACAGCTGGCACAAGGGCATTGAACTCTGGAAGGAACTGGCCCGCCGGTACAAGGACCGCTGGATCGTAGGCGGATATGACCTGCTGAACGAGCCCCTGCATACCCCCAATCCCGAAAGCAACGTGGACTACCTGCTTCCCAAGCTGGTGGAATTCTATGAGGAGGTTATCGCCGAGATCCGCAGGATCGATACCCGGCACATGTTCTCCATCGAGGGCTACCACTGGGCCAGCGATCCCAGCGTATTCTTCAAAAAATACGATGACAATATGGTGATCCACTTCCATCGGTATGGCTGTGTTCCCAGCCAGGAATCCTATCAGGAATTCCTGGATGCCGGCGAACGAATCGACGCCCCGCTGTGGCTGGGCGAAACCGGGGAAAACTGCCCCGAATGGTATGCGGCGATGTACCCCATGGCGGCCTCTTTGGGCTTCGGGTACAATGTGTGGCCGTGGAAGAAGATGGCCTGCACCAACTCCCCCTATTCGGTGAAAAAGCCCAAGGACTGGGATCTCCTGATCGGCTACACCCACGGCGGCCCCCGGCCCAGCTACCAACAGGCCCAGGCTATGCTGGACGAGTACCTGGAAAATATGAAGCTGGAGAACTGCGACTACAATCCCCGGGTGGACGCCTCGGTGCTGCGTCTTCCCGGCTGCCGGGTGCGGGGCACCGACTTCGATACCGTTCCCGGAAAGGGAGTCTCCTACAGCGGCCTGCGCCGGGAAAGCAACATCTATCACTACAAGGTGGACAGCGGTATGCGGATCCGTCCCGCCACCGACGCCCCCGTGGTGCGCCGCCACGCCTTTGACTCGGGCTGGGACGGCTTGACCCTGGAGATGCAGGCCGGCGAATTTGCCGCCTACGCCATCTATCGGGTGTACGAGGGCTGCCCCCTTACCCTGGAGGTGCGGGCCCTGGAGGACGCTGTGGCCACCATTCTCCAGGATGGGAAGCCCCTGGCCCAGGTGCATATCCCCGCCGGGGACGCCATTGAGCCCCTCCGGGCCGCTGCCTTGCAGCAGGCCCAGGAATCCCGGGTCACCGTCCGGGTGGATCAGGGCGTGATCCAGCTGGATGCCGTGGCATTTGGAGAACCGGCCCGGTAACGCCCCGGCTGCTGCCGCGATTTTCGCCGTCCCGGAGTCCAATGTGCTGGGCTTGCGGGGCGGCGTATCGTTTCCAAGGCGGGAATCAAGCCCCCCTCAGGGACGAATCTGACCATGAAAGGGCAATGCACTGCATAGAAGCGGCAGGACTTTCGTGGTACACTGTTCCATGGTCCAGATTTCCACGAGGCGGATGGAGGAGAACAATGCGGCGGATTGGGCGCGCCCGGGACTTCGGTCCCCGACTCTATGGATTTGGAGAGGAGAAGGCCACAGGACGAAGCTGTATGCTGCTGTCCGCCCTGCTCTCCTCGGTCATTACCTGGCTCTCGGGAGGGATGTTCTACACCAGCTTCCTGATGGTCAACGGCATCAACATTGTCAATGTGGGCATTATCAGCTTTGTCCCCTTCATTGCCAACTGCTTTGCCATCTTTTCCCCCAGCATTCTGGAGCGGTTCCAGCGGCGTAAGGCCGTGCTGGCATGGAGCCGCGCCGCCTACTACACGCTGAGCATCCTGGCGATTACCTTGCTCCCCGCCGCGGTGCAGGATCCCGGTCTGCGGCTGACCCTCTTTGTTGCCGTAACCTTTGCCGCCAATATCATCAATGCCCTCTTTACCAGCGGATACTCGGTTTGGCACGTAAACTTTATTCCCGACCAGGTGCGGGCCCGGTACTTTTCCTCCTCCCAGCTGGTTACCGCCTTTGCGGGACAGGGCGCGGCCCTGCTCTCCAGCTTCTTGGCCGATGCGCTGGCGGGCTCGGCTTATCAGAATACCATTATCGTCGTTTTCCGCTACGCGGCCTATGCCTTGGGACTGCTGGACGTTTATTTCCTGACACGGCCGGTGGAATATCCCTACAGCCACAGCGCCGCCCGGCCCCGATTCCGGGATATCTTTGCCAAGCCCCTGCGCCACCGGCCCTTTGCCGTGGTGATGGCCCTCATCTTCGCGTGGAACTTTTCCGCCAATCTTCCCGCCGGCGCCCTGAACTATTACCTCATTGACAGCGTAGGCGCCAGCTATACCTTCGTTTATCTCATCAATATGGTCTATCCTTTCACCATCCTACTGCTTATGCGCCCCGCCCAGCGGATGGTGCGGCAGGAAGGATGGCTGAAAACCTTCGCGTGGACGGCCATGCTTACCGCCCCCACCAATATGCTCTATGCCTTTGTAACGGCCGGAACCTATCTGTGGCTTATGCCTGTGGTGCGTATCCTGCAGCATATCCTGGGCGTAGGCCTCAACCTGGCCTATGCCAACCTGCCCTATATTCACCTTCCCCGGGAGGACCAGACCAACTACATGTCCTTCCACATTCTAACGGTCAATATCGGCGCGTTTCTGGGGATGATGCTGGGCACTTGGTTTGTGGGGATCACCCAGGGATGGCAGCTTACCATCCTGGGCACCGGCCTGTCCGGCGTGCAGATACTTCTCTTCGCCCAGGGTGTGGGCCAATGGGCAATCGGCCTGGCCATCCTCCCCATGCTGCGATGGCTGGAGCCGCGAGACTCCCTCTAGCTCCGCGTCCTATGCCCCCTATGATCATTTCCAGGAAAGGAGAAAGGAGTAAGGCGCTTTGACGGATACAAAACGGGATCCCAATGACTTCTCCCAGGGCCCGGTTTGGCGCAATATCGTGCGTCTGGCACTGCCCATGACCGTGGCGCAGGTGGTGCAGGTGCTCTATAACGTGGTGGACCGCATCTATATCGGCCACCTTCCCGGCGCCTCGGCCCTGGCCCTTACCGGTCTGGGGTTGACCTTTCCGATTCTCACCATTATCACCGCCTTTACCAACCTCTTCGGCATGGGCGGGGCCCCGCTCTGCTCCATTGCCCGGGGGCGCGGGGATACCCAAGAGGCCGAGCGCATTATGGGCAACACCCTAACCCTGCTGCTGGGCGCCGGGGTGATTCTTACCGGCGTCTGCCTTGCCTTGAAGCAGCCCATCCTCTACCTTTTCGGCGCCAGCGACGCCACGTATCCCTATGCCGACCAATACCTGTCGATCTATCTATTGGGCACGATCTTTGTGATGCTCAGCCTGGGAATGAACGGCTTTATCAATGCCCAGGGCTTTGCGCGGCAGGGAATGCTGACCATCGTGCTGGGAGCCGTTGCCAATATTCTGCTGGATCCGCTCTTTATCTTCGTGCTGGATATGGGCGTGCGGGGCGCGGCCCTGGCCACCGTCCTCTCCCAGATGCTCTCGGCAATATGGGTGATGCGCTTCCTTACGGGGAAAAAGGCCGTCCTCCGGCTGCAAAGGAGAAATATGATCCTCTCCCTCCGGCTGGTGGGGCGCATCGTGGGCTTGGGAACCTCCGGGTTCATTATGGCAGTGACCAACGGCCTGTGCCAGATCGTCTGCAACACCACCCTCCAGATCTATGGCAGAGACCTCTATGTGGGGGTGATGACCGTGCTCAATTCGGTGCGGGAGATCATCGGTCTGCCTATCAACGGCATTACCAACGGCGCCCAGCCGGTGATGGGCTACAACTACGGCGCCGGACAATATGCCCGGGTGCGGGCGGGAATCAAGTTCACCTCCATCATCGGCGTGTGCTATACCGTGGCCGCCTGGGTGGCCGTGATGCTGATCCCCGGGCCCTTTATCCACCTCTTTAACAGTAATCCCGCGCTGGTGGAGGCCGGTACCGCCGCCCTGCAGATCTATTTCTTCGGTTACTTCATGATGTCCCTGCAGTTCGCCGGGCAGGCCGCCTTCGTGGCCCTGGGTATGTCCCGGCAGGCCATCTTCTTCTCCCTGCTGCGCAAGGCCATCATCGTAATCCCCTTGACCATCCTGCTGCCCCGGCTGGGCGGCCTGGGCGTGAACGGCGTCTTCCTGGCCGAACCTATTTCCAACTTCATCGGCGGCGCGGCCTGCTTTACCGCCATGATGCTGCTGGTGTGGCGCCGGCTGGGGAAACAGCTTCCCACAGCTTCCTCTTCTCTTTGAGCACGAATCCTTCGCACCGGCGCAAGATATGCCTTGTGGCGGGGAAGGGATTTGTGATATACTCTAGCTAAACGGAAAATCCGCGGGCTTGCCCGCAACAAAAGGAGATATGACTATGGCTATTGGCGACGAGGTACTCAATCAGTTTACTCAGGCGGTGGATGAGCCTGAGGTAGTGTTCGACGGCAAAAAGCTCAAGGTCGGCATCATTGGCACCGGCTGGATTGCCGAATCCCATATCGAGAGCTACAAGCGCATGCCCGACGTGGAAATCGTGGCGGCCGCCGATCTCATCCCCGGCAAGGCCGAGGCCTTCATGAAGCGCTACGGCGTGGAAGGCGTTCGCTTCTATCCCAGCCACAAGGAAATGATCGACAGCGAAGAGCTGGACGCCGTCAGCGTCTGCACCTACAACACCGCCCACGCCGTCCCCACCATCTATGCCCTGGAGCATGGCGTCAACGTGCTGCTGGAGAAACCCTTCACCGTCACCACCGAGGAGGCTGTCCAGGTGATGCGCGCCGAGAAGAAGAGCGGCAAGGTCCTCTCCATCGGCTTCCAGCCCCGCGGCGACGAGAATATGCAGATGATCAAGAAGATTGTCGACTCCGGAGTGCTGGGCAAGATCTACTACATCCAGACCGGCGGCGGCCGCCGCCGCGGTATCCCCAACAGCACCTTTATCGAGAAGAGCACCGGCGGCATCGGCGCCCTGGGTGATATCGGCTGCTATTCCCTGGACGTGGTGCTCAATGCCATCGGCTACCCCAAGCCCCTGACTGTGTCCGGCTACAAGTCCGCTTTCTTCGGTACCAACCCCAAGTATGCTACCCCCGATAGGTTCCACACCGCCGAGGAGAACGCCAAGCGCTTCAGCGTCGACGACTTCGCCGCCGCCTTTGTCCGGATGGAGGGCGATATCATCCTGGACTTCCGCATTGCGTGGGCCATGCATCCCGATACCTCCGGCGATACCATCATCTACGGCACCGAGGGCGCCCTGCGCATCCCCTCCACCGAGTGCTGGAACGGTACCTTTGACAAGCCCATGACCCTGTACCACGACGTGGCCGGGTCCCAGGTGGAGACCACCATCCCCCTGATCCCCCACCGCGGTCCCGGACTCTTCGACATCAAGATCCGCGGATTCCTGGATGCCGTAAAGAACGGCACCCCCGCGCCCGTGCCCACCAGCCAGATCCTGTACAACCAGGCCATCATCGACGGCATCTGCAAGTCCGCCGAGCTGGGCCATGAGATCGAGATCGAGATTCCCGAGATCTAAAATGCGGCACAGTCTGTAATCTATGCGCAGGCGGTGCGGAGAAGCTGCTTCTCCGCACCGCCTTCGTTCTTGGCAGCCCCAAAACATCTGAAAAATGCCAGCGTGTATGGACAGGAACACAGCGCGGCCCGTCAGAGCGCTGCATCCCACTTCCCGGCTGCCGCCGCCTTCGGAAGAGGCTGGCAGAAGCTTTGCCTCTTTTTCCGGATTTCCGGAGAGAAAATGCTTAGGGGAGGAGAACCTTTGAAAAAGGTTCCCCTCCCCAATACGGATCTTATGCTGCCTAGGCCTGGCCGCCGCGCTCCACGAAGACCACCCGGGCGCCGTCTTTCTCTAGATCCACGGTCAGGTCCAGAGCCCCGGAAGGCAAAACCGTGCAGCTGTCTGCACCCGTGACCGCATAGGGCCCATCCGGCAGCGCGCGGGTGACGTGCCGGTAGGTTCCCGCCTTCGCCGCGAAAAAGACCACTACGCCAACGCCGTCTTCGTCTAGTTTCTCGTGAATTTCCGGGCTGATGCCCCGGTGTCCTACGACCCGCGGATAGGCCCGGGTTACCGACTGGGCCACACGCTTATACCGGGCGAGACCCCGGCCCAGGTGCTCAATTTCTTCCGGCGTGAGAGAGGACAGGTCACCCCAGATACCGTTGCCACCCAGAACCAAAGAGGCTAAGGAATTGTCCTGCGCGGTGGCATTGCCGTCGGGAAGGTAATGGGTTAAGAACAGAATGCTGGGGACGATCCCATCATATAGAGCGCCCGAGCGGCAGAACCGGGGCCGGGCCGCACCGGGGAAGAAAAATAGATTGCTCCAGCCCCACAGTCCCACCGCCAGTTTGTTGGAGTCAGCATGGGCGTCTTCCGGGAAGTCGAAGTCCATGGCGTAGGGCCCATTATTGACCAGGAAGTACTTCCCCGCCGAAAGGAAGCCTAGACCCACAAAGCGCCCGCCCTCCGTGATGTCAAAGTCAAAGATCACTCCCGGGCAGCGACGGGTGACTTCCTCCACAATGTGGATCATAGACAGGCCCATCTGGTAGGAGTAGGCCTGGGCCCGCTCCTCCGGAGTGTTGGACTCGTCTCCATGGCGGTGGAGAGGGGAGTCGCAGCCATACTGCCCGATCCCGTCCCACTTAATATAGGAGACGCCCCAATCCCGGCAGATATGCACCAGCTGCTCGATGTGATAGTCGGCGTAGCCGCTGGCTAGGCACATACCGCAGCTCTCCTCGGTCTCCCACACCGGGCTGAAGCTGGTTTGCCCCTGCTGGGACATGGCCCACTCGGGATGATCCTGGTAAACACGGGAAGAGCGCGCCGCTACCGTGGGATTGAACCAGAGACCCAGCTTCATGCCGTACCCCGCTAGCCGCTGCCGAATGGGCTCCAGGCCCCGGGGGAAACGGCCCGTGTCTACCTGCCAGTCTCCCGTTTTTCCAAACCAGCCCGTGTCGATGACAAAAACGTCAATCCCCAGAGTATGGGCCACATCAATCTCCTGGAGTACCCGCTCCTCGTGCATCTCTGCCAGATAGGGACGCCCGCCATAATTGTTGACCCGTTCCTGGTAATTCCATGTATTATAGAAAAGATAGGGCTGTCGGGATTCGGTGTTCTCGCTGATCTCCTCCAAAAGGAACCGGCGATAGCCCCGGAGCAATGATTCTCGGTCACCGGCGACGCTGCCAAGCTGGAACCAGCAGGTGGCGTACCCCGCGACTAGCTGCCCGGGGAAGGTATTCCCCTTGACTGCACGCAGCGATAGAAGTCCCTCGGAAACCGTGAATTCCAGATATCGATCGGGTGCGTCGGCTCCATGCTCGTACGCCATCAGCGACGTATGACCCGGCTGCTCCAGCAGCGCGATCGGCCCGATGAACTGTGTCCCGGCCGCTACCTCCTCTTGCGACAGAGGGCGGATATTGGGCGTATAGCTATGCACCATGGCGTCAAACTGGGCTAACTGAATCTCGGTGAGGGAGGTCTGGGCGTCCCTAGGCGTGGCCAAATACAGCGCCGGCTCCCCTCGGGTAAAGGCGTAGTGCTCCCCCGGATCCAAAAAACGATACTGCAGACGCAGAAGAGGACTTCCGGGAAAAGTCCGCAGCACCAGCTCCATGACCAGTCCCGGAAAATCCGCTTGGGTATAGCCATATACCCATTCTTCGCCGCCATGGCGCAGCACCCGGCTGCTGGCAAGCCCCTGAGGAATGAGAGCTTTGCCAAAGATTCGCCCATCGATGGTGAACCGAGGCGCCTGGATGGGCGTACCTGCCCATACCAGCAGCGCTTCCCCTTGGGTGAGTGAGTCTATCATGGTGAGATATTGCATGCTTACCTCCAAATCATCGCAGAAGGGTCAGGGCATTAGGCCAGCATGAAGGATTCAATCCGGACAAAATCTCCGGAGGATTCAGGAAGATGCGGCACTGTCCGAAGCGTCACTTCATGGATACCTAAGGGAAGGTCATCCGCCAAAATCGCATAGCTGAGACGGTTGGGATACTGGATAACCGTGGAGTCCCAGGCCGAGAACAGCCGCGGCGCGCCCCCGTCGATCTGCACCTCGATCTGTCCGGCATCCCGGTCCACAATCCAAAAGACCCCCAGGACACGGCCGGTAAAGGTGAAACGCATGGTCGAATCCAGTCCGTGGCTGACCATGAAGTACAGATGCTGACCCCACATATCCACCGGCCCGCCCAAGAAACCTTCCTGCTCCACCAGCGCCGCCGGATAGAGCCGCGCCGTCTCCCAGCACAGAGGATCCAGCCGCGCCGGAAGAGGCGCTACATCCGGCTGCACGGCCGCCTCCATCTGCGCGGTCAGCAGGGCGAAGGCCTCCTGCGCGTAGACGGCATGGCCGGCGCTCCGAGGATGGACGGCATCGCTGAGGGCCTCCTCCCGCGTCAACGCGCCGCGGCGAATGGCTTCGTACAGCGTACGTCCATTGTGCAGTACCGGGATGCCGTAGGCTTCGGCAATGCGCTGGTGCAGGGCCGCCATGGGAGGCTCCTCCCCCCGCTCCCAATACGCGGGATGGTGATCGATATCCAGCATCAGCAGCACCATCATGGCTGCCTCCGGACAGACTGTGCGACACTTGCGGAGCAGTCCCTCAAAGGCGCGCGCCACCCGTTGGGGATCGGTACCCCCGTCATTGACCGTGAACTCAATGAAAATCATGTCCGGCTTGTGGCAGAGCACCTGGCTGCCGGCGCGGAAGACCGCAAAGTCCGAACCGGTGCCGCTGATTCCACCGTTCACCTCCTGGATTGGGCAGTGAGGATACTGGGCCATAAGCTGGGTCGTGGTGCGGGCGCGCCAGCTGATGCCGGTGGGCGGGGTGTCCTCCCCTGCCATGGTGATGGATCCGCCAATATAACCAAGAGTGACGGGGAGATTTCGCTCCAGCTTCTGCCGGAGAATGCCGTAGTTCTGCATAGAAGGCTCCTTTCTGCCGAAGGCATGGCGACGGGAGCCCCAAAGGCTCCGGATACTGCCGATTGTACCACTTGCCGGATGCCAAAACCATGGACAGGGTTCACCTTCCTATTGAAGATAGTGGCCTGTGCGATTGCACCGCCTGGATGAGGAATGCCTTGGTATGGCTTACAGATCTTGACGACTCAAGATCATTTGCCGGTACGCGCTTCCCGGAACACTTCCCTAGCGGTCGGTGGGGAATCCCCGGGAGGAAGTACTGCTTCTTCACTGCCTGGGGTGCGGCGGAGCATCCTGCGGAAACAGAAACGGGGGAGTCTCTGCGCGTGGCATGCTATGCAGGACGGCACGGAATGCGTATGCGCCGTAAAGCAGCTTGCATAAAAAAGCAGACCGCTGCTCCGCTATTCCACAAAACACAGGGGAAGCAGATAGAATTTGAGCCCGGAACATGGTACAATGAAGTCTCGCAGGACAGGGCCCTTTCAAGATTAGCAGGGAGGCAGCGCATGCATTACCAAAATCCGATCATTCCGGGATTCAATCCGGATCCCAGTATCACCCGTAAGGGAGACGACTACTATCTGGTTACATCCAGCTTTGAATTCTTTCCCGGCGTACCGGTCTATCACAGCCGCGACCTGACCCATTGGCACAGAATCGGGCACGCCCTGGATCGCGAAAGCCAGCTGGCGCTGCGGGGCGCCCGGGCTTCCGGCGGCATCTACGCCCCCACCATCCGCTATCACCAGGGCATGTTTTACATGACCACCACCAACGTGACGGGAGGCGGCAACCTCATCGTACACGCCCAGGACCCTGCCGGGCCTTGGAGCGATCCCGTTTGGATCGAGCAGGACGGAATCGATCCCTCTCTCTTCTTCGACGAGGACGGCAAGGTTTACTTTACCTCCACCCAGTACGATCACCAACGGCAGGGGATCGGGATGTGCCAGGTAGATCCCCTTACCGGGCAAAAGCTCTCCGATACGCGGATCCTTTGGTATGGGACCGGCGGACGCTATCCCGAAGCCCCCCACATCTACCGCGTCGGCGCGTGGTATTACCTGATGATTGCTGAAGGCGGCACTGAATTTGGACATATGGTGACCATTGCCCGGTCCCAATCCCCTTGGGGACCCTACCAGGGGTGCCCGCATAACCCCATCCTCACCCATCGCGATGGGATGTTTACCCGCATTGCCGGCGTCGGCCACGCCGATCTGGTCCAGGATCCCCAGGGAGGATGGTGGATGGTCTGCCTGGGCTACCGGCTGAGCCAGATGTTCTTCCATCACCTGGGAAGAGAGGTCTTCCTGGCCCCGGTGCAGTGGGAGGACGGGTGGCCGGTGGTCAACCAGGGACGGCTGCTGGAAGAAGAAATGGATGCTCCTGGCCTTCCGGATCCGGCCCCGTGGCCCCAGCCTCCGGTGCGGGACTTCCTGATGGAACGCGGCAGGGAATGGTTTTTCCTGCGCAATCCCCGGGAGGAAAACTACCGCTTTGGCGTGGAAGGCATGACCCTCACCGCCGGCGAGGACGGCCTGGACGGCACCGGCGCCCCTACTATGCTGCTGCGCCGGCAGGAACACTTCGCCATGCGCACCGAGACCGAGGTCTCCCCCCGGCGACTCGGCCCCGGCGGGCGCTGTGGGATGACCCTCTTTTACAACGGAGAGCATCACTATGACCTCTATCTGACCCAAAACCAGCAGGGATACCGCCTGCAGCTGACCAAAACTGTGGCCGATATTGTGGTCACTACCGCGGACATCCCGTGGGACGCCGCCGCCCGCCTGCGCATCGAGGCGGACCGGGACGTATACCGTTTCTCCTATGCCTGGCCGGGATCGGAGGACTTTACTCCCCTGGGCAGCGGCGTTACCCGGCTGCTGAGCACCGAGGCCACGCCCCTGAGCTTTACCGGCGTGGTGATCGGCCTGTTCGCCACCGGTGACTGTGAAGCGGTTTTCCGCTACTTTGACTACGAGCCGCAGGAAGAAAAACCCTAGAATATTCGGACAAAGCAATACGCCGTACCGTGACAGCGCCCATCAACCGGCCGCATCGTGGTACGGCGTTTTTTTGTGTCGGAGGGCTGGCGGCATAGGGAGCGCGAGGCAATTTACGAAAAGGCAGGACTCCGAACTATTATAGGAGAAATTTGTTCTCTATTGACAAACATATGTTCTTATTATAGTATGGTGAAGAAGGAGGGGGAAGGATGGCGATGATTTGTGTCAACCGGTGCCGGGAGTGCACGGGCTGCATGCACTGCCAGGAGCCGCCGGCGCCCTGTCGTGTCTGCGATGCCTGCGGCGGCTGGATCCTGGAGGGCGAAGACTATCTCCGAATTGCTGTGCCAGGGAGACCGGCCCTGGCGCTCTGTGCCGCGTGCGTGGAAGAAGCTTGGAACCGGGAATGGAACCAATAGGAGGGGAGCATGGAGATCCGGGAAAGACTGGAACGCTGCCGTACGCTGCGTCGGGAGACCCAGGAGCTGCGGGATAGGCTGGAAGAGCTGCGGGAGGATATGATCCGGTGCACTTCCCATCCACCGGACGGCATGCCCAGGGCCTCGCGGCGCGGACCGGATCGGATTGCCGACGCGCTGGGTAAGCTGGAAGCGCTGGCCGAACGTCTGGCCCTGCGGATCCTGGAACAGGAGCGGGAGCTCCAAACCGTGGAGGCGCTGCTGGAATTTCTCCCGCCGGTGCAGCGCAGGATTATGCAGCTGCGCTACATCCGGGGCTTGGAATGGGAACAGGTGGCTCTGGAGGAGCACTATAGCGAACGTCACTGCCGCAGGATCCATGACGAGGCGGCCCGAAGACTGGACGCCATGCCGGAAAGCAACTCGAGGATGTCCGACAATGTCCGGTGAAAGTGTGCTATAATGGCAGCGTGAAAAAGTGCAGGGAGCGCCCGGCGGTCAGCCGGCGCTCCCTGTCCGCGTTTTGGCGGCCCCCTCCGGCTGCTCCTGCTGTGCGGACGGGCGCTCCCGCGGCGGAAGGAAAAGGACCGACTGTATGGGAGGGCTGCCGCCGGATATGGGAAAGGACCAAAGGGGGTGAAACATGGGGTGGGATAGACTTCGAGAGACCATCGCCCCGTCCTTTCTCCCCCTGCTGGAAGATATGGAAAACGGCGCCCATATCCATTACTGGCTGGCAGGAGGGCGCGGCTCTGCCAAGAGCTCCTTCGCCGCCCTGACCATGGCGGAAGGCATCATGCAGGACGCCGCCCAGGGAACCCACAGCTGCGGGATTGTACTGCGGCGTTACGGCAATACCCTTCGGGAGTCTGTCTTTGCCCAGCTGATCTGGGCCATTGACCAGCTGGGCGAAATCGAAAACTGGCAGGCAGCGGTTTCCCCCATGGCTCTGACCTACCGCCCCACCGGACAGAAGATCCTGTTTCGCGGCCTGGACGATCCCATGAAAATCAAGTCCATCAAGGTCAGCGAAGGTTGGTTCAAATACATCTGGTATGAGGAGGCCAGCGAGCTGGAGGATATGGAGAGCATTCGCAACGTCAATCAGTCCCTCCTTCGGGGCGGCGAGGTTTTCCAGGTACTCTATAGCTATAATCCCCCCAAATCCAGCCGTCACTGGATCAACCAAACCACCGTCATGCCCCGTCCGGATACCTTGGTGCACCACAGCACCTACCTGGATGTGCCCCGGGAATGGCTGGGAGAGCCCTTCCTGGCGGAGGCCGAGCACCTCAAAACCGCCCGTCCCGAGGCCTATGCCCACGAGTACCTGGGAGAGGTGACTGGCACCGGCAGCGAGGTCTTTTGCAACGTGACCCTGCGGCCAATCCCGCCGGAGGAATCCGCCCGCTTTGACCAGATCCGCAACGGCATCGACTGGGGATATGCTGCCGACCCCTTCCACTTCGCCCGCTGCCATTACGACCGAACCCGTCGGAGGCTGTATATCTTTTACGAAATCCACAAGGTGCGGCTCTCCAACCGAGCCGCCGCCGCGCTATTGGCGCCCCTAGTGGGCCGGGAACTGATCACCTGCGACAGCGCCGAGCCCAAGAGCATTGACGAAATGAAAGGCTATGGCCTCCGGGTGCGGGGCGCACGCAAAGGCCCGGACAGCGTGGAGTACGGGATCAAATGGCTGCAGGATTTGGAAGAAATCATCATTGATCCCGCGCTCTGCCCCGAGACCGCAAGGGAATTTACCCGGTATGAGTTGGACCGGGACCGGGACGGGAACTTCAAGGCGGGCTTTCCCGATCGGGAAAATCACAGCATTGACGCGGTGCGCTACGCCTGCGAGGGAGATATGACCCGCGGCGCGGTGAGCTTTACGTAAAAGGAGAGAAAAGATGACCTATATGGAAGAGCTGCTGGCGGCCATCCGGGCAGGCGCCCCCATGACCACGGCGCAGATCGTCTCCACCGAGCTGGAGGCTTGGCTTCACGGCCCCAAACGCGCCGCCATGCTGGCCGGACAGCGGTATTACGAGGCGCACAACAACATTCTCGACTGCCATAGGACGGTGATCGGCAAGGACGGAGTCCCGGAACGACCGAGAAATATGGCCGATAACCATCTCTGCCATGCCTTCCTTCCCGAACTGGTGGACCAGAAGATCCAGTACCTGCTGGGAAAGCCCTACAGCCTGCAATGCCAGCCGGAACGCCTCACCGAACAGGTCTGCGAAGCGCTGGGGGAGGATTTCCAGAAGCTGCTGGCGCGGCTGGCCCGGGACGCGGTGAACAAGGGCATCGGCTGGCTGTATGTTTACTACGACGAAGACGGCAGCCTGGCCCTCAAGCGCATGGAACCCGAAGAGATGCTCCCCTTGTGGGCCGACCGGGACCACACCCGGCTGGACGGCATGATCCGATGCTATCCGGTGGAGTGCTACGAGGGCCGGACCAAACGGATACGGGAAAAGGTGGAACTGTGGACGCAAACCGGGGTGGAATACTTTGAGCGGTATCACGGGACTCTCACCCCCGATCCGGACCACGCCCCCGGCCCCATGATGACCGACGCCGCCGGCAAGGGATGGAACTGGGAACGGCTGCCCTTCCTTCCCCTCAAATACAATGACCTGGAGCAGCCCCTGCTCTGCCGGATCCAATCCTTGGTGGACGAGTACGACCGGGTTGCCACCGGAGACAGCAACACGCTGCAGGACCAGCCCAACAGCATTTTGGTGGTGCGCAACTACGACGGCACCGACCTGGGAGAGTTCCGCCGAAATTTGGTGGCCTACCGCGCTGTGAAGGTCTCCGATGCCGGAGGCCTGGAGGCTCTGACCACCCCCCTGGACGTGGAGGCCAGCAACCGACATCTGGAGCGGATCCGTCGGGATATCTATGCCTTCGGACGGGGCGTGGATACCCGGAACGAACGACTGGCCGGTTCCCCCAGCGGGGTGGCCCTTAAGCACGAGTATGCCCAGCTGGATCTGGACTGCAATGCCCTGGAACAGGGGGTGCGGAGCCTGGTGCAGGGGCTGATGTGGTTTGTGGGTGTGACCCTGGGCCTGGCCGAAACACCTCGGGTGCGCCTGGTGTGCAACCGGGACATCCTCATCAGCGAGGAGGCGGCCATCGCCATGTGCCAGGAGAGCCAGGGGATCGTCTCCCGGCGCACCGTACTGGAGAACCACCCCTGGGTGGAAGAGGTGCAGGAGGAGATGCAAAGACTCCGGGAGGAACAGACGGAGGAAACGGGGCAGCCGGTTTCCGCCGCCGCGGTTCCCCCGGACGGGCCTGCTGCAACGTGACGGTGCAAGAGGCCTGCGCGGCGAAAATACGCCGCCGGGCGGAAGATCCCCAAACGGGGTACAGGACGGACGTTTGTATCCGCTGGGCGCTCACCCCCTTGAGAAACGTCCGCCTTTTTCCCCGCTAGGTATTCCTATAGGAGAATTCCCCCACATCCTGCAGTGCAGGATGCTTTTTTATGCGCAAATTCGCCGGGCCGCAGGCGTAAAAAGCGGCGGGCACGGGAGGCGACCCCGTACAAAGCGTAGCCCAAGGAGAAAACCATGAAACGAGAAGAACTTACGGCACTGCAGCTTACCGAGGAACAGGTGGAAGCCGTCATGCGGCTCCACGGACAGGGGCTGACCGAACTGCAGAACAGATTGGAAAAGCAGAGCCAGGAACTTGCGGCGGCCAGACAGCAAACCCAGGCGCTGCAAAAGCAGCTGGAAGCGGGGGATCCCGCCGAATTGGCCCGGCAGCTCCAGAACGCACGGGACGAGGCCCAAAGTCTCAAGGACGGCTACGAACAGCAGCTGAAGGACAAGGATATGCATTACGCCATTCGCAGCGCCATGCCGGACGCCCAGGATGCCGAGATCGTGGCATCCCTTCTGGATGTCTCCCGGATCAAGCTGGAGGGGGACGGCAGCCTGACCGGCCTTGCGGAACAGCTAGCGGCACTGCGGGAAACCAAGCCCTTCCTCTTCGAAAGCTCCCATAGAAGGCCCATGGGTATTCGTCCTGCGGAAAGCGACGGGTACGCCGGAGCCTTCACCAAGGAACAGATCGCGGGGATGACCCCGCAGCAGATTAACGCCAACTGGGATGCGGTATCCCTGGCGCTGCAAGCCAACACGTAAGGAGGAACCATCATGTCTGTAACCAACTTCATTCCCGCCGTGTGGAGCGCACGGCTTCTGGCACAGCTGGACCGGGCCCATGTGCTCACCGGCCTGGTAAACCGGGACTACGAGGGCGATATCCGTCAGTACGGCGATACCGTCAAAATCGCTTCCGTGGGAGAAATCACCATCAATGACTACGCTGCCAATACCGACATCCTGGATCCCCAGGAGCTGACCACCGACCAGCAGCTCCTGACCATCGACCAGCAGAAGTATTACAACTTCCAGGTGGACGACGTGGACGCCGCCCAGGTGCGGACTCCTCTGGCGGACCAGGCCATGCGCCAGGCCGCCTACGGCATCTCCGACGTCACCGACCGGTGGCTGGCTGCCCTTATGGTGGACGGCGCCGCCGAGGGCAACCATATCGGGACCGACGACACACCGGCGGCCGTCTCCGCAGAGACCGCATATACCTATCTGGTGCGCCTGAAGGTCATGCTGGACAAGCAGAACGTGCCCTCCCAGGGCCGGTGGGCTTTGGTGCCGCCGGAGTACCACGGCCTCCTGCTCCAGGACAGCCGCTTTGTGGGAACAGGCGGCGTACAGGCCGAGTCGGCACTGGGCAGCGGCTATGTGGGCTGGGCTGCGGGATTTTCCATCTATATGAGCAACAACCTTCCCCATACCCTGGGCCAATATAAGGTGATCGCTTCCTATAACGGTTCTACCAGCTACGCCGAGCAGATCCTCTCCATGGAGGCCTACCGTATGGAGAAGCGCTTCGCCGACGCCATTAAGGGCCTCCATGTCTACGGCGCCAAAGTGCTCCGTCCCCATGCCATCGCCGTACTGCACGCCGCCTTCGACAGCGGCATCCTGGAGACGCTGGAGGTAACCTCCCTCCCGGGCACGGACTCCGGCGATACGGCCATTACCGTAGTTCCTGCGCTCCCCTCCGGCTATACCGCCAAGTATAAGACCGCCGCCAGCGTGCCCCTGCCCCAGTACGATCAGGTCCTCACCGATGGATGGACCGCCCTGCCCCAGGAGGACATGGCCGCCACCGCAGGCTACGAATTCGTGGTGGCCTATGTGGACGGCAACAACAAGGCCAAGGCGGCCGGTAAAACCACGGCCAATCCCCGGGCCTAAGGACGCCATGGACAGCCAGGAGGGACCAGCGTTTGCTTGAGGAACTAAAACTGCTCTGCGGAGTCCAAGGCAGTCAGGACGACCCCCTGCTGCAGCTGCTGCTGGATATGGCCCAGCGGATGGTCTTGGACTACTGCAACCTGGAAACACTGCCGGACGGCCTCTCCGGCGCCGTGCTGCGGATCGCTTCGGGCATGTACGCCGGCCGCTTCCATCAGGGATTGACCGCCCTCAGCGAAGGGGATATCTCCATCACCTACGCGCAGCAGGAGTTCGGAGGAATTCCCGCAGACCTGCGCGGACAACTCAACGGCTACCGTACGATCAAATGGCAGCCGTCCTAAACCATTGCGGGCACAGCCCAAGACAAGGAGGATTCTATGGGAGTACCGAAGATTGACATCACATTCAAAGAACTGACCGCCAGCGCCGTCCAGCGCAGCAGCCGGGGAACGGTGGCCCTGCTGCTGGAGGACGCTACTGCCGGAGGGCCGGCCATGCAGACCCTTGCGGACGCCGGGGATATCGCCGCGGGACAGTGGAGCACCACCAGCGAGGAGATGATCCGTATGGCCCTGGCCAGCGGCGCCAGCAAGGTGCTGGCCGTCCGCGTGATCAACCAGGAGGAGGGTACCGCCGACTACGAGGCCACGCTGGACACCATCGGCGTCATGCGCTGGAATTGGCTGGCCGCCCCCAACGCCTCTTCCGACAATGTGGCGGCCATTGTCCAGTGGATCCAGGAGGCCCGGGCCGCTGGGAAAACCTACAAGGCCGTGGTGGCCGGCGCCACCGCCCCCGACTGCGAGGGTGTGGTGAACTTCATTGCCGCCGGCCTGCAGAGCACCTGGGGCGCCGCCGAGGGATCCGCCAAGGAGTACACCGCCGCCCAATATACCCCGCGCATCGCAGGCGTCCTGGCCGGGCTCCCCCTCAACCAGTCGGCGGCCGGATTGGCGCTGGAGGATATCGTGGAGGCCGACCCGTCCGCCGATCCCGACGGCGATATCGCTGCCGGCAAGCTGATCCTGCTGTTCAACGGCGAGGGCTACGAAATCGCCCGGGGCGTCACCAGCCTCACCACCGCCGACACCGTTCCCGCCCTCTTCAAAAAGATCAAGCACGTGGAGGGCGCCGACCTCATCGCCGACGACGTGGCCGACATCTTCCGCACCCTCTACCGCGGCAAGCGCGTCAACAGCTACGAGAACAAACAGGCCCTGGTGGGCGACCTCACCGGCTACCTGGCCGGCATCACCGGCACCGTGCTATCCCCCGACTACGCCCACAGCGTGGCCGTGGACTACGAGGCCCAGCGGGCCTTCCTCAAGAGCATGGGCAAACCTGTGGAAACCATGAGCGAGATGGAGATCCTCAAGGCCAACACAGGGGAGGAGGTTTTCCTCCAGGCCAACGTGATGCTCATCGACGCCATGGAAGACCTGACCATGGAGATTACCCTGAACTAGAACCCGGATAATTCGATCTTTGGAGGTTTTGATATATGGAATTCACACAGGGAACCAAAAGACTCAACGGCTCCTTCGGCATGATCCAGGTGGACGGCGAGAACTGGGGCGAGGTCAGCGGCGTACAGATCCAGGTGGAGGCCGAGTATACCGACGTGCGCCGCGGCATGGACCTGGACGCCAAGCTGGTGGGACGCAAGGGCACCGGAACCATCTCCACCATCCGCGCTTACACCCGTACCCGCAAAATGGTGGAGGCCCTCAACGAGGGCAAGGAGACCAGCGTGCGCCTCATCTGCTGGGTGGCTGACCCCGATGCCGAGGGCGGACAGGAAGAGCGCATCTGCATTGAAAACGTGAAATTTACCACCTTTGACGTGATGACCTTCACCCACGGCGAGCTCATGAAGGGCGAGTTCCCCTTCCGCTTCGCCCCCACCGGGCTGAAATACCTGGATGAGATTACGCCCCAGCAGTAGTCCCTGCAGCAGGGACTTTCTCCCGGCGTGACCCGCCCCTGGCGGAAACGCCTAGGCCCTCGGCGGAAAACCTCTCCCTTTCCGCCGGGGTCTTCTTTTCTATTCCCTATCAAGGCGTCTGCCGGCCTGCGCCGCCATGACGCGGCAAGGAGGATTTGTATGCATCACCATTCCTATGGTCTGGATTTGGCCAGCCTTCACTGGGACAGTATGGACGTTTACCGGGCCCACAAGGTGATCAGGGAAGGGATTACCTACGACGAGCTGCAGCCCGTGGCCATCGGCGTCCCCTGCAGGCTCTCCAAACGCGCCGCCTTCGGCGCCAACAAGAGCGGCACCAGCGCGCCTAAGGATACCCAGGTTTTTCCCGATACCCGGGATACCTTCACCCTCTTTACGGTGGATTTCGAGCTCCAGAAGGGCGACCGGGTACGGGTCCTGCGGGGCTCCCGCATTGTGGAGGGCATCGCCGGGGACAGCTACCCCTACCGCGGACATCGGGAAACCGTACTGTCCGTCCACGAGGTGTAGCATGATCGCCCTTCGGGAAATCATCAAGGCTGTGGCCGCCGCCATGGCGGACTTTGCCCCCGTGTACAGCGAGTATCCCCAAAATATGGAGGCCGGCGGGCCCCCCGTCATCGTATGCGTCGCCCAGACCACCCGGGAGGAGCTCACCGGAGGCGGCGGCATGCTGCTGCGGGAAATCTTGGTGACCCTCCACTACCGCGGCGAAGAGATCGTGGGCATGGAGGAAACCTACGCCTTCCAGGACGCCTGCGCCGCCCGGCTTTGGCCTACCCTGGACTTCGCCGGGCGCAGGATCATGCCCCAGAAGCCTAAGTCCCGCTCCGTGGACGGGGTAAGCCAATTCAGCTTTACCCTCACCTTCGTGGACAGCCTTTCCTCCGGCGCCGGCCAGGATCCCCAGGATATGGAGACCCTCAGCCTGCGGCAGGAAACCTCTTCGTAACCGCCGCGCCTTTCCCCCCATCATGGGCAGAAGGCCGGGGAAGCCTTCCCCGCCTTTTGCCTCGCTTTTCCTATATAACCTGAATCTTACAAAATATAGACCGCGCAAGCGGAGAAGGAGATCTACCATGGCAAAGCTATCCGAACTCGCCCAGAAAATCAGCGGAGCACTGGAGAAAAAGAAGCAGGTGCGGACCCAGGCCGTCCACATCCGAGAACTGGAGATAGACTTCACGCTGGAGGGACTCCCCCTAGCCAAGATCGAGGAGCTGGTAAGCACCCCCCTCCCCCGGGAACAGCAGGCGCGGATGGTGGTATATGAAGCCGCCCCCGCCCTCCACAGCGTCGCCAAGGAGCTGGTCGCCGCCGGAATCATCGGCGACTGCGTGGACATGCTGCGGGTGTTTACCATCCAGGAGATTACCCAGCTCATGAAGCAGGTCTTCGTGCTCTCCGGAGCCGACGGGGAGAACCGCGTGGTCTTCTCCCAAGAGGTGGAAAACATAAAAAACGCCTAAAGGGCGGGCAGTCTCTGACCGCCGTCATGTACAGCTACTATCTGGAGCGGGGAATTCCCCACACGGTGCTGGATGGGCTGGACGAACATGAATGGAACTTTTATCTGGCAAGCATGCTGGCAGGGATGGAGGGAAACCAATGGCAAACAGCCCGGCGAACGAAATTAACGCCGTAATCCAGCAGATTCAAAATATTCAGGTGACGATGGATCTTGCCGTCTACACCGGCAACGTGATCCAGGACCTGACGTGGATCCAGAAAAAGGCGGAACAAACCAAAGCCACCGTCCCGGTGGACGCCGACACCAGCGCGGCCCAAAAGGCCTTGGAGAAGATCCGATCCCAAATCCAGGAGCGGTTCGGCCTGGACGGGCTGGTGAGCAAGGTTACCAGCCAGCTCACCGCCTCCAACGGGATGGAGAAAATACTCCAGACCGGGGCGGCTTACCAGCAGAGCCTGGAAAAAAGCCAGGCCGCCTGGAATACCTTGCTGGGAAGCCAGGAGAAGGCCGCCGACCAGATGCAGTACCTGCAGGGAATGGCGGAATCCGCCCCCTTCTCCCTGGAGGCCCTGGACAGCGGCGCCCAGAAGCTGGCCCAAATGGGTTACCAGGGCCGCCAGCTCCGGCAAATCCTTCGGGGCGCGGGAGAGGCCGCGGCCGCCGTGGGCGGCGGCGACGCCTCCATGACCGCCATCATCGACGCGCTGGCCCAGATCGGCCGAGAGGGCCGGGCCAGCCAGGACGCCCTGGACGCCATCGCCGGACAGGGCGTCCCCGTGTGGGAGATGCTGGCCCAGCAAATGGGCCGGAGCGTCACCGAGATCCGCACCATGAGCCAAGAAGGGCAGCTGCTGGCCGATACGGTGATTCCCTCGCTGGCTGAGGGGATGCAGACCCAGTTCGGCGGCGCCATGCAGGCCCAAAGCCAGACGATGCAGGGGATGACCACCTCCCTCCAGAACCTCTTCGGGCAGTTCAGCGGGATTGCCACCGAGGGCGCCTTCGACGTGCTCAAGGAGAGCCTGGGCGGATTCCTGGAGAAGCTCCGGGAGGGGGAGGGAATCCGAGGATTTGCCCAAGATTTGGGCGGGAAATTGAAGTGGATAACGGGAATTGTTTCCGGACTTATTACAACGGCTTGGGAACTGCGCAGCGTTATTCTCTCTATTGTTACGGGCGTAAGCATATACAACGCTTTTACAAAGATCGGAGAGGCGATTAAGTCAACCCGTGAGACGGTCAAGGAGCTGGGGACAAGCTTTTTACAGGTAATTGCTACGATTAAGCAGATCGGAAAACCTACCTCACTCCAGACGCTGGGGGGGCTGCTGCAAGTACTGCAGTCAGTCGCTCCCGCAGCTGCGGCAGCCTTCGGCGGAATTATCACGCTGTTTGGTTCGATTGAGCGCGCGAAGGGGCCTGTTGAGGAGCTTCGTGAAGCTGTGAAGGCCGTGGAAAAAGAGACGGAAGAACAGCAAGAGGAAATCCAGGAGAATTACGCGGAAACCGAGAAGAGAATCGGAGACGCACAGTCGAGCTACAAGGAACTGGTAAGGCTCGTGGAAAGCGGGGGCTCGGAAGGAGCCATCAACGCGGTGATGGCGAACCTGCTGGAACAGCTGCCCGAAGCGGAGAGCCTAATCCAGCGGCTCAGCGACGGAACCATACGGATCGACACAGAGGGAATCGACGAGGTTTTGGCGTACCTCAGAATGCAGAACGAATACAATATGCATACTGAAAATGCCGAGGTTCACCGAAGCAACGCAGAAAGATGGGAGCAAAGCGCCAACAACGCGGCGACGTTAGAAGCAATCCATACGCAAGAACTGCAGGATTTTCTTTACTCAATTCCAGAAAAGTTTGGCGGGCCGTATATCCTGCCGCTGGACGAGAACGGACGGGCGATCCTCAACGGCGACGGAAGTGTGCAGATGCCAGAGGGGTTTGATCTGAGCACGAACGAAGATTATAATGAAGACGTCTATGCGCATGTCCAAGAGATCAGAGTACAACGCCAAGCGGAGGAAGAGGCAAGGAAAGAATACGAGCAGGCGAGGGCGCTGGAGCAGGAAGACCGAGATGCGGCAAGAGCCATACTGGACGAATTCGAAGGGGTGCCGGAGGTACTGCAGGAGGCGCCGCTGGAGATGCCGGAGGAGGCCGCCGCACCCGTGCGGCAGGACTACGAAACCGAGCCGGAGTACTCGAAAAGGTCTACAGAGCTGGCCGAAGAGCTGCGCACCTTTTTGCCCCTCTACGCGGAGGGATGGGAAAAGCTGCGACTCTACGGGGAAGGGGCGCTGGAATGGATTTCCCACAATCTGGGAGGATCTTTCTCCAGTGTCGAAGAAGCCATGGGCGAGGAAGGAATGACCCAGCTCTATTACGGTACTCTTAGGGATATCGCGCTGGAACTGGACAAGGCATTCCAAGACATGGAGCTGGGGAGATTGCTGCCCTCGGATGTAAAGACGGAACTATTGGGCTTCATATCCCTGATCGAAGATGCGGCCATGGGAGAACAGACCGCTTTGGACGAACTGGCGAGGCAGGTACAGAGCGGAAGGCTGGCGTCGGAGGTGCTGATCTACATATACGGCGGAAATGCCGCTGTGGTGAACAAGAGCGAGGAAGGGGCGACGACAAAAATCCGGCAGGGCCTGCGGCCGGACAGCACGTATGGAGCCACCGGATACGCGGAAGGGACGAGCTATTACCCGGGAGGCGTGACGCGGATCCATGAGCGGGGCGACGAGCTTATCGAGCTGCCAACCGGGAGCAAGATCTATCCTGCGCAGCGAAGTCGGGGATACCAGCGGGTGGAAAACCCCGGGAGCCCGGTTACGGTGAACGTATATGGGATGACCGTACGGGAAGAGGCGGACATCGACCGGGTGGCCCGAGCGCTGTATCAAAAACTCAGGATGGCGGCGCTGAATGCCTAGTGACAAGGGGAATAGGAGCATGGTATACTGAGAAAAAAGGGAAGAGAAGGAGAGGATACCATGCGGAGAGGAAAAGGGCTGGCGCTGATGCTGGTGTGCGCACTGCTGGCG
>CALWDW010000055.1 GCA_944376795.1 uncultured Christensenellaceae bacterium
CTGGGCCGGATCATGCCTTCCCGCACCGCAGCCCCGGAGATCCCCATGGTCTTCTCCTAACACTCCACGCCATGGCGCTAGGATGAAAAAACAGAAGTTGGCGCTGCGCAGCTTCTGCCCATGAAAATGCAAAAGCCGGGAAAAGCCCTCACCATGAGGCTTTTCTCGGCTCTCTATCTGCGGCCCGGCAGGCTTTCACTGTTCCGTGCCGGCCCTCCCAATTTACCCGCGGCCCCGGGCACTTTCCCGCAATCGTGCGCCAAGCCCGGAAAGGGGCACGCACTGGTTATACATCTCCATCTGCATCCGGAAACCGAATGGGAAAGCGCCCCACAAAGGCCTCCAGCCCTTCCTGCAGCTCCTCACGGCTGAAATCGTGCGCCTCCAGCCAAGCATCCTCTTTGGCGTTGAGCCGGCTGTAAAAGTCCAGCCCCACCTCCAGACTGGCCCAGTCCCCCGGATCGGCATCTGCAAAGAGAAGGTCCTCCGCTTGGTTGATCTCCCCCTCCTCCAGCAGCTCCATCAGGCGGATATGCAGCCGGTCGGCGTCCGTATAGACCTCTGGGGCAGGCAGCTCGTAGAGCGGCGATCCCCGGCCAAAGAGAATCTTTGCCAGCATGGCCGCCATGCCCTGGATCTGCCGCATCAAAACATCCTGTTCCCACATCGCCAAGCCTCCTCCTGTACAGTATACAGCAGGTAGGCCGGCAAGTCACCCCTCTCAAATATACACGCGCTGGGTGGCGGTATTGAGCTGAAGAGGCTCGACGGGCACCGTGACACAGCTCCCCGGACGGATACTCTCGCTGGGAGCCGCCACCAGGATATGACCGTGCCCCACCCGTCCCAGGACCGGCACCCGAATCCCCTCCACCAGGACCGTGGGAGCGGCGGATTTCATGCGGTGCAGGCCGTCCCGCAGCCAGTTTTCCAGCAGTTTCCAGGGTCCCAGTCCCCATGCGGCCGTTTGGCGGGCATACCCGTCCCAGGAACCAATGGGAACCACCGCCACGCGCATGGCCCGAGGGAGGGCGTACTGGCCGCCATACCCCACGGCAAATCCCTTAGGAAGCCACTTCACCTCGGTGATGGCACAGGCCATCTCCTCGACGTGCTGCAGGTTGGTCTCCTGGCCGCCCGGAACCCTGCCGATGAGGGCCGATCCAACCCGTACCGCATCCATGCCCCAATCCCCCCAGCGAAAGAGCGCCGCGGAATTGCTGACGTGGGTCATACCCGGATCCACTCCCTGCCGGCGCAGGCCTTCCAGCACCTGCCGGAATCCTTCTACCTGGCGCAGCGTAGCCCCCCGGCTGCAGCAGGCGGAAGAGAAGTGGGTATAAATGCCCGTAACCCGAATGTGGGAAAAGTCCCGGTAAACCGAAGCAATCTCCGCCAGTTGGCTGGGTAGGAACCCATACCGTCCCAAACCGGTATCCACCTTGATATGGGCATCCACTACGCGCTGGGCCGCCTGGGCTGCACCTTGCAGCACCTGGGCGCTCTCCAAAGACCCCACCGTGGCAACAGCTCCCAGCCGTACCACTTCCTCGGCCTCCTGCGGAATACCCGTAGAGCGCATACACAGAATCGTCTCCTGCAGGAAGCCTTCCTGCCGCAGACGGAGGATATCTTCAATTTCCGAAACGGCCAGGTGATGGATTCCTGCTTCCCGAAGAACGCCGGCCATAAAGAGCAAGCCCATGCCGTAGCCGTCGTACTTGACCACGCCCCAAAGGGTTCCCTGGGTCCTCTTTTGGATTTCCGCAATATTATGCAGCACAGCCTCCCGCCGCACAATGAGTTTCTTCATTCTCTAGCCACCCCTGCTTCTTTTCGGACTTCGAAGACATTGTAATCCTCGAATTCCTCCAACTTGACGCGAACTTGTAAACAACTTGTATCTATTGAAGATTTTTTAAGCACTGCGTCTCGTATACCCCAGGGAAAGGCTCCATCGCCGTCTGTCATTCCGGAAAAACCCTGCCTCGCCGCATTATCCCTTTCATTCCATTCCTTTCTGTGGGGAACCCACCGGCCACAGGAAACCATCTCCGGCCGCCCCACAGCCACGGCAAAAGCAAAGAGTCCGGCGCAGAACCAATGGTTCTGCGCCGGACTCTTCCATAGCCCTAAGGCTGTACAGAGTCCAGACTAGTACTTCGGACGCTTCACATAGTGGGTATGCAGCAGCTCATGGGCCCGATGGCCGCCCACCTCGCCCATGTACTCCCGGTACATGGCCAGCAGCTCCTCATTCTCATGGGACTTGCGCTTGGGCAGGTGCTTATCCTCCTCATAGATGGCGGCGGCACGCTTCACGCGGGGATCCTCCTTCATCTTAATGGGAGCGGGAACAATGGGCTGACCGCCGCCGGCAACACAGCCGCCGGGGCAAGCCATGATCTCAATGAAGTGATACTGCTTCTCACCCTTACGGATGGCATCCAGCAGCTTCGAAGCATTGCCGGTGGTATGCGCCACGGCCACGTTGACATCGATATCGCCCACCTTAATGGTGGCCTCCTTGATACCCTCCACGCCGCGGACAGCAGTAAAGTCAATGTTCTCCAGCGTCTGGCCGGTAACCTTCTCATAAACGGTACGCAGGGCTGCCTCCATAACGCCGCCGGTAGCGCCGAAAATAGCGCCCGCGCCGCTGCCCTCGCCCATGATGGAGTCAAAACTCTCATCCGGCAGGGTGGCGAAGTCCATGCCCGACTGGCGAATCATCCGGGCAAACTCCCGGGTGGTCAGCACAATATCGGTGTTGGGCAGTCCATTGTTGGAAAGCTCCTCCCGCTGGGCCTCGAACTTCTTGGCGGTGCAGGGCATAATGGCCACCACCACGATGTCCTTGGGATCGATGCCGGCCTTCTCCGCGTAATAGGTCTTGATGGCGGCGCCCATCATGCTCATGGGAGACTTGCAGGTGGATAGATTGTCTATGAAGTCGGGGTAATAAGTCTCGCAGAACTTCACCCAGCCCGGGGAGCAGGAGGTAATCATAGGGAGCTTCCCGCCCTTGGTCAAGCGCTCAATGAACTCGTTGCCTTCCTCCACGATGGTCATATCGGCGGCAAAGTTGGTGTCAAACACCTTATCAAAGCCCAGTCGGCGCATAGCGGCCGCCATTTTGCCGGTGACCCGGGTCCCCATGGGCATATCGAACTCCTCGCCTAATCCTACGCGAATGGACGGCGCAGCGTGCACCACCACATGCTTGGTGGGATCGGCAATGGCAGCCCACACCTTATCGGTATCATCCCGCTCCCGGAGCGCCCCTACCGGGCAGGCCTGGATACACTGGCCGCACTGGATGCAGGGCACCTCGCCCAATCCTTTCCCGAAGAGAGGCTCCACATGGGTCTTAAATCCGCGCTCGGTGGCGCCCAGCACACCGACATTCTGTACGTTGTAGCAGGTAGCAACGCAGCGGCGGCAGAGAATGCACTTGTTGGGATCCCGGATGATAGCCACGGAGGAATCATCAATAGGCTCCCGCTCTCCATTGCTGCCGGAGAAACGAATCTCATCCACACCCAGGTCGCGGGCCACGGTCTGCAGCTCGCAGTTCTTGCTGCGGACGCAGGTCAGGCAGGAGCGATCATGATTGCTGAGGATCAGCTCCAGGTTAACCCGACGGGCCGCCCGGACGGCAGGGGTATTGGTCTTAACCACCAGTCCCTGGCTGGCCGGCATGGTGCAGGCGGCATTAAAGGCACGAGCGCCGGTATCCACGATGCACATACGGCAGGCACCAATCTCGTTAACGCCCTTCAGGTAGCAGAGGGTCGGTATCTTAATGTTGGCCTTGACGGCGGCTTCCAGGACAGTGGTACCCTCGGGTACGGTTACCTCTACGCCGTCGATGGTCAAAGTGATCATATTTTCCATAGGCTTCCTCCTTTGACTTACTTACGGGAGATGGCGCCGAACTTACAGGCCTCCTGGCAGGCGCCGCACTTGATGCACTTGGCGGAATCAATAGTGAAGGGGATTCCCGCCTTCCGGTCGCCGGTGATGGCGCCCACAGGGCAGGTCCGGCTGCACAGGCCGCACTTCTTGCACACATCCTGGTTGATGACAAACTTGGTCAGCTTGGTGCACACGCCGGCAGGACAGCGCTTCTCGCGGATATGGGCTTCGTACTCATCCCGGAAGTGATGAATGGTACTCAGTACCGGGTTGGGTGCAGTCTGGCCCAGGCCGCAGAGTGCGGACTTCTTAATATTCTCGCCCAGTGTTTCAAGCAGCTCGATATCTCCCTCGCGACCACGGCCGTCGCAGATCCGGTTGAGGATCTCCAGCATGCGCCGGGTACCGATACGGCAGGGCGGGCACTTGCCGCAGCTCTCGTCCACAGTGAAGTCCAGGAAGAAGCGGGCGATATCTACCATGCAGTTATCCTCATCCATGACGATGAGGCCGCCGGATCCCATCATGGAACCGATGGCGATCAGGTTATCGTAATCAATGGGGGTATCCAAGTTCGCCGCGGGAATGCAACCGCCCGAGGGGCCGCCGGTCTGCGCGGCCTTGAAGGCCTTGCCTCCGGGGATGCCGCCGCCGATATCGTAAATAATTTCCCGCAGAGTAGTACCCATGGGAATCTCCACCAGACCCGTGTTGGTGATCTTGCCGCCCAGGGCGAAGACTTTGGTTCCCTTACTCTTCTCAGTGCCCATGGAGGCAAACCACTCGGGGCCCTTGTTGATAATCTGGGGAATATTGGCGTAGGTTTCCACGTTATTGAGCAAAGTGGGCTTACCGAAGAGGCCCTTCACTGCGGGGAAAGGAGGACGCGGATGGGGCTCACCGCGCTTACCCTCGATGGAGGTCATCAGAGCGGTCTCCTCGCCGCAAACGAAGGCGCCGGCGCCCAGCCGCAGGTCAATATTGAAGGTAAAGCCGGTACCCAGGATGTTCTCGCCCAGCAGGCCCATCTCCTTGGCCTGACGGATGGCAACACCCAGACGGTGCACGGCGATGGGGTACTCGGCGCGGACGTAAATATAGCCCTGGTTGGCGCCGATGGTGTAACCGGCAATGGCCATGGCCTCCAGTACGGCGTGAGGATCTCCCTCCAGCACCGAACGGTCCATGAAAGCGCCGGGGTCGCCCTCGTCAGCGTTGCAGCAGACGTACTTCTGATCGGCCACAGGCTTGCGAGCCAGATCCCACTTCAAGCCGGTGGGAAATCCGGCGCCGCCGCGGCCACGCAGGCCGGAACGCTTCAGAATATCCACCACATCCTCGGGGGTATACTCGGTGAGTACCTTGGCCAGTGCCTGGTAGCCATCGAAGGCGATGTATTCATTGATATTTTCGGGATCGATGACGCCGCAGTTGCGCAGGGCCACACGGATCTGCTTCTTATAGAATCCCACCTCGTTGAGGGCAACGTGCTGCGCCTCGGCATGATCCTCCTTATACAGGAGGCGCTGGACCACACGGCCCTTGATCAGGTGCTCGTTGACGATCTCCTCCACGTCCTCCACCTGCACATGGCTGTAGAAGGCCGCTTCGGGGTAGATGATCATAATGGGGCCGGCAGCGCACAGGCCAAAACAACCGGTGCGAACCACCTTCACCTCATTGTCCAGCCCCTTTTCCTTAAGGAGGGCTTCCATCTTCGCGATGATCTGCAGGGAATTGGAGGACGTGCACCCCGTACCGCCGCATACCATAACATGGGAACGAATCAACTCCATGAGTTTTCTCCTTTCGTCGGGTTCACTATTCCTTCACGTAGGCACCGTAGGTATACTCGGTGACGGGTTTTCCGTTGACAATGTGCTCGGTGATGATGCGGGAGACCATCTCCGGATGCACCTTGCAATAGGTGACCTTCTCCTGATCGGGCATAAAGACCTGCACCATGGGCTCCAGCGCACACATGCCCAAGCAGCCCGACTGGGACACCATGACATTGTTCAGGCCGCGGGCCTTCACTTCCTCCACAAACTTGAGCAGCACGGGACGGGCGCCGGCCGCAATGCCGCAGGTCGCCATGCCGACCACGATTCGGCAGGTGCCATCCTCCTTACGCAGGGTAACGTTCTCCTGCGCCTTAGCGCGCAGAGCTTTCAATTCCTCGATGGATTTCACGGAAATATACCTCCATATAAAGTCTTCAGTCCTTGGGCCAGGTAGTCGCTCATCCACTGCTGCACGCTAGGCTCGGTGATGGGGACATCCTCCCCCAACACAGCGCGGATCTCCGCCAGGTCAAAAAGGAATTCCTCCTTCCCCAGCCGGTGCAGATAGGTGAAGTTCAACTCCGGATTGGCCATAATCAGTACCATCATCGAGCCGGCCATATCCCCCAGGGGCGGCCGGTCGATATGGGAACGCTGGTAGGTCCCGCTGATAGTCGTCCCCACGCCCACCTGGCTTGTCAGCGAAAAGCTGCCGCCGCAGCTCTCGCAGCCGTTTTTGAACAGCGGAATTCCCAGCCCCACCTTACGGGTCGTACGGCTGGTCACAAAGGGGTCCTGCACCCGGCGCACCATCTCCGGCGCCATGCCGCATCCATTGTCCGCAATGGAAATGGAGAGGGTATCAGCCTCTGGCTGGTCGTCCACCGTAATGCGCACGTGGGTGGCCCCGGCCGTTACTGCGTTCTGTGCCAAATCCAGCACATGCAGGGATAGGTCCTTCATCGTCTAATATTTGGCCAGAATCCCAGGAACGTCATCGGGCACCACGCGGCCATAGACTTCCTCGCCAATGGTCAGCACCGGCGCCAGGCCGCAGCAGCCCAGGCAGCGGGTGGCCAGCAGCGTGAAACGGCCATCTGCCGTGGTTTTTCCCTCGGTAATTCCCAGTTCGGACTTAATCCGATCCAGCACAGCCTGCGCTCCCTTAACGTAGCATGCGGTACCCAGGCAGATGGAAAGCGTGTGCTCGCCCTTGGGTTCCAGAGAGAACTGGGAATAGAAGGTGGCCACACCGTAAACCTCGGTAACCGGCACCCCCATCCCGTCGGCGATAAAGTTCTGCACCTCTATGGGCAGGTAGCCAAAGATATCCTGCGCCTTCTGCATGACCTGCATCAGGGATCCCTGGGAGTCCTTCAGCTGATCAATGACCTGCTGGAGCTCTGCAAACTTCTCGTTCTGACAGCATTCCGCCATGGTTAATATCCTCCTCACATTGTTCGGTGATAATTTCTTAACAAGCAAGCCGGGTATATTATAGCATATTATGTGGATATTTGCATCCACAAAAACCGATGAAATCCTGTTTTTTGCGTACGGAAAGAAAGCTGGGCCCGCATTTTCAGAGTTTATTGGGGAAAGCCTCTGCCCTCCCTCTTGCATGCACGCGCAAGATTTCGCGGCAAACTGCCGTTCTCCGGCAACAGTCCTATTTTTCAAGTCTACCACATTCCAGTGCCGCCGCGTATAGGCGTTTTTTACCCAAAGTCCGCCAAAGAGCTCCTTTGCCATGCACGGCGGCTACAGAAGCGTTCCCCGGCGGAGCGCCTTGACCACTTCCCCGGGCGTAGCCTTCTCCAGGGAGACGCAGTGAACCGGCTCCAGAATATCTTCCAGCTGATGGGCGTCCGAGGAGCGAACCGCCGCCCGGTCTCCCAGGATCGGGGAAAGATCCTCTTCTCCAAAAACCTCCATCGTCATGGCCTTTAGATCGGGCGGAATTGATCCCAGAATAGCTAAAAGGCTGTTGGCCTGCTTATTGATATGGGCAGGAACCATCACGCCGCCCCGGGCCAGCGCCTCTTCCTCGACCACATCAATGCTGCCGCCGCGTCCCGGAAGCAGAAGGATCTCCCTTTCCTCCAGCACGCGGTCCTCCGCGTCTATGACCAGCTGCCGCCCAAAGATGTGCGGCTTGTTCCGGATCGGCAGCGCCGTATCGTCCAGCCACTGGCAGAAATCCAGCAGTGGGGCATACTCCGGGAAATAACACAGCGTATGGATATCCTCGGTGGTCGTGACCTCCACCCCAGGCACCACGCACAGGCCATACTCCTGGGCGACCTGCTGGGCTGCCGGAACATTGCGGCATGCATTGTGGTCGGTGATCGCAATCACCGCCAGCTCCTTTACCACCGCCATGCGCACAATATTGCCCGGCGTCATGGCATCGTCCCCACAGGGAGACAAGCAGGAATGAATGTGCAGGTCCACGGGCAGGCGCATCGCTAAATCCCCAGATCGTGTAGACGGCAGCAGATCGCATAGCCAGTCTCGGAGCAGCCCAGCACGGCAATCTCCTCCTCGGTGGCCCGCTCCAGCACGGCCTCCTCCATGGTATTGCCCTCCGGCAGAATAACGCAGGCCATTTCGTGAAGCGAAGCCACGGCAATCACGTTCATATGGGTCTGCACCGTAACCCAGGCCTGTCCTTCCTGGCCGGAGGCCATAACCCAGCTGAGCAGATCACAGCAGCAGCCACCGGTTACCTCCCGGGTCAAGGGAACCGCCGGATTCATCAGGGTATACCCTGTCTTCTCAATCAATTCCGCTACGTTCATCTCATTCCTCCTCGGGGTTGCAGGATACGTCCAGAAGCTCCCGGGCCGATTGGCTGATATACTCCTTCAGCCGGAATATGCAGTCCAGTTCAGTGGCCTCGCCCCGGATTACGTCTTCTGCCAGGCACTGGCAGGTGGGAGAGCCGCAGGAACCGCAGTCCAAGCCGGGAAGCTTCATTGCCAACTGGTCAATCTGCTCCATTTTCCGCATCGCGACCAGCAGGTTCTCATCCAGCTTCGGTTCAGGCAAGGGCTCCAGGGGGTTGTCCAGTAGGACATCGTTGCCCTCCCCCAGGATGACCCGGGCGGCTTCCCCATCCAGCCGAACCCGAGGCATGCCTTCCATCATCTTGCGTAGGCGGTTCTTCGCCACAAAGGGGTTTTCAAAAACCAAAGACCCCCCCACGCAGCCACCCTTGCAGGCCATGCCCTCAAAGAACTGCAGATCGGTAAGGTTATTGTTTTCGATTTCCTCCAGGACATGGATAACGTCCTGGATACCGTCCACTGCCAGGTAATCGTTGAGGCCCATGGCCGTACTCTCGCCGCCGATGGCCCCCCAGCCCATGCCGTAGAGGGTAGCGCAGGACTTAGCCCGGGTGGCGGCGGGATGCTTCCGAGAAGACATGGCGGCATAGACCTCCATGATGGAGATGGCGCCATCAATATGGGAGCGTTCCATCCCCGGATGGGTTACCACATGGGTGCGCCGTGAGGGACACGGCGTAAAAAGGAACACCCCAATATCCTCCGGCCGCACCTGGTGTCTGACTGCAAACTGTTCCCGCGCCAGGCGGGCGGCCACCTCTTCTGGGGGCTGTACCGGAATAATATTGGGCAAAAGCTCAGGAAAGCTCTTCTGGATCAGGCGCACCACCGAGGGGCAGGCGGCGGAAATAAGCGGCCGGCGCGGATTGGACTGCAGGATCTCCCGCTGCCGGGCGGCCAAGATGTCCGCGCCGCGGGTGATCTCAAATACGTCGTCGAACCCCAGCTCCAGGATGCCTTCCAGCACCACCTCAATGCTCTCCAAATTGGCAAACTGGCCGAAAAACTCCGGCCCCGGCAGAGCGATGCGGTACTTGAAGTCCTCCATGCGGGCTAGGGCGTCGGTGCGGGCCTTCTTGGCGTGGTAAGGACAGGTGCGGATGCACATACCGCAGTCAATGCACTTTCCCGCCAGGATGCTGGCATGTCCATGCCGCACCCGGATCGCCTCGGTGGGGCAGACCCGCAGGCAATGGGTGCAGCCGTTGCACCGGTCTTTATCCAAATACACGGAATAATTTCGTGGATTCATGTACGGCCTCTTTCCTAGGCTCTACGAGAGATGAAAACGCATAACGATATGCGTACCAACATTTACCGTGGAGTCTATTTGGAATTCATCTGCGTTCTTCTTCATATTGGGCAGGCCCATGCCGGCGCCAAAACCCAAAGAACGGACGCTGTCCGGGGCGGTGGACCATCCGGCCTGGAGCGCCTTTTCAATGCTGGCGATGCCGGGTCCTCGGTCATCGGAGACCAGGCAGACCGACTCCCCGTCCACGGTGAGGGTCAGCGAGCCGCCCATGCTGTGGATGATCAGGTTGATCTCGCTCTCATAGGCGGCGATGGCGACCCGGCGGACGATTCCCGTGGGCACGCCCAGGCGCTTCAGCGTAGCCTTGATCCCGGCAGAGGCATCCCCCGCCGACTCAAAGTCTCCCGCCTCCACATCGTAACTCTTACGCAGTACCACTTCATCCATTGTCGCTTGTCCCCCCCAAACCGTGCTGGTAGAGGACGCCGCTGGCCTCGTAGAGGGTCAGGTTGGTGGTCATGACAATCATGTCCCTCTCCTGGGCCAGCTCCACAATCTCCTCCGAAGGGCGCTTGCCCCGGACGAAGACAATGACCATCACGTCCAGCATTTCACATGTCCGCACGACATGCGGGCTAACCAGGCCGGTAAGCAGCAGGGAATTATCCTTAATAAAGGCCAATACGTCGCTCATCAGGTCGGACCCAAAGGCGGAGGATACCTCAAAATCTCCCTGGTCCTTCCCCACGATAATGGTGGCGTCTAGATAGCTGGCAATATCGCTTACTTTCATCTTTTGGATCTCCCTTTCATGCTGACGGGGAAAGTTCCGCCATGAATTCTTTATAGCCGTATAGTACGTCAAGTTGATTATACCGCAGCGTCTGAGAAAAGGCTAGAGAATTTTCTGTTTCCGTTGCCAAAACCTGGCTGGCGGCGCTTCCCAACCGGTCCATGAAGGCCACCATTGCCGCAACGGTCCCTGAGGCATCGTGGGGCTCGATATAGGTGGCCAGTCGCTCCTGCGCTTGGGACAGCCGGCCGGCCTCCTCCGCCATGGCTTCCCGCAGCGCAGACTCCGACAGTGTCTGGGCGTCATATCCATCCACCCAATCGGTCCAGCCCTCCAGCATGGCCAATATTGCGTCCATACCTTCCTGGATGCTAAGAGTTTGCTCCTCGCTGGCGGTGATGGTCAGCTTGGCACCTGGGATACTTTGGCGGGTTAGGCAGGGTTCCGCCAATTCCGCCTGACGAAGGGTATTGGCCCGGGTGCGGGCAGTATCCTGATCCAAGCTGGCGGTATCCAGTACCCGATATCGGTCGTCATCCTGCCACACATAGGCAGCCATCTCCTGGGTTCCCAGGGTACTGGCCATCTCCTGGGCATTGTCCGCATCCTGAAAATAGGCAATCTGCACGCAATAGTAGGACAGCGGTGGAATCTCCAAATCCACGCTCTGCACAGCCGCCGAAGCAGGCGCCTCTGCCGGCAGTGTGGTGGGGGCGGCGCTGGGCGATGCGGATGCCTGGGGAGATGCCGTTGCTTGGGGCAATGGGTTGCCGGTGGGCTGCGTCCATGGTATAATACCGTCAGCAAACCATCCCTTGCTTATACCGACACCCACAAGGACCACCACGGCCAGCAAGGCCAGAAGCCCCGGCCGGAAGGGACCGCCGGTAGAGGGGCCTCCCCCTCCAATGCGGAAGGTATTGGTTTGTCCATAGTCGGCATACTGAGCCCGGGGTGGGGTTTTTCGGTGAATGATCATGGTGCGCTCCTCCTTGGCAGGGATTAGTGCACCCTATGCGGGCGCGGCCCCGGTTATGCCTGCCGCGAAGGAGGATGTAATATGCAGTACCATCTGGATACCATTCCCGTCTGGGATGCCTTCCACGAAGGGGGGGAGTGCCCTCTGTGCTCCCTGCAGGGGAAACTGGAGCAGGACTTTGTCGACCTGGCCCTGGGCGGGGCGGCTATGGAGCCGGATGTCCGCATCGCCAGCAACGAAAAAGGCTATTGTGCCCGGCACCTGACGCTGCTCTACCAGTCCCAGCGCCGCCTGCCCATGGCGCTGGTGGTTCATACCCACCTGATGGAGACCCATGCCAGGCTCAAGCCCGCCTTGGAGCGCGCCGCCTCCCCCGCTCCGGCCAAAGGGGGCCTTTTCTCCAAAAAGGCTGCCGAGGATCCTATCCAGGTCCTGGAAAAGGCCCTGGAAAAGGCCGTCTCCACCTGCGTCATGTGCGAGCGCATTGAGAGCAACATGGACCGGTACCTCTATACCGTACTGCATCTCTACCAACATGACGCCGAATTCCAGCGTACCTTTCAAGAGAGCGCAGGCTTCTGCCTGCCCCACACCCGCGCCCTTCTGGTCATGGCGGGCAAGCACATGCACGGCGCCAAGCGCGCGACCTTTGCGGCCGACCTGGCCCGCATCCAGGAGGCAGCCCTCACCCGGCTGGAGGGCGAGCTTTATCAATTCACCCAGATGTTTGACTACCGCAGCCAGGGCAAGGACTTTGGTTCCAGCCGCGACGCCCTTCCCCGGACCATGACCAAACTACGGGGTGGTGTGACACCGGAAAAAAATGGATAACCCAGCCTTCGGACAAAAAAAGCACGCCACAGTGGTTGTGCGTGCTTTTTTCATTCCATGGGGAATGCAATCCGCTCCTACGTCCAAGGTCCCAGCGCTTACGCGATATCCGGGCCGCCGTCTTCTCCCTCCAGGTCGGCCACCCGCTGCACCAAAACCCCCGCCTCGCTGAGGATGTGCATGGAAAACTCATCCGGATAGCCGTTCTTGTATACCACCCGGGCGATGTTGGCGTTGACGATCATCTTAGCGCAGATCACACAGGGCTGATGGGTGCAGTAAAGTGTCGCCCCATCGATGCGAATCCCTAGCCGGGCAGCCTGGACAATGGCGTTTTGCTCGGCATGAATGGCATAGCACATTTCGTGGCGGGTTCCCGAAGGAATGCCCATCTTCCGGCGCAGGCACTCGCCCCGCTCCACGCAGCTCTTGATTCCCGATGGCGCGCCGTTATAGCCGGTGGTCAAAATCCTCTTGTCCCGCACGATGATGGCCCCGATTTTCCGATCCTGCTGGTAACAGCTGGACCAGGTTCCGATGAGCTCGGTCATCTCGATAAACCGTTTGTCCCACTTATTCATGCGATTCCCCCATTTCTTTTACCATACGGCCATTTTCTTCATTATATCCGAATCATCCTGCCGTGTAAAGCACGGCATCCCATGCAAGGCAAGGAGGTGCTCTTTGATGCATCTGGAAACCCTTTGGAACCAATGGGACGGCGCCCAGGCCTTTTCCGGCGTCTTTACCATAAGCAGCGAGGAGGGCGTGCTCTTCCAGCGATGCCAAGGTTACCGCAACCGAAGCGAAAGGCTCCCCAACAATCCGAACACGGCCTTCGGCATCGCCTCGGGCACAAAGCTGTTCACCGGCCTTACGGCCTGCCGGCTCATCGAAAGCGGCCGTCTGTCACTCCAGGATACGCTGGGAGAGCTGCTACCCTATGACTTGGGACAAATCGACCGCCGCATTACGATATATCAGCTTCTCACCCACACCTCCGGGGTGGGCGATTATATCGACGAAGATGATCCGGACTGTGACGTCAAGCTGGAAGCCCTCTACCGGAAGTATCCCGTCTATACACTGGAAAACCTATCCGATTACCTGCCCGCCATCATCCCCCTGCCGCCGAAGGCCGTTCCCGGCAGCGGCTACTGCTACTCCAATTCCGGCTATATCCTGCTGGGGCTGGTCATCGAAGAGGCGGCAGGAAAGCCTTTCTCCTCCTGCGTGCAGGACGAAATCATCGCGCCGCTGCGGCTGCTTCACACCGGTTTTTACGCCACCCACGCCCTGCCCGCCAACACTGCCTATGGATACATGGAAGACGCCCAGGGACAGTGGCACAGCAACATTTTCCACATTCCCATCCGCGGCGGCTCCGACGGCGGACTCTATACCTGCGCCATGGATCTGGACCGGCTGTGGCGCGCCCTTTTTGCCGGCAGGATCCTCTCCCCCACCATGCTGCAGGCCTTCCTGGGGCCCCAGGTCCCCATCCGGGAAGGGCTCGGCTATGGTCTGGGGGTCTACTGCCGCAAAGCAGGGACGGATACGGTATACTACGCCGAAGGCGGCGACTTCGGCATCGACTTTTTCACCGCCTGTTTCCCCCGGCAGCAAATCGTGGTAACAGCCCTGGGAAATACCCAGCGCAATGCCCTTCCCCTGCTGGACGCCCTGTCTGCAGCAATCCTGGGATAGCGCCGTCCGAAAAAGCGCTTTGGGCATTCCGCTTTTTCTCCGATCCCGGCAGCGTTTTCCAGGCTCTCCTGGATGGGAAAGTCCTGCCAAAGCCTCCTTCTCCGCCATGGTTACCTTTGGTTCCGTCATGGGTGACGAGTTACAGAAAAACTTGTGCTGCGCAAAGAATCCCTACAGGATGGGGAGCGCAGGGCTGTATCGCACCATAGGCGGCTCTCCGGAGCCTTCCGGGCAGCCGCTCCGCCGTTTTCCTCTGGCAAGGCCCGCCTCTGCCTTTCGGATTCCCCGCGGAAGCTATCCTTGCCCTGCGCTCTCCCCAAGCCCGTCTCGGCCTCTGAGCGCCGCGCAGTCAGACTTGCCGAGCGCATAGCCCAAAACAGGCCTGGGGCCGAAGCTCATCTTCGGCCCCAGGTCTATCTTCTTCCTATAGCTTCCTACTTGGTGAAGTACTCCACGCCAGCGGTAAAGATCTGCTGATCCTTTTCCCCGGCAATATTTAGGCCCACATAGCGGCCGCGCCGCTCGGAGTGCCCCATCTTGCCCAGCACACGACCGTCGGGGCTGAGAACGCCCTCGATAGCATACATGGAGCTATTGGGATTGTAGTTGACGTCCATGGTGGGATTCCCGGCAGCATCCACGTACTGGGTTGCGATCTGGCCATTTTCCGCCAGCCTGCGGATCAGGCTCTCGGGCGCCACAAAACGGCCCTCGCCATGGGAGAGCGGGATGGAGTAAACCTCCCCCACCTGGCAGCGCGCCAGCCAAGGCGAACGGTTGGACGCGATCCGGGTGGACGCATAGCGGGAGATGTGCCGTCCAATGGCATTGAAGGTCAGCGTCGCGTCCTCGCCGGTCATATCGCGGATCTCCCCATACGGAACCAGCCCGGTCTTAATCAGCGCCTGGAAGCCGTTGCAGATGCCCATCATCAAGCCGTCCCGGACATGGAGCAGTTCCATGATGGCATCGGCCACGCCTTCGCTGCGCAGCACCGCGGCGATAAATTTCCCCGAACCCTCAGGCTCGTCTCCGCCGCTGAAGCCGCCGGGAATCATCACCATCTGACTGGAGCGGATGGCCTTCTCCAGGGCCTGGAGGGACTCCTCCAGGGCGGAAGCGGTCAGGTTCCGCAGCACCAGCACCTGGGCCTGGGCGCCGGCCCGCTCAAAGGCGCGGGCGGTATCCAGCTCGCAGTTGCTGCCGGGGAAGACCGGAATGACCACCCGGGGCCGGGCGATGGCAGGGGTGCTGCGGCGGATGGCCGGGCCGCCCGGGGCCGAGAAGGTCTCCAGACGGGACTCGTCCGCACTAAGTTTCACCGTCATGGGGAACACCTTCTCCAGCGGGGCTTCCCACAGGGCGCACAGCTCCTCCAGGGATACCGCGCCGTCTCCCAGATCCACGGCAGGCTCCTCCTGGGTCCTGCCTACCAGGCTCCAGCCGGGCAGCGCATCGGGAGCGTCCTCGGTAAGCTCCATAAGGATATCGCCCCAGCCGGGGGCAAAGAAGTCGTCCGCCCCTTCGGCCTTAAATCCAATGCCGTTGCCCAAGCTCATCATAGTCACCGCCTGGGCGACGCCTCCCCAGCCCAGGGCCCAGGCCGCCGCCACATGCCCCGCCTGGATCGCTTCGTGCACCTGAGCATACTGGGCCAGTACGTCCTCCCAGATCGGCAAGCCCTGGGCGTCTCGGGCAATGGACGCCCGGACAACCCGGTGACCGGCCGCCTTAAAGTCCCCGGTCACCAGCGTGGGCGCAGCAATCGTTCCCACGGCGAAGCTCACCAAAGTAGGCGGCACGTCCAGATCCATAAACGTCCCGGACATGGAGTCCTTTCCGCCGATGGAGGCTACCTTAAGCCCCATCTGGGCAGCATAGGAGCCCAGAAGCGCGGCAAAGGGCAGTCCCCAGCGGGCGGGGTCCCCTTGGGTGCGGGGGAAATACTCCTGGAAGGTCAGATGGATCTTGGTGGTATCCACACCCACCGCCGCCAGCTTGGCCACCGACTCCAGCACCGCGGTCATGCCGCCCAGGAAGGGGCTGGCCTGGGAGAGATAGGGATTGAATCCATGCGCCATCACGGAGGCGGTGGTGGTCTCCCCCTCCACGGGGATGGTCGCCGCCATGGCCTGCACCGGGGTCAGCTGGCGCTTGCCGCCGTAGGGCATGGTCAGGGTCGCCGCGCCAATGGAGGCGTCAAAGCGCTCCACCAGACCGCGCTGGGAAGCAATATTCAGGTCGCCCATGAGGGAGCGGAGCTTCTGGGCACGGCTCTCGCCGGCAAGCTCCGGCATACAGGCAGCCACCCGGGCGGCATCCACCCGCCCCACGAAAACCTGCGTACCGCGGTCGGCGCCATTGGTATCAATAAAGCTGCGGGCAATATCCACCAGCGTCTTTCCCCGCCAGGTCATCACCAGGCGGTTGGTATCGGTGACGCGGGCCACCACAGTAGCTTCCAGGTTTTCCTCCCCCGCCAGGCGGATGACCTGGGAGGCGTCCTCGGCCGCCACGGCCACAGCCATGCGCTCCTGGGACTCGGAAATGGCCAGCTCGGTGCCGTCCAGCCCCTCATACTTGCGGGGAACCTTGTCCAGATCAATGGCCAGTCCCGGAGCAATCTCCCCGATGGCCACGCAGACGCCGCCTGCGCCAAAGTCATTGCACCGCTTCACCCGGGTGGTAAAGTCAGGATTCCGGAAGAGGCGCTGGAGCTTGCGCTCCTCAGGGGGATTGCCCTTCTGCACCTGGGCCGAGCAGGTATCGATGGATTCCAGCGTATGCGACTGGGACGAGCCCGTAGCGCCGCCGCAGCCATCCCGGCCGGTGCGTCCGCCAATGAGCACAATCACATCCCCCGGCACAGGGGCTTCCCGCCGCACATGGCTGGCAGGGGCCGCGCCCACCACCGCGCCGATCTCCAGGCGCTTGGCCACATAGCCAGGGTGATAGTACTCCTGCACCTGTCCGGTGGCCAGGCCGATCTGGTTTCCGTAGGAGCTGTAGCCCTGGGCCGCACCCACGGTGATCTTCCGCTGGGGGAGTTTGCCCTCCATGGTCTCCTCCACCGTGGCCCGGGGGTCTCCGGAGCCGGTGACCCGCATGGCCTGGTAGACATAGCTGCGTCCGGACAGAGGATCGCGGATGGCGCCGCCCAAACAGGTGGCCGCGCCGCCAAAGGGTTCAATCTCGGTGGGATGGTTGTGGGTTTCGTTCTTAAACATCAGCAGGTAATCCTGCGTTTCCCCGTCCACATCCACGCGAATCTTCACCGAGCAGGCATTGATCTCCTCCGATTCATCCAGATCCTGGAGCAGGCCCTGGGAACGGAGCACCTTCGCCCCCAGGGTGGCCATATCCATCAGCGTCAAGGGACGGCTGGCGGCCCGGTCGCCATAATAGGCGGCCCGGTCGGCCATGAACTGGCGGTAGGTCTCCGCGATGGCGGGATCCTCAATGGAGACCCCATCGATATGGGTCAAGAAGGTGGTATGGCGGCAGTGATCCGACCAGTAGGTATCCAGCACGCGGATCTCCGTCAGGGTGGGATCCCGCTTCTCCTCATCCCGGAAGTACCGCTGGGTGAAAGCCAGATCGGCAGCGTCCATGGCCAGGTTCATGTCGGATACCATGCGGGAGAGTTCCTCCTCGCTCTTTTGGGTAAATCCCTCCAGCACGGCCACGTCCTCTGGGGGAACGGTCGCCATGGCCAGGGTCTCCGGGATCTCCAGAGACGCCTCCCGGCTCTCCACGGCGTTGATCAGATAACCCCGGATCCGGGCAAACTCCTGATCGGTCAAAGTTCCCTCCAGCACGTACACCTTGGCCGTGCGGACCAGGGGCCGCTCCCCTTGGGTCAGGATCTGGATGCACTGCTGGCAGGAGTCGGCCCGCTGGTCATACTGCCCAGGAAGGTACTCCACGGCAAAAACCCGGCTGCCCGCAGCCACGGCCGGCAGCTCGGTCTCGTAGACGGTATCCACCTGCGGCTCGGAGAAAATGGTATGCAGCGCCTTGGCATAGACGGTTTGGTCAATACCCTCGATGTCGTAACGATTCAGCAGGCGCACGCCGGTCAACCCGGTCATCCGCAGATTCTCGGTAAGATCCCGGAGAATCCCCCGCGCTTCACCGGCATAGGCGGCCTTTTTTTCCACATAGACGCGTTTCACTTGACTTGCCATGGTTTCTCCTTCCCTTACCTGCCGATGTCGGCGCGGTACTGCATGCCCTCAAAATAGATGTGGGATACGCCGTCATAGGCCTGCGCAATGGCTTCCTCCCGGCTTCCGGCCACCGCCGTAACCCCCAGGACCCGGCCGCCATTGGTCACCAGCGTCTCACCCTCCCACTTGGTGCCGGCATGATAGACCTGTACGCCCGAAAGCGCTTCGGCTTCGGCAATTCCGGTAATGGGCTTGCCCTTCTCATAGGAACCGGGATAGCCCCCCGAGGCCAGGCAGACGCAGACCGCGCAGCCAGGCTTGAACTGGAGCTGCACCTGGTCCAGCCGCTCATCCACCACCGCCTCAAAGACGTCCAACAGGTCATTCTCCAGCAGAGGAAGCACCACCTGGGTCTCCGGGTCGCCAAAGCGAGCGTTGTACTCGATGACCTTGACCCCCTGGGGGGTCGCCATCAGTCCAAAGTAGATAACGCCCTTAAACGGACGGCCCTCCTCTTGCATGGCGCGGACGGTGGGCAGGAAAATCTTCTCCTTGCACTCCCGGGCCATCTCCGTGGTATAGGCCGGGTTCGGAGCGATGGTGCCCATGCCACCGGTATTGGGTCCTTTATTCCCGTCGAACACCGGCTTATGGTCACGAGAGGAGACCATGGGCAGGAGGGTCTTGCCGTCACAGAAGGCCAGCACCGTAATCTCCGGTCCGGTCAGGAATTCCTCCACCACGATGCGGCCCCCGGCGGCGCCAAAGGCCTGGTCCTGCATCATCTTGGTGACGGCCTGCAGCGCCTCCTGCCGGTCGTGGGCAATGATGACCCCCTTGCCTAAAGCCAGGCCGTCCGCCTTTATGACCACGGGGAACTTGTCCACACCGTCGAGATAGGTCACCGCGTCATCCATATCCAAAAAGGTCTGGTACTCCGCCGTGGGGATCCCATAGCGGGCCATCAAATTCTTGGAGAAGATCTTGCTGGCCTCCAGCACGGCGGCATTGCGGCGCGGCCCGAAGGCACGAATGCCTGCGGCCTCCAGCGCGTCCACCATGCCCAGGGCCAGGGGATCCTCGGGCGCCACCACCACCAGATCCAGCTCCTGCTGGACGGCAAAGTCCACCATCCCCGCCACATCGTTGGCGGCGATGGGCACACAGACGGCCTCCTGGGAAATGCCGGCGTTGCCGGGCGCGGCGTAAAGCTGCTCGATGCGGGGACTTTGGGCCAAGGCGTGGATGATGGCGTGCTCACGGCCGCCAGAGCCAACTACCAGAACCTTCATTGATGCGATCCTCCCGATTTCCTTTTTTCGATGGGTATATGTACTTTTCTCAATCATTATACACAAAAAATTTCGCGGGGGAAAGGCCTTCCCCCGCAAAATCGGTTCATACGTGCTCTAGTGCTTGAAGTGGCGCATTCCCGTAAACACCATGGCAATGCCATACCGGTTGCACGCGTCGATGGAATCCTGATCCCGGATGGAGCCGCCGGGCTGGATAATGGCAGTGATTCCGGCCTTCGCCGCGGCCTCCACGCAGTCGGAGAAGGGGAAGAAGGCATCCGACCCCATCACGCTGCCCTGCGCCTTGTCCCCGGCATACTTAATAGCCAGCTCCAGGGCGGTGATCCGGTTGGTCTGTCCCGGTCCAATACCTACACTCTGGCGCCCCTTCACCAGGACGATGCCATTGCTCTTGGTGTGCTTAACCACCTTCCAGGCCAGACGCAGCTGATCCATCTCGGCCTCGGTGGGGGCGCGATCGGTGACCACCTTCAGCTCGTCCTCGTCCAGCAGGGAGCAGTTCAGCTCCTGCACCAGCAAACCTCCTGCCACCTTCTTCATATCCATCATGGTGCTGACATTCTTCTGGGCAATGGCCGGCAGCTCCAGGAGGCGGAGGTTCTTCTTCTTACTCAGTACGGCAAAGGCATCCTCATCAAAGCTGGGGGCGATGATGATCTCCAGGAAAACCTTCTTCTCGGAGATATCCTTGGCAATGGCCAGGTTCACAGGCCGGTTCAGGGCGACGATACCGCCAAAGATGGACACGGGATCGGCCTCATAAGCCAGCTGCCAGGCGGTGAAGATATCCTCATCCACGCCGACGCCGCAGGGGTTGGCGTGCTTGACCGCCACCACCGCCGGCCCATCGAACTCCTTGATGAGATCCAGGGCGCCGTTGGTGTCGTTAATATTATTGTAGGAAAGCTCCTTACCATGGAGCTGGCGGGCGCAGGGAAGCGTACCCGCCGGGGCCCCGATCTCCCGGTAGAAGGCAGCCTTCTGATGGGGGTTCTCCCCATAGCGCATGGCCTGCACCTGCTCAAAGGTCAAAGTCAGCTCCTGAGGGAAGAGGGTCTCCCCTGCCTGCTTGCGCCACCAGGAAGAAATCAGCGCGTCATAGGCGGCGGTATGCTCGAAAACCTTGCAGGCCAGGTGGAACTTGGTCTCCCGCGAAACCGCACCATCAGCCTCCAGCTCGGCCAGCACGGTCTCATAGTCGGCAGGATCCACCACCACAGCAACATCCTGCCAGTTCTTGGCCGCGGCGCGGATCATGGTGGGGCCGCCAATATCGATGTTCTCGATGGCCTCCTCCCGGGTCACGCCTTCCTTGAGGATGGTCTGCTTAAAGGGATACAGGTTGATGGCCACCACGTCGATGGGGGTGACGCCCAGCTCCTGGAGCTGCGCCATGTGCTCGGGGTTGTCCCGCATGGCCAGCACGCCGGCGTGGATGGCCGGATGCAGGGTCTTCACCCGGCCGTCAAGGCATTCGGGGAAACCGGTAACCTCCGAAACGTTAATGCAGGGCACGCCGGCCTCCTTAATGGCCCGCTCCGTCCCGCCGGTCGAAACGATCTCAAAACCAAGATTGGCCAAGCGGCGGGCAAATTCCACTACGCCGGTCTTATCCGATACGCTCAAAAGCGCGCGCTTTTTCATAGGTACCTACTCCTTCTCCGCGTCAATACGAACGCGGTTTCCCTCAATGTGCAGCCTTCCCTGGCAGAATTGGGCGATGGCCCAGGGCAGAAGAATCCACTCCGCCTCTTCCATGACCCGCCGCTGCAGGATCTCCGGGGTATCCCCCTCCATCACCGCAACGGCTTTTTGGGCGATGATCGGCCCGCCGTCGGTGATCTCGTTGACAAAGTGTACGGTGGCCCCGGTTACCTTCACGCCCCGGGCCAGAGCCTCTTCATGCACCCGAAGGCCATAGTAGCCCTTTCCGCAGAAGGACGGGATCAGCGCCGGATGCACATTCATGATCCGGCCGGCAAAGGCCCGGATAAAGCCCTCTCCCATAATGGTCAGGTAGCCCCCCAGCACCACCAGGTCGATGCGCTTCTCCCGCAGGAGAGCGACCATGGCGTCGTCGAACGCCTCCAAGCTGGCGAAGTCCTTCCGCCGGAGTACGGCGGTCTCCACCCCGGCGGCCTTGGCCCGCTCCAGGGCATAGGCCGTCTTCCGGCTGGACACCACCAGGGCCACCTCCCCGCCGGGAATCTTCCCGGCGGCAGCCTTGTCCAAAATCATCTGCAGGTTGGTTCCGCCGCCGGACACCAGGACGGCGATCCTTACCATAGCTTGACGCCCCCCTCGCCGGCTTCCACCGTGCCCAGCACCATGGGAACCTCGCCCTCCAGCTTGAGGGAAGCCATGACGTCGTCCACCTTGGCAGGCTCCACAGCCATCACCATGCCTACGCCCATGTTGAAGGTATTAAACATATCCCGCTCGGGAATGTTGCCCGCCTGCTGGATGATGTCGAAAATCGGAGGGGTCTTGACGGCGGCACGCTCCACGGAGGCATACGTGCCCTCCGGAAGCATCCGCGGAATGTTCTCATAGAAACCGCCGCCGGTGATGTGGCTGATTGCATGCACGGCGCCGGTCTTCACCGCCGCGAGGGCGGCCTTCACATAGATCCGGGTGGGGGTCAGCAGGGCCTCGCCCAGGGTCATCCCCAGAGCGTCATAGCGCACCGCCACGGTGCCCGCACTGATGCCCAGGGCCTTGCGCACCAAGGAGTATCCATTGCTGTGAACGCCGCTGGAGGCCAGACCGATGAGCACATCGCCGGCCTGAACCTTGCTGCCGTCGACGATGGCATCCTTGTCCACAACGCCGGTGGAATAGCCGGCCAAGTCATACTCCTCCGCCGGGTAGAAGCCAGGCATCTCGGCGGTCTCCCCCCCGATCAGCGCGCAGCCCGCCTGGACGCAGCCCTCGGCCACGCCGCTTACGATGGACGCCACCTTTTCGGGAATATTCTTTCCCAGGGCCAGGTAGTCCAAGAAGAAGAGCGGCTTAGCCCCGCAGCAGACGATATCGTTGACGCACATGGCCACGCAGTCGATGCCAATGGTATCATGCTTGTCCATGAGGAAGGCAATCTTCAACTTGGTGCCGACGCCGTCGGTACCCGAAACCAGCACCGGACGGCGGATGCCCTCCAAATCCAATTCGAAGAGGCCGCCAAATCCGCCGATACCCGTCAGCACGCCGGGGATGGTGGTGCGGGCCACATGGCTCTTCATCAGCTCCACCGCACGGTAGCCCGCGGTGACATCGACGCCTGCGTCCTTATAGCTTTGGCTATGGCTCAGATTTTCGTTCATATGCCGTTCCTTTCTCCATAACAGAGGCTATTCCTTGGAGGCCGCCTCGCCGGACGGCTTGTGCAGCGGGCACTCAAAGCGGTCCTTTTGCAGTCCCTCGGGGATCTCCACAGGATATTCGCCATCAAAACAAGCGGTGCAGAAGCCGCAGTGGGCCTCCGCTGCGATATGCTTAATATTGTCCAGAGTCAGGTAGCCCAGGCTGTCCACGCCGATTTCCCGGGCAATCTCCTCCTCGCTCATGCGGCAGGCGATAAGCTTATCCTTGCTGTCGATATCGGTGCCAAAATAGCAGGGGTTAAGGAAGGGCGGCGAAGAGACCATCATGTGCACCTCGGTAGCCCCCGCTTCCCGCAGCAAGCGCACGATGTGCCGGCTGGTGGTGCCCCGGACGATGGAGTCGTCCACCATCACCACCCGCTTGCCGCTGACCGTAGCAGACAGGGCGTTGAGCTTGATGCGGACCGAATCCTCCCGCTGCCCCTGGGAGGGCTGGATAAAGGTGCGGCCGATGTAGCGGTTCTTGATGAAGCCCACGCCATAGGGAATTCCCGACTGACGGGCATAGCCCAGCGCCGCGTCCAAACCGGAATCGGGCACGCCGATGACCACATCGGCCTGGACAGGATGCTCCAGCGCCAGGTACGCGCCGGCGCGGAGCCGGGCCTCATGGACGCTGGCCCCCTCGATTACCGAGTCGGGCCGGGCAAAGTAAACAAATTCAAATACGCAGAAGCTGCTCTTGCCCCCGCAGTGGGTGGTGATGCTGCGTACACCCGACTCGTCAGCAATCACAATCTCGCCGGGCCGGATATCCCGAACAAACTCGGCGCCCAGGCTGTCCAGCGCGCAGCTCTCTGAGGCGAAGATCACCCCGCCGGTGCGGCTGCGGCCCATGCACAGGGGACGGAAGCCGTGGGGATCGCGGAAAGCGATAAGCTTGGTGGCCGACATCATGACGATGGAATAGGCGCCCTTGAGCTCCCGTATGGCCTGCTCCACCGCCTGCTCGATGGAATCGGTGCCAATCCGGGCCTTGGTGATGGTGTAAGCCGTCACCTCGCTGTCGCTGGTGGAGTGGAAAATGGCGCCCTCCAGTTCCAGCTTCTCCCGCAGTTGGAAGGCATTGGTCAGATTCCCATTGTGAGCCAAGGCCATGGGGCCCTTGACGTGCTTGATCACAAGGGGCTGGGCATTGCTGCGGCTGGCCTGCCCGGTGGTGGAGTAGCGCACATGTCCCACGGCGATATTCCCTTTACCCAAACTGTCCAAAGTATCCTGCGTAAACACATTGGAGACTAGCCCCACATCCATATGGGCCGTCATAATCCCCTGCTTGTTCACAGCGATACCGCAGCTCTCCTGGCCGCGATGCTGGAGAGCATAGAGAGCGTAGTAGGCAGCGCTGGCTACATCGGATTCTTCCCGCTCATAGATGCCAAAAACGCCGCATTCCTCGTGGATGCTGTCAAACATGCTATTCTCCCATCAGGCGCTTCATAATCTCGTGGTAGGCATCCTCCACACCGCCCATATCCCGGCGGAAGCGGTCCTTATCCAGCTTCTCATGGGTGGTGCTGTCCCAGAAACGGCAGGTATCCGGAGAGATCTCATCCGCCAGGATGATCTGCCCATGGTAGCGGCCGAACTCCAGCTTGAAGTCCACCAGTTCAATATTCAGATCCGCCAAGTAAGCGGTCAAAATGCGGTTAATCCGCTGGGCATAGTCGGCAATGGTGGCCACTTCCTCGGGAGTCGCCAGCTGCATGGCAGCGATGTGGTACTCATTGACCATGGGATCCCCCAGGTCATCGTTCTTATAAGAGTACTCCAGCACCGTGGCGGCCAGCTTGGTGCCTTCGGGCAGGCCCAGGCGCTTACTCAGGCTGCCGGCGGCGATATTGCGGACAATGACCTCCAGGGGAACAATCTCCACCTTGCGCACGGCGGTCTCCCGGTCGGAGAGCTCCTCCACCAGGTGGGTAGGAATCCCCTCCTTCTCCAACATGCGCATGATGTGGTTGGAAACCCGGTTGTTGATGACGCCCTTGCCCTGGATCTGGCCCTTCTTCAGGCCGTTGAAGGCGGTGGCATCGTCCTTGTAGTCCACGATAACGATATCGGGGTCGCTGGTGGCGAAGACCTTCTTGGCCTTGCCCTCATAAAGCTGCTGCAGTTTCTCCATTATCCCATGATCTCCTTCTGCAATTTTTTATCCTTATCCATGACCTCTTGGGCCATGGCGGCTTTTTTCTCATCGAGCTTCCGGGCCAGCTCCGGATCGGAGATGGCCAGCATCTGGATCGCCAGGTAGGCGGCGTTGTCCCCGCCGTCGATGGCCACGGTGGCCACAGGAACGCCCTTGGGCATCTGTACCATGGCTAGCAAGGCGTCCAGGCCTTCCAGGGACGGCCCCTTGCAGGGCAGGCCGATCACCGGCAGGGTGGTATAGGCGGCCAGAACCCCCGCCAAATGGGCGGCCATACCGGCTGCGCCAATGATCACGCCAAACCCTGCCTCCCGGGCGCCGCGGGCCAGCTCCATGGCGGCTTCCGGCGTGCGGTGGGCGGAAATCACCCGCACCTCATAGGGTACGGAGAATTGGTCGAGAACCTTCAGGCACTTGCGTACAATGGGCAGATCGCTGTCGCTGCCCATGACAACGGCGACTTTTCGGAGCTGAGACATTACTTTCCTCCTCAAATCAGTCAACAACGCGGTAAGGTACTGTTCTTTTCCTTCGTCCGCAAAATACGAACGTTTCAGCAGCTATGATAACAGATAAAGGCCTTTTTTTCAATACCCGGGAATGAAAAACCATGAAATCTTGCTCAAGCCCAATAGATTGTTCGGTTTTATTGGGATGCCTCCTCTTCGCGGCCCACCTGCCAGCCTTGGTACAAGGCGGCAATTACCTGTTCTAGGGAGGGCCGGGTAATCTCGACATCCCGCACATTTTCCCACCGGGAAAGCTGCCCCAACAGAGCCTGAACGGGGGTAACGGTGAGATCGGCTTCATACACGCAGACGCCGCGCTCCGCCTGGCAGAGCCTGGCTCCTTCCAGAGCGGGCGGCTCCCCCCGGGTCAGGGTAACCGTAACCCGGGTCTTCCCAGGCACCCGGCGGAGAGCCTCAAGGGAACCATCGTATCGAAGCCTTCCCTGAGAGATCAAGAGGATGCGCTGCGCCATCGCCTCCAAATCGTCCATGTCGTGGCTCGTTACCAAGATGGTGACCTTCTTCTCCTGGTTCAGCCGAGTCAGGAAGTCCATCATCTGGCGCTTGGCTACCACGTCCAGGCCCAACGTTGGCTCATCAATTAACTTGGGTATATCTCTCAAAACCATTGACATAACTGGCCTTAACGGTATGCACAAATGTGTTTCATGTCCACTTCCCGTTTCCATTGTAGGCAAAAAAGGAATGCACAGTCAAT
>CALWDW010000056.1 GCA_944376795.1 uncultured Christensenellaceae bacterium
GTTACAATAACCAAATAAATTGCAATTATTGCCTTGCGTTTGATGGTGCAAATCTCTATTGCATTAACTTACAACAACCCACACAACGCACAAAGGCAATACAAGAAAAGCGATTGATAACTCCAAGTGCTGTTGCTGCTTTGCATTCAAGTCAGATTCCTCCATTTTGCTGGGAGGTCAGATCTCGGTGACCTCGTCCTTGATGGAATAACCCCGTGCAAAGATGTTCTTCATAGCGATCCCTCCCCGACGCAAAATAAAAGCATCAGATCAATAATTGCTTATCAATCTGATGCTTTCTGGTGGTCGCAACAGGACTCGAACCTGTGACCCCATCGATGTGAACGATGTGCTCTACCAACTGAGCCATGCGACCGTATCGCTTCGGACAAAAGGTATGGTACCATATGTCCGATGCTTTGTCAATACCTTTTTCTCGCAGATCGGCTCCCTTTCTCTCCGGCACGGTTTTGCACGAAACCAAGCGGGCCCAAGCCGCGCCTTATCCGCGCTGGCTTGGGCCCGCCTCTCCTCCCATCGGCGGCGAAATACCGGTCACGCCGCCTACAGGGTGTGCATCCACACCATGAGCTCGCCCACACCCCGGTTATCCCAGGCATAGTAAGGAACCAGTTTGGCCGTGGCAGGCTCCGTTTCCGGCGCCTGGGCCGTATAGAGGGCCGCGTCCTTTTCCACCAGCCTGCGCCCCGTACAGGTGAGGGTGCCTACGCCGCCCAGCAGCTCCGCCTCGTATTGGAAGGAGACCGGAGCCTGGGGATCCAGGAGGAATTCGTGGAGCTTGGGGCCGTTGTCGGCCTCCTCCATGCAGTAGACCACCGGGCCGCGCTGCAGCGCCGCCTTCCCCACGTTCTCCCGAAGCGCGGGGTGGCTGCGCAGCACCAGCACCGGCATTGCAAACTCTACCGCAATCTCATCGGCTTCGCCCCAGGTGCGACGGATATGGGCGTACCCATCCTCCCCGATCTCCGAGGGCAGGGTTTTGCCGTTCAGCGTGATGGTAAACTGTCCCTGGCACCAGGCGGGAATGCGCAGCGCCAAATCCAGTTCCTCATTCTCGGCCGACAGATTGAAGGTCACCCGTCCCTCCCAAGGGAGGCGGCTGTCCACATCCATGTGCACCATCCCGCAGTCGATGGCGCCGCCAACGTAGAGATGAACATAGAGGGTATCCCCATTATAATCATAGGTATACTTCCCTAAGCTGGCCACCAGGCGGGCCAGGTTGGGCGGGCAGCAGGCGCAGCCGAACCACTTCTGCCGGGGCAGCGCCACATGCTGGTAAAGGTTGGGCACCTTGGCCACGGCCTCGGGCCACACCTCCAGAGGATTGACGTAGAAGAAGGACTTGCCATCCAGGGACATGCCGCTGATCACCCCGTTATACAGGCAGCGCTCCATCACGTCGGCATAGACAGCCTTCTTCTCCAGGGTAAGCATGGAGCGGGCGAAGAAAACCAGGCCAATGGCGGCGCAGGTCTCCCCGTAAACCGTGTCATTGGGCAGATGATAATCAAAGCTGAAGCGCTCGTAGCTCTCATTGGATCCGATGGCGCCGGTCACATACATGTTCCGGTTGACCACGCTGTCAAAGAGCGTGCGGCAAGCCTGCATCAAGGATTCGTCCCCGGTTTCCCGGGCCACCTCCGCCATGCCGGTGCACAGGTACATGGCGCGCACCGCGTGGCCGGTAATGTCCTTCTGCTCCCGCACGGGCTTGTGGGCCTGATAGTACTCGTAGCCAGGATTGGAACCATACCCGGGGATATGCTGACGGTATGCTTCGCCCTCCCGCGCTTCACCCTCCTGGTCGAAGTAGTAGGGCTTGGTGCCGCGGGTGTTGATAAAGTAGGCAGCCAAATTCAGGTACCGGCGCTCCCCGGTAGCACGGTAGAGCTTCACCAAAGCCAGTTCAATCTCTTCGTGGCCGGGATAGCCGTGCTTTTTCCCCTCCTCCGGGCCAAAGACGCTGTCAATATAGTCGGCATAGCGGCACATGATATCCAAAAACTCCCGCTTGCCTGTCGCTTCATAGTAGGCAACAGCGCCCTCCATCAGGTGCCCGGCACAGTAGAGCTCGTGCCAATCCTTCAGATTGGTCCAACGTCCCTGGGGATCCTTTACGGTGAAGTAGGTATTCAGGTAACCATCAGCCTGCTGCGCAGCCCCCATAAGCGCCACCGCCTCGTCGCAAATGGCCTCCAGTTCCGGATCTGGCTCCTGGCTGAGCAGGTAGGCCGCCGCTTCCATCCACTTGCCCAGATCGCTGTCCTGGAAGACACAGCCAAAGAACTCCCCCTCCGCCTGGCCGGCGGCAATTCGGAAGTTCTCAATGCAGTGGCTTTTGGCTGCGCCCTCAATGCGGTCGTTCAGAGCCTCCCACTGGTAGGGAACCACATTGTTGCGCACCAAATCCATGGTTCGTCCCCAGAATTCATCGCGGATGCGTACGGTTTCCAGGGCTGGCAGTGCATTGTTGTAGGAATTGGTCATTTTGCTTTGCCTCCGTTTGCGGTTTGGTCATGTCATGATTGTCTCAGCGGTTCTCGATAACATTACCATAAGTTGCAAGCAGCCACAAGCCCCTTGGCGTGAAATTCACAGATGGGTCACATCCTGGCGGCTCCGTCCTCCCTCTTCCCGGCAAAAGCAGTAGAAAAACCAGGGGCTTTATGATACAATCCAAATATATAAGCTATCGTACTTTTATCAAAGGAGACATACCCATGGATACACAGTGGAAGGAGATCCTTGCCGGACGCATCCCCAGCCGCATGATGCCCTTTTTCTGGCAGCATGGCGAAGGCCGCGACACACTGCTGGCCGAAATGCGCGCCATCTGGGAGGATGGCTTCCGGGAAATCTGCGTGGAATCCCGGCCGCATCCAGATTTCCTGGGGGAAACCTGGTGGCGGGATATGGATCTGATCATGGAGGAAGCTCGCAAGCGGGACATGCGCGTCTGGTTGCTGGATGACTCCCACTTCCCCACCGGTTTTGCCAACGGCGCTTTCAAGGAGCATCCGGAGCTATCCAAAGTCTATTTGGCCTGCGACACCGTTGACGTCGTCGGTCCCCTCAAAAGCGCCTCCATTCTTCTCAAGCCCTTCCTCCAGGAAGGGGACGCCTTCCTGGGTGCGTCCATAGCCGCTCACACCGAGGAGGAGGGTGTCTTCCGTGCCCCGCTTGTGGATATTACCCCTGAAAGCTGGGGAGATGTTCTCCATCTGGATATCCCCGCAGGGATTCACCGCGTCTTTCTCCTGCGGGTCACCCGTCACGGCGGAGGGATGGAGCACTACGGGAACCTACTGGATCCTGCCGCGGTCAAGCTCCTCATTGACACGGTCTACGAGCCGCATTACACCCGCTACCAGGATGACTTCGGCAAAACCTTCGCAGGCTTCTTCTCCGATGAACCAGAGATGGGCAATACCCTCCCCTGGGAATACGACACCATGGTGGGACGCAAGGCCATGGTCCTCCCCTGGAGCCAGGGCGCCCAGGAGCGGCTGCAGGGCCGCTATCCCCAGCTTTCCGCCGTGCTGCCCTGTCTCTTCTGGCAGGTAGGGCCGGACACCGGCCGCTTTCGCTATGCGTATATGGATACGGTCACCCGGCTGTACAGCGAAAGCTTTAGCGGCCAGCTGGCGGCCTGGTGCCGCGCCCACAACGTCTCCTACATCGGCCACGTGCTGGAGGACAACAACCTCCACGGCCGCCTGGGACATGGAGCAGGCCACTTCTTCCGCGCCATGGCGCACCAGGACATGGCAGGCCTGGATGTAGTGCTGCAGCAGATCCGGCCCGGTATGGACAGCGGATACTTCCGCTGGTCGGGCGGCATTGCGGACGCGGAATTTTTCCACTATGGCCTGGCCAAGCTGGGGGCGTCCCTGGGGCACATCGACCCCGGTAAAAACGGCCAGGTCATGTGCGAAATCTTTGGCGCCTACGGCTGGTCGGAGGGCTGCAAGCTCATGAAGTGGCTGCTGGATCACATGCTGGTTCGCGGCGTCAATACCTTTGTTCCCCACGCCTATTCGCCTAAGGCCTTCCCCGATCCCGACTGCCCTCCCCACTTCCTGGCAGGAGGCAATAACCCCCAGCACCGGTTTTTTGGCGACATCATCCGCTACGGCCAGCGGCTGAGCCACCTTTTCTCCGGCGGCAAGCCGGTCATGAGCGCCGCCATCCTCTACCACGCCGAAGCCGAATGGTATGGGGACGCCATGCTCTGCCAAAAGCCCATGCGCATGCTGATGCAGTCCCAAATCGATGCGGACTTTGTCCCCTGTGACGCCTTCACCCCCGAGGACCCCTACGGCCTGGAGCTGGTGGGAAGCCGCCTCAGCCTGGGCGGGATCGCTTATCACTGCTTGATTGTGCCCGCTGCCAGCGCCCTCCCCGCCGCAGTCGCCCGCTTTGTCGCCAAGGCCCAGCGCACCGGATTTCCCGTGCTCTTCCTCCAGCGCCGTCCCACGGTCATCCTGGACGGCGAACCCGGCAAGGAACGGGAGCTGCTGGCCGCCCTGCGGGGCTGTCCCGTGCTGACGCCGGAGCTTCTGGTGGAAACGCTGCGGAGTTTAGGCATCTACGAACTGCGCACCCGCACCTATGAGCCTACCCTGCGCGCCTACCACTATCGCCGCGAGGGTTTCGATGGATACATGTTCTTCAACGAGCATCCTTACGACGCGGTATCCACCACGGTTTTCCTGCCCCAGCAAGGGCCCGCCTACCGCTATGACGCCATGGAGAATACCCTGACCCGTCTGGACTTGCCCGCGAGCCGGGATGGACTGCGCGTGCCCCTCCGGCTGCCCGCCTACCAGTCGGAGGTCCTCCTCTTTGGCGCTGTGGACGCAGACGTTCCCCTTTTGCAGGCGCCGGCAGATTTTCTTCCCCGGAACTTGCTTTCCCTTGCCGGGCCATGGACGGTGGCCATGGCCGACGCCCAAAGTTATCCTCGGTTCGGCACGGCCCAGCCCCTGGAGCGGCTGGAGGACCTCTCCCTGCCCCAGCACGCGCCGGATTTCTCCGGCACCTTCCGGTATGAGACCCGGTTCTCCTACGTCCCGCGCTACGACCGGGTGGAACTGGACCTAGGCCGCTGCTACGAATCGGTGGAGGCCTACCTCAACGGCCGCAGCCTGGGCCGGCGGCTAACCCCTCCCTACCGTTTTGACGTCACCGGCCTGCTGCGGGAGGGAGAAAACCATCTGGCGGTGGAGGTCACGGGTACCTTGATACAGCAGCAAAAGGACCGCTTCTCAGCCTTCGCCCAGGTGGAGCCAGTGGGACTTCTGGGAGAGGTCGTACTTCGGGAAGGACAATAAGGAGGTGCATCATTATGCAGGGAACCATGCTGGCTGCCGCCATGCGCGGCATCGGACAAATGGAGCTGCTCCGCCGCCCCATTCCCGTCCCCAAGGAGGACGAGGTGCTGGTTCGGCTGGAGTATGTGGGGATCTGCGGCAGCGACATTCACTACTATGAATCGGGGCGCATCAGGGACAAAGCCGTCGCCTTTCCCTTCGTCCTGGGCCACGAGCCAGCCGGTGTGGTGGTAGAGGTGGGGGCCAAGGTCCGGCATCTGGCCGTGGGCGACCGGGTGGCCCTGGAGCCGGGCAAGACCTGCGGCCGCTGCGAATTCTGCCGCACCGGCCGATACAATCTGTGTCCGGAAGTCGTCTTCTTTGCCACGCCCCCCGTCGATGGGGTCTTCCAGGAATATGTCGCGCACGAAGCGGCCCTGTGCTTTAAGCTGCCCGATTGGGTCTCCACTTTGGAGGGCGCGCTGATCGAGCCGCTGGCCGTAGGCTTTCACGCGGCCATGCAGGGCGGCGCGCGCGCCGGGCAGACAGCCTTGGTGCTGGGCAGCGGCTGCATCGGCCTCGTCACCATGATGGCCCTCAAGGCTATGGGCGTATCCCGGGTATTTGTCACCGACATTCTGGAGAACCGTCTGGAAAAGGCCCGGGAACTGGGCGCCGACGGCATCATCCATGCCGGCCGGGAGGACGTGGCCGCCCGCGTTGCAGAGTTGACCCATGGAGCGGGGGTTGACCTGGCCATGGAAACCGCAGGCAGCGAGATTACCGCCCGGCAGGCCATCGCCTGCGCCAAGAAGGGCGCCCACATCGTACTGGTGGGATACAGCGCCAGTGGGGAGATGACCTTGCCCCTGAGCCTCGCCATGGATAAGGAGCTGACCTTTAAGACGGTCTTCCGGTACCGTCATATGTACCCCTTGGCCATCGATGCGGTTGCCCGGGGAAAGGTCAACCTCAAGGATCTCCCCACCCATATGTATTCCCTGGCCCAGGTGCAGCAGGCCATGGACGCCTGCGTCCACGACAAGTCCCGGGTGGTCAAAGCCGTCCTGCGGATCGGAGGGGACGGCCTATGATGGAGACCCTTCGCGCTCTGGACGAAGGGCTGCATACCTGCCTGGGGCCTCATACGCTCTATTTGTATGGCTCGGCCGCTGTCGGAGATTTCCGCTTGGGTTGGAGCGATATAGACTTCCTCTGCCTTAGCGACGCGCCCATGACATCCCCGCAATGCGCTCTTCTGGGCAGTCTGCTGGGATTTCTGGCGCACAGGCGTCCGGCCAATCCCTACTGGGCACTGTTGGAGGGGGCCGCGCTCCACGCCGAAGCCTTTTTGCACGGTACGTCCACCCCCACCGGCTATTGGGGCAGCCATGGTTTCCGTCAGACATCCGGGTATGTCCTGGATCCCTTCGGAAGGCAGTCCCTGCTGGAAAACGGCATACGGATCAGCGGTCCCGAGCTGCGCGGCAATATGGCGCCTCCCCAGCGAGAGGAACTTGTCCAAGCCGTGGCCCGGCACTGCCAGACCGTGCTGCACCACGGAACCCAGCCCAGCCGAAGCCTCTACGCAGCGGGCTGGATGCTGGATACCGCACGCTGCCTGTATACCCTGCGCACCGGTAAACTTCTGCCTAAGACCGCAGCGGGATACTGGGCGCTGCAGGAAGGGCTCTGTCCTTCCCCTGATGTCCTGCGCCAGATCCTGCGAATACGGGAAAATCCCCGTCACTTCGCCGGCGCGTGCACACCGGCCGCCTTTTGGGAGAGTCTCCCTCCTCATATTGAGGCCTTTGCCCGGGTGCTGGAGCACGAGTTGGAAGCCGGGTAAACGCCATGCATCTCCTCAGGGACTGAAACAAGGCTTTCGGAAGTCAAGGGGTTCCTGCCTGCAAAAAATGCTGGGCAAAGGATATCCTGCACGCACGGGGCAGCTTTGGGAACGCAGGCCTGCGGTCATCCGCCGTCCCGCAGAGATGTTGCCCGCCCCGCCTGCACTTCAGGCAGGGCGGGATTTCGTCCTCTGCAGAGGCGCCGGGGCCTTGGCCCCTCGGCCCACCGCCTCTTCCAAAGGCGGCCATAAGCCTTTGGCGCGGATTCTTCCTCGGCACACGTTTGAACAGCAAAAAACCTCCGGATTTCCGGAGGTTTTTGCTTGCATAGGGAAAGCCTTGCCGGGGGCTTCCCGGCGCCGCTCCAAGGACACCGCAGGTCGCAATGAATGCCGCAGCAGGGCCTGGATGCTACCGTTGATCCATGGGAACATAGTCCCGTCGGGGCATCACGCTCTTATAGGCTGGCCGGATGATCTTCCCGCCGCCCACGATCTCCTCCAACCGATGGGCGCTCCAGCCCGCGATGCGGGATACGGCAAAGATGGGGGTATACAGCTCCAAAGGCAGGCCCAGCATATGATAAACAAACCCGCTGTAGAAGTCGATGTTGGCGCTGACGCCCTTGTAAATGCGCCGCTTCTCGCCAATGACCTTGGGAGCCAGCCTCTCCACCAGAGAATAGAGCTTGTACTCCTCCACCAGCCCCTTCTCCTGGGAGAGCTTCTCCACGAAGCTGCGGAAAATATCGGCCCGGGGATCGGAAAGGGAGTACACCGCATGGCCCATGCCGTAAATCAGCCCGCTGCGGTCAAACGCCTCCCCGGCCAGGAGGGCATTGAGATACCGGGTGACCTCTTCCTCGTCCGACCAATCGGCGATGGAGCGCTTCATATCCTCAAACATGCGAACCACCTTGATATTGGCTCCGCCGTGCCGCGGGCCCTTTAGGGAGGCCAAGGAGGCCGCCACCGCCGAATAGGTATCGGTCATGGAAGAAGTCACCACCCGCATGGTAAAGGTGGAATTGTTCCCGCCGCCATGCTCGGCGTGGAGTACCAGGGCAAGATCCAGAATCTGGGCCTCCAGCGGCGTATAGGCTCCGTTCGGACGCAGGATACGCAGCAGGTTCTCCGCCGTGGAGAGCCCCGGCTCCGGACTGTGAATGATCAGGCTGTTACCTTCATGATAGTGACTGTAGGCCTGGTAGCCATACACCGCCAGCAGCGGGAACAGGGCGATAAGCTGCAGGCACTGCCGCAGCACATTCTCGGTGGTCACCACATCGGCCTGGGGATCGTAGGAGTACAGGGTGAGTACGCTCCGGGCTAACGTATTCATCATATCCGCGCTGGGGGCCTTCATGATGATATCCCGCACAAAATTGGTGGGCAGCGTACGGTATCCAGCCAACAGCTCCTGGAACTCTTCCAGCTGCTCCCGGGTCGGCAGGTCGCCAAAGAGCAGCAGATACGCCGTCTCCTCAAAGCCATAGCGATTCTCCCGCAGGAAGCCTCTGACGATATCATTGATAGAGATGCCGCGGTAAAAGAGCCGCCCCTCGCAGGGAACGCTGACGCCGTTCTCCTCTCGGCTGGACTGAATCTCGGCGATCTCGGTCAGCCCGGTCAGGACGCCCTTGCCATCCAGGTCCCGCAATCCACGCTTTACCTGGTGCTGTCCGTACAGGGCCGGATCGATGGCGCCCGCCTGTGTGCATAGCTGGGCCAGTGTTTGAATCTGCGGTGTGATGTCATAGTAGTTCTCATTGTAGGCGGAGGCCATGGGATCACATCCTTCTTTTCATGTATTATTTACAGGAGCATAATATTCCTATATCAAATCATTATAGCGTATAGATATGAATAATTTATGAACGTCCAAGAGAAATTGTACATTTTCTCAATAAAAGAGCAGACATTTTTTGTATGTCTGCTCAAAATTCCAAACAATTTTCTCTTGTTTCGATGAAAAGCGCTATACAGTCCACTCTTCTTCCGCCCAGGAGCAGAAGAGGAGCCGGCGACCGTGCCTTCCGTATCGAGTGGGGCAGGCCTTTACCTTATCGGTTCTCCCCCATATCGGCATGGGGACGGAGCACCGGCGTATTGGCCCGGTAGACAATGCGAGGCGCGTTGGGCGTACGAGCCGTCCACCGCACGGCGTTGCGCAGCACGGTCTGCACCTCAGGCTGCTTATAAATGGGATAGGTCTCGTGCCCGGGGCTGAAATAGAATATCTTTCCCCGGCCGCGCTCATAAGTAAAGCCACTGCGAAAGACCTCCCCTGAGGGGTACCAGCTCAGGAAAATAAGGGAATCCGGAGCCGGAATGGAGAAGTACTCACTGTACACTTCCGTCTTGGGAATCTCAAAATACTGGGGAAGGCCGGCAGCGATAGGGTGGGCCGGATTGATGACAAACACCCGCTCTCCTTCTCCTCTCTCCTGCCAGGAGAGCAGATGGCTGGGCATGCCGCAGATCTTCTCAAAAATCTTACTGGCATGGCCCGAATGGAGTACAATTAGACCCATACCATCCAGCACCGCCTGATACACCCGTTCCACCACCATATCATCCACCAGTTGATGGCCCATATGCCCCCACCACAGGAGCACATCGGTCTGATCCAGCACCGCCTGGGGCAAGCCATTGTCCGGCTGGCCCAAGGTAGCGGTACGCACGGCCAGCTCCGCATCCCGGCCCAAAAACTCCGCAATCGCCTGGTGGATTCCCAGAGGGTATACCGCCCTCACCTTCTCATCATTCTGTTCATGCAGGAATTCATTCCAAACAGTGACACGAATGGGCATCGTCATGCCTCCCCTTCCAACTATTTTTTCTATTACTTCGCGTCCTTGTCCGAAAACCCTGCCGAAAACTCCAGCTTCCGCGACAAAAAGGCGCTGCCCTCCACCCCAAAGCGCCAAAGATAGTCCCGCGCCTCCCCGGCGTAGTCCACACCGATCCGACGGCCCACGGCGACCGCGAAGGGGCGGGACGGCGCCGCCGCCTCCACATAGAGGCTCCCCTGGCAGAGGTCCTGGCCATAGCAGTCCATCCCAATGCCCATGGCACGGCAGAGCTTCCCCGGCCCATTGGCCAGAGCGGTCACGGGAACCTGGCCGCCCCGCCGTGCCGCCATGATTTCGATGCCACGCAGAGGTTCCAACGCCCGGATCAGGGCGCAGTGCCCCGGCGGTCCTCCGGTCACGTTGAGTAGTATGTGAAGCCCATAGATGATATACGGATAGGCGTGCCCCGCCTCGCCATAGAGCACCTGTACCCGAGGCGTGCGCTTTCCTCCGTAGACATGGCAGGCGGCGTCCTCTTCCCCGCAATAGGCCTCTGTCTCCACAATAATGCCGGCGGTCTCTCCCTCCGGAGCCTGCCGCACCAGCACCTTTCCCAGCAAATACCGGGCCAGCGCCACGCCATCCCGCTGGTAATCCTCTCTTTCAAGACGCACAGCGATCCCTCCCCCTATCAGTATCGCCGATTTCCCGCGGCAATGCAAGCTTGACAGCCCCCACAATCCATGCTATGTTTGCCTTAACCTGAACAAATCCATAAGGAGGTGCGTCCCATGAAAGTTGTCGTCGTCACGGGAAGCCCGCATCCCAACGGGCCATGCAATACCCTGTGCCAGGAACTCATCACCGGAGCAAAGGAGGCCGGGCATCAGGTCGTCACCTATGATATCAATGCCCTCTCCATCCGAGGATGCCAAGCCTGCCGCACCTGCAAGGAGCAGGACGTAGACTGCATCCTCCAGGATGGATTGGCTCCCTATTGGAAGGATCTCCACGAGTGCGGCGCCTTGGTGGTCAGCGCACCCAACTACTGTTCCCAGGTCTGCGGTCCCATGATTACCTATATGAACCGCCACTACTGCCTCATCCGCGGAGACGGTAAGCTTCGCATCCATCCCGGCATCAAGCTGATCGGCATCTTCTCCCAGGGCCGGGAGGATACCCAGGCGTACCTCCCCCAGTACGAGTGGTTCCTGGGGGACTTTGAGAACCGGAAAATGGTACGGACCGGCCTGCTAATTCACAGCGCCCGAGGCAGCCAGGAAGACTATGACGCCCTGAAGAAGCAGGCTTACCAGTTGGGGCGTTCCCTCTAGGCCGTAGGTGTCATCTGGAGAAAGCATCGCATACGCTGTAATGGATCAAGCAAAAGGAGTGATAATCCTATGGAACGACACCTTTTCCCCGGAGCCAACACCCCCCAGGGCTTCTACTCCTACTTTTCCTCCATCCTGCCCCAAGAGGATGCCCGGCGCATCGTCATCCTCAAGGGAGGACCGGGCGTAGGCAAGAGCACCTTCATGCTCCGTACGGCCCAGGCTATGGCCGAGGACGGTTTGGACGTAGAGTACTTCCATTGTTCCAGCGATCCCTCCAGTTTGGATGCCATTCATGTTCCCGCCAAGGGCTTCGCCATGATGGATGGCACAGCCCCCCATGGGATGGTTTCCTAGCACACAATTCCATTCCCCCCGCCGCCCAGCGGCCACAGGCGCGCTGGGCGGCGGTTTTTTGTGTTTCGGATCATTATCCACCGTCTAATCGGGCAAAAAAAGAGTTTACACAAAAAGGCCGGTACGCTATAATAGGCAAGGAAGTCCCATTATACCGACGCAATGACGCGCTCCATAGGCCAGCCTTGCCATGCCAACGCGGAATTGCTGCGCAAGTCTGGACCGCAAAGGAGAAATGAAGCATGCAGAGAATGGTAGGCACCGTATCCCGGGGGCTGCGCGCCCCTATCATCCGCCAAGGGGATGACATCGCCGCCATCGTGGTCGACACGGTGACGCAGGCCGCCCAGTCGGAGGGCTTTGCCCTGCGGGATCGGGACGTGGTGGCCATTACCGAATCGGTGGTCGCCCGTGCCCAAGGAAATTACGCATCGGTGGACGCCATCGCCCAGGACGTGGCGGCCAAGTATGGCGACAGCACCATTGGCGTCATCTTTCCCATCCTCAGCCGCAACCGCTTCGCCATCTGCCTGCGCGGCATTGCCAAGGGAGCCAAGAAGATTGTGCTGATGTTCAGCTATCCCTCCGATGAGGTTGGCAACCACTTCATCGATCTGGATGCCATGGATGCGGCAGGGGTCAATCCCTGGACCGATGTGCTCACTGAGGAAGCGTTCCGCGCCAAGTTTGGCCGGCCGGTTCACGTCTTCACCGGAGTGGATTACATCGACTACTATTCCTCCCTGATCCGGGAATGCGGCGCTGAGGTGGAGGTGATCTTCGCCAACAACCCCACGGAGATCCTTCGCTACACCGACTGCGTACTTACCTGCGACATCCACACCCGCGCCCGCACCAAGCGCCTGCTGAAAAAGGCCGGCGCCCGTCTGGTCTACGGCATGGACGAGATCATGACCGCTCCCATTGATGGCAGTGGCTATAACGAGCGCTATGGCCTGCTGGGGTCCAACAAGTCCACCGAAGATATGGTCAAGCTCTTTCCCCGGGACTGCAAGTCTCTGGTTGTGGATATCCAGAAGCGCCTGCTGGAAAAGACCGGCAAGCATGTGGAGGTCATGGTCTACGGCGACGGCGCCTTCAAGGATCCGGTGGGCAAGATCTGGGAGCTGGCCGATCCGGTGGTCTCTCCCGGCTATACGGACGGTTTGGAGGGCACGCCCAACGAGCTCAAGCTCAAGTACCTGGCCGATAACGACTTTGGCGACCTTCAGGGGGCCGATCTCCAGGCCGCCGTGGCCAAGGCCATCCAGTCCAAGGAGAGTAACCTGACCGGAAACATGGCGTCCCAGGGAACTACGCCCCGCCATCTCACCGACCTCATCGGCTCCCTTTGCGACCTGACCAGCGGCAGCGGCGACAAGGGAACGCCCATCATCCTCATTCAGGGCTACTTTGATAACTACGTCAACGAGTAACCATCCGTTCCATCTCGAATTCCCGCCCTCGCCAAGGCGGCGGTCCTCTTCCCCTGGGAGGCAAATTTCCGGAGTATAGAAAAAGGTTCTCCACGCGAGCTCTTTATAGCGCGTGGAGAACCTTTTCTCTGTTGTTACCGGGGCTTGGCTTTTTCCTTTCCGGACTTGGCCTTGCCTTGGATCTCGGGAACCGGGGGCATCTCGTTCTTGGGCACAGGGGTTTTGTGGTTGCTCTCCGTGCCGTGGGGTTCCTTCGGATCGGGACGGCGCATGCCTGCCTTTGCCATAAACATCACCTCGCAGATAGTATGGCTATCCTAGCTACGATGTATGCAAGCCGCCTACTGTTGAAGCAGCGCCTTGAGCTTGCGCCGCTGGAGTCCCTGGCCGATGATATTCAGCCGTGCCTCCCCGGGATCAGCCTCGTCCAAAAGGATATCCTGCGCCGTACAGTTCACCCAGAGACAGCCTCCATCCCGCAGCGCCACCCGGCCCTTGATCCGCAGGATCCGGCCGCAGGAGCCCTCCATGAGTTGGGTCAAAATCTCCCGCAGCGAAGCCCGATCCACGGCCTCTGCCCGCAGGGTGGTACTCATAAACAGCGTGCTGTGATCCACGCGAAGGCGCTCGTGGGGGGGTTCCGGCGGACGCAGCGCCTGCAAGCGAAGATAGTCGGCGTCCTCCCATGCGTCCCAAGGCTTGCCAAAGACCCGCGCCTCCTCCAGCCGCGGGCAAAGGCTGCGCAGCGCCTCCGGCACACGGTCCCGCATCTCCGGGCCGAGCAGCTGGATCTTGCTCACCACCACCGCCGCCGCCCCGGCCAGCTGCCGGGCCATGACCTGCCGGGCATCCCCCTCCAGCGCCGAAAGCAGGAAGGGATCCACCACCACAACCACCGCCTGGACCCGGGCTCTCTGGGCGACCTGGGGGCTGCGGGCTACATCCCAAAAGTCATCCAGTTCAAAGATCCCCGAGGGCTCTACCAGCAGCCGGTCATATTTTCCGGCCAGTTCCACCAGGACATTGTGAAAGCCGACCTTCTGGGTGCAGCAAATACACCCGCCCACCAGCTGCTCCACCGGCAGATCCCGGGAACGCAGATAATCCGCATCCACGCCCGCGGCGCCGAACTCGTTCTCCACCACGGCCACCCGCTCGCCCTGCCTGCGGCAGAAGTCCGCATAGCCTTGGATCCAGGTGGTCTTTCCCGCGCCCAGGAAGCCGGTGATCAGATCAATGCTCGTCATACCGTCCATAGGTCTTGGCAATCTCCACCATTCTCCTCGCCCGGTCAAAGGAAGCATTGGCCGGATACTCGCACCCGGTGGCCAGCATGAACCCGCCGCCTGCCGCCATGGCATCGATGGAAGCGCGGCACTCCGCATCCCAATCCTCATCGGTGCCGATCACCGCGCTGGCCGGGGTAACACAGCCGATGAGGGTCGTCTGGCTGCCATACTTTTCCTTGCACTCCGCAAAGGTCTTGCAGTCATCGGGCGGATAGAGGAAAGAAATGGCTGCCGGATGCATGGCCTCAATCTGGGCATCGAAATAAATCTTTTGGCCGCAGTTGTGAATCATCACCAGGCCGCCGGCCTCGCGGATCACATCGGCCAGTTCGCTGCACAGGCCGCCCTCCATCTCCTTCCACATTTTCTTGCTCATGATGCTGCCGGAGGCAAAGAGGGTATCCACCATAATCCCCGCCACCCCCGTCTCCATCAGGGCGCGGCAGTAGTCCTTCAGGGTCTCGTTCACTGCCCGGGCTGCCTGCTTGACGGCGTCAGGATCGTCGTACAGGTCCATATACATCTCCTGTTGGCTGCGGAGCATCGAGAGGGTCCCCAGCGGCCCGAAGACGAAGGCGATAACCGGATACTCCCCCTTGGCCTCGGCCACCAGCTTCCGGCAGGTCTCAATCATCATCATCATACGGCGGGACTGCCGGTAGTCCGCCTTCTGGATTTTGGCATAGTCCTCGATATCCTGAATCACGCAGTTCTGGTAGTTGGGATGGGCTGCCTCATCCTCCGGATAGATCAGCTCCTGGCCCCACGCATCGCACTCCACCGACAGATCCACCAGCGTCACAATACAGTCCAGGTCAAATTCCTTGACCGTGGCGGTCAGCGCCCGGGCGCAGATATCCGGATCATTGGCCCAGTCCTTATAGGAGGCGCCCACCAGCTTCCGGGAGATCCCGCTGAGGATGGGATAGACCGGCACACGGTCGGGTTTGGTATGGTTCAGGGCAGCCGTTACGCGTTCCATAGCATTCATGGCAATTCCTCGCTTTTCCCATCAGGATTTGCCCCCAGTATAGCGCCCCACCATGGAAATTTCTCTGACTTGCTATGCATTTTTGGCAATAATATTGGATCTTGCGTCAGCCACGGTACTCCTTGGGGGTCAATCCCGTACAGCGCTTGAATACCTTGGCAAAGTAGCTCTGGCTCTCAAACCCCACCGCCGCCGCAATATCCACAATGGGATCCGTCCCCCTTGCCAGGAGACGCTTGGCCTCCTCCACCCGCACCATATTGAGGTACTCCTTAAAGGAAGACCCCATGGTCTGCTTAAACAGGGTGGAAAAATAGGCCGGATTCAGGTGGGCCGCCCGGGCGGCATCCTCCAGGGTCAGCGGCGACGCGTAGTGGCGGGCGATATACTCCACCGCCCGGGTCGCCCATTCCCGGTTCTTGGCAGGGTGGACAGGGAACATGCTCTGGGAAAACCGCACCACCATCTCCTGAAGCCGGTAGCAGAGGTTGTCCAGGCTGTCCAGGCTGGGCAGCCGCTTCAAAAACTGGTTATTTAGGCGCAGGATATCGTCGGTGGGCGCGCCGCCCTCAATGGCTACCCGGGACAGCAGGGCGCAGAGCTCCACGGCCCGGGCCTTCACGGCGTCCAGGCTGTTCCCCTCCGAAAAGAGCACATAACCCAGCAGGTCGTTGAGCACAGCCTTGGCCTGGGGCAGGTCCCCGGTCTTCACCTTGGTCATCAGCTCCCGCTCCTTTTCCAGGGGATAGCTTGCCGCGCCGGCGTCCTGCTCCTTGTACATCTGGATCGACTCGCTGATGCGGGACTGCTGCTGGAGAGCGTCCCGGTTCTGCCGCAGGATGGCATGTCCCTCCTCCACCAGGCCGGCGCAGAGATAGTAGAGCAGCGTATCCATTTCCCGCACCCGGGCAGGCGGAACCACAGGGATCGTTCCGGCGGCGTCGTACAGCTCCATCACGTCCTCCAGCGCCATCGCGTGCCGTGCCGCGGCATCGGTCAGCAGTGTGGAGTCCATACGGTCCATCAGAAAGGGGCCCGCCAGCACCGCCCCCAGGAAACGGCCATGGCGCGTCACCGGAAAGACGATATGATTCAAATTGGCCGGACAGGCAAAGATATAGGTGCCCCCAAACTGCACCGCATCCTGGCTGGCCCTTCGGTGGGTCTGGCCGCAATCCAGGCCAGTGCATCGATGAAAGCGCTGGCAGAACCCGCTCTCTTCCCCACAGTGCTCCAGCGTGCGGCCCTCCGCGTCCATCACCTGGGCCGGAACGCCCAGGCAGCTCGAAAAGGCCGCCAGCATCTCCCGCAGCCGCAGCCTGTCCACCGCCTCATAGAGGGGCTCTCCCATAGGGCCACCTCCCTCTCCAAGATATCCTTACTATACCATATTGGCAAAATTTTTGCTAGAACTCAAAAAATAATGCCAATATTTCTCTCCTCTTTTTGGAAAGAAAACAAGGTTTCTTATTATTCTTACAAAATTGCTTGGAAGGACTGTCCTGTCCGCTCCCCACTTATACCTTCCAGCACAACAAAATCCTCTGCTCCCCGGTGGATCTGTCCGCCTCCCCAATCCGCACGGTCTCCAGCAGGGACAGAAACCAGGCCCGCAGCCATCCTGTCCCGTTCTCCGGGACAGGCGCTTCCTCTTCGGCCTCCTGCAGCCGTCCCATCCATGTCTCCCGCCGTTGGGCAATATCCTGGCGAAGGCGCAGAAACTCCTCCTCGCTGAGGATACCTTTCACTTTATCCATATAAAGACTGGCAAGGGCTTTATCGCATAGCGCCAAAGCTTGCTGCACGCCCTCGGATGTGTTCGCCCTCTGCCTGGGCAGCGAGGCCGCCGGCGGCGGGCACAGCGCACAGCCCGCCTCTGCCAGCAGCCGCTCCACCTCTTGACGGACGGCGGCGGTAAGCGCATCCATGCGCACCCCGTGACGGGTACACTGGGCGCCGCCGCTCAGATGGTAGCGCCTGCAAACCAGGTAGGCAGTCCCCGCATCGCCTCCCCGGTTTTTCCCCCGCACCATGGCCGCTCCGCAGTCCATGCAGCGGACCAACCCCGCCAAGGGATGGATATCCCCCCGCCCGTCTGCGCGCGGCCGGGCATCCTGCAGCGCCTGCACCCGTGCAAAAACCTCCGGCGGGATAATCGCCTCATGATGTCCCGGCACGCGCACCCACGCTTCCTGGGGCACCGCCATGGTTTTGGTTGATTTATAACTAACGCGCCGGCTCTTTCCCTGCACCAGTGTGCCGGCATACATCTCATTGCGCAGGATGCGGCCTACCGTGGTCTTGTTCCACAGGCCCCAGCCGTCTCGATTTCCCCCAGGAGGCGGAACGGCCATGGCATTGAGCCGCTGGGCGATAGCATGCTTCCCACAGCCCTGCAGTGCCTGCCCGTAAATCCAGCGCACAACCGGGGCCGTGTCCTCATCCACCAACAGCCGATGGCGGTCATCAGGATCCTTGCGATAACCATAGAGGGGACGGCTTCCCAGGTACTCCCCACAGCGCCGCTTGTGTTCCAACACCGAGCGGATATTCTCCGAGAGATCCTCCAGGTACCATTCGTTGATTAATCCGTTGATCTGGCGTGCCTTCTTATTGCCGCGGACCTGGGTATCCACGTGATCCACCACTGCCACAAACCGGATCCCCCACTGGGGAAACAGGCCGTGGATATACTTCTCCACCATCTCCATGTCCCGGGTAAAGCGGGACTGGGTCTTGCACAGTATGATGGAAAACCGCCCACGCTGGGCATCCCGCAGCATCGCATTCCAGCGGGGCCTCTCCCGGTTCATGCCGCTCATATCTTCATCGACATAGATCCCTGCCACCAGCCAATGCTGGGCAAAGGCATATTCCATGAGCAGCGCTCGCTGGTTGGATATGCTCTCGGACTCATCCCGTCCTTCATCCTCCCGGCTGATACGGCAATAAATGGCGCAAGCTTCATCCATTCTGCACCGTATGGGTCATCCGCTTTGCAATCTCCCGTACCCTGCGCAGCCGTTCCCGCAGGGAGCCTGCCTGGTACCGGTGCTCGAGAATCAGCCTTCTTCGGCGTGCCATCGCTGTCCCCCCCCTCCCCTATCACACTATGGGCCGCAGTTTGTACACTATACCAAGGTTGTTGCCGGAACGCAGATGTGATATGATGGAGCCATCCAATGGTAGGGAGGAATACGATGAGACTTGATGCAAACGACCTGGCCCACAAGGCCCCCTGGGAGGCGCACGGCTACGCGCTTCCCCAGTTTGACCGGGCAAGCATTCGGCGGAACACGCTGAACGCCCCTGCCTGGGTGCACTTTGGTGCGGGGAATATTTTCCGCGCCTTCCCCGCCGCCCTGCAGCAGACCCTCTTGGACGCGGGACTCACGGATACCGGCATTGTGGTAGCCGAAGGGTATGATGAAGAAATCATCCAGCGCGCTTACCGCCCCTACGATGACCTCAGCCTGCTGGTGGTGCTCAAATGCGACGGTACCCTGGAAAAACGGGTTATCGGAAGCGTGGTCCGGTCTCTGACCACTTTGGGGCCGGATTGGGAGGCCTTGCAGGCGATCTTTGCTTCGCCGACCCTGCAGATGGTCAGCTTCACCATCACGGAAAAGGGCTACAGCCTCACCGATCCCCAGGGCGGCTATCTGCCCTTTGTGCAGGCTGACATGGAGGCAGGCCCCGCCCAGCCGTCCGGCATTATTGCTAAGGTGACGTCCCTCTGCTACCATCGTTTTCTCCACGGCGCAGCGCCCCTCTCTTTGGTCAGCATGGACAACTGCTCACACAACGGGGACAAGCTCTTCCAGGCAGTGCGCACCATGGCCCAGGCCTGGCATACCCGCGGCTTGGTGGAGGCGGACTTCGTCGCATACCTCTCCGATCCCAACAAGGTTGCCTTTCCCTGGAGCATGATTGACAAAATCACCCCCCGCCCTGATGCCAAGGTGCAGGCCATGCTTCGCGCCGACGGTTTTGAAAACACCGAAATCATCGAGACGGCCAAGCACACCTATACCGCGCCCTTCGTGAATGCGGAGGAGGCCCAGTATCTGGTGATAGAGGACGCCTTCCCCAATGGCCGTCCCCCGCTGGAAAAGGCCGGCGTCATCTTTACCACCCGAAAGACTGTCAACCAGGTGGAGCGGATGAAGGTCTGCACCTGTCTCAATCCTCTGCATACTGCCCTTGCCATCTTTGGCTGTCTGCTAGGCTGCCAGACCATTTGCCAGGAAATGGAAAACCCTGCGCTGAAGCGCCTGGCCACCCTCATTGGCGCGGTAGAAGGGATGCCCGTAGTCACCGATCCAGGGATTATCGATCCCAAAGCATTCCTCCAGGAAGTGCTGGAAGTGCGCCTGCCCAACCCCTTCATGCCGGATACCCCGCAGCGCATCGCCACGGACACCTCCCAGAAGATCGCAATCCGCTTCGGTGAAACCCTTAAGGCTTACACCCAGGATCCCCGCCTAGACGTGCATACCCTGACAGCCATACCACTCACTTTGGCAGGCTGGTGCCGGTACCTGATGGGAATCGACGACCAAGGGCAACCCTTTACCATGAGTCCTGACCCGCTGCTGGCAGAGCTCCATGAGGCACTCAAGGGCGTGCGTCTGGGAGATCCCGGCCCCTTTGACGCCGCGCTGCGTCCGATTCTTTCCCAAGAAAAGCTCTTTGGCGTGGACCTCTATGCCCTGGGACTGGACGGTCGCATTGTGGAGGAATTCGCGCGCCTTGTCGATGGACCTGGCGCCGTAGCCCGCCGCCTGGAAGCTCTCCTCTAACTGCCGGGCAAAAACGCATAAAAGGATCGTGGTGCAAAGGAATGCTCCACGATCCTTGGTTATTAATTAGGCCTTCTGCCGCTGGGCCGCCGCAGGCAGAGGCTTTTTTAGCAGCCTGCCCAGGGGGAAACTCACAGTGAAAAATGCCAGCGCCGCCAAAATCAGCAGGCCTGCCACGCAGTAAAAGCTGCGAACTCCGATGGTATCCATAAGGTAGCCGCCCAAAAGGTTTCCCACAATCCCGGCCAGGGAATTCATGGAACCATAGACCGTCTGGGCGGTAGCCTTGAGGCCGTCGGGGGTCAGGCCGTAAATGTAATTGCTGGCCGCTCCGATCAGGATGCCCCCACCTAATCCATGAAAAGTCGAAATGAGTACCAGGCTGAACATCCCACTGGCCACCGAATACAGCAGGCTTTCGGCCACATACATCACTGCCGCCATGCCAATAATCACGGGAAAAGGAAACCGCCGGCGCATGCGTACCATGAGGATCAAAACCGGGATTTCCAGCAGCGCCTTATACCCCATGACCAGGCCCAGTTGGGCGGTATCGCCGCCTACACAGTCGATTAGGTAGGGAAAGAAGGACATAGCGGTATTGGCTGGCATATTCAGCGCCACCGAAAAAATTAGGAAAGTTACAAAATAATAGTCTTTAAACAGCCGTCCGATCTGCATTTCCCGGAAGGAAAGGCTCTTGACCTTTTGTCCGTCGTCTTTGATTCTCCAAACCAGCACCAAGAGAGGAATCGTGGCAATCCCATAAATATAGAAGGTACACTCCACGCCCGTAGAAGGAAGGATCATGCTCAAACCTATGGCCATAATGGCATAGCTGATGGAGCCCCACAGCCGCATAGAGCCATAATTAAGCCGATGCACGTTGGCATTCTGCACCACCCAGCTGTCCTTAAGCGAACTCGCCGGAGATCGAAAAAAGCTGCCGACAGGGATCAGCACCATAGCCAATGCCAAAGGACCCAAGTAAATACTGCTGGAGAGCGGAACCGCCGCCCAGAGGACAGCCCCCACGGCCAGGCAGAGCATCAGGACTTTCCGTATGGAGCGGAGCTTATCACTGATTGCCCCCCAAAAAGGCGCTGCCAGGATGGCCACCGCCGAATTGATGGCTCCAATGACGCCCACTTCGCTGCTGGACATTCCACGGCCTTGCAGGAAAACCGTCAGATATCCCGAAGCCGCTGCGGCAAACCAATAGGTAAACTCCACGCCGGAAAAAAGCCAATGCCGCGGATCCACCATGGACAGCCGGGCCGCAAGCAGCCCCACCACCGACTTCGGCCGCCGGGAAGAAAGGGCTGGATCCCTTTGCATCTCGCACACCACTTTCTGTGTTTTCATTTTCTTTAAGTCTAACGGATCTTCTGCCGAAAATCAATCGGAAGGTATACCAAAGAACCTATGATGATTTTGTGGGGAATTGGCACCCGCGTCTTTAATCAGGTGCCGCGTTTTTGCGTGGGAGGGCGCCTTTTGAAAAAGGCGTCCTCCCGCATTCCCGCCTCCTCGGAATCCTCGCGGATTCCTGCGGGGGCTCATCGCGGAAAGCAGGCTTTCCGCGAACTTGAATACAAAAAGCGGGAGCCTTTCGCGGCCCCCGCGCTCTCGTTCGCGCGTGTCCCTTGGGGGAGGGGGCCCTTTTGCAAAAGGGCCCCCTCCCCCAAACCCCTTTCCCCCAAAACCTTAGGGGAAAGGATCACTAAAAAAGTCAGAAAACGGCTGCACTCATCTTGCAGCCGTCCCCCCTTCTATTCCCCCCATCCTTCCCTCTAAAAGTTTTAGAAAGGTGTGGGCCCGGGGGGGGGAAACCTTTCTCAAAAGGTTTTCCTCCCCCGCAGAGACCGCCGTACTTCCGTGTTCTCTTGGGGGAGGACGCCTTTTGAAAAAGGCGTCCTCCCCCGTACCCCCTCCCGTGAAAACTTTAGGGGAAAAGAGCTTAGACGAACACAGGGAACGGCTACACTCATCTTGCAGCCGTCCCCCTTCTATTCCCTCCATCCTTCCCCCTAAAAGTTTTAGAAAGGTGGGGGCCCGGGGGAGGGAAACCTTTCTCAAAAGGTTTCCCTCCCCCGCATTCCCCGCCTCCTCGGAATCCTTGCGGATTCCTGCGGGGGCTCTTCGCGGAAAGCAGGCTTTCCGCGAACTTGAATACAAATAGCGGGAGCCTTTCGCGGCCCCCCGCACCCCGCAGTTTTGCCGCATAGCGGCAAAACCCCTCATCGGGCAAAACGCGCCGTTCACGCCGCCGCGTTTTGTAAATTACAAAAAATAGGGGAACGGCTGCACTCATCTTGCAGCCGTTCCCTTTCTGCTCTCCCCATCTTTCCCCTAAAAGTTTTAGAAAGGTGGGGACCCGGGGGAGGGAAACCTTTCTCAAAAGGTTTCCCTCCCCCGCAGAATCCTCCACAGAACCCCCCGCAAAAACCCGTATTGCAAAAATAAAGAGCCGTGGTTCCCCACGGCTTCATTTGGAATCCGGCA
>CALWDW010000057.1 GCA_944376795.1 uncultured Christensenellaceae bacterium
GCAGGAAACAGGTTTCCTGCGACCTTGAATAGAAAAGGCGGGAGCCTTTCGCGGCCCCCGCACCCCACAGTTTTGCCGCAGGCGGCAAAACCCCTCGTCGGGCAAAACGCGCCGTACACGCCGCCGCGTTTTGTAAATTACAAAAAACAGGGGAACGGCAACACGCTTCCTGCAGCCGTTCCCCTTCATACGTTCCCCAACCTTCCGTTAAAAGTTTTAGAAGAGTGGGGGCCCGGGGGAGGGAAACCTTTTGCAAAAGGTTTCCCTCCCCCGCCATGCTCCCGCCTCCTCGGAATCCTGACGGATTCCTGCGGGGGCTCTTCGCGGAAAGCAGGCTTTCCGCGACCTTGATTCCAAAAAGCGGGAGCCTTTCGCGGCCCCCGCGCCCCGCAGTTTTGCCGCAAGCGGCAAAACCCCTCGTCGGGCAAAACGCGCCGTACACGCCGCCGCGTTTTGTAAATTACAAAAAATAAGGGAACGGCTGCATGCTTCTTGCAGCCGTTCCCTTTTATTCTCTCCCCATCCTTCTCCCTAAAAGTTTTAGAAAGGTGGGGGTCCGGGGGAGGAAAACCTTTTGCAAAAGGTTTCCCTCCCCCGCCTAATCCCGCCTCCACAAGCTCCCCACGTTCCCTCCGGGGAACCCCCGGCGAGGGTTCCCCGCCGCCCAGCGCCCTAGGGGACGCTGGGCGCCCCTCCTGCGCTTTGTGGGGCAGGAGGGTTTCGTCCTCTGCGGAGGACGACGGGGGCGCTGCCCCTCGACCCCGCCGCCTTTTGCAAAAGGCGGGCGAAAACTTTGTGGCGGCTTCGCCTTTAATCTGCTCCAACATAAAAAATAGGAGAAAGGCTGCGCTCTTTTTGCCGCCGTTCCCTTTCTACTCTCTCCACTCTCCCGATAAAAGTTTTAGAAGGGAGGGGGTCCGGGGGAGGGAAACCTTTTGAGAAAGGTTTCCCTCCCCCGCAGAATCCCCCGCCAAAACCCTCCCAAAACCTGGCCCTAGCTCTGGGCCAGGTCCTGCAGCGCCGGGATGTCCGTAAGCCGCACGCCGCCCCGGATGGGCGTGAGGCAGCCTTCGCCCTGCAGGTACTTGAGGGTCCGGGTGACCACCTCCCGGGCGCTTCCCAGGTGATGGGCCAGCCGCTCCTGGGTGATGGCCAGGGTATCCCCGCCCTGGAGCGTCCGCTCCTGCAGGAGAAGGGCGGCCAGCCGGGCATCCATCCGCTTGGACAATACCTGATCCATCAGGGCCATCACCTCGCCGAAGCGCCGCGCCATGAGCTGGGCGGAGAAGGCCGCCACCGCTGCGGAGGTTTCCATGAGTTCTCCGTAGACCGCCGCGGGGATCCGCCAGTAGAGGGTGGGTTCCTCGGCCTCCACGCTGAGGTCCATCTGCATGCCGTGGAGCATGCAGGAGGCCGAGAACAGGCACAGATCCCCTTCCAGCAGGCGGAAAAGCGTCATTTCCCGTCCCTCTTCCGAGAGGATATAGGCCCGCAGCCGTCCGCGAATCACCCGGAGGACCCCGGCGCAGTCGGCGCCGCCCTGGTGGATGACGGTTCCTGGGGCGGCCTCCAGACAGGCGGAGGCCTGGGAGAGCCGCTCCTGCTGCGCCGGGGTCAGGGCGTCCCAAAAGGGAAGGCAGGCGGAGAGGGGCGGATGGGAAGGATTCATGGGCGTATCTCCTTTGGGCTAAGGATTAGAAGAATTTCAAGAGTTCTCCGGCGATCAGGGCGTGGCCCTGGGCATTGGGATGGTTGCTCTGGCTGAGGAGGTTTTCCAGGGGCTCCCCGTTCCGAACCCGGGTTTTGAAGGCGGCAAAGCTGTCGGCCAGCCCCACCTGGTACTCGGCGGCCAGGCGGCGAATCTGCCGGGCGTGGGCCTTCAGATCCTCCCCGTCGGGGGAACCGGTGGGTACGGTATCGTCCCAGCTGGGGGTCAGGAGAATGACCCGGATGCCATGGCAGAGGGCGGTTTCGATCATGCCCCGCCAGGCCTTTTCGGCTGCGGCCAAGCCAACCCGCCGGTCGTTGAGGGCATAGTCCAGGGTGATTAGATCGGGCCGGTGGCAGAGCACGTCCCGCTGGAAGCGGGCCAGCCCTTGGGGGGAGGCCTCCCCGCCGATGGCGGTGACGATGACGTTGACCACCGCGTGGGGATAGCGTTCCTTGATGCCCCGGTGGAGCAGATGGGGATAGGCGTGGAAGGTGTCCACCGCCGGGGTGGCAAAGTATCCGGCGGGAACACTGTGGCCGTGGCAGACAATGTTGACGGTCCGGTTCTCCGGCCAGGTACGGGCCAGCTCCTGGTGCAGGGAGCGCAGGTAGGTATGGGCAGGCGCGGGCATTCCTTGGACTTTGCCAGCCACCTCGGACAGGGCCTTGGCGCTGGCCCGGGGCTTGCCGTTGCCGCCGATCACCCCCCAGAGGGAGGCCCGGGGATGCTGGCTGTGGCCGTAGACCGCGTCGGGACGGTAACCACCCTCGAACTCGTCCAGCAGCCGGGTGTGGAAGATCCGTTCCACTCCTTCCTCCAGCAGCCGGGGATAGCATTCTTTGAGCCACTGGGCGCACAGGGCGTCCTCGTGCCGGGTGAGTTCATGGTTTAGGAGCGCCGCGCCGGTGTACTGGGGAGAGACCGGCTCGTGGGCGATTTCTTCCTCCCCTTGGATCTCAGGGAGGATATTGTAGTAATCCCCTACCTCGCCGGTCAGCCCGGCGGTGCCGAACCAGCCGGCTTCGGTGATCCACAGGGGCACGTCCTCACAGCCGGCGGCATCCAGCCGGTCCCGGAGCTGGCGGATCTTCTCCACCTCAGCGTCGCAGCCGGTATCCAGCCGCAGGAAGCCCCAGTCGGGGATGCAGGCGTCATGGGCCACGTCAAAGTACCCTCGGGCGGCTTGGTAGAAGCCCTGGGGCAGACGGCTGTCCTGATCAGGAAGGATCATACAGTCGGGCTGGGCGGCCTTGAGGGCGCGACTGCCGGGGATCAGGTAATCCTCCAGGTAACGGCTGATGTCGGCGTCGCTGGGACAGTCCAGTTCGTAGTAGGTCAAGGCGCCCTGAAAGTGGGACTGGATCCTTTGGTAAAAGGAAACCACCCCAGCGGCATCGCCCCGGCCGCGGAGAACTGCCAGGATGCCGATATCCATCTGGCCGCACAGCTCCACGATATCGTCATAGACGCCGAACTGGTATTCCCCCAGGCCGGTAAGCAGGATCCGCTGGGGGAAAAGCAACCGGATCCAGGAGATCCCCAGCTTTTTCACCTGCTCCAAGGCCTCCTTGTACATGCGGGTGAAGGCGTAGGCGCTCATACTGTAAGGGCGCAGGAAATTGATGCCGATGGAATCCTTCATGCAGACGCTCCTTTCTCCTCCGTGGGAAGGGTCTATGCGGTTGCCGGCTTGGCTTCATTATAGCATACTTTTCCGCGAGGAACAACGAACCATGCCGCAGGTTCGTGAGGCGGCGCTGTGGTATAATGGGGTAAAATTCGAGAACGGGGGAAGCGGGCCATGGAATACTGGAATGCCGCGGGCTGGACGCGGCAGGAAATCGAAGGGGCCAATGCAGAGATTTTGTACCGGGTGGGGGCGTTCCTCAATGGGAACCCCGCCTGGATCCAGGAGGAAGAGGTGCGCTGCCTGGTGGAGGACTGCGGCGTGGTGGAGGAAGAGGCGTACCGGCTGCTTCTGGCGGCGGCCATGGGGCTGGATGTGGCGGGGCGGTCCCGGGACCGGGCGCTGTACGCCGCCTATTTTCCCGGCATGGTGCGCCGGCTGGAGCCCCGAATCTACCAAGAGGATTCCTACCTTCGCCATGTGCGCATCGTCCCAGCACGGGAGGGGCGATGGGAATGGGACTGGCGGTGTTACGCGCCTTACGAGGCTTTTGTCCGGGATGATTTTGCGGTGCTGCCCGATGGGAGGGTTTTTCCCCGGCTGGGGTATTTTTCCCAGGAATTCCGCTATCCGGCGGTGCTGGAGGATGGGCGGGAGTGGATGCTGATCACCCCCAACGAGATGGAGACCATGCGCCCGGCCATCCGGGCGGCCCAGGGGAAGGTGCTGACTTTGGGCCTGGGGATGGGATACTATGCCTACCATGTCTGCGAGAAGGAGACGGTGCACTCCCTCACGGTGGTAGAACGGGACCCTGCGGCCATTGCCCTGTTTACCCGGTACATCCTGCCCCAGTTCCCCCATGGGGAGAAGCTTCGCCTGGTGGAAGGGGACGCCTTTGCCTATGTCCGGGAGCATCTGGCGGAGGGCGGCTTTGACGTGGTGTTTACCGACCTGTGGCACGATGTCTCTGACGGGCTGCCCCTTTACCGGCGGATGAAGGCGCTGGAGGGGCTGAGCCCGGGGAGCCGGTTCCTCTACTGGATCGAGCCGACGCTCCGCTGCTACGAAGGAAAGGACGCCCCATAAAAAATGCCCCCCGCAGCGCCCTCCGGAACCAATGGCCGGAAAAGCGACGCGGGGGGGCGTTTTTTGGGAATGGAGTTTATTCGTGCACCAATACGGCGCGGATGCGGCGCACGCCGCTGGAGGAGGCCTGCTCCTTCTGGATCACGAAGCGGCCCAGCTCGGCGGTGTTGGAGGCGTGGGGGCCGCCGCAGATCTCCTTGGAGTACTTGCCCATGGTGTATACCTTCACCACGTCCCCGTACTTGCTGCCGAACAGGCCGATGGCGCCGGAGGCCCGGGCCTCGTCCTGGCTCATCTCCTCGCAGGTGATGGGTACGCCGGCCTGGATGGCCTCGTTGACCCAGTCCTCCACGGCCTTGAGCTCCTCGGGCGTGACCTTCCGGGGGAAGTTGAAGTCAAAGCGCATGCGCTCGGCGGTGATGTTGCTGCCCCGCTGCTCGATGGAGGAATCCAGCAGCGTACGCAGGGCGGCGTGGAGCAGGTGGGTAGCGGTGTGCAGCCGGGCGGTCTCCACGGTATTGTCGGCCAGCCCGCCTTTGAAGCGCTGCTCGGCGCCGGCGTGGCTCATGGCCTGGTGCTGACGGAAGCAGGCCTCAAAGCCATCGGTATCCACCGTCAGGCCTCGCTCGGCGGCCATTTCCACCGTCATCTCAATGGGGAAGCCAAAGGTATCATAGAGACGGAAGGCGGCCGGCCCCTCAATGACGGTATGCTCGGCGTCCAGGTTCTTATAGAGCCGCTCGAACTCCCGCAAGCCCTGGGACACAGTCTTCTGGAAGCGGTCCTCCTCCAGATTCAGCTGCTCCAGGATGAAGGCGGCATTGCGGCCCAGCTCGGGATAGACGTCCTGGTACTCGTCAATGATGACCTGGGCGATCTGGGCGATGGAGCCCTTCTCCAGGCCCAGCTGCAGAGCCATGCGTACCGAGCGGCGGATCAGCCGGCGCAGCACGTAGCCCTGGTCCACATTGGAGGGGGTCATGCCCCGGTCGTCCCCCAGGATGAAGGTGGCGGTGCGGGTATGGTCGGCAATGATCCGCATGGCCCGGGTCACGGCCTCGTTCTCGCCGTACTTTTTGCCCGAGAGGGCTTCCAGCTTGTCCAGCACGGGGCGAAAGACCTCGGTGTCATAGACGGTCTCCGCGCCGGTGAGCACGCAGAAGGTCCGCTCCAGGCCCATGCCGGTGTCCACATTGGGCTTGACCAGGGGCTGGAATTTGCCCTCGGCGTCCTTATTGTACTGCATGAAGACGTCGTTCCAGATCTCCAGGTAGGCGCCGCAGTCGCAGGCAGGGGAGCAGTCGGGGCCGCAGGGCTCCTTCCGGATGATAAACATCTCGGTGTCCGGGCCGCAGGGGCCGGTCTGTCCGGCAGGGCCCCACCAGTTGTTCTTCTTGGGCAGGTAGAAGATACGCTCCTTGGGCAGGCCGCAGGACTCCCAGATGCGGGCGGACTCCTCGTCCCGGGGGCAGTCCTCGTCCCCGGCGAAAACCGACACCGCCAGGTTCTGGGGGTCGATGCCCAGGTAATCGGGGCTGGTGAGGAATTCCCAGCTCCAGCGAATGGCGTCCTCCTTAAAGTAGTCGCCCAGGGACCAGTTGCCCAGCATCTCGAAGAAGGTCAAGTGGCTGGGGTCGCCCACCTCGTCGATGTCGGCGGTGCGGATGCACTTCTGCACGTCGGTCAGGCGGGTGCCCGCCGGGTGGTGGGCGCCCAGGAGGTAAGGCACCAGGGGATGCATGCCCGCGGTGGTAAACAGCACCGTGGGGTCGTTTTCGGGAAAGACCGAGGCCGAGGGAATTACCGTGTGGCCCCGCTCCTCAAAGAACTTCAGATACATGCTTCTGAGGCTCTTGACGCTGATTTCGTTCATTCCATCGCTCCTTCACCGTGATTCCTCCCATTATAGTATTTTCCCGGATTTCTGTCAATTCCGCGGGGATTGCCCCGCGGGATGCGGTGGAGAAATTTTGGGGATTGGAGCAAGAAGGGGTTGACGGACGCGAGGAAGAAAAGTATAATATGAGTATGTTCAAAATTTTATACAAATGCCGTAAGCGCTCTGTTACGGTTGTTGTATTTGTGCGTCCCGTGGAGAGAGCCGGAGGCTTTGGCGGATACGATTTCCGCCCCTGTGACGGAAGAAACCATAGAGAAGGATAAGGAGGAAACCATGGGTAAGAATCAGAAGCTGCTGGCGTTGCTGCTGGCCCTGTCCATGCTGGTCATGGTATTGGCTGGATGCGCCCAGAAACCAGCTACCGAGGATCCCACTGCGGCTCCTGCCGAGGCTCCTACCGCCGCTCCCGAGGAGGAGGAGCCCGCCCCCGATGAGGGGGAGGAGGAGCCTGCTCCCGATGAGGGCGAGGAGGAGCCCGCTCCGGCCATCGACACCAGCGAGACGCAGGAGCTGGAGCTGTCCTGCTGGGATATTGACAATGCCTGGGGCGAGGGCGTCGCGGTGGATAAGTTTGGCCAGTTCATTCTGGATAAGTTTAATATCACCATCAAGACCGCCAACGTCACCTGGGGTGACTATACGGAGAAGTATAACCTGTGGGCGGCGGCTAACAGCCTGCCCGCTACCGTGGCCACCGCCATCGTGGGCGGCGTCACCTATTACCAGTGGATCAACGAGGGCGCGGTGCGCGCCCTGCCCGAGGACATGAGCATGTTCCCCACCCTCCAGGCCAACCTGGCCCTGCGGGAGACCGTGGCCTATCAGGTGGATGGGAAGAACTGGTTCCTGCCCCGGATGACCTACAGCGATCCCACCTGGTGGTGCATGGACCGCGGCATCCTGTACCGCAAGGACTGGCTGGAGAACCTCGGCCTGTCGGAGCCCACCAATGAGCAGGAGTTCATCGACATGTGCGTGGCTTTCCAGACCCAGGATCCTGACGGCAACGGGAAGAACGACACCGTGGGCCTGAGCGGCAGCTTCCTTACCAACCAGGCCTTTGCCAACTACGGCGCTCTGCTGGACAGCCGTGTGTATACCCTGAATGAGGACGGTACGGTTTCCCGCGGCGACGCCGGGGAGGAAGCCTATAACCTGGCCTGCATGCTCCGTGCCGTTAACAAGGCCGGCGGCATGGATCCCGACTACCTGACCTATGGCAGCGAGCACGATACCGAGCTCAAGGAGCGCTTCATAGGCGGCCGCATTGGCGTACTGGGCCGTCAGGTGACCCCCAGCACCCTCAATGACTTCTATACCTCTTGGATGCCCGTGAACCCTGACAAGAACTTCCTGGACTGCATTGGCATCCTGCCCATGTGGGACAATGGCGTACCTATCGTGCGTTTCAGCGAGAAGGCCTACTGGTCGGAGACCTACTTCAGCAACAAGGTCACCGACGAGGAGCTCCCCCGCTACCTGGCCTTGTTTGACTGGATGTCTTCCGAGGAAGGCCAGATGTTCATGGGCTACGGCTTCGAGGGCGAGGACTACACCGTGGAGGAGGATGGCAGCATTGTCAGCCTCATGCCCACCAAGGAGGATGGAAACATCATGACCTTGGCCGACAAGTATCCCAACTCCCAGTTTGGTTCCCTGGCTGTCTGGACGGGCGGCGACACGGCTTATATCAATCCTTCCTATCCTAAGGAGATCCGGGATTACTGCTACGCCGAGCTGCAGAACCGCCTGGAGAACTGGGTGGATCCCGAGATCAATTGGGAACTGCAGGCCATCACCACCGACGAGCGGACCGAGTGCACCGCGCTCCCCGAGACCGAGTGGAACAAGATGATCGCCGATACTTCGGACAAGACCAACGAAGAGTGGTACGCCGAGAGCCTGGCCTACTGGAATGACCTGGGCCTGCAGGCTGCCTGCGACTCCATCGCCGAGGCCTATGCCGCTTCCCACCAGGGAGAATAAATCGCCGGTATGCCGGTGAAGACAAAGGCATAAAATCGCCCGCCAGAGAAGATCTCCTTTCTCTGGCGGGCCTTTTTTCGGGAGAGGGATTTTGGTGAGGGAGGGTTTTTGCGGGGGAGGGTTTTTTGCGGGGGAGGGTTTTTTGCGGGGGAGGGTTT
>CALWDW010000058.1 GCA_944376795.1 uncultured Christensenellaceae bacterium
GACCACGAGGTCATTGGCTACCGTCGCCGCCTGAGCCGCCACGCCGCCCAGCATCCCGAAGCACTGGCCAAGGACCATGGCCAGCACGGCAAGAAGCAAGGCGCCTTTGCGTAGGAACTTCATGTTCTTACTCATGTGTTTCCTCTCCCATAGTTTTTTTTGATAGATTCCGGGGCCAATAAGAATATCAGCTGGTATCCATCATCCTTCATCCCTCCCTTCGGAACGGTAGAGAGCCTTACGCTCCGCGCACACCGCCTTTGCTGTGTCTGAAATCAATGTCTACATCATACACGGAGTATGGTAGAAAGTCAACAAAAAATTCCCATGTCTAGAAGGAAATCCCCGGTTTTGATCCGCGAGAAATCTGCCACGCAGGGGCGTATAACGTTTCCACAGGATGCCAACCTGTCCAGCACACCCCTCCAGTGGAAATTATAGCAGATGCATAGCAAATTCGCAATGGGTTTCCCGCATCTTTTCCGAATTTTATGTCAAAAATATTACGGAAATATTTGCCAAATTCCTTCAATCTCTGGGTGTAAAGCGTTTCACACACCCATCTCAGTCCGTTATCTGCCATGATTTTGTAACAATTTTACCCGTTGCCAGCATACTCTCCACAATAGCTTGTGTCTGGTTGTCGCCGCTGCCACAAGCGATGACCTTTGCCGAGGATTGCTCCTTTTTTCCGGCGTGTAAGCCATGGCTCTCCACGTCCACTGCCGGAACCACGCGGCCGCCATGTAGCCGTTGCATTGGGAATCCCCTCATGCCGTTCTCTTCCGCTGTGTGGAATGATTATACCGCATGAATGCATTTCTTTCAAGCAGCTCTTCCCAATTCCTCGATTAACATTCTTGATTGGCAAGTCCGTCTTACTCTGTCCTACTCCTCATTCCCGCCGTCGAGTAGAGTTTCTCACCGCGCGCTACAGGTTCGTGCTTCCCTCGCTGCTCTGCGTCGTTGTATATTCATTTGCTGTCTTTCCTCTTTCTTAGCATGCAGCGCCACACTGGTCCTTTTTCGTTTGTCCCCTGTCATCTTCGTCGGCACACGAAGGCCTGCTTAACCTGCCGCAAACGCCTTCAAGTACGGCAGACATCTTTGTACATACTTGTGTATAAGCCAATGCTGCATCTTCCTGCCGATCACACGCGTCCTCAATCGCAGAGACTTATGGCGTGCATCGCTCCTTATTGCCCTGGCGCTGACTATATTAAATTTAATGAATCAATTAACACAAAAGGCCCCCGCCGTAAAAGCGGGAGCCTTTGTTTAAGTCACGATCCTAGGTTTGCAGTTCCAGATTACTCGGCGGCATAAGCCTCGGCAATGGACTCCAGAGCGGCATCCAGGCCCAGAGCGGACCAGTTCGCCTTCAACTCCTCGTACCACTCCTCGTTGCTCTTGTCGGAGGTATCCACCACCATCTTCATCCAGTCGGAGACAGGATCCGCGGTATTCTCATTCTTCGCGTCGGTGGTCACGGCCTGCAGATCCCAATCCATCTGCGGGTCAGCCCACTCGGCGATGCGGCGGTCACGCTCCTCAACGCACATTGCCACGACCTTAGGATCGATGTCAGGATTGCGGTACTGGTTGTTGTCGCCGGTCCACACGGACAGGGAAGAGAACTGAGAATTGGGGTACTTGTCGGCCAGGGTCATCTTGTTGCCGTCTTCCTTCACGGGCATCAGGCTGGTGATGGTGCCATCCTCGTTCATGGTGTAGTCCTCGCCCTCGAAGCCGAAGCCCATGAACAGGACGCCTTCCTCGGACGCCATCCAGTCGAACAGTGCCAAGTAGCGGGGGAGCTCCTCATCGGTCACCTTGTTGCCGAAGTAGGTCTCGGACCAGTAGGCCTTCTCGCCGAAGCGGACAGGCTCCACGCCGGTGTCCCACAGGGGCAGGAAACCAACGCACTCGGTGAACTCCTTATCGGGGTTCTGGGGCAGCCACTTACGATAGATGCCGTCCACGTGGGTGGGGCTGATCTGCTTCATGAAGACGCCGATCAAGCCAGCCGCGAACTTATTGATGACATCGTCATCGGAGGCATACGTCATGTAATCAGGATCGAAGCCGCCGCGCTTGTTGATCTCACGCAGCATGCAGGCGATCTTATAGGCCTGTTCTCCGGTGTTGGTGACAGAAACCGTACCATCAGCATTCAGGACATAGTTGCCCTGGGTCTGGCCGTAGTTGGCAAAGCCCTGGCTCCAGAATACCCAGCCGCCGGTTACAGCGGAGAGACCAATGGTATCGTTCTTGCCGTTGCCGTCGGGATCCTGGGTCTGGAAGGCCACGCACATCTCAATGAACTCTTCCTCATTGGTGGGGATCTCCATATCCAGTGCCTCAAGCCAGTCCTTGCGGTAGTAGACGCCACGGTCCATGCACCACCATTTAGGATCGGCATAGGTCATACGGGGCAGGAACCAATTCTGGTCATTCACCTTGTACGCCGTCACCTCACCCAGCTGCAAGTTCTGGTTCAGGGTGGGATACATACTCATGTCATCAGGCAGAGCACGAACAACACCCTCATTGATCCACTGATAATAGGTCGAACCGCCGACATAAGCATTACACACAGTAGCAGGCAGATCATTAGAAGCAGCCCAGAGGTTATACTTTTCACCCACATCACCCCAGGTCACATTCCGGGTGGTGAAGGTCACATTGAACTTCTCCATAATGAACTGACCGAAAGCGTCAATCTCCACATCCTCGCCCCAAGCATTGTCAACGTCCCAGCAGGACAGCTCCAACACCTGTGGCTCTTTAAAATCTAAGGTAGCTTCTGGCTCCGTGCCATCGCCTTCGCCCTCACCTTCTCCTTCTCCTTCTCCATCCGGAGCGGGCGTAGCATCGTCCTCTGCCTCGGGAGCCTGGGTGGCGTCATCCGCCGGAGCAGGCGTGGTGCTGGGCGTCTGGGCGCAGCCGGCAAACACAGCCACGACCATCAGCAGCGCCAAAGCCAGGGTAAGCAGCTTCTTGCTCATGTAGTTCTCCTCCTTTTGATTTACGAATGCCTTTATCTGCATCCTCCCGCCCTACGGGCAGGAAACCAATCCTTGCGCATTAATCTATTCGCAACACCTACATATCTAGTTATAGCACGCATATTGTGGGATGTCAATCCCATATATGGACTGCAATGAACTTTTAACAAAGAACTGTATGTTTGTTTCTTCATACGCGCGACTTGTCCACCCTATCTTTGCCACAATGCAGGACGCGCCGTCATGCCTATCACGGGCCGCCATTGCATAATCTTGTTATACCTTCCATTCATGTCGTTATTTTGTATTTCATACGCCGTCAAACGAGCTATTTAAGGCCAATCAGGCCGAAACGCGTAGAATTTCCCGTTCACTCTGTTTTTTCAAATTTGGGCCCGCGTTTGTTTGCCATTGCCATATCGCAGTTTCTGAAATCACTTTTTCTCTGTAACCTGATGCTTCAAAACTTGCTCTATGACATTGCCTCTTAATTGAACCGTAAGCCCTCGGCAACAGGATGGGAATCGCAAGCCCTACAGACAATGCGCAAACAAAAAAAGCCAGGCTTTTTATGGGCGTCGGGCCTCATTTTAGCGCGGCTGACGCGACACTCGAAAGATCACTCCGGATAATCCCGCCTGCGTTGACCATTTAAGTTTACATTATCTCTGCCGCAGCGCCGTACGGTTCAAAAGGCAGACGCCACAGCACAGCCGCTCCTCAATTTGGCGTCTGCTGACAAGTTTGTTCCCCGGTCGTAGGCAAGTAAATTCAACTTATCGTAAGGCCAGGACAATAGATACTCTATAGTTCCAACGCTTCAATTCGGGTTTTATCGGCAAATAAGATCAGCATGTCATTCGATGGCTAAGGTTACTCTTCCCCAAGCAGCTGACCGCAGCATCCGCTCCTCAATGCCCTGCCTTCCGTCGCCTATACCCGAATCTCCCGCGCCTGCAAATTGAAAATTGTCTTCGCTTTTTGGGTCCCACGATTTCTCACTCCAAGGCTCTTTGCTTTACATTGTAGTACCCTTAGGCTGCCGTTCGTCAGGTATTTCTCGTAGGTCCAGCTAGAGATCATAACACCAAGACGAAACTTCACCTGCGCGGTATGCAAATGAACAACTCGAGCGCCCTATGGCCTTCATCTCTGTACTTGTTATTCCTTCCTGCCAGCAGCGGCGCCGCAGCGCGTTCTCCGTCCGCACTGCATGAGACCAAAAAACAGGGATTCCACACATATGATTAAGTTGGGCTGGATCTCACCGATGCAGTCCTCGCAATCGTACCAAACAACCGGGCAGTCTCTTGCTAGCCCATTCTCATGATATTTCCATATGCTGCCGCACTCTTCCATCCCAAGATATCGACAGTTCATGGAGTCCCTTCCCGGCATTCTAGTTTTGTGGTAACTCCCTCCTGCCGCAGGGGCTGTGTAAACTCCTTTTTTCCCCTGAAGTGTTGTCCCTATAGTACAATTTACCCAAAACAAAGCAAGGCCCCCGTCTTTACGACGGGAACCTTGTTTGTATCTAGAACCTAGTCTTGCAGTCCGAGATTACTGGGCGGCATAGGCCTCGGCAATGGACTCCAGAGCGGCATCCAGGCCCAGAGCGGACCAGTTCGCCTTCAACTCCTCATACCACTCCTCGTTGGTCTTGTCGGAGGTGTCCACCACCATCTTCATCCAGTCATCGGTCGGAACAGCGGTGTTCTCATTCTTGGCATCCGTGGTCACAGCCTGGAGCGCCCAATCGATCTCCGGATCGGCCCACTCGGCGATACGGCGGTCACGCTCCTCAATGCACATGGCCATGACCTTAGGATCGATGTCAGGATTGCGATACTGGTTGTTGTCGCCGGTCCACACGGACAGGGAAGCGAACTGAGAATTGGGGTACTTATCGGCCAGGGTCATCTTGTTGCCGTCTTCCTTCACAGGCATCAGGCTGGTGATGGTGCCGTCCTCATTCATGGTGTAGTCCTCGCCCTCAAAGCCGAAGCCCATGAACAGGATACCTTCCTCGGAGGCCATCCAGTCGAACAGCGCCAGATACCGAGGCATCTCTTCATCGGTCACCTTGTTGCCGAAGTAGGTCTCGGACCAATAGGCCTTCTCGCCGAAGCGGACGGTCTCAACGCCCTCGACATCCCACAGGGGCAGGAAGCCAACGCACTCGGTGAACTCCTTGTCGGGGTTCTGGGGCAGCCACTTGCGATAGATGCCGTCCACATGGGTGGGGCTGATCTGCTTGATGAACACGCCGATCAGGCCAGCCGCGAACTTGTTGATCACATCGTCATCAGACGCATAGGTCATCAGGTCGGGATCCAGGCCGCCGCGCTTGTTGATCTCGCGGAGCATGCAGGTGATGTTGTAGGCCTCATCCGAAGCATCCGTACGATAGACGGTACCATCATCTCTCAGCTTATAGCGGCCATCGGTCTGGCCGTAGTTGGCAAAGCCCTGGCTCCAGAAGGGCCAGCCGCCAGTCAGCGTGGAAAGACCAATGGTATCGTTCTTGCCGTTGCCGTCGGGATCCTGGGTCTGGAAGGCTACGCACATGGCGATGAACTCTTCCTCATTGGTGGGGATCTCCATGTTCAGGGCCTCGAGCCAATCCTTACGGTAGTAGATACCGCGGTCCATGCACCACCAGTCGGGATCGGAGTAGGTCATGCGGGGCAGGAACCAATTCTGGTCATTCACCTTGTACGCAGACACCTCACCCAACTGCAGGTTCTGGTTCAGGGTGGGGTACATGCTCATGTCGTCAGGCAGAGCACGGATCACGCCTTCGTTAATCCACTGATAATAAGTGGCGCCGCCAACATAAGCGTTGCCAATCGTAGCGGGCAGATCATTGGAAGCAGCCCAAAGGTTATACTTCTCAGCAACATCACCCCAGGTCACGTTCCGGGTGGTGAAGGTCACGTTGAACTTGTCCATAATAAACTGGCCAAACGCGTCGATCTCCACATCCTCGCCCCAAGCCTTGTCGATGTCCCAGCAGGACAGCTCCAACACCTGCGGCTCATCAAAAGTCAGGGTCGCTTCAGGCTCAGTGCCATCCTCACCCTCAGGGGCCGGCGTAGCATCACCATCAGCCTCGGGGGCCTCGGTGGCATCGCCTTCAGGAGCTTCAGTGGCATCGTCCGCAGGAGCGGGCGTGGTGCTGGGCGTCTGGGCGCAGCCGGCAAATACGGCCACGACCATCAGCAGCGCCAGAGCCAAGGTAAGCAGCTTCTTGCTCATGGAATCTCTTCCTCCTTGATTAATTCATGCTTCGCCAGACGGCAAACGCATGGTATCCATCCGCAGGGAATGAATGTATTCATGCATTCATTTACGGACAAAGGAAGTTATACCACACTCAGCAGTTAAAGTCAATTGGGTCTTGCTGGTATCGAATTCAACCGAATTATGCACATTTTTTCCCACATGGCTACAAATCACATTTTGCGTTTTACGTTATGAACTCGCATATTGGCGATTAAAAACAATCACTAAATGTATGCATGATCTTGTTCTATGAATCCGCAAATTCCGCGTCGTTTTCCCGATTAATCTTAATTCGTTTCATATTGAAGTTCTATCATGCTGGGTTTTACTTTCTTTCTCTAAAGTATTAAATAAATGTAAAAAATGCATTGCCTTTCCTAGAGAATTAACCAAGCGCTCCGCATCTAGGGATGATCAAAAGAAATACTTCTGAAAATGTAGTCAAACATTGTAAGAAAATGCAGTACCTCCGTTATTCTTCTTTCACGCTATTGTGCCGCCCTCAGGCTGGCATGCCAGTATCGCCATGCCAAAGCAAATCCATCGAGTCACCTCTAATCCCCTGGTCCCCTGACTCCGCAGCGACTTCCTCCCGCCAGGTATTTGTTCTTCAGTGAAGTATCCTGCGCTTTTCATGATCATTGCCGTACCTATCTGCTCGGGCAATGTCCTTGCGCGGCCCCCAACACCGGATCTCACCATTTTCCCAAAGAAAAAAGCCGCTCCCCAAGGGAGCGGCTCGGAACACGACGGGGATGGGATTAGCCCTTCACGGCGCCCATCATAATGCCCTTTGCAAAGTGCTTCTGCACGAAGGGGTAAACCAGCAGGATCGGAACCGTTGCCACGGTTACGGAAGCCATCTGCATACCACGAGAGTGGATCTGCTTATTCTGGTTCCGGAACTGGTTGGCCATTTCACTGCCCAAGTCCATGGTAGACTCAATAACCAGACGACGCAGCAACAGCTGCAGGGGCTCCAAAGACTTGGTGCTGATGAAGATCATAGCGTTGTACCACTCATTCCAGAAGCCTACCGCGTAGAACAAGCTGATGGTGGCCAGGATGGGGGCGGCAACCGGCAGCACGATCTGAATCATGATGCGCAGGTCGTTGGCGCCGTCGATGCGTGCCGACTCTTCCAAGGATTCGGGAATGGTGTTGAAGTAGTTCTTCATCAGGATCATGTTCCAGGTACTTAACGCGCCAGGTACAAACATGACCAGGAAGTTATCCTTAAAGCCCAGGTCGCACATGACCAAGTACCAAGGCACCAGACCGCCGCCGAAGTACATCGTGATGATGAACAGGGTGAGCAAGCCGTTCCGGCCGGGAACCCACTTCTTGGAGAAAGCGTAGCCGGCACTCGTGGTCACGATCATGGAAAGCGCCGTACCGCAGAGGGTTACAATGATGGTATTCCGGAAGGATCGGAGCAGCTGACCATCTGAGAAAATGATCTGGTAATTGGTCCAGTCCACCTTCTGAGGCCATAGCCGCAGACCAGGGCGCACCAGCTCTTCATAGCTGGAAATTGAAGTCAGGATCAGGTTGTAGAAGGGGTAGATCATGATCAGGGCCAGAAGTCCCAGGAGGCCGTAGATGAGGATATCCGCCAACACCGATCCAAAACCGCGGTGAATCTTATTGCTAGTCTTCGCCATAACGATATCTCTCCTTTCCTACAGCAGTCCGTCTTCGCCCAGCCACTTGGCTACCCGGTCGGCGCCCATGACCAGAATGAAGCCAATGGCCGACTTAAAGAAGCCCGTCGCGACCGAGACGCTGAAGTTACGGCCGGAACTCTGGAAGGTGTAACGGTAAATCCAGGTATCCAAGATATCGCCCACCTCGTACACCGCGGGGTTGTACAGGTTGAAGATCTGATCGAATCCGCCGTTGAGGATAGAGCCGCACTGCATGATCAGCAACAGTACCACTGTGGGCCGGATCGAAGGCCAGGTGATGAAGCGCACGCAGTGCCACCGGTTAGCGCCATCCACGTAGGCCGCCTCATACAGCGTGGGATCGATACCCGAAATTGTCGCCAGGTAAATGATGGAACTCCAGCCCATCTCCTTCCAGTCGGAAGTAATGAAAATGATGGGGCGGAACAGCGTGGGGTTAGCCAAGAAGTTAATCTTCTCCATACCCAGCGCCTCGCGCACCTGGTTGATTACACCATCTGACTGCAGGAACCCGTTCAGTACGCCGATAACCAGAATCCACGACAGGAAGTGGGGGAAGGTGTAAACCGTCTGGTAGAAGCGCTTGACGAAGCTGTTCTTGATCTCATTCATGGCCAGGGCCAGAATGACGGGGATGGGGAACTCAAAGATCAAACGGCCGAAGCTGATGATCAAGGTGTTCTTAACGGCCGCCCAGAAGTCCTGCTTGACAAACAGGTTATTAAACCATTTGAAGCCTACCCACTCCATCGCGTTTACCTGGGCGAAGAAACGCAGGATCGGAATGTTGGCCACATCAATGCCAAACATCTCCTTGGGCACATTCAGCGTGTACTGCTTGAACGCCAACACCACGCCGTACAGCGGGATGTAATTGAACAGCAGGATACATAGCAGTGCAGGCAGCATCATCAGATAGAACCACTTGCACCGTACCATGCGCTTCCACGTAGAGCCCTTTTTCTTCTTCTGCGTGGGCATGGCTGGGACCGTATTCTTGGCTACGGACTCGCTCATTTCGCTCTCTCCCCTTCCTCAATGTGCGGCCCGAAAAAGACGGATGGACCGCTGTTTATATATATGAGTTCCGTCCCTTTTATTATAGAGGAAATCCCAAAAGGTCATATGTGCAAAAATGGGCATTTGGCCGTGCTAATTTGCCCTATTTCATTTCTCAAATTTTGTCGGCTGGTGCAACTCGTCAAATTCATCCATACCCAAGCCGCATCCTGTCCATAATTTCGGGCTATGCCTTTGCTGAATTTGTAAATTTGCCGCGCTGCAAACTAGCATTACTGCACAAACCCCGTCCTCTCCGCCAGTCGAACATGCCCCCTCGCCAGAGGAAGCCGCTGCAGTATAGCAATCGCCCGGCTTCGTCATTTTTCACAAGAAAGCCAGACCAAGCCAGGCGGTTGCCGCATGTATGGATGTATTTAATTCAGAGCCTGCATAGCGCCATTCTCCCCGCCGCGGAACTGGCTGGGCGTCACCCCCAGTGTCCGCTTAAAGAGCCTGGCAAAGTAGAAGTAATCCTTATACCCACACCGCTCAGCAATCTCGTAGACACTCATGCTGGTGGCACGAAGCAGCTCGCAGGCATGGCGCAGGCGAAGATTGGCCAGATACACGGTAAAAGGCTTACCCACCTGTTTCTTAAACGTCCGGCACAGATAGCTAGGATTGAGGAAATAGCGGTCGGCCAGGTCGCGCAGGGAAATATCCTGGTAATAATTGTCGTGAAGATACTTCAGGATCTCCCGTACTACATCGTTATTGACAGCCTGCACGTCCAGCTCTGATCCGTAGTTAATTACCCCCAGACAGTGCTCCTGCAGGATGGAAAGCATCTCCTTGACGCTGGAATACAGGCTGGTCAGTTCCTGGTAGTTGACCATATCATAGCAGTCATCCTCCACCCCGTGCTGGAAAAGCATGTCCGAAATCATATTGTAGGCATAAAAAGCGTGACGAATATTGTAGCCTTCGCCGCAGAAGAGGGTTTCCATCTCTTCAAAGGCATCCAACACCGCTACGGTTTCCCGCTTCCCCATGGCGGCGGACAGCCGGCCAATGATTTCCCGCAGGTGGCCGCGGCTGGCAGCCTGGTAGTGATAAATGCCCGCGCTGCCCGTCATGAACGACTGATGGGCTGAAATCTGGGCCTCCACCAGGGCGTTGTTGACCAGCCCGATATCGTTGACCTTCCGGGAGACTCCGACAACCAGATCCGGAATCTGTTCCAATTCGTTCAGGGCATTGGCCAGATACCGGTCGGAAAGGAAGCATGCCTTGCGGTCCACCCCCAAAGGCACCACAGCACTCCAAAATCCCGAGAAGCTTTCCTTCCACTTCCCTACGCAGACCAGCACGCGCATACCGGCGTTCTTATCCCAGTGCATGCCATACTCGGAGAGCAGGTCCGCATCGGCCTCTCCTGCCGCCATCTCTTCCAACGCGGCAAAGTAATCCACCATCTTGTTATTGCGGCTTTGCAGCCGGTTCTTCACATTACTCAAAACCAGCTGAATATCCGCCTCTTCGATGGGCTTCAGGCAATAGCCCGCCACGCCGTAATTGAGGGCTTTCTGGGCATAGGAGAATTCCGCATAGCCGCTAATCACTACAAACTCCACATCGGGATACTGCTTGCGGGCCAAGCGGATCAGTTCCAACCCTCCCATCATGGGCATGCGTATATCGGTCATCACCAGATCCGGATGAATGGTCTTGATTTTTTCCAAGGCCTCAATCCCATTGTTGGCCACGTCCACCACTTCAAAGCCGTGGGCTGCCCAGTCGATGCCCATTCGGTAGTTTTCTACCACCCATGTCTCATCGTCTACAATCAATACCTTATACATCGCCGCTGCTCCTTACCGGAATACGTAAAGTTACGCAGGTGCCCTTTCCGGGGCTGCTTTCCACGGTCAGGCCGTAATCCTGGCCGTAATAGAGTCGTAGTCTTGCGTGGACATTGGCCACGCCGATATGCACCCGTTCGCCCTCCCGAGGCAATTCCTTTCCCAAGGACTCCCGAACGTTACGCAGGGTTTCCTCCTCCATACCCAAGCCGTCATCCATAACTTGGATCCGAATATCCTTTCCTATCCGAACTGCCCTGACCAAGAGATGCCCCGGCTCGCTCTTCAACTCCAAGCCATGGTAGATGGCATTCTCACAGAGGGGCTGCAGGCACATCTTGGGCACCATACACTCCAAGATGCCCAACTCGGCCTCTGCCTCCATGGAGAAACGGTCCCCAAACCGCATCCGCTGGATGGCAAAATAGCTCTCCAGTATCCGCATTTCCTCCTTCAGCGACACCATGGCCGGAGCCTTCACGCTGTAGCGGAAAATGCTTCCCAGGGCCTTTGTAGTCTCCACGATCTGCGGAGCGCCAGCCCGATATGCCATTCCCTTAATGGATTCCAATGTATTATACAAAAAATGGGGATTGATCTGGCTCATCAGCATGGCCATCTCTGACTGGGCCTTGAACATTTCGGCCTCGTGAAGCCGGTCATGGGTGGCAATCAGCTCATCGCTGAGGCTGCCCATCTTCTCCAGCATGGCATTGAAGGAAGCCGCCAACTCCTCCACCTCCTGGTTGCCGCTGAGATCCAGCCGTTCCCGCGGCCGGATCAGCCCGCTGCGTCCCTGCCGACGAATATAGTCGGTAGCCTTCTTCAGAGGGAATAGCATCCCCCGGGTAATAACCAAGTAAACAAGCAGCAGCAGGGCGCCCATACATCCTAAATTGACCAACTGGCTGCCCAAGGTGTTATCCATCATGTCCGCCATGACACTGCGGGGCACCATGGTTACCACGCTGTAGCCCGTCAGGGGATGATACACACGACAAGCGATCATGTCTTCCCCGTTATAGGTGGTCTTACCCGTCCAGTTTTCTACCGGCTCGTCCATGATCTGGGGATCCATGGCCTGGCCAATCTGGTTCGGATCACTGGCTGCGATAATGGTCCCGTTTTGATCCACTACCCAGGTCATAAGATCCGCGCCATCTGTCACAAGCCCCATACCCTCCGATAGGGTCAGTCCCTCCGCCAGAACGTAAACCTGGCCCAGGTTCGCATAAAGCTTGCGTTCATCCAGCGTGGACTTACATTGGGCCGATACGCAAATAAACTTATGCGTGACCTTCTCGTCATAGAGATCGTCCATCACAAGGAGCGGGCTGAATTCCGGCGTCGTTCCCTCGGCCTTCGGCAGAGACGACGGACGCACCGGAATATAGGCGCTTTGCCTAGCATAACAGAGGCCTTCCAGCACCACATCGGTCATCACCGACTGAAACTCCGAGTAAATGCTCAAGGTGCTGCTCATCTTTGAGAAGGTCGCCATATACTCTTCCACGCTCTGGGCCCACATAAACTCCTGCACATTCACATCGAAGGAAACGGTATAGCTCGTATTCACCATTTGCTGCGCCCAGCTGTCCAGCTTATGAAGCGACTGCTGGGCCATATCGTGGGCTAGGTTCCGCCAGCTCTCCTCGGTACGCCGGTAGGCAAAGCCGGAGGTCAGCAGGACAATAACCGCCACGCAGAGGGTGGTCACCACTGCCAGCCAACGCAGCTGCTTTTTCATTGACATTCTTGACCATATGCGCAACTGGCTCCCCCCATTTCCAGTCCATTCTATCATAGCCGTCAAGCAAAGTAAATAAATACGTCCATGCAAATCGCAGCATACCCCAGATGCAATTGCATGGAAGAATTGGGTCTCTATGGGTATAAAACTAGCGGGTCCCTCCAAAACTCGAGGCAACCCGCTTGGGTATATTCACTAAATATCACGATCAGTACAGCAATATTGTTTATATTGCTCTATTTACCGGGAAAACAATGGACAAAATTTCCAAAGTCCCCCCTGCCCATCTGGCAATGTCCTAATGGCGGCGACGCGATCCGCGCTCCTCTCCCGCCAGTTCGAAGTCCACGCGCCGCGCGGACACGTCGGCCTTCACCACCCGAATGCGGATCGGATCCCCCATACGGTAGACTTTGCGGTGGGTCCGTCCCATCAGGGAGTAGTTCTTCTCATCAAAGATGTAGAAGTCATCCTGCAGGGTCGATACATGCACCAGTCCTTCAATGGTATTGGGCAGCTCCACGAAAATGCCAAACTCTGTTACCCCACTGATCACGCCATCGAACTCCTCATCAATATGGCGGGTCATATACTCGGCCATCTTCAAATCATCCACAGCCCGCTCGGCCTGCATAGCCAGGATCTCCCGCTGGGTGCATTGCTCGGCCATAGCGTCCAGACGCTTGCGCATGGCGTTTCGCCAGGAGGCATCGTCCGTCCCATGGAGATGGCGCTTCACAGCCCGATGGACCACCAGGTCAGGATAGCGGCGGATCGGAGAGGTAAAGTGGCAGTAATGCTCGGCGGCCAGGCCGAAATGCCCCCTGTCAACCCCATCGTAGCGGGCCTTGGCCAGGCTCCGCAGCAGCACCCGGTGCACCACGGCGGCCTCCGGCTTTCCCTCGAAGAAATCCAGCACCTGCTGCAGCTTTTTCGGCGTAACCCCCGAAGCGAGCCCCGGATTCCTCAGGCCAAAGTTGGTGACAAACAGGGAGAGATCGGCCATCTTCTCAGGGTCGGGCGCCTCATGCGCACGGTACAGCATGGGCATGCCCTCCTTTTCCATCCAGGCGGCAATGGTTTCGTTGGCGCAGAGCATGCACTCCTCAATCACCTGGTGGGACGGCCCCTCCGGCAGGACTTCGATCTCCACAGGGAAGCCGGTCTCGTCCAGCCGAATCACTGGCTCGGGAATATCCAACTGAAGGGTGCCCCGTTCCCGGCGCAGGGCATAGCGCCGGTCGGTCATGGCTTTAAGCTCCTGCAGCAGCGCCATATATGGAGCATAAGCCTCCACGGCCGCGGCGTCTCCCGCCAGCGCCGCATCCACCGTATCGTAGACCAAACGCCCGCTGGAGCGGATGACCGACTCAAACACCTCAAAATCCACGATCTCCGCTGCCGCGTCCAGCGTCATCACGCAGCTCAGGCAGGCCCTATCCACACCTTGGTTCAGGGAACAGATACCATTGGACAGCGCGGTGGGAAGCATGGGGATCACCCTATCCAGCAGATAGACGCTGGTTCCCCGGTTATAGGCCTCCTTATCCAGAGAAGACCCCGGCTGCACCCGCTGGGATACATCGGCAATATGAACCCCCAGCCGCCAGCCGCCCTCCGGCAGCTTGTCCAGAGAAATGGCATCGTCCAGATCCTTAGAATCTGCCCCGTCCACCGTGATCACCATCCAGTCCCGCAGATCGCGGCGGCCTGCCGTATCCTCGCTCTCCGCGGCCCGGGCCACGGCCTCGGCCTCGGCTTCCACCTCCTGGGGGAAGGCATCCGGCAGACCCTGCTGGCGGATAATGGAAAGAATATCTACGCCCTTTTCCCCCGCGGGACCCAGCACTTCCACGATGGCGCCCTCCAGGGGATCCTCCTGGGTATCGGGGTAGGCGGTGATGGTGCACACCACCTTCTCCCCCGGCTGGGCTCCCAAGGTCAGCCCCGGGGCAATATTGACCTCCACGCCAAAGCGTTCGTCATCGCTGACCACGTAGCCTCCGTATTCATCCTCCTCATAGCTGCCCACCACGGTAGACACGCCGCGCCGCAGGATACGAATCACCGAAGCGTTGCGTTTACGGCCAGGCTGGGGCTCCAGCCCCACACTGCACAGCACGGTATCCCCATGCAGCGCCCCGCCCAGGTCTTCCGCCGGGATAAAGCATTCCTCGCCGTCCTCTTCCACCGGCAGCAGGAAGGCAAAACCTTTGGGCGAGCGCTGTACTTTCCCGGCCGCCATACCCCATCGGCCAGGGAATCCTACCCGGTTCTTTTTGCTGATCACGACCCGGCCATCCAGCTCCCATTCCTCCAGCTGACGGCGGGCCGCTTCCACGTCCTGGGGATTGATCAGCGCGCAGACTTCCTCCACGGTAGGGGGCTGCGCGCCTTCCTTTGTTTCCAAAAATGCACGGACAGGCGCGAAGTCGTCGCCCTCCGTCAAAGCTTTCGTTTCCGTTTCCAAGGGTACCTCTTTTCTCTCACACACGTTGGTTCAAAACCTCCCGGGCCAGCAGCAGCCCGGCCACGGTCTTTCCGTCATCAATCTCGCCCGTCAGGATGCGGCGGCAGGCCTCCGCCAAGGGCAGACGCTCCACCTCCATAAACTCGTCCGCATCACGATGGACTTGTCCTTTCACCAGGCCGTCCGCCAGGAAAATGTGAATCTTCTCACACACGATGGCAGGAGAAACCCACAACCCGATCAAGGGGCGCAGGACGCGGGCGGCATAGCCCGTCTCCTCCTCCAGTTCGCGGGCGGCACAGGCCGCAGGCTCCTCCCCCGGCTCCATTTTTCCTGCCGGGAGCTCCAGCATCACCTTCTGGGAGGCGGCGCGGAACTGCCGGACCAGGATCACCTCGCCCTCCTCGGTCACAGGAACCACCGCCGTGGCATGATGGGTCATGACGACGTCCCGCTCGGCCAGTCCTCCGGCAGGGAAGGTCACCGTCCTGTGCTCCACGGTGAAAACCTTTCCGGCATAGACCTCTTTCTTGGCCAGGGTCACTTCCTTAAGCTCCATTCCTGCATCGCCCTCCCCGCTTAGTATGCACCGGCCTGCCATACGGCACAACCGCGCCGCTGTAAAAAACATGAAAAATGCCCCATGCACAGGCATAGGGCATCATCGCACAAGTTAAAACTTCTCCAGAATTACCGAAGCTACGCACAGAACAAACATGACTACCGCCGCAATCTTGGTCCACCGGCCCAGGATGGCGTCCTTGCCTTTGGGGCGGGCCGACATGGCGCTATTCTCTCCGCCGGTGTAGGCCGCCATGGCATCGGTCTTAGCCGACTGCATCAGGACGATGACCGCCAGGCCCAAGCTCACCAGCAGCAGCACAACCCGCAGGACAATCTTCAAAGCTTCCATCAAACTACCTCCTCATATGCAAGCGACTTTCATTATACCAAAGGGATTGCGCCTTGACAAGGGATTTTTCCCGAGGTTTTGCAGAAAGCCGCGATTTTTTCCTATCCTGCGGCGCCATTGCGGCTCCCGTTTTCCTCTATATACTATATAGGCGCCTTTTTCACACCGCCAAGTGTTGACGCGCCACCTTGCCGGACAGCGTCCGGCCGTATTGACAACCCACCTCCGCCTGTGGCATAATGAATCCATGCTCCAGTAGCTCAGCAGGATAGAGCGGCGGTTTCCTAAACCGTAGGTCGGGGGTTCGAGCCCCTTCTGGAGCGCCACCACGGGGCAGAGCGCGCTCTGCCCCCGCCTTTTTTCTCGGAGGCTTCCCACGCGCCGCCCATGCAGGGCACGCATTTCTGCCGAGAAAAAGGAAAAGGATGATTGACACCGGCAGGGCTTCCTGCTATAATAATTGGGCACAGTATTGTGCCGTGCCAATGTAGCTCAGCTGGCAGAGCAACGGTTTCGTAAACCGTAGGTCGGGGGTTCGAATCCCCCCATTGGCTCCATGTCGAGGTGTAGCGCAGCTTGGTAGCGCGTTTGGTTCGGGACCAAAAGGTCGCAGGTTCAAATCCTGTCACCTCGACCAAATTAATCCGGATTTGTGAAAGCGAGTCCGGATTTTTTGTTTCACATCTTTGGTCAATCCGGACGCAAGCGGGCAATCCCCCTTTCGGCCGCGATCGGATGACAACCGATGAGTGCGGATGCATGAACAGGATTGTCCGATTTGCCAGCGCATATCAGTCAGAGTTGGTTATAATCAGAATTTTAATATAATGAGCGGTCGGACATAGGCAGCATTTGCGGGCATTCATGTTGAGATGATCCGCCACTCAACATGAATACCTGGCATGTATTGCCCGAACGCGGCGCGGCATACACGATGTGGTTACCGACCGAACCGTATAACATATGAAAGAGGATGCAAGCCATACGCCTGCATCCTCTACGTGAGATAGATTATTCAACGGGCAGCAGCAGGAATATACCTGCTGTATCGGTATCGAAACCCAACACGCCGTCTTCATAATTGTATTCTATCCCTGTCCAGACCTCCGTGCGCTCAGTATCTTCATCAGCCTCCGTCACGTCCACACGGACAAGCTGGAATTCCGGCAATTCGTCAGGCATCTCCAGTGCTATCTCAATGTGTACCATGCCGGTGAATTCGTCCAGCATCTCGTCATACTCATAGGCAACGGTCAGCATGTACAATATGCCGTCAAAGGGCGCTTCCAACCCGCATACACTCAATTCGCCGCGCTTAGGGATGCCATTGACTCCATTGTCTACACTGGTAACAGTAGCCTTGAGCGTACTCATCTTTATCCCGTCCATATTGTTGCACACCGGACATATACTGACCAGATTATCGCCCACGGTTACTGTATAGGCCGCGCAATCCCTTGTGCACACATATCCGCATCCGGCTCGCAGGCAGGTCGCGCTATGGGTCATGTCACCATTAAAGCTCCATGAACCATACCAGTGCTGCAGCGCAGCAGTCTTATTAACCGTGTAGGAATCGTTGCAGCGGGTGCAGGTATAGGTGGTGTAACCGCCTTTCACACAGGTGGGCGCAGTCACAACCGCCGTGTAATTATGTCCCAACGCGCTGCCTTCGTCGGAGATGGTATCAGTTGCGCCGCAGCCGTGGTCACAGTGCGCCGTCTTTGTGCCGTCAGCTGTGCACGTGGCGTTTCCGTCGGATACATAATTTGTAAAGCTGTGTCCCAGCGCGCTGCCTTCGTTGGAGATGGTATCGGTTGCGCCGCAGCCGTGGTCACAGTGCGCAGTCTTCGTGCCGTCCGCTGTGCACGTGGCGTCGCCATTGGAGGTATAATCTGTAAAGCTGTGGCCCAGCGCGCTGCCTTCGTCGACAACGATATCGATTGCGCCGCAGCCGTGGTCGCAGCGCGCGGTCTTTGTTCCGACAGCTGTGCACGTGGCGTTTCCGTCGGATACATAATTTGTAAAGCTGTGGCCCAACGCGCTGCCTTCGTCGGCAACAGTGTGGGTCTCGGGGCATCTGCTGCATTTCGCAGTTTTCGTACCGTCCGCTGTACAGGTAGCGTTGCCGTCAGAAGTATACTCGCCCCATAGATGTTCTCCGATCGGCGGATCCCCATATTCATGGCCACATCCTTGGCATATCGCGCGACGTGTACAGGTAGCAGTCCCTCCAGAATGAGAATACGCAGTCTTGTATCCGCATTCTTTGCACACTAAGAGATGATAGGCCTCTTTTGCATACTCAACATCATAAGTATTACCAGGGCAAGGACTAGGATTTGGACAAGCCTACGCCGTGCCGCCCAGCGAAAGCGCCCAAAAAACCAGCATGGCCAAAATCAAAACCCGCTTCTTCAATATTATAACACCTCCCTTTCTTTAATACAAAATCCACAAAACCGCTGGTTGCGGCACATTATTTTGCATCCAACGGCAATATGTTCCAAATGATCTCTCATGAGCCTGCCAGGCAGCGTCAGATGCGCCCAATTGCGCTATTGTATCGCCACCGGGCAATTTCCGCGATAGTTATCCTTTTACAGTCTATCATGATTTTCTAAAAAAAGCAAGAAGTGTTTTCCGGTTATTGCCAATGCCTTAACTGCTTGCAGCACAAAGTAAGCTTTGTATACATCGAGAACAATCACACATATAAACCTGCCGGTGATTCTGCAAACGCAAAACTCCCGGCATGTTTTCAGAATCAACCGCAAATATCTATTCCGTACAGGTGACGGAGACACTCCCTGGAGTGCTTTCATAAAAGTAGAGAAGCGGCAAGCAAGGAGATCCACGAAAATAGTGACGCAGGAGGGATCAAGATGGGACGAATATACACAGAAGAACGACGAGAAGCACCGAAACCAGCATATGTGATCGATTTAACTGCGGCAGCACGGCTGTGGCATCCAACAGGGCACGCTTTACAGTTGGCGCAGACCACAAATGCACGGCTAAAGCGGACCGAGCAGAACGTGGAGATCATGCAGGAAGGGCTATGCTTTTCTGCCATCCGCCCGAAACCGTAAGTTTTGGGCTCAAACACCAGTAAATTCAGGCATATCCAGATCGTTTTGTAGTTGCAGATATATGTCGTGTGCTACTACCGAAAGTTTTCTAAACACATTTGCTTATGCGATTTAGCTCAGTGTATTGGGACTTATTTGTGAACCCGCGCATTCCTCCTATGCAGCGGGACTCTTGCCAAAGCGAAGCATTTGTAGTAAAATACCCTCATCGTTTGCACGAAGCAACGAAAAATGCTGAAGCATTTTGGGGCTGCCAACAGGCGGCGCCCGTGTGGGGAGAATTTTCGCCAAGTTTTTGCGGAAGGCCGTTAAGCGGCCGAAGTCTTCCTCCCCACCGCATCCAAAGACTGTACCCTGGTGCTGGCGAAGCATATGCTATGAAGGCATATAACTTTCTTGTCGGAAAGTTGTATGCCTTTTGTTTTGCCCGCCGCCCTATGCCGAGAACAAGGAGGAACCGCAGGTATGGACAAAAGAGACGTTACAGAATTTTTCAACCGCCTTGCCCCGCACTGGGACGAGGAGCTGATGGTCGACCCGGATAAAATCAACCGGATCCTGGATGCGGCAGGGGTGCATCCAGGCGTGCGCGTTTTGGACGTAGCCTGCGGGACGGGGGTGCTCTTTCCCTTTTATACCCAGCGGCATGTCGCCAACGTCACCGCCGTGGATATCGCGCCGGAAATGGCGAAAATCGCAGCAGCCAAAGCCACCGGGCCAATCCATGTTCTCTGTGGGGATATCGAGGCCATGGAGGGCGCCGGGGACTTTGACTGCTGCGTGGTGTACAATGCCTTCCCTCACTTTCCCGATCCCCCGCGGCTCATCGAGGGCCTTGCCGCATGGCTCAAGCCCCGCGGGCGCCTCACCGTTGCCCACGGCATGAGCATCCAGGCGCTTAACCAGCATCACGCCGGCGCCGCCGCCCAAGTATCCATGGGGCTGCTCCCTGCGCCCGCCATGTGCGATCTCTTCGGCAAATGGTTCCATGTGGATACGGCTGTCTCCGATGCGGAGAAGTACATCGTATCCGGCACCCGTCTTTAGCCGCGAAAGGAGCCGCCCATGTATCCATTGCAGAAAACACGGCGAAGAAAATCGGCCGTCCTCTTCGCCCTTGTCTTGGCAGTTTTGGCGCTGTCTTTCGCCTGTCTCTTTGCAGGGCCCTCCTCCATGTCCTGGGAAGCGTGCTGGGCCGCGCTTTGGCGGACCGGCAGCCCGGCCAGTGATATCCGCATTATTTGGAATATCCGCATTCCCCGTGTATTGGCCGCCATCCTGGCCGGCGCGGGGCTTTCCGTCTCGGGCCTCATCATGCAGACCACGCTGCATAATGCCATGGCCTCCCCTTCGACCCTAGGCGTCTCCAACGCGGCGGTCTTCGGCGCCAATCTTTCCATCATCGCCTTTGCCGGCGGGTTCCTGCAGACCGGCGGGCTGGTTTCCCATTACGATTCCGGAGCCAACCCCTATGCCACGTCGCTGATGGCCTTCCTGTTTTCCACGCTCTCCATCCTGCTGATCCTGGGTCTGTGCAGGCTCCGTGCCTTTTCCCCCAACGTGGTCGTACTGGCAGGCATTGCGGTAGGCGCCATTTGGACGGCAGGCACCACGCTGCTGCAGTTCTATGCCACGGATGTAGGGCTTTCGGCGGCGGTTATTTGGAATTTCGGCGACCTGGGCCGGGCGACTTACCGGACGAACCTGATCATGCTGGCAGCCGTTGCCGGAGGATCGGTTTTTTTCAGTCTCATGTCGTGGCGGTACAATGCGCTTCTCAGCGGCGAGGCAGCCGCCCAGACCATGGGCGTCCACGTGGAGCGTCTGCGGTTCGTCTCCCTGCTGCTGGCCTCTGTCATCACAGCGGTCTGTGTGTCCTTCCTGGGCGTAATCGGCTTCGTGGGCATCCTGTGCCCGCACACAATGAAGCGGCTGCTGGGGCAGGATCACCGCTGGCTCATTCCCGCATCGCTATTGAGCGGGAGCCTGCTGCTATTGGCTGCGGATACCTTTGCCCGCAGCATCGGGGGCGGCTCCGCCCTCCCGGTGGGCGCGATTACCACCCTCCTCGGCGCACCGTTTTTCGTAGCCATTATTTTTTCTAAGAAAGGCGCCGCCCATGCTTAAGATCCAGCATCTGTCCTTTCGATACACGCCCCGCGGGATCCCCGTGCTGCGGGATATCAGCATGACCTTGCAAAACGGAGAAATTGGCATTCTTTTGGGGCGGAATGGCAGCGGCAAGACCACGCTGTTTCAAACCATCCTGGGGCTTCACACCCCCGAAAGCGGAAGTCTGACCTTTGATGGAAAGGACCTCGTTCGGATGCCCAAGCGGGAGCGGGCTGGTATCCTCGCCTACGTTCCCCAAGATATCCAATTCGGCGAACTACAGGTCTTTGATTCCGTCCTCATGGGCCGCGTTTCCCGTTTCGGCCTGCGAGCCAGCCGGCACGACTACGAGGTGGTAGAAAAAATCTTGGCGGATATGCAGCTGGAAGCCTATGCCGGGAAAAATGTTGCCCATTTATCCGGCGGCGAACGGCAGAAGGTGGCCATCGCCCGCGCGTTAGCGCAAGAACCTCGCCTTCTCATTTTTGACGAGCCCACCGGAAACCTGGACATTGCCAACGAACAGCTCATCATGGAGGAGGCCCGGAAGCTGGCCAAGGAGAAAAACATCGGCATCCTCTGTTCCCTGCACAACCTGAGCCAGGCCCTAGCCTTCGGGGACCGCTTCTTTTTCCTCAAGGATGGCGCCATTCGCTACGCCGGGGGAAAGGAGCAATGCACCGAAGCAACCATCTATGACGTTTTCGGGATTCACGTCAGAATTCTGCACTGCGAAGGAGAAATTCTTATTGGAGGAAGAAGAAACAATGCTTAGCGTCAAAAAGTGTCTCTTATGGTTTCTTGCAACGGCTTTGGCCTGCTCTCTCTGCGTCTGCGGGACCTCTGGATCCCCGGCGGCCACAGCGCCTGCCGCCCAAGGCCCTTCGGAAGCGTCTTCGATAACCATCACGGACATGATCGGCCGGGAAGTGGCCGTCACCCCCGGAAGCTATACCAGGATTGTATGCATCGGTGCAGGGGCGCTGCGGCTGTTCAGCTACGTGGGCGACGTGTCGCTGCTCTGCGGCGTCGAGGACATTGACAACCTTTCCCTCCAGGAACGGCCGCAGATGTTTGACGGCGTGGCCCGCCCCTACGTGCTCGCTTACGAAGACGCCTTCTCCGCCCTGGACTCCTGCGGCGTGGGCGGTCCCAACGCCCAGGCTGCCGAGGCGGAAAAGATCCTCTCCTGCAATCCCGACCTGGTGATCTCCGCATACGAGGACGTGGAAAAGGAGGACGCGCTGCAGGAGCAGCTGGGGGTCCCCGTCATCACCCTCAAAACCGGGCCTGACGGCGTATTTGACCCGGCGTTTTCCCAAAGCCTCACGCTGTTGGGCAGGATTTTGGCAGAAGAGGAAAAGGCCGAAAGCCTCATTGCCTTCGTGGCATCCGAGCGCGCGGAAATTGAACGGCGCACGGCGGGCATTTCGGAGGAGGACAAGCCCAGCGTCTACATCTGCGGCCTTGGAAACTGGGGGACGACGGACCACCTTATGACCGCGCAAAGCTATATCTCCTTTACAGTCGCCAATGTGAAAAACGCCGTGTCCGGCCTTGCCGCCGACGGCATTCAGCCCATCGAAGAGGAAGCCTTTGTGGCGCTGGGCGATACCATGGACGTCATGATCCTGGATGCCGCCGCCGTCAAAAATATCCGGCCGCTTTACGCGGAGGACAATGCCATGCTGGATTGCTGCAAGGCGTGGAAGAACGGCGAGGCCTACCTGCAAATGGCTTACAACGCTTACTATACCAACTACGAGATCGCACTGGCCAATACGTGGTTCATTGCCAAGACGGTATATCCCGAAGCGTTTGCAGACATCGATATCACGGAGAAAACCAACCAAATCACCGAAGCCTTCCTCGGCCGGGAACTGGCCTCCGAGATTTTCTCCTGTCCTGCCAGCTTTGGCGGATACCAGAAAATTGACACGGATACCTTCCTGGACGGCATCCCATCCGGGCAGTAATAAGGCCCGCGCTTCGGCATCGAAAGTTTTACGCTTCGCCTGTCTCTCAGAAAGTCCTTCTTCCGCCGGCAAGGCGCAGGAAGCCATCCCCCTGCCCCCATGGAACTTGGTCCGACCCAGGTTCCATGGGGGATTGCGTTTCTTTCCGAAGTAATGTAAAATAGAAGAAGCTCGAAAAACCGCGAACGAAATGCGCCAAACGCCCCTGGCATCGTGGCGTTGTTCATCCCTTCTCCATGCGGCGGATGTCCTTCCCCCATGGATGAAGAAATGCGCCCGGCGCACAGAGGCCGGACGAAAGTGCTTGTAATGCGGCTGCACCGTAAATCCATAATAAGGAGAGTTTCGCCCATGAAAAAAGGAGCCATTGTCCTCCTGCTTGCCTGCCTGCTGGCGGCTGCTGCCGCAGGCTGCGCCGCCACCCCTGCCGGCAACGGTCCTCTTCCCACAGCCTCCCCATTCCCTAGCGCCTCTTTGGAGGCGGAAGAAACGCCATCCCCCACGCCCGTCGTGACGCCGGAGCCCACCGCTACGCCGACGCCCAAGCCCACCGCTACGCCTACACCCGAGCCCACCGCCTCGCCTACACCCGAGCCCACCGCCACACCTACCCTCGAACCGGAGAGCACAGAGGCCGGTTTCACGGCCTCCGTGGAGCAGCAAAATGCCCTGAATACAGCGAAGCGCTATCTCAGTGTGATGCCCTTCTCTTACTCCGGACTGATAGACCAGCTTGAGTTTGAAGAATACAGCACGGAAGCCGCCACCTGGGCAGCCGACAACTGCGGCGCGGACTGGAACGAACAGGCCGTGAAAAAGGCTGAATCCTATATCAGCATCATGCCATTCTCCTACAAGGGGCTGATTGGCCAGTTGGAATTTGAAGGATTCACCTCCGAGCAGGCCGCCTATGGTGTGGACAGTATCGAAGTAGACTGGAATGAGCAGGCCGTGAAAAAGGCCCAGAGCTACCTGTCCTTCATGGACTTTTCCCGGCAAGACCTGATTGACCAGCTGATTTTCGAGGAATTTACCCGGGAGCAGGCCGAGTACGCCGCAACGCAGGTAGGCTTGTAAGCACGCAGGGCCGTCCGCCAGAGTCTGCGGCCAACCCAACAAGCGCGCCTTGGCCGTCATGCTGCAGCTTCAGGAAACGCTGGAATTCCTGCAGACAGCGTATTCCGGTCTGTACAGGGATTAACTGGGCCGCCGTGGACAAAAGTTCCGTTTTCCGGATGCTTGCCGGAAAAGAAACCGGCGTCCTTACCCTGGAGGAGTCCGTCTGAAGCTTGTTTGCACGGAATGGCGGGCCACCACTGTACGCCGCTGTCAAGCCGGTGGTGCATCCTCTTTCTTTTGCTTTTCCACGGGTTTTCACAAAAAAGCCCGGGCGGCCAATGGCCGCCCGGGCTTCTATCAACTGTTATTGGATTTCCAGCCTACGGCTGGTGGGAATGGCCGCTTCCTTCTTCGGCATGGTCAGCCGCAGCACGCCGTCCTTATATTCAGCGGTGATATCCTCCGCCTTCACCTCGGAGATATCAAAGCTCCGAGTGAAAGAACCATACGAACGCTCGCAGCGGATGTAGTTGCCCTCCTTGTCCTTTTCCTCGGCATCGGAGTGACGCTCCGCGGTGATGGTCATGTAGTTGCCATCCATATCCACGTGGATGTCTTCCTTCTTGAAGCCCGGCAGATCGGCCTCCAGCAGGTAGGAATCCCCGTTATCCTTAATATCGGTCTTAAACTCTCCGATGTGAGAACCACCGAAGAAGGCCTTCTGCATTTCCTCCAGCTCACGGAAGGGATTATATGTACGGACGCCGTTGACCCTGCGTCCAAAGGGAGTCAATTCAAACATGCTGTACCTCCAAGTATTGGTTTGCGTCCTTTTACCGCCGGACGCTTGGCGGTGTGTGAGCCGTTCCCGGCTCGGGACTGTGGGGCTCGCTCTCTTGCCTCTCCATTGGCGTCACCCTCTTTCTTTTTACATGCTTATCATATCCCAAATGTTTGTACTTTATGTGATGCAATTGTGTCCTAAATGTGAATTTTAGCACTCTCGATGTGAGAGTGCTAAAATTCACATGCTATATGATTCGACTGACTCCTTCGCTTAGGGAAGGGTTACCCACCCCTCATAGAGGGCGCGATGCTTGGCGTCCAGCTGGCAATCCTGGTGGTAGTGTCCAAAAAACCAGCCGGAATATTCCAGTTTTTCCGCAATCTCCTGGAGGAAGTGGGTGAGCCGGTCCTGGGAATACCCCGGTGCCAGCCTGGCCTGCAGGGCATCCGGTGCGCAGTGGGTGGCTACATAGTCCACCTTCCAGCCTTGGGCGTCCAGCACGGCGCGGGCCTGGCGGAACTCCTCCTCTCCAGGCAGCTCCTGGGGCCACCAGTTCTTTCCCTCGGTGCGGTACGCCCGGTCATGGGAGGCAGCGCCGCCCATCACAAAGAACCGCAGCCTCTGCAGGGTAAAGACCTGCCCGCGCGTCAGATGCAGCACCGAAGGACGCAGCCGATGGATGCGTCCACCAGACCAAATATCCTCGGGGAACTGCTCCAGCAGCGGGAAATTCTCATGGTTACCGTCTAAAAAAAGGGTGGTAAAGGGCTTCCGTTCCAGCCAATCCAGCCAGTAGTTGTCCTCCCGGTCCCCGCTCCACACGCAGCCAAAGTCCCCGCAGACGAGCACAAGGTCTTCCTTGGTCATCTGGCGCTGCTGGGGAAAGCGGCGGGTATTCAGCCGGCCAATGTCCACCGAACCATGCAGGTCGCCGGTAATCCAGAGCATGCAATCCCTCCTTTTCGGTATCATACCATGGCATACCGGGGGAGGCAAGCGCCTCCTGCCAACAAAAAAAGGCCTGCCGGCGTCCCAAGAACGCACGGCAGGCCTCCGATTGCAAGAGGAACTGCGGCAGAGCTTTACTCCACGACGGTCACAGAAGTGATGTGGGGATTGACACCCTCATACCAGTAGAGGAAGCCCTCCATGTCGATGGTCTGGCCGATCTCCAGCGCCTTCACCGCCGCGTAAACCTCGGTGGTGCTGTCGCACAGATCGGACTCGATGGTGAAGGTATAGGTCTCGCCATTGTAGGAGGCGTTAAAGTACAGGTCATCCCCCTCCTCGCCGGAACCATCCCAGTTGTAGAGGAAGGCCACGTCGTTACCGTCCGCATCCTGGCCGGCAGCCTCCACAGTGAGGCCCTTGAACGCCACGAACTTATTCTGGTTGTCGATCAGGGTATCAGTGCCCAGCAGCTCAGTGACATCCATGGCGGTAGCGATATAGGGCTCCACCCCTTCGACGATCTCAAAGGTGCCGTCCATGATCTCCACTTCGCCGGACCACTCGGTCTTGTAACCGGTGACGCGGATGCAGGTGCCGGGGGTCAGCAGAGCATAGTCCTCTTCCGAGCAAGCCATATTGTACAGGAAGTAGGCGCCGTCCTCATCCTGAGCGTAGACGGTTGCCTGATCTTCCCACCAGGACTGCTTAGCCTGCACATAGGCCTCGATGGTGACCTCGGTCTCCAGCTCGGCAGCCACGTACTCCTCGTAGCTCATCACGTCGCCCTCAGCGGGAGCGGCGGTCTCTTCGGCTTCCTCGGTGGGAGCGGGAGTCTCCTCCCCGGCCTCCTCAGTGGGAGCGGGGGTCTCTTCAGCTTCCTCGGTAGGAGCAGGGGTCTCCACGGCTTCCTGGGTAGGGGTAGCCGTAGGCTGGGTGGTCTCCGCAGCGCAGGCGGTGGCCATAACGGCCAGGCACAGCACCAGAAGCACCGCTACAAACTTTTTCATATTGCTATCCTTCCTTTCGCGTAAAGGTCAAACTGCTTTTATTGCAGCAAACCTAATTATAGCGCAAACCCCATGAAAATCAACCTATATGCGCATAATTTTCTAATTTGTTACTGCAATGTACGGTTTTTCCTCCTGCGAAGGCCCTGGAATGCCAAATATCCCAATATGCAAACCCATGCGCCGCCCAGGCACCAGAGCAGCGCCACGGACGCCCCGGGCAGCGGGCCCATGGTCCCGGCGTCCTCCGCAGGCGATATCGCATCCAGATGATACAGCGCCTCGGTATCCTCATACAGGGTGTCCATATAGGCATCGTCCACGGTCTGCCCCCGCCGCACCGACTTGGTGACGCTCTCAATCAGCTGCCCCGCGGCGTCCCGCAGCGATGCCGAGCCGTTAAACACCGGGGTGACGAAGGTATCCTCCATATGCTCCAGCAGCAGTTCCACCGCCCGGAGCTTAACCTCATAGTAGGTGGCGTTATCCTCCCCGGCCCGGGTCAGATAGTCCTGGTACACCGGGTCCTGCTGGGCCGTGGTGGTCACGGGCGCATAGCCTTCCGTCTGGGAATACGCAATCTGCACCGGGTTTGTCAGCAGATACTGGGCAAACAGCCAGGATGCCAGCACCTCTTGGGGATCATCCTTGTTAAACACGCAAACCGACGGGCCCTGGGAGATCATCTGGGGATTCTCCGGATCGAACTGCGGAATCATCATCACCTCGGTCTCAAACTCCACCACTTCTTCCTCCGGGATATCCATCAGGGGCGCATCGCAGCCCATCCAGGTAGACCCTGCCGTGGAGTCAATGGCAAACACGCACTGGCCCGCGTTTAAGAAGTTCGCCGGATACCCGGAGATCTTGAAGGTGGAAAACGCACCGGCCGCCGTATTCTCCGCCACCGTATCCAGCAGCTCCCGGGTGGTGTCGTTGAAGAGCAGTACCTCCCCCGCTTGGGTGGAGTACCCCGCGTCCAACTGGCGCAGCATCTGGATCATCATGTTATCGGTGGACTTGTACAGGAATGGGATCATCACTGTCTGCCCGTTCAGGGCATACACACCGTTTTCGTCCTTCTGGGCGGCAGCGCGGGATACCTCCCATACAAAGTCCCAGGTCAGGGTTTCCGGGAGGGTATAGCCCAGCTTCTCAACAAACGTCTTGTTTACGTAACAGGCTTCGGTGGAGCGCATGTAGGGGATAGCATAGTAGGTGCCGTTGAGCTGGCACTCCTCCAGGAATTGGGGCACAATCTCCTCCAGCTTGGGCGATGCAAACCGGAGCTCGCTGCCTCCCAGGCCGTAGCGGGGGTCGGCAAACAGGTCATCCAGCGGCGCCACCACGTGTTCGCCGGTCAGGTAGGTGGCGATATGGTCCGGATAGGTGATGCAGACATTGGGCGTCGTCTGGGTGGCGATGTTGGTAATCACATCATTATAGATATCCCCATAGTTGGTATACAGCCGCAGCGTAACCGTAATGTTGGGGTACAGCGCCTCAAAGTCGGCAATGGCCTGCTTATAGATATCGGTCTGGGTCTTATTGGTGTCGTTCTTAGCCCAAAAGGTGATTTCATAGTTCCGGCTCTCATCGAACTGCTGGGGCACGGTGAACGCCGCCTGTTCCTGGCGGCCGTGGCACCCAGCCAACAGCGCCACGCATACCATCAGCAGCGCCGCTGCGGCGCGCCGGCATACTCTCCACGTCATCCTTTGATCCCCCCCTGGGAAGCTCCCTGCATGATTTTCTTCCGGAAGGTCAGGAACAGCAGGATCAGCGGCACCGAAATGGAGACCACCGCCGCCATCATGGCCGGCACGTTTTCTCGGCCAAAGCCTTCCTCCCGGATCTGCTGGATCCCGTTGGAGACCAGATAATAGGCCTGGTCGTCGGTAATCAACCGGGGCCAAATGTAGGAATTCCAGCACTCGATCAGTTTCAGGATGGTGATGGTAATCAGCGTGGGCCGGCAGATAGGGATCATCACCTTCCACAGGTACTTCAGGTCGGAGGTGCCGTCCACCTTGGCCGCCCGGTAAAGTTCATCCGGCACCTGCTCAAAGTTCTCCTTCAGCAGGTAGATGTAAAATACCGACGTGATGGAGGGAAGAATCAGCCCCAGGAAGCTGTTGCGCAGGTCCCAGTTGGTGATGGTTACAAAATTGGTAATCACCACCAGCTCGCTGGGGATCATCATCATGGATAGGAACAGGCCAAAGAGCAGGTTCCTCCCCCGGAACCGCAGCCGGGCAAAGGCATACGCCGCCAGTGTGCTGACCACCACCATGGCGGCCGTGGTCAGCACCGAGAAAATCAGCGTATTCAGCAGGTAGTTCCCTAACGGCACCGCAGTAAAGGCCTGGCGGTAATTCTCCCACGTAGGGGCAAGGGTGAAAAAAACCGGCGTATGCTCGGCGTTGTAGGCGCCGTAGCTCTTCAGTGAAGTCAGCACCATCCAGTAAAAGGGAAAAAGTACAACCACGGCCCACACGCTCAGCCCCAGATAGGTGACAAGCTTCCCGGCGCGGCGCCGTCGCTGCATCCCCCGCTGCCTGGCGGCGAATTCATCATTTCGTATCATCATGACACCTCTCAATCCCGGTATTGCTTCCGGCTGACAAGCAGGTTGATGCAGGTGATGGTCAGCACAATGGCAAACAGCACAATGGCGGCCGCCGACGCATACGAGGGATAGCCTCCGCTGTCGCCATAGAGCATATCGTACACATACCCTACGATGGTATTCATCCCCGCAGCGTTCAGGTCGGTTCCGAAGAGAGCGACGGCATCGCCGTAGGCCTTAAAGGCGCCGATGAACCCGGTGATCACCAGATAGACCAGCATGGGCGAGATCATGGGCAGCGTAATGCGGAAGAAGATACGGGTGCGGGAGGTTCCGTCCACCCGGGCAGCCCGGTAATAGTCGGGATTCACCGAAGCCAGGGCGCTGGTCAGCACCAGGATCTTGAAGGGCAGCACCACCCAGATGGTGTAGAAGCACAGCACAAACATTTTGGCCCAATACGGCCCGTTAATGAAATCCACCGGCCCCGCACCGAACCAGCCTAGCATAAGGTTTACCAGGCCGTCGGTATACTCGGTCCGCTGGAAAAGGATCATAAAGACCAGCCCCACCGCCAGCGTATTGGTAACATACGGTAGGAAATAGATCGTCTGGTACAGCTGACGCAGTGGGCGGATGGAGCTCAGACCTGTAGAAATCACCAGCGCGATCCCCGTGGAAAGGGGCACGGTGATGATCACCAGGATGAAGGTGTTCTTCAGTGCCTGCAGGAAGTAGGGATCGTGCAGCACATAGAGGTAATTGTAGCCGCCCACCCCGGTATAGGTCTGGGAGGCAAAATTATAGCCCTCCTCCACCGAGTAGATCAACACATCCACCAGCGGATAGATGAGAAAGGCGCCCAAAAGCACAATGGCTGGCAGCAGGTACAGCCATGCCTTGTTAGCATTGCGGTTCATTGCGCGCCATCCTCCCCTTTCCTTGCGGCGGCAAAGGGAATGCGCGTCTCGTCCTCCTTGTTGAAAAGGAATACCTTCTCCGGCCGCAGCGCAAAGCGAACCTCGGCCGAGGCCGGGTCCACCTGGTGTACGGAGCCAATCATGGCCCGGAGGGTATCGGCCTGGCACGCGGGATGCCGGCAAACGATGCTGACGTCCCTGCCCATGGCTTCCACCCGATGCAGCTGGCAGGCCATGGGGCCGTCGGCCTGGGGCACCAAGCCTTCGGGGCGGATCCCGGCCCAAACCTCTTGGTCGGCCGCACCGGGAACCTCCAGCACAGGGCTTTCACCCAGGAAGAGCCTCTCCCCCCGCACCGATGCCGCAAATACATTGATAGGCGGTGTGCCCAGGAACTTGGCCACAAAAAGGTTGGCAGGGTCGTCGTACACCTGTTGGGGCACGCCCTGCTGCATCAGCACCCCTGCCCGCATCACCACAATGCGGTCGGAGATGCTCATGGCCTCCTCCTGGTCGTGGGTTACAAACAGGGTGGTAATACCGGTTTTTTTCTGAATTTTGCAGATTTCCTCCCGGGTTTGCAGCCGCAGCCTGGCATCCAGGTTGGACAGAGGCTCATCCAGCAGAAGCACCCGAGGCATCTTCACCAGGGCGCGGGCGATAGCCACCCGCTGCTGCTGCCCGCCGGAGAGCTCCTTGGGCCTGCGGTCCAGCAGCTCCTCGATCTGCACCAGCTGGGCGGCTTCCATGGCCCTGCGGCGCATTTCCTGGCTGGACAGGCGCTGGGCGCCCTTCAGATTCTGCAGAGGGAACAGGATGTTCTGCATCACTGTCAAATGGGGATACAAAGCATAGTTCTGGAACACCATGCCCACACCCCGCAATTCGGGAGGCAGATCGGTTACATCCTCTTCCCCAAAGAAAATCCGGCCTTCGCTGGGCGTTTCCAGGCCGCAGATCATATTCAATGTGGTGGTCTTCCCGCACCCGGAAGGCCCCAGCAGTCCCACCAGCATCCCGTCGGGAACCTCAAAGCTGAGCTCTCGAACCGCGTGGACCTCCTGCTTGGCCCTCTTTCCCCGGGCAGGGAATCGTTTCGTGAGATTCTGCAATTTGACATTCATCGGGCATATCTCTCCTGCGTTGGCATTCGTACACTTCATTATACCTGATTTGGGTACGTGCCACAAGGTTCTCCGGGCATTCATTCCCCGCCCGGCAAACTTTGTAAGTATCTACGAACGTCCCGCGGGCCGGCCAGCACCCGGGTCTTGTTCCGGAATTCCGCGATGCGCCCCTTTACGCCGTCAGCCTCCGTATCATAATTCCTCGTCCAGCGAAACATGGCCCGCAGCACCGCAACCTTAGGCCGGTAGATGGTTTTTTCGATACCCAGATTTTGCTTAAGCCACCGCAGTACGATGCGCCGGCGCCGCACAGCGGGAGAAAACTCCAGCAGCAGCACGGTATCAGCCAGCGCCATCCCCTGAAGGAAACATTCCCGCCCGGCGTCCTCGATGATGAAGTCCGGCTGCGCCAAAATCGAAGAAAAAATGCGATCCCTCTCCTCCAGGGGGCGTTTGCGATTGCCCCAAGAGTCCGTAGGATCCTCCTCATATACGACCTCATCCAAATGATAGCACGGAATCCCCGTTTTTTCGGATATTTTCCTCGCCAGCGTAGACTTCCCGCTGGCCACTGGGCCCACGATATAGAGCTTCATACCGGCTATTCTCCTCTTCCTGCAGGCGTTCTTTCCTGGATTATAGCACAAACAAAAAAGGCCGGCCACCCCGAGAGGGGCGCCGGCCTGCGTCTAATAAAAAGAATACACCATAGAAAACTTTGGATAACCGGGAGTCCCCGTCTACCGCGAGGAACAAATACATCCTTAGCCTATCGCTTCAAGTCCGTCATATGCCTTCCGGAAGGAGCCTCTCCTTTCCAAACTCCTTCCCTACTTCCCCGTCCTCACGCCCCCTGCGGCCACCGCGTACCCGCCCTGCGCCGCCAGGGCCACCACCACCGCGTTGACGGCGCACAGGGCCAGGTTGCTCCAGCTTGCCTGGCCGGCGGCAAATGCCGCGGCCACCAGCACCGCCAGGGCCACCAGATAGCTCCACAGCCGTGTGGGGATGCGGTCAATGAACCCCAGCCCCTTGGTGAGCTGGGTCACAAGCCCCGTGCAAAGCACAGCCCCCGCGTAGGTTCCCAGCATTGCCCAATCAAAGAACTCCTGCATGATGTTGTCCTCCTTGCTTTTCTATGGTGTCAATGCGCTTGTGGGCGCTCTTGACGCTCTCTTCCACCTGACCCAGCTTGCGCTCCAGGTCGTTCACCCGGTGGTCGGTCTGCACCTGGGTGTTCTGGATCCGATCCAGCCGCCCCTGGATGCCGTCCACGCCGGCCTCGATCCGGGCCAGCCGCACCAGGATATCCTCCCGAGGCTTGGATAGGTTCCGCATATTCAGCAACACTACAATGGCCACGCTCACCGTGGAGAGCAGCGACGCCCAGTCTCCAAAGTTCATGCTATCCACCTGCCACCAACTCCCCCGATCCGTTGAAGGTATAGTTCTTGCCGTCAATGACCGCCGTGCCGGTGACCATATCCCCGTCCCCCGGGGTCAGGTAGTAGGTCTTCCCGTCCAGCTTGAGCCAGCCCTCCATCATGGAACCCTGGTTGGGGGAGTCGGGCTTGAGGTAGTACCACTTGGATCCCACCTTGGCCCAGCCCACCGCCATGGTGCCGTCGGCCATGAGGTAGTACCAGAAGTTCCCGTCCTTAAACCACCGGGAATACAGGAGCTTCCCTTCCGCGTTGTAGA
>CALWDW010000059.1 GCA_944376795.1 uncultured Christensenellaceae bacterium
GCTTGGTGGGGCAGGAGGGTTTCGTCCTCTGCGGAGGACGACGGGGGCGCTGCCCCTCGACCCCGCCGCCTTTTGCAAAAGGCGGGCGAAAACCTTGGGGCGGCTTCGCCTTTGATCCGCTCTATTATAAAAAATAGGGGAACGACTGAATGCGGATTTCAGCCGTTCCCATTATATTCTCCCCATCTTTCCTAAAAGTTTTAGAAGGGTGGGGGCGCGGGGGAGGGAAACCTTTTTCAAAAGGTTTCCCTCCCCCGGCAGCTTCTCCTAGAATGTGGACTGCCTCTGGGAAGAGCTTTCCCGAAAGCTGCGCGGGTTTAGCTGCCGAAGCGTTGGGCGGCGGCCTGCATTTTTTCCATAACCTTCACTTGGAAGGGGCAGCGGGACTCGCAGGCGCCGCAGGCCAGGCAGTCCCCACCCCGGGCGGACAGGGCTTGGTAATGGGCTGCCACCGTGGCGGGCACCTCTCCCAGGGTCTGGGCCATATCCAGGTACTTGTTGACCTGGGCGATGTCGATGCCCGCGGGACAGGGCAGGCAGTGATTGCAGTACATGCACTGGCCGGTCATGGAGTAGGCGGGACTGGAGCTGAGCAGGAAGCTGTAGTCCCGATCCTGGTCGCCGGCGGCCTCATAGGCCACCGCAGCCTGCACCTGGGCGGCCGTGCGGCAGCCTACCAGCACGCTGGAAACCGCCGGACGGGTCAGGGCGTAGTGAATGCACTGCACCGGGGTGAGGGCCATGCGGAAGGGGGAGGCTTTGGCGTCCAGGAGCACACCGGCGCCCAGGCCCTTCATCACGGTGATGCCTACGCCCATGGCTTCACAGGTGCGGTAAAGGGTGTCACGGCTGGGATTAACGCCCAAAAGCCCGTCTTTTTGGAAGGTTTCCGCTTGGAAAAGGGCATCCACGTCGGTATCCTCGGGCAGTAGGTCATAGGCGGGATTCAGGCTGAACATCAGCACGTCCAGCAGGCCGGTTCGCACTGCCTGGAGGGCCACCACAGGATTGTGGCTGCTCATGCCCAGGGCGCGGATAATCCCCTTTTCCTTCAGGGAACAGGCGTACTCGATAAAGGGGCCATGGAACACCGCGTCAAAGTCTTCCTGGGTGTCCACGAAGTGGATCATACCAATGTCTACATAATCGGTGCCGATCCTATCCAGAAAGTCCTGGAACGCCGCCTGGGCGGTAGGAATGTCCCGGGTGCGGGTGTACTGCCCATCGATCCAGGCCGAACCGATATGGCCCTGCAGGTACATTTGCTCCCGGCGGCCAGCCAGAGCCCGGCCAATGTTGCTGCGCACCTCGGGTTCGGACATGAAGATGTCCATGATATTGATCCCTTGGGCCAGGGCTTCGTCGACCACTTCCTTGACCACCTCATAGGGCTTGCCCTGCAGGTGTTCGCCGCCCAGCCCCACCTCGCTGACCATGAGGCCGCTGCGGCCCAGTGAACGCATACGCATAAGGGTTTCCTCCTTTAAAGGGGATAGGAAAAGCCTATCCCACGTTTTTCGTTATACCAAGGGCAGGAGCAGTTCCTGCTTTCCCGCCGCGAGGGGATGGCTGACGCCCTTCCATTGGAAACGGGCCTGGACATCGCCGTCCAGCTCCACGGTGAAGCGCACCTTGCTGCCTTCCTTGGCGTAGCCTACGGCAATGCGGCCGTGGGCGGTGACGATGGAGCCCTTGGCCCAATCCATACCCTCCACCAGCTTGGGAGCGATCACCACCTTGGCGAAGCCGCGGCTGTCGGCTTCTTGGCGGATCCCCAGGAATTGATAAAAGAGACAGCGGGTGACGGCTCCGAACATGGGATGGTTGTGGGAGGCGCGGGCATCCCAGCGCTCCCAGAGGGTGGTGGCGCCGTGGGCCATTTGGGTGTAAAAGGAGACCGCATCCCGGCTGGTCAGCATATCGAAGGCGGTCTGGGCGCAGCCATGTTCACAGAGCGTCCAGGTGACAATGTCGGTGCCAAAGATGCCGGTATCATACACGGGGCGGGCAGCGTAGCGGGCTGCTAGGTTCTCCAGCGTCCGGGCATCCCCCAAGCCGATATCCACCGCAAAGGCGTCGGCGCCCTCGGTACCCTGGCAGAAGCTTCCGGTCTGGGGATCCAGGTAGGCGGCCTCCATGGCCTGTATGGCCCGCTGCCGCCGGCCTTGGAGCCGGGGAAGGTCCGCTTCACGGCCCAGGATGCGGGCGGCAGCCTGGGCGATGTCCAGGGACTTGATATAGAAATAGGTATTGACGAGGGGATCGGGGAGGTCGGGCCGCTTCAGCCCGGGGGTGCACCAGTCGCCCAGGCACCAGCCGCCCTTTTCCTCCCAGGTGATCAGCCCGTTTTCCGTGCGGGTCTCCATGTAGTCCAGCCAGTGGAGAATGTGGGGATAATACTCTTCCAGGAGCTGAGGATCATCGTAGTGGAGGAAATACTGCCAGGGGACTACGGCGATGGCGCAGCCCCAGCCGCCGGGGCCGCCTCCGCCGCCCTGGAAGGGCGCGGTGTGCTGGATATGTCCCCCCACCACGTCCTGGCAGTCGGCAATGTCCCGGATCCACTTGCGGTAGAAGGGGGCGGCGTCCAGCATGAGCATGGCGGCGTCGCAGGTGAGCTGCCCGTCGCCGGTATAGCCCAGCCGCTCCCGATGGGGACAGTCCGAGGGAACGCCGCTGTGATAATTGGTGCGCTGGGAATTGAGATAGGCGTGATAGAGCCAATTCAAAACCTCGTTGTCGCAGGAAAAGCTGCTGGTGACCGGCACGTCGCTGTGGACCACCTGGCAGGCCAGAGGCTCACCCTGTCCCTCCACCTCAAAGTAACGGAACCCATGGAAGGTGAACATAGGGGTAAATACCCGGCTTGTGCCGTCGCTGATGAATACGTCCCGCTGTACCTGGTCGCTGTAGCCGGCCGAACGGATATCCAGCCGCCCGTCGGCGTCCAGCTCTTCGCCGAAGCGGAGGCTTACCTGGCTGCCTGCTTCGCCCCAGGTGCGCATAACCACCCAGCCGGTGGTGTTGATTCCTGCGTCATAGATCCGCTTGCCGTCGATTTCGTGAAGCAGGCGGGGCTTGCGCTCCTGGATGATCCGGTCGGGCGGGCACTCTTGGGGACAAAGGATGGAGTCGTGGGGGCCGGCTGGCCGGGCGGGCTCCCAACCGCTGTCGTTAAAGCCGTTCTCGCTCCAGCCCGGCTGCAGGAGCCGGGCGTCCTGCCATTCGCCGTGATAGATGTTGTTGCGCAGGATGTGGCTGGGGCTGGTGCGCACCGTGGTATCGGAGACCACCATGCTGCCATCAGAAAGGGTGAGCTGGAAGGCCAGCTTGGGGTCGCCGTACCAGAACGCCCCCTCCACCGAACGCTCCCGCTGTCCATACCAGCCGTTGCCCAGGATGACGCCCAGGGTATTGACCCCGGGATGGAGATAGTCTGCCAGGTCATAGGTGCGGTAGTAGGTGCGGTAGGTGAAGGTGTCGTGAATGGGATAGATCATTTCCCGGTCTGCACGCCGGTGATAGTCGGAATAAACGGGGGTAAGCTGGTCGTCGGAGACCCGCTTGCCATTGATATAGAGTACGAAGTACCCCAGACCGCAAATATCGATGGTTCCCGCCGCGGCGGGGGCGGTGAATTCCTTGCGGAAGAGGGGGGCCTGCCATTGGGGATCGGATTGGATCCACAGTGCTGCTTCCAGTGCCATACGGTATCCTTATCCGGGCCGAAGCCCTTGCTTTGTTTTTTATCATTTTATCAAAACAGGCCAATATACGCAAGGCGGCGGTGCAGAAGTTTTCGCCGGCATAAGTTCCGTGCGCGGGGGCACAATACCATCGGTGATGTATATGACGCGCAGCCAGCTGATCGGTCTTCCGCTTGTGGAGAAGGAGAGCGGCCGTATCCTGGGAAGAATCGTGGAAATTGAATATCTTCCGGGGGAACGAGCCTTGCGGGGGTTGTACTACCGTACCGGCGGCTTTCTGCACCGCACCTGCCGGCTGCCCATGGAACTGGTTACGGTCATGGGCGCCCACGCGGTGATCTGCCGCCGCGCGCCCCAGCAGGCTGCCAAGGTGCCCGATCCCCTGGAACGTACCGCCGTCTATTCCCAGACGGGGGAGATGCTGGGGCGGTTGGGGGATATTTTGGTGGATCCGGCTACCTACGCCGTTACCGGGATGGAGCTGCGGCGCAGCTTCTTAGACGATCTTCGGGACGGACGCCCGGTGATTCGGGACATTACCGGGGTCAAGTTGCAGGCACAGGGCATGATCCTGCCCGTTCCCTCCGAGGAGTCCGATTCGGCGCACTAGGGTTTTAGCTTTGGGCAGCCGCCCAAGGATTATTCTATAGAGAAGGAGTGATGGTACATGAAATATGCGGCAGGTCTGATTATGGGTACGGTGCTGGGCGCGGCCGGCTCCATGGCGCTCATCAATGTCATGGAGCCCCGGCTCTCCCGGGCGCTGATGAAGCGCGGCAAATGCCTTGCCCGGGCGGGTATGCGTAAGCTCTCTCATATGGATCTCTTCTAGCCCGTCCAACCCGGCCTCCCATCCACGTGGGGGAGGCCTTTGCATATCCTATTCCTTATCCATAAACTTCCAAGATTGCGAGGTGTTCGGAATGCCGCACTGGCTCAAGTGGACGCTGGGTACGGCGGCGGGGATTCTTCTGGGCGTCTGGATGCTGGGACGTCTGGCTTCGCTTTGTGGGCTGATCCTGGCCGGCGCAGTGCTGGCCTACCTGCTTAGCGGGCTTGCCCTGTTCTTTGAGCGGTGGATGTCTTCCTTGTGGGCGGCGCTTCTGGCCTTGGCGTGCTTTCTGGGAGCGCTGGCAGGAAGCCTGCTTCTGCTTATGCCCCTGGTATACCGGCAGCTACAGGAATTGGCGGCGCAGCTCCCCCAGCTGATCGGCACGGTGACAGGGTGGCTGGATGCCCTGCGGGCCTGGCTGGAGGAGGTGCTGCCCTTTGCGTCGGAGAACCTGGGGGAAGGTCTGGGTTGGGATGCCCAGGGGCTAGTGCAGAAGCTGACCCGGTTTTCGGCGGATGCGGCCCGCAGCGGCATGGCCTTGGGGACCTATCTTCTGACGCCGTTTCTAGCCTTTTACTTCCTCAAGGACCGCAAGCTCTTTGGAGAGTGGATTGGTTACCTGATTCCCGTGGCCTACCGGGACGACGTGCTGCATGTAGCGATGGAGATCCATAGCGACCTCAAGCACTATGTGAAGGGGCAGCTTTTGGTGTCGCTGGCGGTAGGGACGCTGACGGCGCTGGGGCTCCTGCTCTTGGGGGTGGATTCCTGGCTGGTCCTGGGGCTGGTGATGGCGGTGTGCAATATGATTCCTTTTTTTGGCCCGTGGATCGGTGCGGTGCCCATTGCGCTGGTGGCGCTTCTCTCCGGAATCAAACCCTTCCTCCTTTCACTGGTTACTGTGGTGGTGGTGCAGCAGGCGGATAATATGCTTCTCTCTCCACGTATCGTGGGGGAGAGCCTACAGCTGCATCCTTTGGCGGTGATGCTGACCATTCTGGCGGGAGGGGCGCTGCTGGGGCCGCTGGGGCTGCTGCTGGCCATGCCTATGCTGATTGTGCTGCGGTCGGTTTTTCGCTATATTTTCCGCAAGCGCGTGGTTCCCAGCCAAAAGGCGTCATGATTTATGTTGAAATGGGGCTTACCATGGGGTATAATAAAGCTCGGATATAATGCGGAGAGTATGATGTCTTCCATATCGCCAAAAGGAGGGTTCGCCATGAAGAATGAGTTGGATCAAACCATGCAGTTTCGCTGGGGCAAGGATGACGGCAATACGGTGCAGAGCATCCTGATGGAGGTCTATGCCGCCCTGCAGGAGCGCGGGTATGATCCGATCAGCCAGTTGGTTGGCTACATTATCTCCGGGGATCCCACCTATATCACCTCCCACAAGAATGCCCGGTCGCTAATTCGACGGCTGGAGCGGGATGAACTGCTGGAGGAGATGGTTCGCTTCTATCTGGTGCACCTGGACGAGCAGATGGAAGGATCCCGCCACTGATGGGCGGGGGAGAGACAATGCGCATACTGGCCCTGGACGTAGGGGAGCGACGCATCGGCGTTGCCGTGAGCGACCCCCTGGGAATGACCGCCCAGGGCCTTTCTACCTATACCCGCCGGGGAATGGAGCGGGATCTGGCCTACTTTGCCGGGCTCTGCCGGGAGTGGCAGGCCCAGCGGCTGGTATTGGGGCTTCCCCTGCATATGAACGGGGACGCAGGGGACAGCGCCGCCCATGTGCGGGAACTGGCCGGGCAGCTGGAGGCGGCCTGCGGCATTCCGGTGGAGTTTGTGGACGAGCGGCTGACCACGGTGGCGGCGCACCGGATCCTGTCGGAGGGGAATGTCCGCGGTGGGCGGCGCAAGCAGACGGTGGACACCGTGGCGGCTGTACTGATTCTGGAGACCTACCTGGGCCTCCTGAGAAATAGGAAGGAGACGCCGTAATGGACGAGAATACGGAACTGGATGTCATTGAACTGTTGGATGAAGAGGGGCGGCCGGTGCGCTTTGAGCACCTGATGACCATGAGCTACAACGACGGCCACTATCTGGTGCTCCATCCCGTGGATGATCCGGAGGTGGACGAGGGGGCCGTGGTGTTCCTGGAGATGGGCAAGGACGAGAACGGGGAGGATGTCTTCCAGAACGTGGAGAGCGAGATCCTTGCCGACGAGCTCTTTCAGGAATTCCTTACGCTGGTGGACAGCATGGAGGACGAAGAGGAGTAACCGCTGGCGGGCGGAGAGCGCCAAGGGCGCGCGGAAGACCGCCGCGCCGGGAGGGAGGAGCCTGTGACACATACCAAAGAAACGCTGCTGTGTGACCTGGGCCGCTTGGGGATTCGCCGGGACGGGGTGCTGATGGTGCACTCCTCCATGAAGGCCATCGGCCCGGTGGAGGGTCGGGCTGATGCTGTGCTGGATGCCCTCATGGAGTTCATGAAAGAGGGCTTGCTGCTGCTTCCCACCCATACCTGGGAGGAAATCGGCAGCCGGCAGCCGGTCTATGACCCGGCGTCGTCCCCCAGCTGTGTGGGAATTCTGCCGGAGCTTTTCCGGAAACGGCCCGGGGTGCTGCGTTCCCTGCATCCGACCCATTCGGTGGGTGCGTATGGGGCAGGCGCGGCGGCCTATATCGCAGGAGAGGAGCTGACCCGCTCCCCGGGGCCCCGGAACGGCTGCTGGGGCCGCCTGTATGACAGCCGGGCACAGATTCTCTTCTTGGGCTGCTCTCTCAAGCGGAATACATTCCTCCACAGTGTGGAGGAATGGGTATCCATTCCGGACCGGCTGACGGCGCAGGCTAAGCTTCTCTTTATCCGGATGCCGGACGGCAGCCTGCTGCCCTGTCCTCAGCATCGCCACCAGTCGTCGGCGGGGGATGTGTCGGCCCGGTATGATAAAATGGAGCCCCTCTTTGCCCGGCGTGGTGCAGTATCCTATGGCAGTGTGGGGGACGCCCGCTGCATCCTGGGGGAGGCGGCCGCCATGGCGGAGGCGACCCTGGACGCGCTGGAAAAGGATCCCCAGTTCTTTGCCCACGACCGTCCCTGGGTGGGCTGACGTCGTAGTCTGCTTGTACGCCCGGAGAATGGTTTGGCGAAAAAATGGAGAGTTGCCCCTTGTCCTGTTGCCTTTGAGCAAGCAGGGCTTTTTACCCATGGTTTGGTGAAAGCCGCTCCTTCCCTGCAAACCCCGGGATTTTCGAAGAGGCAGAACGAAGGAACGCGCCCTTTCGTCCACTGCCCCCATCTCCTAAGTTTTTCGATGGGGAAGGAGAACCCCGTTTTCTCCCTCCACAGAGAGAATACAATCCCCCAAAACGCCTTACATTTTCGACAGCTTGAAGGCCTTCGGCAAAGAGGGCTTTTTTGCTATGCAGAATAAAAGATGGATCAGGAGGAAAAGTTTGTGGCTTCCGCACACAATTTCGCACACAGCCTTGGCGGGGGCATGTGCTTGCCAAGGCGGGTTTTTTGTGATACCGTTGGGGCGCGGCGGCGCAGGAGGGAGAAAAGCGGTCTCCCCAAAGCCTGGGCCGCATGGCAGCGGCGTCGGAGAGGATGTTCGGAGAATGCCGGCCTCCTTGTATCCGAAAAGGAGGGGAAACCATGGCAAAACAGAGGCAGATCGGAAGCAAGGTGCGACGCGGACGATGTTCCTATTGCCTCAGGGTCTACATGGGCACGGTGGCGGGAAAGCGGCGGTATTGCTCCAAGACCATTCGGCTCTCTCCGGACATGTCCGAGGCGGCGATGGAGAGGGAGGCGCAGCGGCAGCTGGTCCTTTTTGTGGCCGATGTGGAGCAGGGCAGGGTGCTGCCCGGTGCGGTTCCCACCCTGGAGGCGTTTTCCAGGGAATGGATGGAATACCACGTGCGGCCCCGGCTCTCTCCCACGACGGCGCATCGCTATGAAAGGGAGCTGCGGCTGCGGATTCTGCCGGCCTTGGGGCATCTGCGGATGGACCGGATTACCCCGCGCACGCTGGCCCAGTTTTATGACGCCATCGGGCGGCCGGGAGGACGGCTGGATGGCGCGGAGCAGGAAGCCCTATCGGGGACATCGGTGCAGTTCTGCCACAAAGTGCTTTCGGCGGTGCTGAAGACGGCGCTGCGGTGGAATGTGATCCTTTCCAATCCGGCCGAACGCATGGAGCCGCCACGAAAGGATACCCGAGAGATGCAGGCCCTGGATATTCGGGGATCCCAAGCGCTCATCCAGGCGCTGCGGGAAGAGTCCGTGGAACGGCGGGCGCAGATTCTTTTGGCGGTCATGGGGGGATTGCGGCGGGGAGAAATCGCCGGACTGGAGTGGGGGGATGTCGACTTTGATGCGGCAAGCGTGCATATCCGCCGCTCCAGCGTGTACGTGCCCAAGGTGGGGATTTTGACCCGGCCGCCTAAGTCGGCCAAGGGTGTCCGGACGCTTACCTTGGATCCGCTGGTGATGGAACTGCTGCGAGAACACAGGGCGGACCAGGACACGCGGAGAAAGCGGCTGGGCTCAGCCTGGAAGGAGACGGGACGGGTGTTTACTACGGGAGACGGTGCGGTGATGCATCCCGATGAACCATCCCGGTGGTGGAGAAGGTTCCGGGCGGAGCACGGTATGGAACAGGTGCGTTTTCATGATCTCCGGCACACCAACGCCACCCTGCTGATTGCGGCGGGGGTGGATCCCAAGACGGTGAGCACCCGGCTGGGGCACAGCCAGATTTCCATCACCATGGATTTATACGCCCATCCTCTGGCGGAGAAGGACGCCGAGGCGGCCCGGCGGCTGGGATCGCTGGTGCGTGGAAGTGAATAGCGGGCAAAGCCCGGCCAAGCAAAGCTTGGCCGGGCTTTTTTTGACGAAAAAGGGCAAAAACTGCACACAAATTCGCACACAGCCTGTCGATGCATGCCGAAGAGAAGGAGGGTGGTGGCAGAGGTTTGGCCATAGAAAGGGAAAGATTTCAGCGAGGAACGGAGAAATTCCAGGTAGACATGCTTGGAACATGAAGTTCCTACGCAAAGGCGCCTTGCTTCTTGCCGTGCTGGCCATGGTCCTTGGCCAGTGCTTCGGGATGCTGGGCGGCGTGGCGGCTCAGGCGGCGACGGTAGCCAATGACCTCGTGGTC
>CALWDW010000060.1 GCA_944376795.1 uncultured Christensenellaceae bacterium
TCCGCTCCGGCGGCAAAGCCGCTGATAAAATGGGTGCAGCCGTCCGCAATGGCCGCCAGGATCTCCCGGCGCAGCAAATCTCGAATTCTGTCCATTTGTTCCTTTGGAATATCCCGGTGCCCCGTGACACAGCAGGTTTTGATTTTCTCCATGCGAATCCCTCCATTTTTATCTCAAATGAGTTAAACCCTTTTGAGTTATTCTAACTCAAAAGGGTTAATCTTTTCAAGACAGTAAGGGTATCATCAGAGTAGAATCGAGGTGATACCCGTGGACATCGGCGAGGCCGTAAAAGAGCGCATCCTGGAGCTCTGCCGAGAGAAAAACCTGTCGGTCAACAAGCTGAGCAATATGAGCGGCGTGACCCAATCCACAGTGAACAACATTGTCAGCGGCCGCAATCACAGCGCCACCATCTCCACCATCAAAAAGCTGTGTGACGGCATGGGTATCACCATTGAGGAGTTTTTCAATTCGGAACTGTTTCGCGGCTTGGAGCAGGAAATCAAATAACGCAAAAGGGCCGCCGGTGCGTTGCACCGGCGGCTTGCTGCAGCAAAGAACGAATCCGAACCCGCCTTCCGGCAGATTCGGATTTGTTACTTATAGCGGACCTCATCGGGATGCGAACCCTTGACCTCACGGATGCGAACCGTGCGCGCTTCCGCGCAAAGTTTTTTCGCAGCCAGGCCCCGCCTTCCCGACGGGGCTTTTTTTGATGCCGGGGCGCAAGCTTCCGCCGATCTCCCGTCAGCCCAAAGGATCGTACCCGATGGCTTCCCGCACCATGGCCAGGTACTTTTCCGCAGGCAGATAGGCCGGTACGCTGTTGCCCGTGCCCACCAGGTAACCCCCGCGTCCTCGGGTTCGCTCCAGCATGGCCCGGGTGCGGGCCGCAATTTCCTCCGCCGAACGCTGGCACAGGAAGTCCACATCAATGCCGCCCATGATGGCAATCCGGCCATGCCAAGCCTCGTAGGCCTCCTCCACCGGCTGGATGGCATCCTCAAAGGAATGCTTCCCGTCAAAGCCCATGTCCACGATATCCTCCATCACGTCCCGCATATTGCCGCAGGAGTGGAGCATCACCGGGCGGCCAGCAGCGTGGGCCGCCTCCACAATGCGGCGGTGCCAGGGGAAAATGTATTTACGCATCTGGGCCGGCGTGAGGAAGGTTTGGGTCTTGAAGCCCCAGTCGTCATTGGCGCAGATCAGGCCCACGCTGTCATGCTCCAGGGTCAGGGTATAGTAGTCCAGCAGCCGGGAACCAATGGCATCGGCAACCGCCTGCACCAGCTCGGGCTCTTCGTAGAGCGCGTAGCAAAGGTTGTCATACCCCATCAGCGCAATAAGGTTCTCCAGCACGCCGCAGGGGCCCATCACCATGAGCTTCATGCCCTCGGGCAGGTGGGGAACGATATCCTCCAACAGGCTGTAGTCGTCCCCCCGGGGATCCGGCCAGGGATAGCTCTCAAATTCCTCCCAGCTGTGGATCACATCCCCTTCGTTGAGGGAGATGCTTTCCAGCTGTTCCTTATGCCCGGTGGGGAACACCAGGTCCGTGGCATGGACGGTTACATAGTCATATCCCAGCTTGGCATAGGCCCGGGCGGTAAAGGCTGCCTCTTCCACCCGGTTCCGGGGCTTCAGGGTCTCGCCGTTGACCCGTTCGTAGAGCGGCCAATTCATAAACAACTCGAACAGCGTAGGACGGCTGGGTTCCTCTCCCCGTAGCGCCCGGCGGACGTTCTCAAAATCCGGTTTGCGACGCAGCATGGGTGCGCACCCCCTTATGAATCACTAAGTTTTCTTCATTGTCGCACAAAGCAAGCGGGTTTTCCAGTCATCCGGCCACTGTCACAAGAAATTGCGCTTTGCCGCAAAAATTTCACAGACAGTTTCTCGCCCATACACTTTCATGGAAAACGTGGTTCTTGGGGGAGAAGGCCCTTTTGCAAAAGGGCCCCCTCCCCCAAACCCCTTTCCCCCAAAACCTTAGGGGAAGGGACTGCTGGAAAATAGCAAGAGAACGACTGGATTCGGATTTCAGCCGTTCCCCTTCTATGCTCCCCAACCTTCTCTCCTAAAAGTTTTAGAAAGGTGGGGGCCCGGGGGAGGGAATCCTTTTTCAAAAGGTTTCCCTCCCCCGCAAAATCCCCGCCCCCCCGCCAACTCCCCTTCCAAAACCTCCTCCGCGAAAGCTCAGCCTTCCTGGCGGCTCCGCCGTTGGTAGTCCAGCGCTTCCGCCACACACTTTCCTTCTCCTGCCAGCAGGCAGTCCACCACCGATGCTTCGCTCACCTCCCCTAGACTCTGCCCATCCCCGTCTACCACCGTAACCAGGTGATAGCGCCCGGTGCGCAGCCGCCGCAACAGGGAAGTCAGCGGATAATCATACCGAGCGGCCATCCGATGCAAGGGCATGCTGCCCTTGCGCAGCAGTTCTTCCTTTTTCCCGGTCCTCTGGCGCAGGGTGAGCAGGGGCGCCGTTTTTCTCTCCTTCCATCCATTGGCCAGCAGGAAGATTCCCAAAAACCAGGCCGTCACATGGAAGGAGCCGGCAACCAGCATCACCAGCGCCGCTGTGGTTACGGCCAGGCCGATTCCCAGACTCACCCCGGCGGCGATCCGGGTGGCGCGGCCAATCTCCATGCGGGCAGCCAGAATGCCCCGCAGCACCCTGCCTCCGTCCAGAGGCAGAGCCGGGATCAGGTTGCACAGTGCCACCGACAGGTTGGCGGTAATGGCCCATGCCAGCCAGGGGTTTTCCACCGGCCAGAAGTAGGGAATGGACGCCAGCAACGACACCATAAGCAGATTCCCTATAGGTCCCGCCAGGGCGATTCCCACCTCGCAGATGGGATCGGTCTCAAACAGGGTATCAATCTGGGCGGCGGCGCCCAGGGGAAGCAGCTCCAGCCGACGCACGGTAAAGCCCATACGCCACGCTGCCAGGGCATGGCAGAGCTCGTGAGAGGCTACGGCCAGTACCCCCATGCACCACAGCGGGAACAGGCCCAGGCAGAGCGCCCCGGCCAGTACTGGCAGCACCCAAGGGCTTAGCCGGATCTGGCAGCGCGCCGCCCCGTCAGGAGACCGGCTGGACATAGTCCTCCTCCGGCACAGGCGCCCCGTCCTTCCACAGGGCAAAGCCTAGGGTCTTCCCGTCCTCGGCGGTCCCCAGGATCTCCCCAGCCTCCAGGTAATCGCCCACCTTAACCGAGGGCGCCACCCCGGCATAAATGGAAGCGAATCCTCCATTATGCTGGATCCGGACATAGCGGCCCCAGTCCGCGTTCTCCCCCACATAGAAGACCTTCCCGTCCGCTACGGCCCACACCGCAGGATCCTCCAGGGTATAGAGAGAGAGACTGGCACGGTCCGCCAGATCATTGTCCTGCACCCGCACCCCCACGCATGGCGCCGCCGCACAAAATTCCACCGGCGACGGCGCGAAGACCGCGGTGGCTGTGTCGCTGATCCAATTTCCTACGTAACGCAGTCCACCCAGGGTCTCCTCCCCTTCGGCCTGGGCGCTTGTCAGCCTCTCCAGCTGGGCCGATACCGGCGTGGCCGCCGGACTTCCCGCCAGCAGCACCCCCGCCAGCACCAGGCACAGCGTGCAGGCGGCCCCCCAGCGCCAGGCAGCCCATCCGCCGCCGCCCGGAATTTCGTCCATCCCGCCCGACGGCAGCGCCCGCTCCCGCCGGGGCCTTTGCTGCCCGGGCGGCGGCCAGGGTCCGTTTCCGCTGACCATGGGGCCCGAATGGCTGCTTCCCTTGCGAATCTTTCCGTCCATTCCGTCTCCCTCCTTGCTCCTGGTATCTATATGCGGTCGGGCGGCGTTTTAGGCAGAAAAAGCCGTATGCCGCCTCCTCCACGCCGCAAAGGCTTGACGCAGGCGGCATCCCATGATAATATGATTACAAGGAATACCAAGAAAATATCGGGGAAAGGCTGGTGTATCGCAATGGATAAGCGTACCCGCGTATACAACGCTCTGAACAAGCTGCCCGTGGACCATGTCCCGGTGGGATTCTGGTACCACTTCGATGGGGAGAAAGCCTACGGAGAGCCCTGCGTACAGGCCCATTTGGACTATTACCGCGACGTGGATCTGGATATGATCAAGATCATGTGCGACGGTTATTTCCCCTATCCCGTGGCCGAGGGCATCGAGAAGGCCGCCGACTGGCGCAAGCTCAAGCCCCTGGGCCCGGACCATCCCTTTATCCAGGAGCAGGTCTGGCGGGCCAAGCGCATTGTCCAAGAGGTGGGAAAGGAGTGCTGCGTATTCTACAATGTCTTCGCTCCCTTCTCCTCCATCCGCTTCGGTTATCCGGAGGACAAGGTACTCGCCCACCTCAAGGAGGATAAGCACGCCGTCATGCACGCCCTGGACGTCATCGCCCAGGACAATGCCACGCTGGCCGAGCTGCTGATCACCGAGGCAGGCTGCGACGGCGTCTATTACTGCGTCCAAGGCGGCGAGGTGGACCGCTTCACCGCCCAGGAATACCGGGAAATGATCACCCCCAGCGACCTCTACGTCCTGGAGCACGCCAATCGCTTCTCCGAAAACAACATCATGCACTGCTGCGGCTGGGCAGGCGCAAAGAACCGACTCTCCGTTTGGCAGGATTATCCGGTAAAGTGCGTCAACTGGGCGGTCTTTGTGGAGGAGATGCCCCTCACCGAGGGACGGTTCTTCTGGGGCGGCCGGGCGGTTCTGGGCGGCTTCCAGAGCCTGCACCAGGACGACGGCACCTACAAGGGCATCCTCCACACCGGCACCGAGGAAGAGGTGAAGGCCTACACCCGGGAGCTTATCGCCAACTATGGCAAGCTGGGCCTGCTGCTGGGCGCCGACTGCACCGTGGACGCCCGTATGAGCCACGACCGGCTCCGCTGGGTGGTGCAGGCTGCCCGGGAGCTGTAGCAGATGGCCAAGGAAAAAGGCCCCTCGCTGACCCAGCGGATCTACGGCGAGATCCTGGAGATGGTGATCCAGCTCTCTGACGCGTGCGACGGCGTGGTGCTGACCGAGGGCGCTCTGACCGAGAGGTTTGGCGTCAGCAAGGCCCCGGTGCGGGAAGCGCTGGTCCAGCTCTGCGCTGAAGGGGTGCTTCGGAGCATGCCCCGGTATGGCTACGCCATCGTCCGCATGGACGACGGCGATGTACGGGAACTCAAGGACCTCCGCTGCACCTTGGAGTGCACCGCCCTGGAAAGGGCCTTCCCTCGGATCTGTCCGGCGGACATTGCCGCGCTGTCGGAACGGATCCGTGCCGCCCAGGCCGAAGCGTACGAGAGCATCTGGCAGGTCTGGGAGGATAATACCCAATTTCATCTGGCCCTGGCCGCCCTGGAGGGAAACCGCTACACACTTCGGTTCCTCCGGGAGAGCCTCAGCCTTCAGAAACGGGCCTATGCCCAGCTCCACTACCAAAGGCAGCACAGCACCCGGTCCTTCTTTGACCCCACCAGCCACCGCGCCATCTGCGACGCATTGGCCGGAGGAGAGCTCGCCCAGGCGCTGGCCGCCCTGCGGCAGGACATCCTGGGCTGACACACGCCTGCTTCGGCAGAACCTTCCCGTCCGGTAGCCAACCGGACGGGTTTTGTGTTATACTGATCCTATGCAGAGAGAGGAGGCTTTCCCCATGGCGCTGGTATCGCATCCCGTCAAGGAAGAGATGTTTTTGACAACCCCGGTGGAGAACCTATTCATCCACGAGGCCATGGGCGCCGCACCCGGCGACTATGTGAAGGTCTACCTTTTCGGCCTGATGCTCTGCCACTACCCGCCCCAGAAGGATATGACAGCCGCCGACATGGCTGAGGCCCTGAACCTGCCTGTGGAAGAGGTTCGCAAGGCGTTTGACTACTGGGCGCGGCGGCATCTGGTGGAGATCCTGCAGGAGGACCCGCTGCAGGTCTCCTACCTCAGCGTACAGCAGCATCTCAACGAGGCCCGGCTTATGGACGGCCTCTATCGATATGAGCCTCTTTTCCACAAAATCACCGCCCTGCTGGGGCCGGAAGTTTCCCTCTCCCGCAGTGATCTGGAGCGCATCTTCGAGTGGATGGAGGTGCTCCGCCTGGAGGAGGATGCCGTCCTTACGCTGGTGGAGCACTGCGTCCTCTCCTGCCGGGAAAAGGGCCGCAGGGTCAGCATGAACTACATGAACAAGGTCGCCGCCGCCTGGGCCCAGAGGGGCCTCACCACCGCCGAGGCCGCCACCGAATACCTGCGCCAGGAGGATCAGATTTACCAGCTCTGCCGGGAGCTGCTCCGGCGGTGGAGCCTTCGCCGGGCCCCCACCCAGGACGACCTGGCCTATTGCCAAAAGTGGCTGATCACCTGGTCGCTGGAGGCCGGAGCCCTCTACCAGGCCTGCCAGCGGATGAACGCCGCCAAGCCCAATTTCCGCTACCTGGACGCCCTGGCCCAAGAGCTTCACGAGGCCGGCGTACGCACGGCTCCCCAGGCTGTGGACTTCTACGCCGACCGAGACGCCTTCGCCGAGGAGCTTAAGGCCGTGCTGAAGGCCCTGGGTTACTTTGGTTCCTACCAGGCCGAGCTGCCCCAGTCGCTTTACCGGCAGTGGAAGCAGGCCGGGTATCCCTATGACGCCATACTCATGGCGGCACGGCAGCTGGCCCGCCGGGGAAGCAACCGTTTGGAGGATTTGGACGCCCGCCTTAAGACCCTGGCTTCCCAGGGCCGGCTGCATGTCGAAGATATGACCCGTGAGGAAGATGCCCTGCGGGGCTGGGGGGAAGCCTTTGGCCAGCTTCTGTCCCTGTGGGAAGAGGACCGCCCCCCGCGGGAATCGGAGAGCCGCCGCTACGGCCGCTGGCTGCGGGAAGGCTTCTCTCCCGCGCTGATCCGCGCCGCCGCCGAGGCCGCCCGCAACGCCCGGGACAAGCTTCCCTATATGGATAAGCTGCTGGCAGCCTGGCGGGAGCAAGGCATCCGCACCCCGCAGGAGGCCCAGGCCGCCCAGCGTCCCGCGGCCGCTTCCGCCGTCAACGCGGACCTGCACTTTGGCCACGAACGTCCCGCCCCGGAGGAGAACGATCCCTTCCAGGACTGGGATACCCCGGTATAGCGCTATACTGAGAAAGGAGCCCCGCCATGGCCCAAGGCCGCCAGATCAAGGAAATCCTCGAAGAAATGGCCCAGCAAAAAATGCGGGAAACCTGGCGTCTCCAGGAGGCGTACCAGGTCTTTCTGCGCAGCCGTCCCGCCCTGGCGGAGGCGGAACACGTCATGGTGCGCGGCCGCCTCCAGGCCGCCCGCGGGCAGCTGGACCCCCAAGCCGCCGATGCCCTTGCCCAGACCTTCGCCGACCAGCGGCAGGCTGCACTTCGGGAGGCAGGACTGCCCGGGGATGCCTTTGACTACCAGCCCCGCTGCCCCCACTGCCAGGATACCGGCATGGTGGGCGCCCCCATACAGCATCCCTGCTCCTGCGTCATCCGCCGGCTGGCCGGCCGCATCCACGAGGCCAGCGGCCTGGATCCCCAGAAATGCTTTTCGCGCTTTGATGCTTCTCTCTTCGAAGACCGGACCCCCCTGCCCCATGCCGGCTGCACCCAGCGGGCGTATATGGAGCGGCTGCGGGATCGCGCCCTGGCGTACTGCGAGAAATTCCCCGCGCTGGAACGGCCCCACTGGCTGCTGGAGGGCGGCACCGGCCTGGGAAAGACCTACCTTATGCACTGCATCGGCAACGCCCTGGCCGACCGGGGCTTTACCGTGCTGCTGACCAGCGCCTACCAGCTGAACCAGGCCGTACTCTCCAGCTGGGATGCCGACCGGCTGGATCTCTTCCTGGGGGTGGAGCTGCTGCTCATCGACGACCTGGGCGCCGAGCCGCTGCTGCAGAAGGTGACGGGAGAAACCCTCTTCACCTTGGTCAACGAGCGGCAGAACGCCTCGCGGGCGGTGATTCTCTCCACCAACCTGAACCGGGCCGACATCGCCCGCCGCTATGGGGAGCGGTTCCTCTCCCGGATTACCGACCGACGCTGCGCCAGCGTTTTCCTACTGGAGGGCGGAGACCTGCGGCAGCGGTAGCCCCCCGGACGCGCAACCCCCCGGCTGCGAAGCACTTCGCCGCCGGGGGGTATTTTGTCTCGGAAAGAATATTTTCTCCAAAATCCAAGGGGGCAAGTCCATGGCAGCCGGGATCTCCGCACCGCGCCTCCAGCCGGCGCGGCTACCGGAGCCCGCCGGGCGTCTCCAGCACCGCATGCACCGGCAGGCCATCCCGGTAAAAGGCCGGCGCCTCCCCCTGGATCAGGGGACGTATATAGTCCATCAGCGGGGGAAGGATATCATTGCCGGCAGGGGCAATCCATTCCAGGGGAACCTTTCGGTCCCGTCCCGCCACCTCGTCCACGCTGTGGGCATGGATATCCACCGCATAGGCGCCTTCTCGGCGGGCAAAGCCCAGGAAGACCCCTGTAGCGCCCTGGTCAAAGGCCTCCACCGTAGCCCGGCCAATCTGGCGGGCCTCGGCGATATCCACCCCCGAAGCACAGTGCGCGGCGCACCGCTGGGGGATATTGAGCTCCACCTGCCGCACCTTGCAGCCGATCTCCTCCCGCACCGCGCTCTCCAGGGCGCGCCCCACGCCGGCCAAGTACCTGTGCCCAAATACGTCCACCGCACCGCTCTGCATGGCGTCACCGATATAGCGTCCCGTGGCCGAGCGGATCCCCTCGGAGACCGCCACCAGCACGCTGGCTTTACGGGCCAATACCTGGCGTACATCCCGAAGGAAGCCCTCCATGGAAAAGGGAACCTCCGGTAGATAAATCAGGTCGGGCCCGGCGCCGCCCAGCCGCGCCAAGGCGCTGGCGGCCGTGAGCCAACCGGCATCCCGCCCCATGATCTCCACAATGGTCACGGCTTGGACAGGGTAAACCGCCGCGTCCCGGGCCATTTCCAGCATCACCGTCGCCACATACTTGGCCGCGCTGCCGTAGCCCGGGGCATGATCGGTTCCATACAGATCGTTGTCAATGGTTTTGGGGACTCCCAGAATGGCGGTGGGTTTTCCCTGTTCCCGCCCATAGTGGTAGAGCTTGCGCACGGTATCCATGGAATCATTCCCGCCGATGTAGAAAAAGGCGGACACATCCAGCGCTTCAAACCGTCGAAAAATCTCTTCATACAGCGCGGCGTCCTCGTCGGGAGGCGGAAGCTTCTTCCGGCAGGAACCCAGCACCGCGGAGGGCGTAGCGGACAGGAGATCCAACGCGTCCCCATTGGGGAACGCTTCGAAAAGGTCGGTATAGCGGTCCTCCAGGATCCCCAGGATCCCATGGCGCATCCCCAGGAGACGCTGGATATGGCAGCTGCTTTTGGCGCCGGCAATGACGCCGGCCAGCGTAGCGTTAATGGCGGCGGTTGGGCCCCCGGACTGGCCCACAACGGCAATCGACATGGCACACCTCCCAATTTGATCCACGGGTAGGATACACGAGGTCCGGTACGCTGTCAAGGTTGCTCAGGGCAACAATCCATGGTATAATGCCCCCGGAACAATCTGGAAAGGATATCCCATGAAAGAGAAACTGCTCAACTTTCTGAAAGGCTGTGTACTAGGCACCAGCATCGTCATTCCCGGGGTCAGCGGCGGAACCATGGCCGTCGTTATGAATGTGTTCGATCCGCTGATGCAGGCCTTCTCCAAAAAGAATTTCCACCGCAGCCTCCCCTTCCTCATCAGCCTGGGACTGGGGGTAGCGGCCAGCATCCTAGCCTTGGGCAATACCATCAGCTGGCTCTTCGCAGTGGCTCTGCTCCCCACTACCTATTTCTTTGTGGGTGTGGTCATCGGCTCCATTCCCGCCATTTACCAGAGGCTTCGGGGACAGGTGCTGCGCCTGCATAATATCGGCATCTTCCTGGCCGCCCTGGCCCTGATGATTCTAACCACCTTTACGGGGGAGCTCTTCCCGGAAATGTCCCTGGAATCCACCCACACCGTCGGGCACATCCTTCTCTTCATGGGCTGCGGCGCGGTGGCGGCGGTCACCATGATTATGCCGGGCATCAGCGGCTCGCTGGTGCTGACCATGCTGGGGGCTTACCGGACGGTGATCGATGCTGTCTCCGCCCTGGACATGTGGGTGCTGGCCCCCTTTGGCATCGGCGCCATCATTGGCTGCATCCTGGGCGTACGCCTGATGCGTTTCCTGCTGGACCGCTATCCGGTGGCAACCTATGCCGCCATTCTGGGGCTTATCGTGGGCTCGGTGCCGCCCATTCTGGCCGAGATCGGCTTCGCCCCGCCCGACTGGGCCAGTGTTCTCACGCTGCTGGTGGGCATTGCCCTCTGCGTTGGCTTTACCCTGTGGGATTCCCGGCGCAGCGTCCAAGCCTAATCCATCCCCCCGCACCCAAACGCGCGGCTTTCGTCCTCCCGGAAGCGGCGCGTATATTTTTTTCCTCCCGGCCCATACTATTCCTGAAATATCGTGGAAGCGAGGAATCCCATGGATCTGCAGCAAACCCAGACACTTTATAACCTGGCCCGCTCCTTTGCCGGAGAGTCCCAGGCAGGGAACCGGTACTGCCTATATGCCGAGAAGGCCCAGAGCGAAGGAAGCTATGCTTTGGCCGCTCTTCTCCGGGAAATCGCCCGCAACGAAGAGGCCCACGCCAAGGTCTTCCTCGAACACCTGACCCAAGGCATGCCCGAACCCATTGACAGCCTTCCGTTCAACGCCGGATATCCCTATATCTTCGCCAGCACGCTGGAAAACATCGAGGCCGCCGCCCGAGCGGAGCAGGAGGAGTTTACCGAGATCTACCCCAATTTTTCCGCCATTGCCACCCAGGAAGGGTTCAGCTCCATCGCTGCGTCCTTTGATAGGATTGCCGCCGTGGAGCACGCCCATCACGACATTCTGACCCAGGCGGCCCAGCAGATGCGCAGCCAAACCCTGTACGCCGGCGCCCAGCCCTCGGTCTGGCGCTGCTCCCACTGCGGGCACAGCGCCGTCCTCACCGCCGCGTGGAGCCGCTGCCCCCTCTGCGGATATCCTCAGGGCTATGTAGAGCTTCACATCACAGCGCCCACCTATTGACGCATTCCATCCGAAGGGTAGGCAACGCCGGATCTGCCCCAAGGATCCGGCACAAAAGCGAGGCCGGTCAGCCCCGCAGGGCTGACCGGCCTCGTGGATTTCGCAGGCATGGGACAGCAGGCGTCTCCCCACCCCAAGCCCGGGCAGGGATCCTCGCCGGCACGGCCTTGGGCCCTATTCCAAGGGAAGCTACTCCTTTCCCAGGGCCGCGGCCTCGGCATGGGCTGCTGCCATCACATCCTCCGGAATGGAGCGCACCTTCTCGCAGAACCAATCCATTTCCATAATCTCCTCGCTGGTAGGAAACTCGTTCTCCTCCACCCGAAGCTGCCCCTTATCGTCATAAATCGGGCCCATAAAGGGGTGGAATTCCTCCCGGGTGATCCCCGGGCGCATGCGCTGCAGCATCCGGCGCATAGGCGGGGTCACCGCCGCCCCCAGGTCAATATCCAACATTCCCGTATGCATGCCCCACCAATAACTCACCATGCTGGCTCCCTCGGGATAGAGGGCATGCATGACGTCCAGCGTGCCGTCCATGATCCCCTGGATGATATGCCGGTAAAAGAGGCCCCAGTTCCACAAGGGAGCCGCCAGGTACTGCTGGGGGATCCCTTGACCATTCACCGTGCAGAGGAAGGAAAAGGTCCCCAGCTTGGTATTGACCATAAACCCATCGGAAAGCGCCCGCTGGGCTATCAGGATATCCACGCCCTCCCGGGCCAGGGTAAAGGCCGCCAACCGGTTCTGTGCCAGGGGGCGGCTGGCAGCAATCCCATGGGTGATCACCTGCACCCGGGGATTGACCATCTGGGCCCCCAAGGCATAGGCATTGACATCGGCGGTGCTGGTGAGCACGCCCAGGCTGGGGGTGATATAGCCCACCTTATCGGTCTGGGTCATCATTCCCGCCACCATGCCGCACAGGAAGGCCGGCTCATAGTAGCGGCCAAAGTAGGTGTTCAGCACCCGGTTGGTCTGCCGCCGGGAGCAGAGAAAAACCACCATTTTGGGATAGGCCAACGCAATCTTCAGCGCATCGTCGGCCAGCACTTGGCTTGTGACAAAGAGGATATCCAGCCCCTCCAGCGCCATCTCTTCCATCTTGGCGTAGGCATCGCCGCCGTCATAGAGATGATCCCGGTAGACCGTCTCCACCCGGTCGCCAAAGTACTCCTGCACCGCCTGGCGTCCCAGTTCATGGGCATGGCTCCATGTCATCCCTTCCACGCCGCTGGAGTAGGCAAAGCCCACCCGGAGCCGCTTACGCCAATTGAGCAGGCGCTGGATAGCGGCGGCCCGCCGGTCGTCATCGCCGTCCACGATGGTGATGTTGGGCTCCTCTCCCTTGGCCAGGAGCTTCATCTGGGGAACAAAATTCTTGAGCTTCTCCTGCAGCTGATGCAGGGGCAATCCATAGGGAAAACCATACAGGCCGGCATACTCGGTGAAAGCGTCCCCCGCACCGATGCCATACTCCCCGTAGCGGCCCTGCTCAAAGACCTGTGCAAAATCCAGGTAAGTCCCCCGGGCATCCAGCGTCTTACGCGCTTCTTCGTCCAGCCCCTGCAGGTACTTTTCGTGCAGCTTCAGCAGGCGAGGATAGGTGCCCACCCGCTTGACATCAATATCCCCAAAGGGCGCGGTCTTGTCATACTTGAGAAACTCATAATAGAGGCGTATCTTGGGGTCCTTGTAATCGTACTGGGGCATAAGCCGGGTGATATCCGCCAAAATGGAGTACGCGCCAAAGTATTTCATGACGCTGACCCGCTTGTTCCCCTCCATCACGTAGTACTCACCCAGGAACTCCATAACCTTGATGGGATGCTGGATACCTTCGTTCATATGCGCCCGGCAGAGGGCCATCCACTTATTGGCAAACTCGGTCTTGGGATCGGCCAAGGGCATAAAATTGGCGGCAAAGGACTGGGTCCTGCCCATGGCATAGGTACCTACAATTTTAGAGAGGGGGATCTCACGGGAAGGGATGCGGATTTCGGCAGTAATCTCCACCTGGGTATAGATGTCATCCAGGCACCGCAGGTAGCCCGATTCCCCCCGGGAAACCCGTTGATTATACTCCCGCATACCCAGCTTACGGGCGCTCATGTAGTATTCGCCCGACAGCAAAATCTCCTCCATACGGCAGCCCTCCCACCCAAAGGTATTTACCTAATACTACCATGGCCTTTCCCAACATGCAAGGGACCCCGCTCCGCGAACCATAGGCACCGCCGCGGAACTTTTAGGTTTTTCTGGCGTCTAAGAGGTAAAAATGCCCACCCGGTTGCAATGCCGGCCAAAACGTGGCATACTACTTGCGACAGCCGGCCAGTCCGGCTACCCAAGAAAGGAGCCTATGCTATGAAACAAAAAATACGCCGCCGCGCCCTGGCGCTGGCGGTTCTCACCGCCGTCATGGCGCTCATGGGCGCGGGAGTCGCCCGCGCCGATGCCGAGTATACCGAGATCGTCTGCCTGGGCAACGACCTGTCCGCTTCCCAGAAGACTACGGTGCTGGACCTGATGGGCTTGACCTATGAGGAAGCCGAAGCCATTGGCATTGTCAATGTTACCATCGAGGATGAGCGCAGCCTCCTGGGCGACTACATCTCCGCCGATAAGATCGGCAGCCGTTCTCTCTCCTCGGTTTACATCGAGCAGGGTGCCTCCACCGAGGGCATCCAGGTGGAGACCCACAACATCACCTACGTCACCTCGGCCATGTACACCAACGCCATGATTACCGCCGGCATCGAAAACGCCTACGTCACCGTGGCCGCCCCCACCAAGGTTTCGGGCACCGCCGCCCTGGCCGGCATTTATAAGGCCTATGAAACCATGGTGGGCGAGGAGCTTGAGCCCGAAGCCAAGTCAGTGGCCGGGCAGGAGCTGATCACCACCGCTGACCTGGCAGACTACCTGGGCAGCGACGAGGCCGCCGCCTTGATCGCCGAAATCAAGGCCACCGTGCTGGATAAGGCCATCACCGACCCCGATTCCATCCGCCAGTCCATCCGGGATATCGCCGCCAGCCAGAATATCACCCTCACCGACGAGCAGGTAGAGCAGATCCTCTCCCTGATGCAGCGCTTGGCCCAGCTGGATCTGGACCCCCAGAAACTGGCCAACCAGCTGACCAACCTGCAGCAGACCCTTCAGGGACTGGAGGATGCCGGAAAGGCCACCCAGGGCTTCTTTGCCCGGGTAACCCAGTTCTTTGTCAATATCGGGCAATGGTTCGCCAATCTGTTTGGCCGCTAATCCGGCGATAGGCGGCGCCTTCCCTAATTCCAAACCGCCCCGGGCAAACCCACAATCTGCCCGGGGCGGTTTTTCTATGGTTTCTGCCCCTTCTCCCGAGGATTTCGATCCTCCGCTCAGGGCTTTTTGCCCAGACCAGGCAACTTTTGGCAGACGTTTCCCGTCAAAATGAGGAACGGTTCCACCACCCGCCCCGACTCTGGACCGGGGGCTCTATTTCCAGAATATGGTAGTTATAGGCGTTGATGATGGTGGTCTCCCCGTGGTGCAGAATGCGCTTCTGCATGGCATTGTAGGTCAGATGCTGGTGCCCGTGGATAAAGTAAAGAGGATTGTACCGCTCGATCATTTCCCGGTAGACGGAGAAGCCCTGGTGAAAAACATCGGTGCCGTCCCCCAGGCCCCGCGCCGGCGCATGGGTCACCAAAATGTCAAATCCCCTGTGCAACAGGATCTCTGGACGACGCTTATGGATCCGCCACCGCATTTGGTTCTCCGTATAGTGGCAGGGCCGGTTCTGCGGACTCTTCGCGCCGCCGAAGCCCAAAAAACGCAGCCCTTTATACACAAACATCCGCTTTTCCAGATCAAAGCAGCCGGCGGGAGGATCCCGCAAAAAGTCACCGTCATGATTGCCCGGGACGTAGATCAGCGGCGCCGGAATCATCGTTACCAGGAAGTTGAGGTACTCCCGCTTGAGATCCCCACAGGAGATAATCAGCTCCACCCCGCGAAAAGCGCTTCGATCAAAGTGATCCCAGATGTACGCGTTCTCTTCATCAGCCACCAGCAGCACCTTCATCGGGAAGCCCTCCTCTCCTGTCGCTTGTATAGAACACAGAATACCACGCTTCCCCGGCATGCGCAAGAATTCCCCGGCAAATTCCTCCGGCACTCCCCAGTATGCCCGAAAACCGGCCTTCCTTGCCCCGCCCCAGGGGCCGCCTTCCCCCCCCCCGCGCTGCGCTCTCTCGTCCTATCTTCTGGAAGAACCCAGAAACTATGTCATATTTTTAAAAAAATTGGCTGAATCTGTTTACAAATCTGTAATGATTGGTTATAATATCGACATACATCAAGGGCCGGGTCCGGCACCCAACATTCGCCCCGGAATGGCCGGGGTGGGAAGGATTGAAGGAGAATACCATGACTTGTAAGAATTGCGGCGCCAATATCCCCAAGGGCGACCTGGTATGCCCCCAGTGCGGCATGCCCCAGGGGGATGATTCGGAGGTTATGTACACCTCCTCCTACGTGAATTCGCTCCGCACCCAGCGCCGCCGCCGCCAAATTGCCCTCTATACAGGCATTGGCGTAATAGCGGCAGCGCTCATTGGCTGTGGCATTTGGCTGGCTCTGCCCCAGCCTGCGAGCACCCCGCCAGCGCCCAGCGGAACCCCGGTGGTTATCGTGCCCACCGCTTCCCCCACGCTTTCCCCATCGCCGTCGCCTTCTGCTACGCCTACGGCCACGCCCACTTTGATGCCGTCTGCTACGCCCACGGTTACCCCCACGGCGGAAGCCACCGCGAAGCCCACGGCCAAGCCCACCGCGAAGCCTACGGCCAAACCCACCGCAAAGCCTACGGCCAAACCCACCGCAAAGCCTACGGCTAAGCCCACCGCAAAGCCTACGGCCAGGCCCACCGCTACGCCCACGGTCAGGCCCACCGCTACGCCCACGCTGGCGCCTACGCCCACGCCTACGCCGGCGCCCACACCTACGCCCACGCTGGCGCCTACGGCTACCCCCGTGCCCACGCCGACTCCGGGACTTTCCCAACCTCCCACAGTAAGCCGGTACCACATCATCTGGACCTCGGATCAAACGCCTCCTGCTGGCGGCTGGGGCGGCGACCGGTCGCTGACCGCTGTCTGTCCCTCCTTCGGTTCGGGGAATGCGGATGTAACTCGGTTCCTCAATGACGCCATCAATACCGTTACCTCCAGCCGGGCCTCTGCCTACCGGAACCAGATTAATGCCCTGGCTCCTGAAAACGGATATATGACCGTGAAGATGGATTACGAGGTGATCAGCATGACCACCGACTACGCCGTCATCGTAGCCCGGGATGACGTGGACGTTAACGGCAAAAAGCAGGTGATTTACCACACCTATATGGCCGACCTCAACAGCCGTACCATGGTTACCCTGTCCGATATCTCCGGCCCGGATACCATTGACTCCCTGGAGACGTCTATCCGCGCCGAGGTAGAGACGGAACTGGACATCACGCTGGATCCCAGTCAGGATCTAATCAGCGCCGTGCAGAACTTCTACTTGGATGAAGATGGCATCGTACTGGCCTTCGACGCCGGCACACTGCTTCCCGCCGAGAAGGGCGGCGTGGCCGTACGCGTGGATCTTGACGACGCCAATCTATCCATGGATCTCACCCAGCTGCCTACAGTAAATGACGAAGTGGCCATCTTTGACACGGTGGTGAACTTCCCCCCGGTTCCTGACACCACCCCGACCCCCGCCCCGTAGCTAGAAACACGTGGGCCGCATGGAAAACCATGCGGCCCTTTTTTTATTGGCAGAGGCTGTATGCCTGCCGTTCTCACAAAGCCGGGCGTCCGCCCGATTCCCCCGGTTTCCACCGGGTGCGGGGCCTATGGCAGCAGCTGCGTCATGGCAGCCCTCTCCACCCGCAGCAGGTCCTCCATCTCCCTGCGCTGGAGCAGCGGGAGCTCGTCCAGCCCCAGGCTGCGGGTGCGCGTCCCCATAGGGGTCGCCGTCAGCGACATATGATATTTGGCGTTGGCCGGATAACTTCCCCGCTCCACGCCCGAAAGCACCGACAAAAGAGCAGCCAAATCCTCATACACGGCTCCCCTCTCGAGTCGGCGATCCCAAAGAGCCCGGTACAGTGCGGGATGGAAATTGGCCATCACCCCGGAGAAGCCTGCGCATCCCATGGCCAGCGTCTCTCCCAGGGTGGCGCTGTTGGCATTGAAAAGCGCCATGCCCGTCCCCTCCAGCACCCGAAGGCGTTGGGAAATCAGCTCCGCATCACAGCAGGTATCCTTAAAGAAAGAGAACCGGCCGGTCTGGGCACACCAGGCCAGCGTCTCCAGGCTGAGAAGGCGCTTATACGGGTAAGGGCACTCGTAAATCCCCAGTTCCACATCGGGCACTGCCTCCAGAATACGCTGGGCATTGGCCCGGAATACTTCGTCTCCGGCATCCAGCGGGGCCAGGCGATTGCTCACCAACACCACAGCCGCCACGCCTGTGTCAGCCATGGCGCGAATATCCTCAATCTGCTCCTGCAGGCCGTCCGCCACGTGGCCCGAGGCCACCACCGCCACCCGGCCGGCTGCTGCCTCCACAACCGCCCGCGCCAGGCGGAGCCTCTCCTCCCGGCTGAGGAAGAACATCTCGCTGCTTTGGCATACGGCAAAAATGCCATGCACTCCTTCCCGAACATACCAGTCCACCATGGGGCCGATAGCGGCCCAGTCCAGGGTATCCTCCCGGGTAAAGGGAGTAATCATCGTGGGATAAATCCCATGAGGAATCATGACGCTCTCCTTTCACTCCAGCTCCCGTGTGCCGGGGAATAACAGAATTTTGGCCTTGCGCACTGGGGGTATGGACTGCTCTAGTTCCCGCAGCAGCCCCTCCACGCGCTGGGCCTGGTCCGCAAACCGCTCAGGCTGTTGGCTGCAGATGGCAAGCGCCTCATAGAACTGCTCCCGTGCGCCGGCAAGGTCGCCGCGTTCCCGCAGCAGCAGGCCTCGCAGCAGGTGGATCTCCAGCAGCCGGTGGCGAACCTCTTTCTGTCCCCAATACGCCTCCACTCGGTCCAGCAATTCGTCCGTCTCCGGATCCCCTTGGTTCTCAATGATCAGCATCTCCGCCAGGGCAAGCATAGTGACCGCCGTCTTCTCCTGCATACCCAGCCGCCGTTCATAAGCCTCCCACGCAGCGCGAAGCTCTTCCCGCGCCTTGCTCCACTCCTCTCTCCGCCGGTAAATCATGGCGGCGCTGAAGGCAATATCCCCCAGCATGATCTCCGGCCGCTCCTCCAGGCTTTGGAGGCATTGGGCAGCCCGATGATAGGCATGCAGCGCCTCCTCCAGAAGGCCTGCCCCATAGGCTACCCGGCCCAGGGTATTCCAAGCGGTTCCCACCAGCATGTGCCGCAGGGGAAACCGCCGCTGCCGCAGCCGCAGGCCCTGCCGTGCGGTCTCTACCGCCTCTTCCCCCTCGCCCATGGCGCCTAGGGTCTCGGCCAATTCCAAGAACACCGAGGCGAGCTTCTCCTCGTCCCCTTGGCTGATGGCCAGATCCCGCGCCCGTTCCAGCGCTCCTCGAGAAGAGACGTAGTTTTGCAGCATGAAGTCAACCTGCCCCAGCCCCCGAAGCAGGTCAGTATAGAGAGAATCCTCCTGCAGATTCCGATTCTGGCAGAGCGCCGCGCCCTGAATAAAGTAGCTCCGCGCCAACGGCAGCGCCTTCAGGCGGATGGAGAGGTATCCCAGCTTTTTCAGCGTCATGGCCCATTCCCGGTCATAGCCGCTGGTTTTCTGCATCATAGCCAAGCTCTGGAGCAGACACTGCCGCGCCTGCTGCAGATCCCCCTGCCTTTGGAGCATGTTCGCCATCTTATGGTATGCCAGCGCCGGCATGATGGGGTCTTTCTCCCACTCCGGATCGTGCCTTTCCACCAGGCGCCGCAGGCAGTCCAGCGCCTCGTCGTTCCGCCCGGCTTTCTCCAGGGCCATGGCCAGGGTCTCCAGGATCCCGCTCCACTGGGAACTGTCTGGATCCAAATGCGCCTCTGCCAGCGCCATAACCCGCTCCATCGTCTTGACCACTTCGGATCCATCCTCAGGCACCCGAAGCTGGCAAAGCGCCTTCCGGAAAAGCATGGTCATCGTTTCCTCCGATCCTGCCGCCTCCCGCACCAGGTCTGCGGCGGCCGCCGCTTCACACGCCTCCGCCGCCTCCCGGAAGCGTTCGGCCTGCTCCAGGTACTGCGCCCGGGCATGCAGTGCACGCACATAAGGTACGCCGCGCTCCTTCATATCCTCGTAAGCCTGCAGCTCCCGTTCGCACCACATGACCGCGTCCTCCGGACGGCCCATTCTGGACAGCAGGCCGTGAATCCTTCGGCATGCCTCCGCCGAAGCTGCGCTACTCTCTCCATGCCGAGAAACTTCCCATCTCCGAGCTTCCACCAAAGCCCCCAGTGCATCCTCCGTCTTTCCCAATTCCTCCAGCGAATATGCCATACCCACCAGGATATCTGCCCGGACGGCCCCCAGGCCTTCTCCCTGTTCCCGCAGTGCCTGCCGGTAGCGCTCCAAGGCGCGGTCATGCCGGCCCAGCCGGCGTTCTATACGCCCCGCGACATTGTAGATGATGGCACGCTCCCGCGGGGTCTGCTTGGCCAATGTGGGCCGTGCCAGCACCGCTTCCATCACCCGAGCGGCCTCCAGAAGCCGGTTCAAATGCTCCAGCGCCATGGCTGTACGGACCATGGCATCCCCCACCATAACATGCTCTCCGCGTCCAGCCTGCTGGGCCGTTTTCACGCATTGGGCAAAGGCATCAATGGCCTCCTGATGCCGGCCCAGCCTCCCGTAGGCGACGCCCAGCGCGTGATAGGTCCGCATGGGCAAAAAGCCAGGCTGCGGTCCGTCCCGCAGCACCCGGCGCAGCGCGGCCACAGCTCCTGCGGCGTCCTCCCCCCGGAGGCAGGCGTAGCCCACATCCTCCCAAGCCCGCAAAAGCCTGGGATCCTCCCCCGGCAGGACGCACTCCAGCTCCTGGGCCCAATACGCCACATCCTCCGGCCGTACCGGCGCATCACGCCCCAAGAGCACCAGGTAAACGCCCCAGTCACTGATCCAGTTCTCCAGGGGCTTTCCTTCCCGAAGAGATGCCAAGTGTCGCTCCAGCAGCCTTTGGTACCAGGACAGTGCCTCGGCCATATTTCCCTGCCGGGAAGAAAGCTGGCCGAGACGGCGATAGAGCCGGGCCAGCTGGGGGGGATCCGGCCTCTCGTCGAGTTCCAAGGCGTCCAGCTCCCGCCGCGCCCAAACCTGGGCGGCAGCCCAGTCTCCGCGGCAGATGGCATCCGCCTGGGCATGGCGGCACAGCGCCGTCCACCGGGCACGCTGGGGCGAATTTTCGGACTGTACCGCATGGGGAGTGCTGCCGGCCGGGGACAACTCCCCAGTGCAGGTTTGCAAGAATTTCGCCTCCTTTGGCGCATCCTCGCGCCGCTGGCCATCATATTCCATAGCCGCGCTCCCCCTTTTTGTGCAAGATGTTACTATATATATTCTTCAAAATCATATTGATCCCTCTTTTACCCTGTATGAACCTATGCATCCCTTATCACATACACTATAGTGGAGACACTAAAGGAGGTCATCACCATGATTATTCAATCCCATCCCACCCTATACCCCCATATTCCGTGCCAGCTGGGCTGCTCCAGCGGTTCGGTCGCGCTCTGCCCCAATGCGCCCACCCCTTGCGCTACCTTTGACGAGATTCCTTGCAAACTAGGCTCCCAGGCAGGCTACGCAGGCCTCTGCCCCAACGCCTGCACCCCCTGTGCCAGCTTCGATGAGATCCCCTGCCAGCTGGGCTCGGTAGAATCCGTAGGACTCTGTCCGGGCTATGAATCCTGCTCCGGCACACCGGGGACTTCCTGCGGCAGCAGCTGCGCATGCTCCTGCTCTTCCTGCCACGCCGCCCAGTCCGAAGAGACCTACCGGGTCATGGCGGCCCCGGGATGCTTCGCACGGAAGTGCTGCCAATAAAGGACTGAGGCATCGGCCTCTGTCTTTCCTGCGATCCCCCTCCTTTCCTCCGCTCCGCCTCCTTTGCGGGGCGGAGTTTTTTTCACAAACTGCTACCCAATGGGAAAAAGGTCTGTTTGGCAGCGCTATCTCATAGGATTTTGTATACAATTTTACAGAAAATTCCCGTGAGGGCCTTGCCAACCCTCTCCAACCGTGCTAAAGTAATAAATCATCTATTGTGTTATTTTGATCACAATCATGAACGGAGGTCAATTATGGAACGTGTATTCAATTTCTCGGCAGGCCCCTCGACGCTTCCTCTCCCCGTACTGGAGAAGGCCCAGGCGGATTTGGTCAGCTACGGTACCGCTGGCATGTCCGTGATGGAGATGAGCCATCGAAGTAAGGCCTTTGAGGCCATCATCGAGAAAGCGGAAGCCGATCTGCGTTCCCTGATGTCCATCCCTGACAATTACCGGGTTCTCTTCCTGCAGGGCGGCGCGTCGCTGCAGTTCGCCATGGCGCCAATGAACCTTCGGGTCACGGGGAAGGCCGACGCCATTAATTCGGGGAACTTTGCCAACCTCTTCATCAAAGAAGCACAGAAATATGTGGAAATCCACGAGGTGGCCTCTTCCAAGGACTCCTCCTATGATCATATTCCCGCCTGGGATGCCACCACCTTCAATCCCACGGCGGACTTCTTCCACATCACGTTGAACAATACCATCTACGGTACCCACTTCCCCACGCTGCCCCAGACGGGAGATGTGCCCCTGATTGCCGATATGAGCAGCTGCATCCTTTCCCGCCCCTATGATGTGAGCCAATTCGGCCTGATCTACGCCGGCGCGCAGAAGAATATCGGCCCCGCGGGATTGACGCTGGTCATTATCCGAGAGGATCTGCTGGAACGCAGCCAGGACAGCCTCCCCGCCATGCTCAACTATAAGCTGATGAACAAGAACGGCTCCATGTACAATACCCCGCCCTGCTTTGCCATCTATATGGCGGGACTGACCTTCCAGTGGCTGCAGGATATGGGGGGACTGAAGGCCATGGAAGCCATCAACGTTAAGAAGGCCCAAATGCTCTATGACGCCCTAGACGCCTCTTCGTTCTTCCACAATCCCGTCTCTCCGGAGAGCCGCTCCATCATGAACGTAACCTTTACCTCCCCCACCCCTGAACTGGACGCCCTCTTCGTCAAGGAAGCCGCTGCGGAGGGTCTCGTCAATTTGAAGGGACATCGCAGCGTGGGCGGCATGCGCGCCTCCATCTACAACGCCATGCCTGTGGCCGGAATCGAAAAGCTCATTGCCTTCATGGCGGACTTCGAAGCGCGGAATCAGTAAGGAGGAACGGGAATGTATACGATTAAGACAATGAACGCCATCTCGGGCATCATTAAGGAAGCCATGCCCGAGGAACGCTACCATATCGCCATGGACGCAGCTCCCGCCGATGCCTATCTGGTTCGCAGCGCCGACCTGCACAGCACCGCATTTGAGGATTCCCTCCTGGCCATCGGACGCGCAGGCGCGGGTACCAACAATATCCCCATTGATACCTGCACCAGCAAGGGCATCGTGGTGTTTAACACCCCGGGCGCCAATGCCAACGCCGTCAAGGAGCTGATCATCGCCGCCCTGCTTCTGGCTTCCCGCAAGATTGTAGACGGCATCGCCTGGGCCCAGTCCCTTAAGGGAAAGGGCGCCGATGTGCCTAAGCTGGTGGAAAAGGGAAAAAGCCAGTTTGTTGGGCCGGAAATCCTGGGAAAGACGCTGGGCGTCGTGGGCCTGGGCGCCATCGGCGGCTTGGTGGCAAACAGTGCCTCCTCCCTGGGAATGAAGGTCATCGGCTACGATCCCTTTATCTCTGTCGAGTCGGCTTGGTCCCTCTCCCGTCGCATCATCCGCTGCAATGATTTGACCGAGCTGCTGTCCCAGTGCGACTATGTCACCCTGCACCTCCCTCTGCTGGAGCAGACAAAGGGCATGTTTGGCGCCGATACGCTTGCTTCCATGAAGCAGGGCGCCGCGCTTCTGAATTTCTCCCGGGGTGAGCTGGTAGACAATGATGCCCTCCTGGCCGCCTTGGAATCCGGACACCTTCGTTGCTATGTCACGGATTTCCCCAATGACCAGATTCTGGGCCAGCCTGGGGTCATTCCCATTCCCCACCTGGGCGCCTCCACCCCGGAGTCGGAGGAAAACTGCGCCGCGATGGTCTCGCAGCAGATCCGCGACTTCCTGGAGCACGGGGATATCGTTCACTCGGTGAATTTTCCGGACGTCACGCTGCCGCGTACAGCCGGTTACCGGATCACCGCCATCCACCAAAATATTCCCAACATGATTAGCCAGCTGACCGGCGTTGTGGCCGCCGCCCACATCAATATCGAGAACATGATCAATAAATCCCGCGGCGACATCGGATACACCGTGCTGGACCTGGACGAACAGCCGGAGGAAAGCGTCCTGGAAGCCATCCGCAGCGTGGACGGCATCATTCGCGTTCGCGCCATTGGCCGTCTGTAGTCTCGTTTTCTCGCCCATAATTGAAAGGGGCCGTCTGGATGGCGGTCCCTTTCGTCTGCCTAAAACTCTGCGGTAACGGTCCCGTGTCCCCAACATAAGCTTTCGGGACGCGTGGCGCCCCCCTGTGCATCGAACCCCTTCGATGTTCGAAGGAAGCGCACCCGATGATAGCCCTGGAGCCTCGGGCCCAGCCGCCCCAATCGCGGTGTTCATGATTTCCTCCCGCTTCGTTCACAGGTTCTTCGCAAAGTGAGGAAGGATTTCATAGCCTCAAGTCGAATATATTGGTGTACCGCCACCAGGACCCATATTGCTGGCAGGTGTAAATATATCGTAGAGGAGGATTCCCATGAAGACCACGATCATGACTCGGCATATGGAGTTGACTGATTCCCTGCGCAGCCGACTGGAGAAGAAAATTGGCAAACTGGATAAGTTCTTCCCGGCGGAAACCGTGGCGCAGGTGCGTTTCTCCTGCACGAGAAACCTCCAGATTTGTGAGATCACCATCCCCATCGAGGGCGGCTACATTCGCGGCGAGGAAGCAGGAGACGACATGTACGCCTGCATCGATCGCGCTGCCGAAAAGCTGGAACGTCAGATCATCAAGCACAAAACCAAGCTGGGCAAGCGGCTGAAGGCCGGCTCCCTGGAGGATCCTTCCCTTCCCGAAGTTGAGGCAGAGGAAGAGCTCCACATCGTCAAGCGCAAGAAATTCTCCACCAAGCCTCTGGACGTGGACGAGGCCATCCTTCAGATGGAGCTGCTGGGTCACAGCTTCTTTGTCTTCACAAACAGCGCCACGGACAGGATCAGTGTACTCTACCGCCGCAATGACGGTGATCTCGGCCTCATCGAGCCGGATGACGAATAGAAAAACGCGCCGGATTGATATCCGCTTAAGATAAAAGGGCCGGCGCCCCCCCAATGTGGATGAAGCGCCGTCCTTACGTGAAGCAGTTGCTGCCATTTTCCTTTGCCAAAGGCTGCCGGTTTCCCGGCAGCCTTTGTTGATGGTCTAACTAAAACATACTTTCCAGAGACTTTGGAAGAGGCACTTCTGTGGAAACTCTAGCACTTGTATTGTCCCGGCAACATTTTGATGCTTTGATGCGCCATAGGATTGGCACAGATAAAAAGCCACAAGGATTGGGGCAAAACGCACTGTCTCATTGGTGGAAGCACCCTTTTCCTTACTTGGTGCTGAACGCAAGCTGCCAGCTTCTCAGTCTTTGAGAAACACGATTGCCATGGATCATATTCGTGCCCACGGACTTCAACCCAAGCGTCTCTCCTGTGCCATCTGCTTCAGTATCCGCAGAAAAAAGATCCGAGTTATCATCCTTCTCCTCTCCTGTGAGAGCGACGGAATATTTCTACGTTACTTCAAAGACATCCTCAACGGCTTAATCGAATCCCGCTTCATTGACAAACTTCCAGAAAGGTTTCCTCTACATCTTGTATTTTTTAGTTAACCCCATTTCTTCCAGCTTTGCGGAAATGGTACTGTTGTGGATCAAAGGAGAAATGCAGCATTCCCTGCTGGAGCGGGCTTATGGGTTCAAGCCGGTCCCCCCGCCTCCTAGGTTTAACGCCTACACGCCCGCAAAAAGCGCCTTCCGGCTATACAACGCCGGAAAGCGCTTTTTTCCGAACAAGGTTTCTCTCATATCTGCACCATTTGGTTATGGCATATCCGCTGTAGGGCTCTCTGCTTCCTTCTGCTGAATCATGCGACAAAAAGAAGCCGCTGCCGTAGAAAGAGGGATTCCCTCAGACCGCACCATGCCAATGGAGCGTGCTGGTAGCTGCAGCGTCATAGGGAGCTCAAACAGCCTGCCTTCCTGGATCTCCCGAGCTACAAATTCGCGCATTACACAGCCTACTCCCAGCCCAATTACGGCAAACTCGGCAATCAGCTCGTGACTTTCCAATTCAATCTGCGGCTTCAGCGTAACACCTTCCCGGACAAAGCAGGCATCCACAAACTTGCGGGAATTGCTGGATCGTTCAATCATCATTAAAGGAAGCTCACCCACTTCCTGGGGCGTCAATGGGTGATCCAGCAGGGAACGGAACTTCTCCCCCACCACGAAGCAGTCATGCACCGGGAAGCACGGCTCCATATTGAACCCTTCCTCATCCAGGGGAAGATTGACGAAACCCAGTTCTACATTGCCGCTACGCAGCTGCTCTAAAGTTTCCCGGCTGGTGCAGTTGGTAATCTGCAGCGCAATATCCGGATGCATCTCATGGAATTTCGACAAATACGGCATTAAGAAGAAACGACAGAGGGTATCGCTGGCGCCGATAGCTACACGGCCGAACTGGAGCGATCGCATTTCGGCCAACTTCTTTTGTCCAGACTTCATAAGCCGGAATGCTCGATCTACATACTCCAGCAGCGTCTGCCCTTCCTCTGTCAGGCGAACCCCTCGGGGCGTCCGAATCAGCAGCGCCACCCCCAGCGCTTTCTCCAGCTGCGCAATGGCTTGGCTGACCGCAGGTTGGGAAATATAGAGCTGGCGGGCAGCAGCAGAAAAGCTGCCTTCATGCGCCACCATGCAGAATACGCGGTAATGCTCGGTACGAACTTCCAACGACATCTTCAGCCACCCTCCGATACCCTAAGATGCTCTCGTCTATAATTTTATTATACTATGACCTTATAGGGGATGCAAGTACTAATTATACCCACATCCCGGACACGCAAAGGGGACATCGCAGCGGTAATTTGCAATCGTAACTGCGGCAAGGGATACGGAGAGCCTCCACTCGGAACAGCTGGCCCCATATTCCGGCACAACAGCGCGGCAAATATCAATCCTTCTGGTACGCTTGGCTCACCCAAGCGAATACCCAACGCAAAAGCTGCCACAAGTTCCCGAATCCGCGCTCCCAAGGGGACTGCAGTCGGCACGAGCCAGTATGCAAAAAGGCCATTCCCCGAAGGGAATGGCCTCAGCCTATCTTAGCTGGCTACATCTTTGGAGCACCGACTTACTTGGAAGCCATGTACTCAGTCAGCTGCGTCTGGAGGCTGTCGATGACGGTCTGATAGCCAGCGGCAATCAGCTGGGTCTGCAGCTCCTCGATGGCAGCGGGGATATCTGTCACAACACCGCCAGCAATGGCAGGTACCTTGGAGTTAATAACCTCGTTGACAGCGGCGATCTCAGCGGAGATGGACTCGGTCTCCTTCACCCATCCACCGTAGAGGTTGGGCTTGGAGAAGGAAGCCATGTAGTCATAGACAGCGTCCTTCTGGTCCCAGTCTTTGACAGAGGGGATCAGGAACTTCTCGGGACGGCCGCCCCAGATGTTGGAGGCAAAGCCATCGGTATCGGGGTTGTAGCCTTCGGGCTCATCGCGGAGGCCATCCTCATTGATCACATACTGCCAGCCCTCAATGCCGTACTGCAGATAGTGGAAGAAGGTCTCATCCTGGCGCTGCATCTCGTAGACCATGATGGCGCGCTCGGGGTTGGGGGAGTGGACGGAAACGGAGGTCGCACCATGGGTGATGGCGTACGGCATCACGATGCCACTCTCTTCACACCAGGCGAAGAAACGCAGGTCAGAACCGGGGATCTTGCGCTCCATGGTCATGTGCTCACCCACGAAGGTCTCGGTGTGGTGCTGATCGGAGGCGGACAGGCCAGCTTCCATCTGGGCACGGTTATCGATACCGGAGTCGACGAGAACGTCGGTGCGGAAGTAGCCGTTATCCTGCCACTTCTTCATGCGGGTAGCAAACTCGGTCATGAACTCGGTGTCCATCAGAGGAGCATAGACCACATCGGGCTCGTCATAGCTCTTGATGTAGAGGGAGGCGGGCATATCAGCGCCCAGCACACCCTGAGCCTCCAGGATACCGCCCATCAGGCCGGTGCCGGAGGTGAAGGTGGCGTTCCAAGGAACAACGCCCTCAGCGCTCTTGTTGTCCACGACCCACTGGTAGTAAACCTCGAGCTCGTCGAAGCTATTGATGTCGGGGACGCCGGCTTCGTCAGCCCAGTCGCCGCGGTACATCATGCCGTGGTTAACCCACTGGGGATAGCAGTCCTCAGGGAAGCAGATGATCTGGCCCTGGTACTTGCACTGGTCCCAGTTCTCCTGGGGAATCTCAGCCCAAGTCAAGGGAGCATACACGGGGATCAGGTCATCCAGCACCAGCCAAGCACCCTTGGCAGCATTGGGCCACATATCCAGCCAGTCAGAGGCGGTGTCCACCAGGTCGATTTCCTCGCCGGTGGCCAGCATCAGGTTGTACTTGGTCAGGTAGTCGGTCCAACCGGTCCAGTACAGTTCCATGTGGCAGTTGATCTTCTCTTCCAGATACTTGTTCCACTCCTCCTGGACAACCTGCCAGTTGCCGTTGGCATCGGGATCGCCCAGTACCACGTGCTGGATGGTCACAAACTCGGAGGTGTCGATGGCGGGAGCGGGCTCTTCCTCTCCGTCCTCAGGCGCCTCAGTGGCGTCGTCAGCCGGGGGCTCCTCCTCATCTCCCTCGGGAGCGGGCGTCGCGTCGTCAGCCGGAGCTTCGGTGGCGTCGTCAGCCGGAGCGGGAGTGGTGCTGGGGGTCTGGGCGCATCCGGCAAGAATACCGAACATCATGACCAGAGCGAGAACCAACACCAACGTCTTCTTTAGGTTGCTAGACATGGTTTCTCCTCCTTTTATCTATGTCTAGGCCCGAAGGCCTGACACACTAACCTTTCACGGCGCCGATGGTGATACCCTTGATGAAGTAACGCTGAATGAAGGGATACACCAGAACGATCGGGCCGGTCGCCACCACAGCGGTGGCCATCTTGAGGGACTCACCCGGCAGATCCTGCGGGGGTACGTTGGCCTGCGCGGCACTGTCACGGAGCGCGGCGGCCTTGTTGATGATCTCGTACAGGAAGAGCTGCAGGGGCTTGTATGTGGTCTTCTGGGTGAGGAAGAGCATGGCGTTGTACCACTCATTCCAGTAGCCCAGGGCGATGAACAGTCCAACCGTCGCCAGCGACGGGGCGGACATGGGGAGAATGATCTTCAGGAAGATCACGAAGTCATTGGCGCCGTCAATCAGCGCGGACTCCGTAATGGAGTGCGGAATGCTCCGGGTAAAGTTTTTCATCAGGATGATATTCCAGGAGCTTAAGATGGTGGGAACCAAGATAGACAGGTAGTTATCCTTCCAGCCGAAGCCTACAACGATCAGGAGGTAGAAGGGCACCACACCGCCGCTGAACAGGGTCGTAAAGTAGATGTACAGGGAGATGCGGTTGCGGTAAACGAAGTCGGGCCGCTGCAGCGCGTAACCGGTCATGGCCGTGCAGATCAAGCCGACAAAGGTACCGACCGCCGTCAGGATGATGGTCACCACGTAGGAACCGATAATCTTCTTCGGACTCAGGAAGAGGATCTCGTAGGCGCGTCCGCTGATGGTATCCGGCCAGAAGGCGTAACCGCTGACGATGATCTCCGACTCGGCGGTGAAGGAAGCTACCACCAGGAGCCAGAAGGGAACCAAACATAGGATGGAGAAAACCGACACGAAGATGTAACTAATGGTCTTCAGCACGATGCTAGAACGGTCATCGATTCCATGAACCCTTGCCCGCATGTGCGGCGGTGCGGGAGCTTTCACACTTGCATTCGCCATAATCCAAACTCTCCTTTCCTAGAACAGCGCCGCATCGGGCTCAAGCCGGCGTACCAACGCATTGGAGGCCATAACCAGCAGGCAGCCAAACAGCGACTGATAGAGGGAGACGGCCGAACCTTGCGAGAAGTTGAAGTTATTCATCAGGGCGCGGAACACGAAGGTCTCGATGATGTCCGTAGAATCCTGGAGCACCGCGTTGGATGCGCCAACGATGTTGTAGAACATACCAAAGTTACCGCGCAGGATGCCGCCGACCGAGAAGAGCAGCAACATGATAAACGTGTTCTTAAGCAGAGGAAGCATGATGTGGCGGATCCGCTGCCAGGCGTTGGCGCCGTCGATGGCCGCCGCCTCCATGATCTCCGCATCGATGCCCATGATGGCCGCGAAGTATACGATGGAGCCGTAGCCGATGCCCTTCCACAGGTTGACAAATGTCAGGATCCATGGCCAATATGCGGGGTTGGCATAGAAGTTAATGCCTTCGCCGCCGCTGGCGCGAATCAGGCTATTGATAATGCCCTTATCGGTATTGAGGAGGCTGCCGGCAAAGACGCCAACCACAACCCAGGAAATGAAGTGGGGCAGCAGCATGATGGTCTGGCTGACCTTGCGGAACCACCTGCTAGCGATCTCGTTGAGCATCAGCGCCACCGCAATCTGCATGATATTGCTGGTGGTGAGGAAGACCAGGTTGTACAATACGGTATTCCGGGTCAGGATCCAGATCTTTCCATTGGCCATGAGCGCTTCAAAGTTCTTGAAGCCGACGAACGGGCTGGTGAAGATGCCCAGAATGCCCAGGTTGTACTTGTAGTCAACAAAGGCCAGGAAAATACCCGGCATGGGTACATAGCTGAAAATGAAGAAAAACACGATAGCGGGCAGGCACATAATGAGCAGCAGCTTGTTTTGCCGCATGTTCTTGCAGAAGCCTGACCAGCCGCTTTGCTTCCTCACTTTCGGCGGGACCGGCAGGGTCCCTGGCTTGGCTGATTGGGTCATATTCATTCCCCTACTCCTCCTTGTTTATTTGGCATAGCACGGCCCCAATGCCGCACCACACATACATCCACGTCCCCCGCTATACAACACAGAAACGTACAGCCGTACAGCCTTCAACGTGAAACCGTTGCTTATGAATGGTACGATTATATCATTCTGTGTATGGACGGTCAATATAGAACAATGATGCTTTGTTTTACAATGTTGTTACAGTTTTTGCACATTATCGTCCATAACACAGTAAAAAAAGTCCACATACGTCCGTATAAGCATAGATTATAATGCTATAACTATTTTTCCAAATGCCTCGTCGCGCGTCTGCCTCATTTTAGACATGATTCGCCTCCTAAAATCACTGCAAAAAAATCCTTTTCTTCGCAAAGCAGAGCCCTTGCTTTTCCCAAGGATTTGCTATACGATGATAGCGTGTTTGGCAGAGCTCGCTCCGCGGTTTTACGATATAATAATGGAGCCCGAACTGCCGCGGAATTTGGCGGCTTTTGCAAAATTCTCAATACACAAGCATTCTTTGCGTATCGGTTTCCGGCGCGTTTATCTTGCCTTTAGACGCGTAACGCAGTGAAAGCTGTAGGTTCCTTTCTTCTCTGCAGCCTGTCTTTCCGGGTAAGATATAGAGGTAATCCGGTACGTATCTGCCCGCCTCGGCCTTAGACATTTCCGAGAGCACAGCCGCATCGGTATGCACGATTTTTACCCGTCTTCAAACTTCCCGGTGCCGCCTTCGGCGGCTGCCACCATCGACAGAGAGGTAGTATGCCATGACCAAGACCATCATCCCCATCCGTCCCCCTTGGAAGGGTACCATGACCGCCCGAGAGCGTTTTAATCGCCAGATGCATTTCCAGAGCGTTGACCGCTGCTTCAACATGGAGTTTGGCTACTGGAACGAAAACTTCCAGGAGTGGCCCCTCTTCCGTGACAATGGCATCACCAACAACCACGAGGCCGACCTGTTCTTTTCCTTTGATCCCATTGCCACCATTGGAGGCAATTGGTTCATGGCCCCAGCCTTCGAAAGCCGGGAGGTGGAGCGCCGCGGGGATAAGCGGATCCTCATCAACGGCGACGGTCTCTATGCCGAGGTCCCCATTGACGGACATGACACCATTCCCCACTACATTAAGTCCTCCATCGTAACCCCGGAAGACTGGGCCAAGGTTAAGGAAGAGCGCTTTGACGTCCGAAACCCCGCACGCATCATTGATGTAGCCTCCCTTAAGGCGCAGCACCCCGATGACCGGGACTACCCGCTAGGGATTGACTGCGGATCCATGATCGGGCGGATCCGGGATATGCTGACCTTCGAGGGGCTGGCCTATGCCTGCTACGACTACCCCGAGATGGTGGAGGACATGGTGGAGACCGTCTGTCAGCTGGTGGAATTCAGCCTGGATCAGCTTTTGCCCCACTTTCAGTTCGACTTCGCCAGCGGCTGGGAGGATATCTGCTTCAAAAATGGGCCCATCGTGTCGGTGCCTTTCTTCCGCGACGTGGTCACCCCCCGCTACAAGCGAATCCACAAGAAGCTCCAAGCCTATGGCATTGACATCTGGTATACCGACTGCGATGGCGATGTAAGGCCCATCCTCCCCTACATGATGGAGGGCGGCATCAACTGCCTCTTCCCCTTCGAAGTCAATGGCTGTGCCCACCCCGGTGAGCTGCTGGACCAGTACGAGGGGCGCCTGCGCATCATGGGCGGCGTAGACAAGATCCAATTGGGCGCCGGCAAAGAGGCCATCAAGGCTTACCTGGAGAGCCTGGAAAAGTACGTAGCCCGGGGCGGCTACATTCCCTTCTGTGACCATCGCTGCCCGCCCAATGTCAAGCCCGAGGACTACCTGTACTATCTGGACCTGAAGGAAAAAATGTTTGGCATGCAGGGATAATTCCCGCTTCCCCACAGCAGCAAACTAAGGCCGGCGCGGTTGCGCCGGCCTTTCGCATGCCGCAAGCATGTGCTGCTTCCGGCTGCCGCATCTGCGCAGCACCAGTCTTTCTTGCCATTGCAACCACCACCGCACACACCAAAGACTGTCTTTGACATCCTGCATCCATGGGGAAAATAACCGTCAAAACCGACACCATCGTCTATGGGAAAACAGCCTTCATGGGTATATACTATATATTATAGTTTTAAATAAATTAAAGCGAGGTATCTGCCATGAAGCACAGCCAGTTTACTGTTCAGGGCGTCCCCTTCTTCTCCCTAGGCGGACAGACCTACAACTCCACCAGCTATGTCCTTGCCGATATGCCCCTAGCCTTCGAGAGCGTGCGCAAACTGGGCGGCAATACCGTGGCCACCCCTATCTGCTGGCACGCCTTCGAGCCTACAGAGGGGAAGTTTAACACCAAGTATGTAACGGACATCATCGATCTAGCCCGCATTGAGAAAATGCACTTGATCTTCCTATGGTTCGGATCGTGGAAGAACGGCAACATGGAATATACCCCCAACTGGGTCAAGTGCGACCGCGCCCGATTTCAGCGGAGCATGTGCCGTGACGGTTCGGAGCTGGGAGTCCTCTCCTGCCACAGCACGGTGAATCAGGAAGCCGACAAGAAGGCCTTCATCGCCTTCATGCGCCTGCTGAAGGAATACGATGGGGATACACAGACGGTCATCGCCGTGCAAGTGGAAAACGAACCCGGGATCGTCGGCCCCACCAAGCGGGACTTCTCTCCCCTAGGCCAGAAGGATTACGAGAGCAACGTACCTCAGGTGCTGCTGGACTATATAGCGGCCCATCCTGAAAGCAAATTGGCGGACTTCCATCGGAAGGCAGGCAGCGCTCCCCAGGGAACCTGGGCGGAAGTTTTCGGTGACTTCGGCGCCGAAGCCTGTGAGGCCAACGCCCTATGCCGCTATATCAACGGCATCGCCAAAGCCGGCAAGGAGGTCTATGACCTCTTCCTCTACATCAACGTATGGCTGGACGGCGGAAGCAAGCCCATGGGCTGGGATCTGGCCGGGGTGGACTATCCTGCCGGCGGCGCGGTGAGCAAGGTGCTGGATATCTGGTACGCCCAGGCAGACGCCTTGGATGCCATCTGTCCGGACAATTACAAGAACTTTGCCTCCATGCACCGGGATGTCACCGACCTGTACAGCACCAAAACGAAGGAAGGCTGGCCCCTGTATGTTCCCGAATCCCACGCAGCAGCCCTCAATGCCAGTGAAATGTTCTACGCCATTGTGGACAAGGGCGCTATCGGCTACCACATCTTTGCCACCGAAGGCGTGCTGGGCCCCGATGGCGAGGTACACGACCGGGCCAAGCCCATGATGCACTCCATGCACATGCTGTCTGCCATCATGCCCGTGCTGCCTCAGGCATGCCAAGCCGGGAAGGCTATCTCCATTGTGCAGGAACTGGGGGCGCTGGGGCAGCTCTTCCGCTACGATGGCTGGAAGATTCGCGTATCCTACAACGGACCCGGTTTCGGCTGGGGCGCCAAGGACCGCCGCCACTACAAGCCGGAATTCCAGGAAGGGGTGCATACCTTCGAAAACGACGGAGAAAAGGGCCGGGGGATTCTCCTGATCGGAGAAGACGGCTACTATTACCTGGTCGGACACCTAATCCGCCTTTTCTTCGAGCGTCCTGAACCGGCAGACGGCCACTATCCCATTTCCCTGATCTCGGTGGAGCACCAGGCCAGCAACATGAGCGTACTGGATCTCACCGAAGGTCACTTTGATGAAGAAGGCCGCTATGTGGTGGATCACGTCCGCAATGGCGACGAGAAGCACGGCATCTGGGCTATGTGGGACTGCGGGGTCATCCGTTTTAAGATGGAGGGCTAAGGCTGGAGACTCTCCTGCATAGAAAAGGGCGCGCTGCAAGCATAAGCATTTGCAGCGTGCCTTTTTTTGTGGGCGCAGGCGCTTCCCCAGCGCGGCCCGTTCTGCCGGAAAAGAAGCCTGACCCACGCTCGGGGTCCTATTCCCCTCCCTCTGCCGCCAGGGTCTTCGCGCATTCCCGGCAGACCGCCATAAACACCTGCGCCGCAGGGGTAAGGAACTTGTTTTTGTGGTAAATCAAGGAAAACTGCCGCCGCACCGGGGGAAGCGGCAAGCGAAGCAGCCGTCCTTGTTCCAATTCCACCCGTACCAAATGGCAGGGGAACAATGAAATCCCCAGGCCTCGCTCTACGCCGCGCACCAAAGCCTGCGTACTAGCGCTCTGCCACAGCGGTGTGATCCGCAGACCCGCCAGTTCCATCAGGCTGTCAAAACTGGCCCGGACCGCGCTGTCGCGCTCCCGCAGCAGAAAATCCTCCCCAGCCAAATCCTGCAGAGAAAGCGTCTCTCTCCCTGCCAAGGGATGGGACGGACCGCACATCAAGGCCAGCGTGTCTTCCAGAAAAGCATCCTGCAAAATGTTAGGGCTGTGCACAGGTCCTTCCACCATAGCCAGATCCAGCGTATTATCCAGAATACGTGCCTCCAGGCTGCCCGTACTGTCAACAACCGCCTGCACCCGGATCCCCGGACGCTGCCGGCCAAAGTCCTCTACACACCGGGGCAGCAACACATTGCCCGTGGTAATGCTGGCCCCCACCCGCAAGAGTCCCGCCTGGTCGCCGTTTTTCATGCTCTGCTCCAACTCATCAAAAAGCTGGGTAATGTGGCTGGCATAGGTCCGAAAAAGCCGACCGGTATCCGTCAGATGCAGCCGCCCGCCCATACGGTCAAAGAGGCGCACCCCGTAGTAGTCCTCCAGTTCCCGCAGTGCTTGGCTCACCGATGGCTGGGCCATATACATAGCCCTGGCCGCAGCCGTCACCCCACCCTGCTGACAGACTGCTAAAAATATCCGCATATGCCGCAGTGTCATGGCGTCCTCCTATAGGTTTACACCTATATATTTTATTGCATTATACTATTTTACATATCCTTTGGCAAGGCATACACTGGGAAGGAAAGGAGGCCTTCCTATGCCTATCCAAGCACGCAAGCTGGGCCAGCTCTTTACCAGCACGTTAACCCTCAGCGCCTGCACCTTTGGAGGCGGTTTTGTCATCATCCCCCTCATGAAGCGTCAATTTGTAGACCGTCTAGGCTATCTTCCGGAGGAAGAAATGCTCAATTTGGCGGCCATCGCCCAATCTGCTCCCGGAGCCGTTGCCGTCAATGCTTCTATTCTGCTGGGCTACCGCGTAGCCGGTATAGCCGGCACACTGGCCGCCATTGCAGGAACCATCCTGCCGCCTATGGTCATCCTCTCCATCATTTCTCTCTGCTATGACGCCTTCCGCAGCAATCTCATTGTGGCCGCTGTCCTCAAAGGCATGCAGGCCGGGGTAGCCGCAGTCATCGCCGACGTCGTGCTCCAGATGGGTTGGCAGGTACTCCGGAGCAAAAGCCTCCTCTCCATCGGCATCATGGTGGGCGCCTTCCTCGCGACCTACTGGCTGGGCATCAACGTGGTCTGGATCATACTGGCCAGCGGGTTTCTGGGCGCAGCCCGGGCTTATGTACGCTACCGCCGGGAAAGGAGGGAGCAGCCATGAGCTACGCCGCCCTATTCTGGAGCTTCTGTCAAATCGGCCTATTCAGCATCGGAGGCGGTTACGCCGCGCTCCCCCTGATCCAGGCGCAGACCGTACAGCTTCACTCCTGGCTGACCCTGGAACAGTTTACCGACCTCATTACCATCGCCGAGATGACCCCCGGCCCCATCGCCATCAATGCCGCCACCTTCGTCGGCATGCAATTGGCTTCGGTCCCCGGAGCCATTGTTGCCACGCTGGGCTGTATTCTTCCCTCCTGCGTCATCGTGTCTCTTCTGGCCCTCTTTTACTATAAGCATCAGAATTCCCCCGGTATTCAAGGAATCCTCTCCGGGCTGCGCCCTGCTGTCGTGGCCCTGATTGCCTCGGCGGGCGTAACCATCCTGGTAGGGGCCCTTTTCGGGGAGAACGGATTTGTTTGGAATATCCAAGCCATGGATTTCATTGCCCTGGGTTTGTTCGCCGCGGCGCTCCTGGTACTGCGTCGTTTCAAACCCAACGCCATCTATGTCATGCTTGGGACCGGCGTTGTGGGGGGCATCCTCTATCTCATAGCCGGTCTAGGAGGGTAATCGCATGATGATACGCATTGCTAAGGTGCCATGGCGGCTGACGCTTCAGGATTCTCACGGGCAAGCGCTTTGCCGCATCCAAAGCCAGTGGCGCCGCAAGGAGATCCGCGGCCCAGATGCGGCCCTTTGGGGCCGTGTATGGATGCAGGACATCCACGGTCGGGAACGTCAGTACTGCATGGAAGGCCCACTCCTACCCACGGCCATCGCCCGGCCCCAATATAACAGTTCCCCGGCGCCGCTCCTTCCTCCCCGTGCTTCGGAACTCACGCTGACACTGGACGGCTTCCTCTGGCAGGTCCGCAGAACGAACCAGGACACGGTGCTCTTCCTATGCTGCGGTCGGAAAGCTGGCATCCTGAAAGAGCATACATTAGAAACCGTCGAAGGAGACCTTCCCCTTTGGGCAGGTCTTCTCGCCGTGATGCAGTTCATGGATAGCGAAGGAGAGCCTCCGTTGGTCTGACTGCAAAACCCCCGCGTGGCAGGCAAGATCTCATAGAGATCCCAGTCCTTGCCAGGCAGGGGTTTTTCTTTGTACAGCGGATCGAAGGGAATCATGTTCCCGCGGGCACGCTCTGGGCATTTTCCGCCTGGATCGGAATCGACGTCCAAATGACGGGGTTTCCCATAGCCTCCAAAAAGCGTTCCAAATCCCGGCTTTCCAGGGTCACTGTAGCCGTATTGACCCCCGGATGAAAGCTTACCAACGGCAAACCCCGGAGATCCTGGTCGATTACCACGGTAATATCCCGGGCGCCCGGCCATACCAAGGCCAGTGGACTCACCGCGCCCGGAACTAAGCCCAGATGATCGTACAACTCCTCCGGTGTGGTCAGCTGCAGCTTGGCCGGCCCCACCTGATAACCCAACACCCGCAGGTCAGGCCGCTTTTCCTCGCTGACCACCACCAGGTAGAAGAGCTCTCCCCGTCCTCGGCGTACGGGCGTCAAGAACAGGTTTTTGCAGTGGCGCCCCCTCTCATCGTAGGCCGCACGAACCCGCTGGGCCTCCGCCACGGTACGCACAGGTTCATGATGGATGACCCGATAGGGAATGGAAAGCTCCTTCAGCCGATGATAAATCATTTCCTCCAAGGACATGAGCGATTGCCTCCTATCAGCGATAAAAAAAGGCCCTTCATCTGCATGAAGGGCCTCCAGTCGCAAAAGATAACTGTGATTAGCGGCGACGGGCGTCAAAGCACTCGCGGCAGTACACAGGGCGGCCCTCAGTGGGCTGGAAGGGCACCTGGGTGGGGCGTCCGCACTCATCGCAGATCACGTCGTACATCTCGCGGGTACGGCGGGTAGAACGGCGGGCGGCACGGCAAGCGGGGCAGCGTCCGGGCTCATTCTCAAAGCCCTTCTCGGCGAAGAAGGCCTGCTCATCGGCGGAGAAAACGAACTCCTTGCCACACTCTTTGCAAGTAAGGGTCTTGTCCTGATACATTGGTTGGTTCCTCCTCAAAATTAAATACCCTGGAAATGGGAAGCTTCATTCGTTGAATCCCATCACCATGGCATGGAGAAGGAATGACGAAGACTCTCTATTCGCGGGTCATAGCTATTATAACACAAGTTCCGGATTTGTACAGATGTTTTTTCCTTTTGCTCATGATTTTTTCAAAAGGGCGCACACTAGAGGCATATTCGCAAGGAGGTGCCGCCATGTTCTTTCGCAAGGAAAAAGATCCCGTCCTGCCTCTGCACCCCCAGGACACGCCGGGAGAGGGCATGCCTCCCACAACAGCCAATGTGAAAGCCTTCTTGGGCCGCAGCAGCGACTACGTTCAGCGGGATATCGTCATTGGTCCGGGCCGCATCCCAGCCAGCCTAATTTATTTTGACGGCATGGTCTCCTCCCAGTTGCTGGACGACCATGTCATGCGGCCCCTGACCCAGGAATCCACCCTAGCCGGCTGCCGCAATCCCACCCAAATATTGGACGCCCTGCAGGATGGGGCGGCGCCCTTCACGGAAATCAACCGGCGCGGCAGCCTCGCCGACGCGCTCAAGGACATCATGTTCGGCGGGGCGGTCCTGACCTTCCCCAAGGGCAAAGAGGCCATGACCTTCCGGGCCAAAGGCTTCCAGACCCGCGCCGTTTCCACCTCCACCGACGAGGACACCATCAAGGCCTCCAAAGAGGCCTTCATTGAGTCCATCCGCACCAACACCAGCCTGGTCCGCCGGAAGCTGGCCACCCCATACCTGGTCATGGAGGATATGACCATCGGCCGCCAGAGCCAAACCTTGGTTACCATCGCCCACCTATCCAACATCACAAATCCCCGGCTGGTGGAGGAGGTCAAGGCGCGGTTGGAGGCCATCGACACCGATGGCCTCCTGGTATCCGGCTTCATCGAAGAGGCCATCACCGAAACCGCCGCCAATCCCTTTCCCCAGTTCATGCACACGGAGCGGCCCGACAAGTTCTGCATCGGACTTCTGCAGGGCGCGGTGGGCATCCTCATCAACGGACTGCCCATTGCCTACCTAACCCCTATGGTCTTCCATAACTTCTTCCGCGACCCAGAGGATTACGCCCACCACTATATCTACGGAACATTCCTTCGGGTACTACGCTACGTGATGTTCTTTATGAGCCTGGTGCTGCCGGCAACCTTCATTTCCATCACCAATTTTCACCAGGAAATGGTGCCCATCCCATTAGCCCTGGCTATACAGTCCGCCCAGGAAGGCGTTCCCCTCCCCGGAACCCTGGAAATGCTGATCCTGTTACTGGCCGGGGAGGTCCTTACCCAGGCCGGACTGCGCCTGCCCAAGAGCATCGGGCAGACGGTCTCCATCATTGGGGGACTGGTTATCGGGGAAGCGGCAGTCTCGGCAAAATTCCTCTCTCCGGGCGTGGTGGTTGTCGCAGCGATTGCCATCATCTGCAGCTACACCATGATTAACCAGGACTTTAGCAATGCGCTGCGGATTTGGCGCTTCATCCTGGCGGCAGCCGCCTGCGTTGCCGGGCTCTACGGGATGATTATGGCCGGGCTCTGGATGCTCCTCTCGCTATCCGGACTGGAATGCTATGGCATCCCTTACCTCTCCCCAACACTGGCCAGTCGGCCCAAGGATATGCCGCCCTCCGCCGTCCGTGCGCCGCTTTCCGACTTAATACGGCGCCCGCCCTGGCTCCGGAGCGGCAACCGCCGCAAGACCCAGCCTCTTGAGGAGAACGCACCATGATCAAGCGCATTCTATGTCTTCTGCTCTGCTTGGCGCCCCTGACGGCATCGGGATGCGCCACCTTCGGTCGCTCTTATATTGAGTTCAGTCAGATGGACCTGGTCCAGGCCCTGGGACTGGATCTGGCCGACGACGGCAGCAACGAAATCATCGTCACCGCCATCAGCCGGGTCAGCGGCGAAGCCGGCGACGGCAACGGATCGGGCGCCCAAAAGGCCCGGGTCAGCATTGGGCGAGGCAGCACCCTCATGGAGGCCCTTAGCAGCATGTCGTCCTACACCGACAAGGAGCTCTTCCTGGGGCACACCTCCCATATCATCGTAGGCGAGCGTTTGGCACGGCACGGTTTGGGACAAATCATTGACTTCTTTATCCGAAACTACCGCATCCGCATGGATTTATCGGTCACCATTGCCCGGGAATCCACAGCCTGCGACTTTATCCGTGCCTCCGTACCTACATCCCAGTTCCTCACCGACCGGCTGGACCGCCTCTACCAGGCCAATACCCAGGTTTCCACCATCATCCCCATGCGCTGCGTGGATATCTTCGCTTCGCTGCTGGAGCCCACCTCCACCCAGCAGATCCCCTATGTTCGCTACCTTTCCGGGGAGATGACCGGGCTCGCTGAGGAGAACCCCATTCTCCTCAGCGGCTATGGCGTCTGCAGCCAGGGCAGGCTCCTGGGCTATCTGGATGATTCTGCCGCCGTTGGGTACAATTGGCTTGCCGGCGACATTCATTCTCACACCTACGTGGTTCGCGATCTGGAGCACAACCTGGTCGCCCTGGCCATTTCCTACAGCAAGAGCCAGGTATCCGTCGAAATCCTGGATGACGCCCCCTATGTCACCTGCCACATCGACGTAACTGCCGTGCTGACCGAATCCAACGCCGCATACAGCCTCTACACCCCAGAAGACCTGGACGCCATGGCTGCCCAGCTCACCCAGCAGATTGAGTCGCAGCTGCTGGAGGTCATCGAGATCTCCCGGCAATGGGGGGTAGATATTCTGGGAATCGGCGCACGAATCGCTGCCAGCCAACCCCGGCTGTGGGAGAGCCTTTCCAGCCACTGGAGCCAGGTCTATCCCCAGTCGGTCTTTGCCCTGGATGTTGAGACCCTGGTACAAAATGCATACCAAAATAACCGCATTCCTACGGAGGACACACCATGAGCCCCCAGATTGCCTTGCTGGGTGCCATTCCCCTGGCCATCCTTCTCAGCCTGCTGGACGCCCGGCGGAAGCCATGGGATCCGCGCACCCTTTGGACAGGCGTCTTTCTCCTGGCCGCCACCGCCGCTGTGGCGTACTATTGGACCCAGTTTCCCCGTCTGCCCAGCATAACCCAGCTGCTCATCGCGGCATTCCCCCTGCCCTAAAAGGAAACAGCCATGCAAACAAAACGGGACACGACTATCAGCCTGCGTCAAGCAGGGCTTCTCTTTATCAGCCTCTACCTGTCCGTCGCCATCCGGCTTGAGCCTGTGGTTTCCAGCCAGTATGCCCAGCAGGCCGCGCCCCTGGCGCCGCTGGTAAGCTTTCTCATTTTTGTCCTGGTCATTGAGCTCCTGCGCCGGCTCTTCCGGCAGGACGATCGGTTCATGCTGCCGGAAAAGGCCCTCCAAATCCTAGGCCCCCGGGCCGGCATGGCGGCGCTGACGCTGGCCGGGCTGTGGTTCACCTTCCAGGCCGCCCTCTATCTGCGCAGCTACAGCATCCAATTGACCTCCACCATCTTTCCCACGGTACGCCCAGCAGTCTTTGTCTTCCTCATGCTGCTCCCAGTAGGCGTGGTCATTCGAAAGGGTCCCTGGGTACTCTCACGCATGAACGACTTCATCGTTGTATCCATCCTAGTGGTCTTGGGCGTGATTGCACTGGGCGTCGTCAAACGTATTGATCTGCAAAACCTGCAGCCCATCACCTGGGATTCCGTCCTTCCGGTGGCTCGTGCCGGCGTCTACTCATCGGGACATTGGGTGGCGCTCTGGGTGGTCTTCTTCCTATGTCCCATTGTACGGAACCGCGGCGGATTCCATCCCACGCTCACGCTGCGCACAGGGCTACTCCTGCTGGCTGCCAGCATTGTCATTATCGTGATGACCGTGGGCTCCCTTTCCAGCCGCGTCGTAAACCACCTGAGCCTCCCCTTTATCTTTGCCGTCAAGCAAATTGAGATCGCCAGCTCCCTGCAGAAGGTCGAAGCCCCGGTTATCACCATGTGGATACTCTCCGACTTCGTCAATATTGCTGTATACAGTATGGCGGGCATGCGGATCCTGCGCAAGCTTACCGCCGCGCAAGAGGGGGATGTTCTGGTGCCTCTCTACATGGCCTTCATCCTCTTCCTGGCCATGGCGCTGACCACAGCGCCCATGGAGCTCATCTATCTTTCCGTGGAGCTCTTTCTTCCCATAAGCGCCGCCCTGGGGGTTGGTTTCCCGCTGCTGCTGGTTACCGTGCAGGCTATACGCCGTCGTCGGGGGAATCTGCCTCCTCCCCCTGCGGATCCGTCAGATCTTCCATGAAAAAGCGGGCGCGCCGCTCCAAAAAAAGCTGCAAGAACTGGATATCCGGCAGCTGCTCGTAGGTATAGGGCCGGGGAATGCCTCGGTCCAGGTGGTACACCATGGCCTCCGGAATTGCCGTCAGAACCGGCGAGTGGGTCGCCAGGACGAACTGGCACGCCTGTTTCGCCGCGTCCCGGATCATCAACGCCAGTACATACTGGTTTTCATAGGAGAGCGCCCCTTCCGGCTCGTCCATGAGATAGAGCCCTCCGGGCACCAAGCGGCTTCGAAAGAAGTCCAGGAACCCCTCGCCGTGGGAACGCTCCGCCAGGTTTGCGCCATAACGGCTCTCCAGCGCGGCTAAGGTCCCCGCATGGGGCATTCTGGCATACTCCCGGGCCAGCGGGGTGGAAAACTCCCTTTCCACACGTTCCAGGTCCTGCCGCGCTTCCTGCCGGGTCTGCTCCATCCAGTCAATGTACTTGATGAAATCCTCGGCGGTAAAGTAGAAATTCTGCCGGGCGCGCCGTCCCTGCCGCAGCGTGAAGCACGAAAGGCTCCGGGCAACGGCCTCGGCCCGCAGCCCCGCTTCCGTTCCCCCAATCCGCACGGCCCGCAACTTCTGTGCCAAGATCTCCATCAGCGTGGTTTTTCCCGCGCCGTTGTCCCCCGTCAGCAGCGTTACCGGCTGATCAAAGCTGATATCCGCCAAGTGGGTCATGAGTACCTGGGTGTGAGGATATACATCCCGGCGAGAGGGTGGACGATATAAAATCTGTCGCAGGTATGGCATGGCGTACCTTCCTTCCTCTGCAGTTTCCGTGCAGGGCGGCCCGCAGCGTTCTCCACGCGCAGGATTCCTACCTTTTTGTTTTGGGTACATTCGGCGCCGCACCCTCAATTACAGCCGCGGTTTTCCGCGGCTGTATGGTGTGTACAGGCAATCTTACTTGATGGTAACCTTGGCGCCGACTTCCTCGAACTTCTTGGCCATAGCCTCGGCATCTTCCTTGCCGACGCCTTCCTTGATCATCTTGGGAGCGCCGTCGACGATCTCCTTGGCTTCCTTCAGACCCAGGCCGGTGACCTCGCGGACCACCTTGATGACCTTGATCTTCTCGGAACCGACCTCGGTCAGCTCCACATCAAACTCGGTCTTCTCCTCCACGGGCTCAGCAGCAGCAGCGGGGCCGGCGGCAACCACGGCGGTGGGGGCGGCGGCGCTGACGCCAAAGATCTCCTCCATCTCCTTGACCAGGTCAGAAAGCTCCATAACGTTCATCGCCTTAATGGCTTCGATGATCTGCTCCTTGTTCATGTGTGTATCCTCCTATACGATTCTAATGACTTGGGTAGGCTTACGCCTCGGCGGCGCCGTTCTCCAGCTTCTCGCGGATGGCATTGACGGCCACCACAAAGCCGCGTACGGGACCATTGAAGACGCTCATCAACTGGGCCAGGAGCACCTCGCGGCTGGGGATCTTGGCCAGGGTATCCACCCCGTCGGCATCCAGCACCTTGCCACTGACGATACCACACTTGACGGTGGTCTTCTTGTACTTCTTAATGAAGTCGGTAATCACCCGGGCGGCAGCGGTGGGATCCTCATAGGAGAATGCCACAGCGGTGGGACCTTCCAGGTGCGCATCCAGCCCCTCGTAGCCCATATCCATGGTGGCGCGATGGATCAAGGTATTCTTCAGTACCTTGTACTCCACGCCAACCTTGCGGAATTCGCTGCGCAGGGCGGTGACCTCCTCCACTGTCAGGCCGATGTAATCGACCAGAACAGCACTCTGGGCCTTGGCAAACTTATCATGGATATCGTCAATGATAACCTGCTTGGCCTGCATGTTTGCGGACATTGCTTGTACACCTCCTTAAACCTAGATCAGGCACTAAAAAAGCGCCTGTGTACAGCACGACACAGAACGCGTAAGTTCTCACTTCCACGACCTCGGCAGGCGGCCTACGCCTTATCACCAGGACCTGCTGTCTACGGCTGCACGGACAACGATATTATTATAGGGCTTCCTCCCGGAAATGTCAAGGGTTTTCCTAAAAAACCATGTTTTTGAGAATCCCCTTATCGGAGTTCTCCAGGGCCTGGCAGCGCCGTTACCCGTCCGCATCCCCGCGAAAAGTCAAAGTGACCACCATCACCAGATCCATATCTGCAAATACTGATGGATCCTCCCAATCCTGCAGCGTGTAGCTCCGCATCTGCGTACCGCTGTCGTAGACGCATAGGGACACGGGAATTGGCTCCCCTAAAGAGGCCGGCACATACTCCCGCAGCCAGTCTTTTGTACTCATACAAGGTGCAGAAAGCTCCGACACCTCCTGTACATGGTAAGCAGCCTGGCTCGTGGTATTGATATAGAAATCCACAGCGCCATTCTCTCCCAACCGCATGGCAAAAGTTCCCAGAGGCGTGCCGCCGGCGCTGCTGTCCAGGGAAACGCCGCCGCTGCCCAAGCTCTCCCATGTACCGTCCTCGGCCAGGCGTAAGACATCCACATCCAGCGAAGCGGCCTCTTGGGGCGCACGGAAGGCAAGAAGCTGTGCATCCCCTTCCATGCCAAAGGCACGGAGCAGGTAGGTTTCCTCTTCCGTGAGCGAATAGGGAGCAACACCCTCCCGGTCAAGAGGTCTAGGAACCGGACTTGCTTGGGGCGTTCTAGAACAAGCTGCCAATAGCAGAACCGCAGCTGTTGCCATTATGGCCAGTCTTCGCATCATTCCTCCTTGGGCCTGCCTCAGGGGCCACACATACAAAATGTGCAGCCGTCAACTGTAGACGGCCGTACAATTACATCATAGGCTTAGAAACGATTGGCATTGATCCGAACGCCGGGGCTCATGGTGCTGGAAACCACAATGCTCTTCAGATAGGTTCCCTTAGCCGTTGCGGGCTTGGCACGCACGACAGCGCCCACCAGCGTCTCAATGTTCTCGGTAAGCTTCGCGTCATCGAAAGAAATCTTGCCAACGGGCACGTGGATGATGCTGGTCTTGTCCACGCGGTACTCCACCTTACCGGACTTAATGTCGGCGACAGCCTTGCCGACCTCGGTGGTCACGGTGCCGCTCTTAGGATTCGGCATCAAGCCCTTGGGGCCCAAGACACGGCCCAAACGGCCAACGAAACGCATCATATCGGGGGTGGTTACGCAAACATCGAAATCAAACCAGCCCTCTTTCTCGATCCGCTCGATCATGTCCTCCGCGCCGACAAAGTCCGCGCCAGCGGCAGTGGCCTCCGAAGCGTAGTCACCCTTGGCAATGACTAGGACACGGACGGTGCGGCCGGTGCCATTGGGCAGGACGACGGTGCCGCGGACCTGCTGGTCAGCATAACGGGGATCAACACCCAGCCGGATCGAAAGCTCTACGGTCTCGTCAAACTTGGCCTTGGCCATCTTGCGAACGAGCCCGACAGCCTCGGGCAGATCATAAGCCGTCTGCCGGTCAAAGAGCTTTGCGCTCTCAACGTATTTCTTTCCTCTTTTCATGGATAAACCTCCTCGTGGTCTTAGCGGAGAAAAACTTCCTCCCACATAAGGTGACGCTTTAGTCGACGACGGTCACGCCCATGCTGCGGGCGGTGCCGGCCACCATGCTCATAGCCGCCTCTACCGTAGCGGCATTGAGGTCAGGCATCTTCAGGGTCGCGATCTCGCGAATCTGCGCCTGGGTGATCTTGGCGACCTTATCAACATTGGGCTTCCCGGAACCGCTCTCGATGCCGCAGGCCTTCTTGATGAGGACGGCGGCGGGGGGCGTCTTGGTAATGAAGGTGAAGGAGCGATCCTGATACACAGTGATAACCACCGGGATCACCATGCCCGCCTGGTTGGACGTACGGGCGTTAAATTCCTTACAGAAGCCCATGATGTTCACGCCATGCTGACCCAGCGCGGGGCCGATGGGCGGCGCGGGAGTCGCTTTGCCGGCGACGACCTGCAGCTTAATCATGCCAGTGACTTTCTTAGCCATAGTGTAAACCTCCTATTCATTGTGGTGAAAACGGATCCACTGGGATCCTCCCACTCGAAAAGCCCGCAAAGGGCCTTCCCTTAAAGCCTTTCGACCTCTCCGAAGTCCAATTCCACCGGGGTATCCCTGCCGAACATGGATACCACCACGCGGAGCTTCTGCTGGTCGGCAAGAACCTCCTCGATCACGCCCTCAAAGTTCTCCAAGGGCCCGCTCAGCACGCGAATGTGCTCTCCCACCGTATAACCCACGTGGATAGGCGTACGCTCTGCGTTCATGGAGCGTACCTCCTCCTCGGTAAGAGGGATCGGCTTAGAGCCCGGGCCCACGAAGCCGGTCACGCCCCGGGTGTTGCGGACGATATACCAGGTCTCGTCATTCATTACCATTTTGACCATAACGTAACCTGGGAAAATCTTCTGCTCCTTAGGCTTTTTGGCCTTCTTGCCAGTACCGACCTCGATGATCTTCTCCACAGGGACCTTGACCTCGACGATCATATCCTGGAGCCCGCGGTTCTCGACGGTCTTCTCCAGGTTTGCCTTTACCTTATTTTCGTAGCCGGAGTAGGTGTGAACCACATACCAAGCTACCTGCGCGCCTTCCAATTCAGACATGCGTCAGCGGGGAATCACCCCTACCTCCTTTTCTCACTAGGAAATAACAAGGCCCAAGAGCGCGTTGAAAATCCAGTCCACACCGCCGCACAGGATCGCAAAAATGGCAACAAATACTGCCACCGCCACGGAATAGGCAATCAAATCCTTGCGCGTCGGCCAGGTAACCTTCTTCAGCTCGCTCATTACTTCGCCAAAGAACTTCTTCGCCTTTTGGAGCGTGCCCTTGAAGCCTAGCTTCTTCTTGGCAGGCTTACCGGCTTCGGCCTTCTTGGCAACTTCATGCTTTGTAGCCATCCATACACATCCTTACCTAATCTGCAGTGTTCAGGTGTTACCGGGTCTCCCGATGCTCGGTCGACTTCTTGCAAAAACGGCAGTATTTCTGCAGGGTGAGGCGGTCGGGATCATTCTTCTTGTTCTTCATGGTGTCGTAGTTGCGCTGCTTGCACTCGCTGCAGGCCAAGGTAATCCGTACACGCATTCCATTCACCTCCTGTGTGAGAGTTTTATGCTAAGGGAGCATAAACCTTATATACTTTACCATGCACACCCGCAAAAGTCAAGGTTTTCCCAGCATTTTGTGTAAAATCCTCCGGCGGCTCACACCGCTCGAAGAGAAAACAAAGCGGGGGAGACCTCCCCCGCTCTGTACAGGCTCAAAGCCGATTAACCCTCGATCTCGGTGACGACGCCGGAACCTACCGTGCGGCCGCCCTCGCGGATAGCGAAGCGCAGGCCCGCCTCAATGGCAATGGGGGTGATCAGCTCCACATCCATCACCACGTTGTCCCCAGGCA
>CALWDW010000061.1 GCA_944376795.1 uncultured Christensenellaceae bacterium
TTTTCATGGGCAGAAGCTGCGCAGCGCCAACTTCTGTTTTTTCATCCTAGCGCCATGGCGTGGAGTGTTAGGAGAAGACCATGGGGATCTCCGGGGCTGCGGTGCGGGAAGGCATGATCCGGCCCAGCGCCACGGGATAGAGGTTTTCGTGGGCGGTGTGAATGCCCTGGGTGAAATCCTCATAGGGAGTCATGCAGATATCGACGCAGCCGATATTGAGGTTCTCGCCGTCTCCACGGCCCAGGCAGAATTGATCCTCATAGGTGAAGTAGTGCGCACCGACGAAGCTGGGATGGGCTGCGGCATTCTCCACGTAATAGCGGTAGGCGGTGGCACGGTCAGCCTGGGTGGGCACGCCGCGAAGACCGGTGGCGGGAAGCCCCACGTCCAGTGCTCCAAAGTGGAATTCTCCTACCAGGATGGGCTTGTTCACCATGGCCGCTACCCGGTTGATTTCCTCTACGGGGCACATGCGGTAGTTATTGATGGAGAATACATCGAAGCAGTCCCAGCCCTCGATGAGGTCGGGGCTGGAGATCCAGGCGTACCGCATGCCCAGGTTTAGGTGATGGGGATCTACCTTGCGGCAGGCCTCGGCGGGGATCTGGGTATAGCGCCGCACCATGATCCGGGAGAAGGCCGTCAGATCCTCCTGGCTCTGGGCAGAGAGCTTGCGCGCCTCACGGAGCGGATGGTACAGGTCGGAGAAGTCGGAAAGGGAGAGGTTCCAGGCCGCGTTGAAGGCCGCAATGCTGTTGTATTTTTCCTTGAGCCAGGCAATAAGGGCATCCTTGCTGGCCAGGTCAAAGGGGCAGGCCAATACCTGCTCGGCAACGCTGAGATCCTGGATGTAGGCCCAGTTGGGCTCGTTGGTCATGAAGTAGCCGATGAGATAGGGGTCGTCGGCAAACTCGGTGAGGTAGTGGGCGTAGCTCTGGGCGTTTTCTTCGAACTCAGGGCTGAAGACATCGGGGAAGTCCCGGAAAACCGTGGGATGGGTGGTGGGATAGGTGGGCATGGGGATACAGTAGGGCATCTTCGCCGCGCGGCAGATGGGAATGGCCGTCCAGTTGGCCAGGGTGTTGAAGCCCCAGCGCTTCATATCGTGGCGGAGGATGGCTACATAGCTGTCAAACCAGTCCTCGCCGAAGGTACGGATCAGGTTGGCTGTCTCGTAGTTAAAGGTCGCAGCGCCCTTGTCCGACCAGCAGGGGGCGAAGGCAGGATCGTCACGGCTGGGGAGCCAGGTTAGATAGTCCCGCACCACGTCCACGGCGCCGGCAGCCTCGCCGCCAATGGCATCCGGACCAACGCTGATAAAGGCATAGCCATCGGGATCCACCATCCACCAGCGGCGGCCGTCATGATGGGTGGCGAAGTAGCCGCTGCCTTCGGTGAGCTTGTGATCCAGGAAGCCGCCCCAACGGCTCCAGCCCTCCACCGCATAGGCATCGGGCGCCTGACGCGCCTCCTCCAGGCGGCGGGTCAGCTGGGCCCGCAGGGCGTCCAGGCCAGGGGTCTTGCCCTTCCAACTTTTGGGAATCCACTGTCCCAGCTCGTCCACCAGCTCCCGCTTGTCGTAGGGGAAGTCCGGCACCTCATCGGCCAGGGAGAAGTTCTCAATGACGAAGCCGAAGGGAGTGGGGGAGTTCCAGACCTCCAGTACGAAGCTGCCCATCTCCCCAATGGTGAAGCGGGTGGAAGCGGAGATCCCCATTTTCAGACGGCCGGGGGTGCGGGGCATATGGACCCCCTGGCCATCCAGCCAGGACAGATCGAACCAGATGCGGGTCCGGCAGCCAGGGAGCACACCGAACACGCAGGACACGTCGGCGCTCTCCTGCAGGGAGCGGCCGGTGCGTCGGAAACTCATATTGAACCGGGCATTGTGGGTGGCGTTGGCTGTGATGTCGAAGTAGAACCCCTTGGCCTCTCGCCAATCGGCGCCTCCGATGACCCCGTCCTTTCCGTCCAGGAAGAAGGCGCCGCGGGTGTCCTGTAGGACATAGGCGTCAATCCGCTGGGGGAGCAGCTTGCACTGCATCAGATCCCGTGTGGTGAATTGGGTGCAGTCGATGCTGGAAATGACCATAGCATAACCTCCGTACTACATATTGCGCTGTGGGCTTTGGCCCCAGCATAGCATGGAATGGACGGATTGGGTATGGAAGTTTTTGCACGGCGCTATGGTGCTGGCGCACTTTTCTGGGTAAAGTCCCCGCGGGACACACGATGTGGACGGATTGACATGGAGGGGCTTGCATTGTACAATGCAGCCATACTCCTTGCTGCTAATGATTTTTCTTATGAGGGTGCGCAGATCTGCGTACGAAAGGATGGTGAACGGTGCTTGAAGCGAGGCTGGATGCTATTTCTGATTCTTTTATTCTGTACGGTATTGACTCCGGGAATGCCTGCCCGGGCGGATGTGGGGCCCAAGCCCTCGGTGACGGTAACCTTTGCCGGGCTGGAGGGGGAGACCTATTTTGCTACGCTCCTTTCTGCGAACAAAACCACCGGCCCCTATTCCGTGTGGCAGGAGGGGACGGCGTCGGTACACTGTTCCCCGGAGGATCCCGCGTATGACGCCTTCCTGCGCATGGCTGCGTATGAAGACGCCGATGGCTTTTACTTTGTGCAGTATATCGAGGACTGTACGGAAAGCCAGCGTCTCCGCTGGACCTATTATCCGCCGCTGGAGTTTAAGATCCTTCTCTATTTCCCGGCTTATGATAGTTTTGTGGTGAGTGAAGAGAGCTATACCCGCTATGCTTTTGACAGCTATTATCGGGTGGATGCCTCCAGCTGGCGAGAGACGGCGGCCCAGGGCGGGACGGGCATTACGGCCCACCGGAATTATGATTATGGGGGAGAGATCCTGGCCCTGCTGGTGCGGATCGTGCTGACCATTGCCCTGGAGCTTGGGGTGGCCCTGCTCTTTGGCTTCCGAGAGGGGCGGGCACTGCGGTGGATTGGCGGCGTCAATCTGGCCACCCAGGGGCTGCTGAACCTCCTGTTGAACCTGGTGTCCTACAGCCTGGGGCCGCTGCTTTATGTGGCGAGCTATATCTTGCTGGAGGCCGTGGTGTTTGGAATCGAGGCCGCGCTCTATGCCCGGAGGCTGCCGCGGGCCTGCGGAAGGCCGGTATCCAAGGGACGCGCCGTGCTCTATGCGCTGACGGCCAACACCCTGTCCTTTGCGGCCGGTTTTTGGCTGGCACGCTGGCTGCCCGGTATTTTTTAGGAACTGTACGAACTGTACGGCTTTTTGCGGGGGAGGGAAACCTTTTGAGAAAGGTTTTCCTCCCCCGTGCCCCTACCTTTCTAAAACTTTGAGGGAGAAGGATGGGGAGCATATCAGGGAAACGGCTGCAAGAAGAATGCAGCCGTTCTTTATTTTTTTAACTGTCCTTTTCCCTAGGGTTTTGGGGGAAAGGGGTTTGGGGGAGGGGGACCTTTTGCAAAAGGTCCCCCTCCCCCAAAGGGAAATCCATACCGATGTGTTTTTTAGGCAGTGTTTACCGCTCCGTGAACCCGCGCAGCAGATCTTCCAGGGTGTCCCTGCGGCGGATCAGCCGGGGATGACCTTCCAGGTCGATGAGTACCTCAGCGGGACGCAGCCGGTGGTTGTAATTGCTGGCCATGGAATAGCCGTAGGCGCCGGCGTCCATGACCCCCAGGATATCGCCCTGGCAGATGGGAGGGAGCTCCCGGTCGTGGGCTAGTTTATCGCCCGATTCGCAGATATTGCCCACAACGGTGACCACCTTGGCGGGACCGCCGGTTACCAGATGGTCCTGGTGATAGACCTCGATATCGTGGTGGCTGTCATACATGATAGGCCGCTGCAGCACATTGAATCCGATATCGGTTCCCACGAAGGTAATCCCGGCGTTTTCTTTGATGGAATGGACGCGACCTAGGAGTACGCCGCATTCGGCCACCAGGAACCGTCCGGGCTCGATGCGGAAGGTAATGCGCTTACCATAGTCCTGGGCGAAGCGCTCCATCACCGCGGTCAGCTTGTCGTAGATGGGGGCCAGGTCCAGAGGAGCTTGGCCGTCCTGCTTTTTATAGGGAATTCCGAAGCCGCCGCCCAGGTCCACGAAGTCCAGGTTGGGGAACTGCAGGCACAGCGCCAGCATGGCGTCCACCCCTCGCATGAAGAGGGTTTCCTCCATAAAGAGGGAACCCAGGTGCTGGTTCAGGCCTACGATGCGCAGGTTGTGGTGCGCGGCTGTTTCCTTGATCTGGGGAATATATTCCTCGTTGATGCCAAACTTGGTGAGTTTACCGGCGGTGATAACTTTGTCATGATGACCAACACCCACGCCGGGGTTGAGGCGGACGGCTACGGAGGAGCCGGGAAAGTGAGCACCATAAAGTTCCAGCTGGGCCAGCGAGTCCACGCTTACCAATACGCCCCGCTCTACGGCGAAGGCCATCTCTTCGGCGGAGACGTTGTTGCAGACGTAGAGGATCTCCTCCGGTGCGAAGCCTGCCGCCAGGAGGGTGTAGATTTCTCCGGGAGACATGGCATCGGCATGTAGCCCTTCCTCATGGACGATCCGCAGCAGGGAGAGATTGGTATTGGCCTTGCAGGAGTAGTCCGCCCAGAAGGGTTTGTATCCCACCAGGTCCCGCATCTGACGGCAGCGCTGGCGGAGAATGGCCTCATTGTAAACGTAAAGAGGACTGCCATAGTCCCGTAGAAGTGCCTCGGGAGACGTGTTCCCAAAAAAATGTGTGTTCTGTGTATAATATTGCTTCACAGGTTTCCTCTTTCTGACGCGAACGGCCCGTAATATTTCCCAATCCATGATAATGATATGCTTTTTCTTTGTCAAGGGTGAAGACGTTAGTTGTGATAACTATGCAGAAAATGCTGTATATTCGCGAACAAAGGAAAAATCGCCTTGGGGGATTGACAAAGGGCGGGGAACTGCCATATAATATAGAAAATTTCATACCGACTGGATGACGGAGAAGAGTAGCGCTGCCAAGGCTTTTTCAGAGAGATGGCGCCACCGGCTGCAAGCCCATTAAAGACCGGCCCCGCGAAGACCGCCTCCCGACAGTCCCGGCCGGGCCCGGTAGCGCCCAAGCGAGGTTGCACAACGAAGAAGGGTGGAACCACGGGTTTTGTATGGAAGCTCGTCCCTTACATGGGACGGGTTATTTTTATTTTGGAGGAAGGCACCATGAAAGCGTTTATTCCCGGCGAAGGCGTCAAGGAGTTCGATTTCTCGCAGGAAGAGGGACGGAATATCCTGCGCCATACCGCCAGCCACATCATGGCCCAGGCCGTCAAGCGTCTCTACCCGGAGACCAAGCTGGCCATTGGCCCTGCCATTGAGAACGGGTTCTATTATGATTTTGACAGCGAGCATACCTTTACGACCGAGGATTTCCCCGCCATTGAAAAGGAAATGGCAAAGATCGTAAAGGAAAACCTGAAGCTGGAGCGCTTTGAGCTTCCTCGGGAAGAAGCCATCGCGTTTATGCAGGAGAAGGAGGAGCCCTATAAGGTGGAACTGATCCAGGATTTGCCGGAGGATGCTGTGATCTCCTTCTATCGCCAGGGGGAGTTTACCGACCTGTGCGCCGGGCCCCATCTGCTCTACACCTCCGCGGTGAAGGCCTTTAAGCTTATGTCCATCGCCGGGGCCTACTGGCGCGGCAGCGAGAAAAATAAGATGCTCCAGCGTATTTATGCTACCGCGTTTGACAAGAAGGCTGACATGGAGGAATACCTGGCCAAGCTGGAGGAGGCCAAGAAGCGTGACCACCGCAAGCTGGGTAAGGAACTGGGCCTGTACACCATCATGGAGGAAGGCCCCGGATTCCCCTTCTTCTTCCCCAAGGGCATGATCCTGCGCAACGAGCTCATCGAGTACTGGCGCCAGCTCCACCGCAAGGCTGGTTATCAGGAAATCTCCACCCCCATCATCCTCAGCCGGGATCTCTGGTATCGCTCAGGACACTGGGATCACTATAAAGACAATATGTATGCCGTCAAGATCGACGGCGAGGATTACGCCATCAAACCTATGAACTGCCCCGGCGGCATGCTGTATTACAAGAGCAGCATCCACTCCTATCGGGAGCTTCCCATGCGGGTAGGCGAGCTGGGCCTGGTGCACCGCCACGAGCTTTCGGGCGCTCTCCATGGTTTGATGCGGGTGCGCTGCTTCACCCAGGACGATGCCCACATCTTCATGATCCAGGAGCAGATCGAGGGGGAGATCTTCGGCGTCATCAATATGGCGACCACCCTGTACGATACCTTTGGCCTTAAGTATCATGTGGAGCTTTCTACCCGCCCGGAGGACTCTATGGGCAGCGACGAGGACTGGGAGATCGCGACCAACGCCCTGCGTTCCGCTCTGGAGAAAAAGGGCATGCAGTACGTGGTCAACGAAGGGGACGGCGCTTTCTACGGGCCCAAGATCGACTTCCACCTGGAAGATTCCCTGGGCCGGACCTGGCAGTGCGGCACCATCCAGCTGGATATGCAGATGCCCGAGCGCTTTGACCTCACCTATGTGGGCGCCGACGGCGAAAAGCATCGTCCGGTGATGATCCATCGGGTGATTTTCGGCGCCATTGAGCGCTTTATCGCCATTCTTACCGAGCACTTTGGCGGGGCCTTCCCCCTGTGGCTCTCCCCTGTACAGGTGAAGATCCTCACCATCACCGAGCGGGCCGACGAGGCCGCCGCGGCCTTGGCCGCCAAGCTGGATGCCGCCGGCATCCGGGCGGAGACTGACCTGCGCAACGAAAAGATCGGGTTCAAGATCCGAGAGGCCCAGATGGAGAAGGTGCCCTACATGCTGGTGCTGGGGGACAAGGAGGTGGCCAGCCAGGCTGCCGCCGTCCGCCGCCGCGACAAGGGGGACATGGGGGTCATGCCTGTGGAGGAGATTGTGGACATGATTGCCGGCCAGATTGCTGGCAAGGAGACTTTCTAGCCGGCCCTGCAGGCGGGTAATCCGCGCAGGAGATTGCACAAATATTCCTCTTTAGTAAAACCTCCCGGGAGATTTGGCGGGTGCTCATAAGAAAGTAATTCCAGAAATTTTGATTATGGCATCTGTCAGACGGGGTTGGCAAACGAGATAACGGGTATTCGGTGAAAAGCCGAGTACCCGTTATTTTTTTGCCTGTGC
>CALWDW010000062.1 GCA_944376795.1 uncultured Christensenellaceae bacterium
TGCCTGGGGACAACGTGGTGATGGATGTGGAGCTGATCACCCCCATTGCCATTGAGGCGGGCCTGCGCTTCGCTATCCGCGAGGGCGGCCGCACGGTAGGTTCCGGCGTCGTCACCGAGATCGAGGGATAATCGGCCTCGGATTCGCGTAGAGAAGGACCCTTGCCTGGTTGTCAAAATGACTGGGCAAGGGGGCCTTTTTTGTGCGATATGTAGAATTTTCTATTTCCCCTTGCAATACATGCACCCAGCGTGTATTATCATATAGGTTGTTCTCTTGGGATGAAGTGGGAGATTGCCGGAGGGCCACTCCGGGTCACTTCCACGGACAATTGTCCGACAATCGGGCGACGAGTCATGCGCCAAGGGGCCATACTGTGTTTTTGATAAGGGCACACACGGCCGCGTGTCCATGGCTCGGAAATCAAGGAGGTTAAAAAATGGCAAAACAGAAGATCCGTATCAAGCTCAAGGCCTACGATCACAATCTCATCGACAAGTCGGCCGAGCGCATCGTGGATACGGCCAAGCGCAGCGGCGCCGTGGTATCCGGTCCCGTCCCCCTCCCCACCGAGAAGGAGATCGTGACCATCTTGCGTTCCCCGCACAAAGACAAGGATAGTCGAGAGCAGTTTGAAATGCGCACCCACAAGCGCCTGATCGATATCCTGGCTCCCACGCCGAAGACGCTGGATCAGCTGGTTCGCTTGGAGCTGCCGGCGGGCGTGGATATTGAGATCAAGGTGTAATGGAGGAGGTGGAAGCATGAAAAAGGCAATCCTCGGGAAAAAGGTTGGTATGACCCAGGTTTTCGCCGACAACGGCATCGTGACCCCCGTCACGGTGGTGGAGGCCGGTCCCTGCGTGGTCATCCAGAAGAAGACCGTTGAGCATGACGGTTATGATGCTCTGCGGGTTGGGTTCGATCCCATCCGCGAGAAGCTTGTCAATAAGCCTGATAAGGGCCAGTTCACCAAGACCGGCGCTCCCCTGTGCCGCACCATCCGCGAACTCCGCCTGGATGACTGCGCTGCCGAGGTCGGCGACCAGATTACCGCCGATATCTTTGCGGCCGGCGACATCGTGGACGTTTCGGGCGTCTCCCGCGGCCACGGATATTCCGGCGCCATCAAGCGTTGGAACCAGCACCGCGGCCCCATGGCCCACGGCAGTAAGTACCATCGCGGCGTGGGTTCCATGTCGGCCAACAGCTCCCCCTCCCGTGTCTTTAAGAATAAGCACATGGCGGGACAGTTCGGCAACGAGAACGTCACCATCCAAAATCTCACGGTCGTCCGTGTGGACGCCGAGCGGAACCTGCTGCTGATCAAGGGCGCGGTGCCCGGCGTGCGCGGTTCCTTGGTCTTCATCCGCGACGCGGTGAAGAAGTAACGTCGTTGGAAGGAGGATTTACCCCATGCCTAAAGTTGCAGTATTCGATATAAAGGGCAGCCAGGTGGGCGAGATGGAGCTCTCCGAAGCCATCTTTGGCGCGAGCATCAATGCCCCTGCCATGCACGCCATGATCGTTGCCCACGAAGCCAACGGCCGCCAGGGGACCAAGAGCACCCTGACCCGCCACGAGGTGGCCGGCGGCGGCAAGAAGCCCTGGCGCCAGAAGGGCACCGGCCGTGCCCGCCAGGGATCCACCCGCGCGCCCCAGTGGCGTCACGGCGGCATCGTCTTCGCTCCCAAGCCCCGCCTCTTCAAGAAGGCGGTTAACAAGAAGATCCGCCGCGTGGCCATGTTCTCCGCCCTCTCCAGCAAGGTGGCCGAGAGCCAGTTCATTGTGCTGGACGCCCTGCAGCTCCCCGCCGCCAAGACCAAGGAGATGGCTGCGATGCTGAAGGCCCTGAAGGTGGACAGTAAGGCCCTGATCGTCACCAACGAGGTGAACGACGAGGCCATCCGCGCCGCCCGGAACATCCCCGGCGTGGACACCACCGTGGTGAACACCCTCTGCGTCTATGACCTGATGGCTCACGACGCCTGCATCATGACCAAAGACGCCGTAGCCCACATCGAGGAGGTATACGCGCTATGAAAACCCCCTATGACGTGATCATCCGCCCGGTCCGCACCGAGAAGAGCTACATGAACGTAGCCGATCGCAAGTACACCTTCGTGGTGGCCCGCAGCGCGAACAAGACCGAGATCAAGATCGCCCTGGAGACCATCTTCGGCGTGAAGGTGGAGAAGGTTAACACCCAGATCTACGAGGGCAAGCTGAAGCGGCAGGGCCGCACCCAGGGCTACCGCCCCACCACCAAGCGCGCCATCGTCAAGCTTACGGCCGACAGCAAGACCATTGAGTTCTTTGAAGGCATGGCCTAGTATACGAGAGAGGAGGCACATTCATGATCAAAAAGTATAAGCCCACTTCTCCGGCTCGCAGGTTCATGTCGGTTTCGGCCTTTGAAGAAATCACGACCCGCACCCCGGAAAAGTCGCTGCTGGAGGACCTCCGCGGCCAGGCTGGCCGCAACGTGTTCGGACGCATCACCGTGCGTCACCGCGGCAACCGCACCCGCCGCCAGTACCGCCTGATTGACTTCAAGCGGAACAAGGACGGCATCCCCGCGAAGGTCGCCACCATTGAGTACGATCCCAACCGCTCCGCCAACATCGCCCTTTTGGTTTACGCCGACGGCGAGAAGCGTTACATTCTGGCTCCCTTGGGCCTGCAGGTTGGAGACCCCATCCTCTCGGGTGAGGGCGCCGACATCAAGGTGGGCAACTGCCTGCCCCTGGCGAACATCCCCCTGGGCACCCTGGTGCACAACGTGGAGCTCATCCCTGGAAAGGGCGCGCAGCTCTGCCGTTCCGCCGGCGTCGCCGCCCAGCTGCTGGCCAAGGAGGGCAAGTTCGCTCAGCTGCGCCTGCCTTCCGGCGAGGTGCGGATGATCCCCCTCTCCGCCAAGGCCACCATCGGCCAGGTGGGCAACATCGACCACTCCAACGTCTCCATCGGTAAGGCGGGCCGCAAGCGTCACATGGGCTTCCGTCCCACCGTCCGCGGCGTCGTGATGAACCCTGTGGACCACCCCCACGGCGGCGGCGAGGGCAAGAGCCCCATCGGTATGCCCAGCCCTGTGACTCCCTGGGGTAAGCCCACCCTGGGACACAAGACCCGCAAGAAGAAGAACAAGAGCGACAAGTACATTGTCAAGTCTCGCTCCAGCAAGTAAGGAGGCATAGAGGATGAGTCGATCCATTAAAAAGGGCCCCTATGTTCAAGAGCGTCTCCTCGCCCGCGTGGTGGCGATGAACGCCAAGAACGAGAAAAAGGTCATTAAGACCTGGTCGCGCGCTTCGTCCATCTTCCCCGACTTCGTCGGCCACACCATTGCGGTGCACGATGGACGCAAGCATGTCCCGGTCTATATCACCGAGGATATGGTAGGACATAAGCTGGGTGAGTTCGCCCCGACCCGCACCTTCCGTGGGCACGCCGGCAGCAAGACCAGCAAGGGAAAGTAAGGAGGAACGACCATGGCAACTAGAAGCAGAGAAAAGGCTGCTGCGCGCCGGGAGAACGCTGATAAGCGGCCCCGCGCCACCGCCCGTTACATGCGGATTTCCTCCCGGAAGGTCGCCGTTGTGCTGGACCTGATCCGCGGCAAGAAGGTGGACGAGGCCCTGGCGATTCTGGCCTACACCCCCAAGACCGCGTCCCCCATGGTGGAGAAGCTCCTCAAGAGCGCCATCGCCAACGCCGAGAATAACCTGGAGCTGGACGCCGGGAACCTCTATGTGGCCGAGTGCTACGCCAACCAGGGTCCCAGCCTGAAGCGGATGCGCATCGTCTCCCGCTCCATGGTGCACCCCTACACCCACCGGACCAGCCACATTACGGTGGTCCTGGACCAGATTGAGAAGTAAAGGAGGAAGTTCGGATGGGTCAGAAAATTCATCCCCATGGCGCCCGCGTAGGTGTCATTAAGGATTGGGACGCCCGTTGGTTCGCCGACAAGAAGCAGTTCTCCGGCTACCTCATCGAGGATAACAAGATCCGCGTCTATCTGAAGAAGAAGCTCTACGAGTCCGGCGTTTCCAAGATCGAGATCGAGCGCCGTGAGGCCGGCAAGGTCACCATCTCCATCACCGCCGGCAAGCCCGGCATCATCATCGGCCGCGGCGGCGCCGGGATCGAGGCCCTGAAGGCCGACATCCAGGCCAAGTTCAACCTGGCCGTGAACCTCAACATCTACGAGGTCCGGAATCCTGATATGGACGCCCAGCTCATCGCCGAGTCCATCGCCAGCCAGCTGGAGCGCCGGATTTCCTTCCGCCGCGCCCTGAAGCAGTCCATCATGCGCGCCATGAAGGGCGGCGCCAAGGGCATCAAGTGCATGGTCTCCGGCCGCCTGGGCGGCGCCGAAATCGCCCGCACCGAGAGCTACCATGAGGGCTCCATCCCCCTGCAAACCCTCCGCGCCGACATCCAGTATGGCTTTGCGGAGGCGAAGACCACCTACGGCCGCATCGGCTGCAAGGTCTGGATCTATCGCGGGGAGATCATGCCCAAGACCTTCCGCGCCCAGATGCGCCAGGAGGTCCCCGTTCAGCGCAATGAGCCCCGCCCCGAGCGCCGCGACCGCGGCGAGCGCGGTGAGCGCCGTCAGCGCCCGGCCCGCAGGCCGTCGGAAGGAGGTCGTCGCTAAATGTTGATGCCCAAGAGAGTTAAGCACCGTAAGCAGATGCGCGGCCGCATGAAGGGCGCCGCCCACTCTGGCAATTACGTCTCCAACGGCGAGTACGGCTTGGAGGCCCTCTCTCCCGCCTGGATCACCAGCCGGCAGATTGAGGCCGCCCGTATCGCCATGACCCGCTATATCAAGCGTGGCGGCCAGGTCTGGATCAAGATCTTCCCCCACAAGCCCGTGACCAAGAAGCCCGCCGAGACCCGCATGGGCAGCGGTAAGGGCTCTCCCGAGTACTGGGTCGCCGTGGTCAAGCCCGGCCGCATCCTCTTTGAGATCGCCGGCGTGTCCGAGGAGGTCGCCCGCGAGGCGCTCCGTCTGGCGTCCCACAAGCTTCCGATCAAGACCCGCGTCGTCAAGCGTCAGGAAGCCGCAAATGACCAGGAAATGGGTGGTGAGGCATAATGAAAGCCAATAAGCTTCGTGAATCAACTACGCAAGAGCTGACCCAGAAGCTGGGAGAGCTCAAGGCTGAGCTGTTCAATCTGCGCTTTCAGCAGGCCAGCGGCACGCTGAATAACCCCATGGTGATCAGCCAGACCAAGCACGATATCGCCCGGATTAAGACCATTCTGCGCGAGCGTGAGCTCAAAGTGGCCGAATAAGGCGTAAGGAGGAAATACCGTGGAACGCAATCTGCGTAAGACCCGTACGGGCATCGTCGTCAGCGACAAGATGGATAAGACCTGCGTGATCGTTATCCGCGACAAGGTCAAGCATCCGCTGTACGGCAAGACTGTGAACCTCACCAAGCGCCTCAAGGCACATGATGAGAAGAACGAGTGCGGCGTGGGCGACCGCGTCCGCATCATGGAGACCCGCCACCTGTCCAAGGACAAGAACTGGCGCGTCGTGGAAATCATTGAGAAGGCAAAGTAAGGAGGAGCCGGCATGATTCAACCCCAAACCCGTTTGAAGGTTGCCGACAACACCGGTGCCAAGGAGATCATGTGCATCCGTGTGATGGGCGGTTCCTTCCGCAAGTATGGCCGGGTCGGCGATGTGATTATCGCCTCCGTCAAGTCCGCCACCCCCGGCGGCGTAGTCAAGAAGGGCGATGTTGTCAAGGCTGTCATCGTCCGCTCCCACAAGAGCATCCATCGTCCCGACGGCACCTACATCCGCTTTGACGACAATGCCGCCGTGGTCATCGATAACAACCAGCAGCCGCGCGGAACTCGTATCTTTGGACCGGTGGCACGTGAGCTTCGTGATAAGAACTACATGAAGATCATCTCCCTGGCCCCCGAAGTTCTGTAGGAGGTAGCAGCTATGCATGTCAAGAAGAACGATACGGTGATGGTCATCTCCGGCAAGGAGGCCGGCAAGAAGGGCAAGGTCCTGGTGGCTCTGCCTGCCGAGGGTAAGATCATCGTCGAGGGTGTCAATATGATCACCAAGCACGTCCGGCCCCGCTCGGCCCAGCAGCAGGGCGGCCGCGTGCAGCAGGAAGGCGCTTTCTACGCCAGCAAGGCGATGCTGTTTTGCACCAAGTGCAATAAGCCCACCCGCTTGGCCCACAAGATCCTGGAGGATGGCTCCAAGGTGCGTGTGTGCAAGCACTGCGGCGAAACCTTCTAAACTCTGCTGATCCCGCAGGGCCTTGTACCCGGTTTCCCCGGGTGGGCAAGGCGAACAGGGATCAACAACCCATATTTTGAAGGGAGGCCCTATCGTGCCTAGACTCAAGGATAAGTACACGGCTGAAGTCGTGCCGGCCATGATCGCCAAGTTTGGCTACAAGAACATCATGGAAGTCCCCAAGCTGGTGAAGATCGTGCTCAATTCGGGCGTCGGCGATGCCCGGGACAATGCCCGGGCCATCGAGGTGGCAGCCGAGGAGATGACCAAAATCGCCGGCCAGCGCGCCATGATCACCACCGCCCGCAAGTCCGTGGCAAACTTCAAGCTCCGCCAGGGCATGAAGATCGGCGTCAAGGTGACCCTCCGCGGCGACCGCATGTATTACTACATGGATAAGCTGATCAACATTGCGCTGCCCCGCGTCCGCGACTTCCGCGGCGTTCCCACCAAGTCCTTTGACGGCCGCGGCAACTACGCCATGGGCGTCAAGGAACAGCTGATCTACCCGGAGATCAATTACTCCGACGTGGAGAAGATCCGTGGTATGGACATCATCTTTGTCACCACGGCCAAGACCGACGAAGAGGGCCGTGAGCTCCTGAAGCTCATGGGCATGCCCTTCGCTCAGAACAGTTAAGGAGGGGTTCGCAAAGTGGCAAAGAAAAGCATGATCGTCAAGGCGCAGCGTCCGGCCAAGTTCTCGACCCGCGCTTACACCCGCTGCCAGATCTGCGGCCGTCCGCATTCTGTGCTGCGTAAGTATGGTATCTGCCGTGTGTGCTTCCGCAATATGGCCCACCTGGGCCAGATCCCCGGCGTGCGCAAGGCCAGCTGGTAGGTATACGGAGGAGGTAGCATTATGTACATAACCGATCCCATTGGTGATATGCTCACCCGCATCCGCAATGCCCTGGTGGCGCGCCACGATGCGGTGGAGGTTCCCGCCTCGAACATGAAGAAGGCCATCGCCAAGATCCTTCTGGACGAGGGCTATATTAAGGATTACCGCCTGGTAGAGGATGATAAGCAGGGTATGATCAAGATTACCCTCAAGTACGACGCCAAGGGCGTTAAGGTCATCCAGGGCCTCAAGCGCATCAGCCGGCCCGGCCTGCGCGTCTACGCCAAGAAGGATAAGATCCCGAAGGTGCTGGGCGGCCTGGGTATTGCCATTATCTCCACTTCCAAGGGCGTTATGACCGACAAACAGGCCCGTATGAACGGCGCCGGCGGCGAAGTCCTGGCTTACATCTGGTAAGTCCCCTGACGGAACAAATTACGGAGGTATGACAATGTCTCGAATTGGAAAACTGCCGGTGACCATTCCCGCCGGCGTTACGGTTACCGTGGACAGCGACAACCTGGTCACCGTGAAGGGACCGAAGGGGACGCTGAGCCAGAAGGTTTCGGAGGACATGGTCCTCACCCAGGAAGACGGCGTGCTCCACATCACCCGCACCGCGGATGAGAAGGAGAACCGCGCCCGTCACGGCCTGTACCGGGTGCTGGTGGCCAACATGGTTCACGGCGTGACCGAGGGCTTCAGCAAGACCCTCACCATCGTGGGTACCGGCTACCGTGCCCAGGTCACCGGCAAGAAGCTGGTGCTGAACATGGGCTACTCCCATCCCGTAGAGATGGATCCCCCGGCCGGTATCGAGTTTGAGACCCCCGCTCCCACCACCATCGTGGTGAAGGGGATCGACAAGCAGCAGGTCGGCCAGACCGCCGCGGTGGTCCGCGGGGTGCGTCCCCCTGAGCCCTACCTGGGCAAGGGCATCCGCTACGCGGATGAGAACGTCCGCCGCAAGGCCGGTAAGGCTGCTAAGTAAGGGCCGCGAAAGGAGAGTTTCCTATGATTCAGAAAAAGGATAAGAATGCGCTCCGCAAGGTGCGGCATGACCGCGTGCGCAAGAAGATCGCGGGCACTCCCGAGCGTCCCCGTCTTAACGTGTACCGCAGTCTGAACCACATCTATGTGCAGCTGATTGATGACGTCGCGGGCCACACCGTGGCCAGTGCTTCCTCCATGGAGGCTGCCCTCAAGGCCAAGGCTGACGAGCTCAACAAGGTGGGCATGGCCAAGGAAGTGGGTAAGCTCCTGGCCCAGCGCGCCGCCGAGAAGGGCTATAAGACCGTCGTGTTCGACCGCGGCGGCTATGTCTACACCGGCCGCGTCGCCGCCATCGCCGAAGGCGCCCGTGAGGGCGGCTTGGAGTTCTAGAGGAGGAGGTTCAAATGGAACAGCGTTCATTCAGACAGGATAAAGCCGAGTCCGAATTCAAAGAGAGACTGGTTTCCATCAACCGCGTGGCCAAGACCGTCAAGGGCGGCCGCAACTTCCGCTTCACCGCTCTGATGGTGGTGGGAGACGAGAAGGGCCGCGTGGGCGTGGGCAGCGGCAAGGCCGCTGAGATCCCCGAAGCCATTCGCAAGGGCGTTGAGGCAGCCAAGCGCAACATGGTCACCGTAGCGACGGTGGGTACCACCATCCCCCATGAGGTGCTGGGCAAGTTTGGCAAGGGCAGCGTGCTGCTGATCCCCGCCGAGGAAGGTACCGGCGTTATTGCAGGCGGTTCGGTCCGTGCCGTGCTGGAGCTGGCCGGCATCAGCGACATCCGCACCAAGGTCCATGGCTCCAACAACCCTGCCAATACCGTCAAGGCGACCCTGGAGGGACTCAAGTCCCTGCGCACCGTCGAACAGGTGGCGGCCGCCCGTGGCAAGACCGCCGCAGAGATTCTGGGCGAGTAGGGAGGACATGGCAATGAATCAGCTTAAAATCACCTTGACCAAGAGCACGATTGCTTGTACCAAGGTGCAGCGCGACACGGTGACGGCCCTGGGGCTGCACAAGCTCCATCAGAGCGTGGTCAAGCAGGATAACCCCGCGACCCGCGGCATGATCTTCCGCGTGCGCCATCTTGTGACGGTCGAAGAGATCCCTGCGGGAGGACAGTAAGATGAAGATTCATGAGATTAAGCCGGCCCTGGGCGCGACCCAGGCCGATAAGCGCCTCGGCCGGGGCACCGGTTCCGGCCTGGGCAAGACCTCCGGCAAGGGTCACAAGGGCCAGAAGGCGCGCTCCGGCGCTCCCCGTCCCGGCTTCGAGGGCGGCCAGATGCCTCTGTACATGCGCCTGCCGAAGCGTGGCTTCACCAATCACTTCCGTACCGAGTACGCTGAGGTGAACGTGGGCGACCTGAATGTCTTCGAGGCCAATACCGTGGTAACTCCTGCCCTGCTTTTGGCAACGGGTATCATTAAGAAGACGCTGGACGGTGTGAAGATCCTGGGCGGCGGCGAGCTGGATCGCCCGCTGACCGTGCAGGCCGCCAAGTTCAGTGCCGCAGCAAAGGAGAAAATTGAGGCTGCCAAGGGCAGCATTGAGGTGATGTAAAGATGTTAGAGATCCTTCGCAATGCTTGGAAGATCCAGGATCTCCGTCGAAAGATTCTCTACACCCTGCTCATGCTCTTGGTGTTCCGGCTCGGCTCCTTCATCCCGATTCCCGGGGTGAACATTGCGGCGCTGGGAGAGGTGATGAAGACCAATGGCCTTCTGCAGATGCTGGATCTCTTCAGCGGCGGCGCTATGGCCAACTTCACCGTCTTTGCCGCGGGCATTACCCCGTACATTACCGCAAGCATTGTAATGCAGCTGCTGGCTGTGGCCATTCCCAGCCTGGAAGCCCTCCAGAAGGAGGGGGAGCAGGGCCGCGCCAAGATCAACCAGTACACCCGCATCCTGGGCGTGGTTATGGCCTTTATTACCGCTCTGGGTATGGCGCTGACCTACGGCAGCAGCATTCTCACCAACCCCGCCTGGTACAATTACGCCTATGTGGCGGCCATTGCCACCGGCGGCTCGGCGCTGTGCATGTGGATTGGTGAGCGGATCACCGAGAGGGGGATCGGCAACGGCATCTCCTTGCTGATCTTCATCAACATCGTTTCCCGCATCCCCAGCCAGATTAACGCCCTGTACCAGAACATGTTTGTCAACGGCTCCACCAGCCCCTGGCTGCTGCCGGTGATTATCGTGGCCCTGGTGGTGATTATCGTGGCTGTGGTGCTGATCGACCTTGGCCAGCGCCGGATTCCCGTGCAGTACGCCAAGAAAATGGTGGGACGCCGGATGTACGGCGGCCAGTCCACCCACATCCCCATGAAGGTCAATAACTCCGGCGTTATGCCCTTGATCTTCGCCAGCACGATGCTCCAGTTCCCCACCATCATTTTGATGTTCTGGCCCAATGCCTTGGCCGGTTACAACAACGTGATGGCGGCTGGAAAGCCTCTCTATGCAGTCATTATGTCCCTGCTGATCCTGTTCTTTGCCTACTTCTACTCTTCCATCGCCTTCAACCCGGTGGAGATCGCGAAGAACCTGCAGCAGAACGGCGGCTTTATTCCCGGCATCCGGCCCGGCATCCAGACCGGCACCTACCTGCAGCGGGTGTGCAACCGCATCACCCTCTTCTCGGCGGTGTTCCTGGCCGTCCTGGCTCTGGTACCGACCCTCTTCTCCAGCGTGCTGGGGATTAGTGGTTTTGCCGCAACCAGCATCCTCATTCTCGTCAGCGTGGCCCTGGAGACCAGCAAGTCCCTGGAGAGCCAGATGCTGATGCGCCACTATAAGGGCTTCCTGAAATAGGAGGATGGGCATGAATTTGATCTTCTTAGGCCCTCCGGGAGCGGGCAAGGGAACCCAGGCAGCCATGGTAGCCGCCAAGTACGGGATTCCTCACATTTCCACGGGGGATATGCTCCGCGGCGCCATTGCCCAGGGCACCGAGATGGGATTAGCCGCCAAAGCCTATATGGATAAGGGCGAGTTGGTTCCTGACGAAGTGGTCATTGGCGTGGTGCGGGATCGTCTGGCCCAGAGCGACTGTGCGAAGGGGTTCATTCTGGACGGCTTCCCCCGGACCGTGGTGCAGGCCGAGACCTTGGCCGGCATCGTGTCCATTGATCACGCTATTCTGGTGGATTTGGACGACGAGAGCATTGTGGCCCGGATGGCCGGCCGCCGGACTTGTCCAGCGTGTCAGGCCACGTACCACATCGACAGCCTTGGTGGTTCCCAGACCTGCGCCAAGTGCGGCGCCACGCTGATCCAGCGTACCGATGACGCGCCGGAGACCGTGCGCAATCGCTTGGCCGTCTACCACCAGAAGACACAGCCCCTTGTGGATTACTATGAGGGGGCGGGCGTTCTGGCCCGCATCGATGGCAGCCAGACCATTGACGCTGTCTTCCAGGCTATCTGCGGACTTCTTGGAGCGGTGCGATGATTCAAATTCGTACATCCAGGGAGCTGGAGATCCAGCGGGAGGCAGGGCGCATCACAGCCCAGTGCATGGAGCTCGTGGCGGGCATGATCAAGCCCGGGGTTACAACGCAGGAGCTGGATCAGGCTGCCGAGCGCTTCATTCGCGCCAAAGGCGCGGTTCCAACCTTTTTACACTACGATGGCTACCCCGCCTCCATCTGCGCCTCGGTGAACGAGCAGGTGGTTCACGGTGTTCCCGGCAAGTACCGCCTCCAGGAGGGGGATATTGTGGGGATCGACCTGGGAGCAACCTACGGCGGATATGTGGGGGATATGGCCCGCACGTTTGGGGTGGGACATATCAGCCAGGCTGACAAGGACCTCATTCGGGTAACCCAGGAGTGCTTCCAGATGGGGTTGGCCCAGATGGTGGAGGGCAACCGAATCGGCGATGTGTCGTACGCTGTCCAGCGCCATGCGGAGGCCCACGGCTACGGCGTGGTACGCGACCTGTGCGGCCATGGCTGCGGCCAGAAGATGCACGAGGATCCCGAGGTGCCGAACTTTGGCCGCCCGGGCCACGGTGTCCGGCTCAAGGCCGGCATGGTGCTGGCCGTGGAGCCCATGATCAACCTGGGGACCTGGCGCGTGGAGTTCATGGAAGACGGCTCGGTGCTCACGGAGGATCGGAAGAATTCCGCCCACTATGAGAATACCGTGGCCATTACCCAGAACGGCCCCGTTATTTTGACGGCGCTGTAGGAGGTTTCCTTGACTGGCAAAAGTTTTCAGCCGGGGACCATTGTGGTTTCCCAGGCAGGCCGCGACGCAGGCAGGCCGTTTGCCGTCCTGGCATGGGACGGTGACGCATATCTATGGCTCTGCGACGGAGACCTGCGGAAGGTACAAAAGCCGAAGAAGAAGAAGGCCAAGCATGTCCGGCGTACCCCTTATGTCCTTAGCTATATCGAAGAGGACTACCGGGCAGGGCGCAATACCCTGGACGCGCGGATACGCAAGGATTTACAATTCCTCGGGTATTCTGATCAAGACAAGGCTTTTGAGGAGAAAAAGGAGGGATAACTTGTCGAAGCAGGATGTCATCGAAGTGGAGGGCACCGTGGTAGAGGCCTATCCCAATGCCGTTTTCCAGGTCGAGCTGGCCAACGGGCACAAGATCCTGGCCCACATTTCCGGCAAACTCCGCATGAATTACATTCGCATCCTACCCGGCGACAAGGTAACCATGGAGCTGTCGCCCTACGATTTGACACGAGGCAGAATTACCTGGCGTGGCAAGCCCCGCTCGTAATTCGATCTAAAGGAGGATAACACCATGAAAGTAAGACCTTCGGTCAAGGCCATCTGCGAGAAGTGCAAGATCATTAAGCGCAAGGGCCGTGTGATGGTTATCTGCGAGAACCCCCGCCACAAGCAGCGTCAGGGCTAGTCTCGCGTACGGCATGACACCGACACCCCCGCGGGGAGCGGCTGCCCGGCCTCTTGCTCAAGGCCGGGATCCCCTCGGCGATGTGGTACTAGATAGATATTCCCAAGAACGCAACGGAGGTGCAACCAACCTATGGCTCGTATAGCTGGCGTTGATTTGCCCAGGACCAAGCGGGTGGAGTACGGCCTGACCTATATCTATGGCATTGGCCTGACCACCGCACAGAAGATCCTGGCGGAAACCGGCATCAATCCTGACACCCGTGTCCAGGATCTGACCGAGACGGAAATTAGCAAACTGCGTGAGTACATTGATGGCAATCTCAAGGTGGAGGGCGACCTGCGCCGCGAGGTTTCTCTGAACATTAAGCGGTTGATGGAGATCGGCAGCTACCGTGGCATCCGTCACCGCCGCGGGCTGCCGGTGCGCGGCCAGAACAGCAAGCAGAACGCCCGCACCCGTAAGGGTCCCAAGAAGCAGGCCGTGGGCGGCAAGAAGAAGCCCGGTAAGTAGAAGGAGGGAAGTTAAGTGGCTAAAGCAGGTAAGAGTGCCCCTAAGAAGGGAGCCGTGCGTCGCCGCCGCGAGAAGAAGAACATCGAGCGCGGCGCGGCCCATATTCGTTCTTCCTTCAATAACACCATCGTCACCATCACCGATACGGCGGGGAATACCATCTCCTGGGCCAGCTCCGGCGGCCTGAATTTCCGCGGTAACCGTAAGAGCACGCCCTTTGCCGCCCAGTCTGCCGCCGAGACGGCCGCCAAGGCCGCCATGGAGCATGGGCTGAAGACCGTTGAGGTCTACATCAAGGGCCCGGGCGCCGGCCGTGAGGCCGCCATCCGCTCTCTGCAGGCCGCGGGCCTGGAGATCAGCCTGATCAAGGACGTCACCCCCATCCCCCACAATGGATGCCGTCCCCCCAAGCGTAGAAGAGTGTAATTTCAGGAGGCAACAAATATGGCAAAGTACACCGATTCGGTCTGCCGCTTGTGCCGCCGCGAGGGGGCCAAGCTGTTCCTGAAGGGCGACCGCTGCTATGGTCCCAAGTGCGCCATCGGCAAGCGTCCCTCTCCCCCCGGACAGCACGGGCAGTCCAGGAAGAAAGTTTCCGAGTATGGCATGCAGCTGCGTGAGAAGCAGAAGATGCGCCGCGCATACGGCATGCTGGAGAAGCAGTTCGCCGCCACCTTTGAGCGGGCGACCCGTGTCCGCGGGATCCCCACCGGCGAGGCTCTCCTGCAGCTTTTGGAGATGCGGCTGGATAACGTGGCGTATCGCCTTGGGTTCGGCGCTTCCCGCGCCCAGGCCCGGCAGTTTGTCACCCACAACCACATCCTGGTCAACGGCAAGAAGGCCAATATTGCCTCCATCACCCTGAAGGTGGGCGACGTGGTCTCCGTAGCCCCCGGCAGCCGGGATATTGAGGTGCTGAAGGCCCTCCGTGAGGGTCCGACCCATACCGTTCCCAAGTGGTTGGAATTGAATGCAGATGCTTTGGAAGGAAAGATTCTCCAGAAGCCCGAGCGCTCTGACATCGACCTGACCCTGTCTGAGCACCTGGTCGTGGAGTACTACTCCAAGCGGTAATCCCCTTGATTACAGCCTGGAGGGGGACGTTTCACGGTACCGGCTCCAACTATGTAGGACTATAGGAGGCTGGATCCATGATAGAAATCGAAAAACCCAACATTGTCTGTGTCGAAATGAGCGACAGCGGCCAGTATGGACGGTTCGAGGTGGAACCCCTCGAACGGGGGTTTGGCACGACCCTGGGGAATTCCCTGCGGCGCGTGCTGCTCTCCATACTCCCGGGCGTGGCTGTGACCTCCGTCAAGCTGGAGGGCGTCCTGCATGAGTTCTCTACGATCCCCGGTGTGAAGGAAGACGTTACAGAGATCCTCCTGAATCTCAAGGGCCTGTCCGCCAAGATGTTTGTGGACGGCCCCAAGACCGTGGTCATCAATAAGATCGGCCCCGGCATCGTCACCGCTGGGGATATCAAGGTGGATCCCGAGGTCGCCATCCTCAATCCCGAGATGTATATCGCCACCCTGAATGAGGACGCTCACCTGTATATGGAGATCAACCTCGCCAAGGGCCGCGGCTACGTCAGCGCCGACAACAACAAGCTCCCCAACCATCCCATTGGGATTATTCCGGTAGACTCCATCTATACGCCGATCCGCAAGGTGAACTTCCGCGTGGAGGACACCCGCGTGGGGCAGCGTACCGATTACGATAAGCTGACCATGGAGGTTTGGACCGATGGCTCCATCCGTCCCGACGAGGCGCTGAGCCTCGCCGCCAAGATCCTCTATGATCACCTGGCGCTCTTCATCGGCCTGACCGCGGACGTGGATAAGGTCGAAATCATGGTGGAAAAGGACGACGACCAGAAGGAACGGGTCCTGGAGATGACCATCGAGGATCTGGACCTCACCGTTCGCTCCTACAACTGCCTGAAGCGGGCCGGGATCAACAGCGTAGAGGAGCTGATCCAGCGCACCGAGGACGAGATGATGAAGGTTCGCAACCTGGGACGCAAGTCCTTGGAGGAAGTCATTCAGAAGCTTGCCGGGCTGGGTCTGGGACTCAAGAAGAAAGAAGACTAGATTAGGGAGGATAACCCATGGCAGGACATCGCAAGCTGGGTAGGCCGACCGATCAGCGTATGGCACTCCTGCGCGGCCAGGTGACTGAGCTCATCAATAACGGCCGTATTGAGACCACCCTTACCCGGGGTAAGGAGGTCCAGTCCATCGCCGAGAAGCTGATCACCATCGCTATCCGCGAATGTGACAATACCACCACCGTGACCAAGACCGTCCAGAACGATAAGGCCCAGTCGGTGGAGGAGACTTTTACCATTGATACCCCCTCTCGCCTGGCGGCACGCCGCCAGATGCTGCAGGTGCTCTACAAGGTGCCCGCCAAGCGTCTGCCCGGTGAGAAGGATGACGACTATGAGGACCGTACCGAGGGCATGAATCATGCCGTCGTGGAGAAGCTCTTCCGGGAGATTGGTCCCAAGTTCAAGAAGCGCAATGAGGAAAAGAACGCCCAGGGCGGCTACACCCGCATGCTGAAGCTGGGCCCCCGTCGCGGCGACGCGGCGGAGATGGTGATCCTGGAGATCATCTAATTCCTTACGCAGCAATATAAAAAAGGAACGGCGGCGCCGTTTCTTTTTTTATATTCTCAAAAACCCCACGCAAAGGGCCTCCTATGCAGGAGGGGAGCGCCTAGGCGCCGCGGCCCTCCTTGGACGGGCTTTCCCGCAAAGTTTTCCGGGAAGAAGAATGGCCGGGGAAGGGGAGGGAGGCTCCGGGCTTCCTTCCAGTTTTTCACGAGCCTGGGCCGCAGGTGGAGGCATGCTAGGCAGGAAAATACCGAACGGCATGGTTTTGCGCCTCCGGCGCAGGGACCGGCAGGAAAATGGCGAATGGATGAGGGAAAGAAATGATAAGGAGGCGCCAGCCATGGAATTGAAGAAAATTGCTAGCTTTACCGTGGACCATACCAAGCTGGATAAGGGTATGTATCTCTCTCGCCAGGACGGCGATGTGATAACCTATGACATTCGGATGAAGCGGCCCAACCAGGGGGATTACCTGGGCAATGGGACACTGCACACCTTGGAACACCTATTTGCCACCTATGCCCGCAGCGGGCCCCTGGCGGACGGGGTGATTTACGTGGGACCCATGGGCTGCCGCACAGGCTTCTATCTGTTGACCCGCGGGCTTTCCCACGGGGAGGCGATTGCCCTGGTGCAGGAGAGCATGGACTTCATTGCCGCCTACCAGGGCGAAATTCCCGGCGCTACCGAGGTGGAGTGCGGGAACTACCGGGAGCAGGATCTGCCTGGGGCACGGGCTGTGGCGGCGGATATGGCGCGGGTTCTCCGGGGCTGGAGCGAGGAGAAGCTGGCATATCGGACGTAGGAATTATGCCACAAAGTTTTCAAACAAAGGGGCGAAATGGTGTGGACAGTCCTCGCATGGTGGTGCTATAATAGCGGCATACGGAAAAATGATGCGGCGGAGGATGGCCGGAAAGCCTCTTTCGCACCGGTAAGGAGGAGTTTCCATGTCCCTCAAAGTACCTACCGTCCATGAAGTCTCCTATAAGACCTACATGATCAATATGTTCGGCATGCAGTCCCCCAGCCTGGTGGTGGGCGAGGAGCGGGCGCTTCTCATTGACACCGGCGTGGGAAACTATGACCTGAAGGGCCTGGTGGAGTCCATCACCGCTCTTCCCTATGATGTGGTGATTACCCACGGCCATGGAGACCATATTGGCGGCCTGGGTCAGTTCTCCCAGGCGTATGTCCATCCCGCCGACTGGCAGGCGGTGGAGACCTTCGACGCTCCCTTCCTAGCCCAGTATATCCAGCGGATGCTGCCCCATGATACGTGGGGATGTTTTGACTGCCCTCAGGAGATTATGCCCTGGCAGTACCGGCCACAGCTTCTCCCCCTGGAGGACGGCCAGGTGTTTGACCTGGGAGGCCGCCGGGTGACAGCCTATGCCGCCCCCGGGCATACCCCCGGCGAGATGGTTTTTGTGGACGACCGGAGTCGGATCCTCTTCTCGGGAGACGCCGCCAACTGCAATCTGGGTCTGGGGGCCACTACCGTGGAGACCGCCCTGGCCGGACTGCGGAATATCAAGTCCCATGAGGCGGAGTTTGACCGCAATTTCACAGGCCACCTGGGCTGGGCCGGCAACCTGGAGAGGGCGGTCAGCGAAGGACCCGAGATCCTGGACACCTGCCTGGCCATTTGCCAGGGAATTGTGGACGGTACCCGGCACGGGGAGGAGATGGATGCGGGGATCTTTGGCCGCCGCTGCTGTATCATCGACCATGGCGTGCGGGTCAGCTACGATCCCCAGAAGGTCCACGGATGACGGAGGCCCGGTTGGAGGGACTGACAGCGCAGCCCGGAGGAACCCGGAGTGGGGCGGCCTACGTCCCTATGGTTCCTTGTGCTCTTCCCAGCTTCCCCGTAAGGTTTTCGAAGGGCGGGGCCCAAGGGAAGAAAACCTTTTGCAAAGCTGGGAGAGAACCAGGGATTGGGATGTCTTGGGAGATATGACGTTTTGGAAAAACCAGGGGAACGGCTGCACACGACCGGCAGCCGTTCCTTGATTGTCTTCCGGAAGCTTTTCCGGGAAGGTTTGCCAAAGATGGGGGTCCGGGGAAGGGAACCGTTTGCAAAAGGTTCCCTTCCCCCGCAAAACCCACCGTTTTCCCTGGAAAGAAACGAAGCGTGATTTGCGTTGCCGCCCAAAAGACGCTATAATAGGGAGCGGGCTGCGGCCCAAGTATTGAGAAATTGCGCGAGGGATGAGCTTGACGAACAGTACCAAGGGTGCGCCGCTGCTGCGGTTTGAAGAGGTTGTGTACCAGTATGCCCGCACGCCGGGAGAGGAAGATCTCCAGGAAAATGAGCGGGCCGCGGTGGATGGGGTGTCCCTTACCATCGAGGAAGGCAGCTTTGTGGCCATCATCGGTCACAACGGTTCGGGAAAGTCCACGCTGGCCAAGCTGACCAACGCCATGCTGCTGCCCCAGTCGGGAACGGTCTGGGTGGACGGCATGTCCACCGCGGATCCCCAGCATCTGTGGGATATCCGGCAGCGGGCAGGCATGGTGTTTCAGAATCCGGACAACCAAATGGTTGCCACCATTGTGGAGGAAGACGTAGCTTTCGGCCCGGAGAACCTGGGCGTCCCTCGGGAGCAGATCCGCCAGCGGGTGGATGAGGCCCTGGCTATGGTAGGAATGAGTGAATTTGCCACCCACTCGCCCCACATGCTCTCCGGCGGCCAGAAGCAGCGCATCGCCATCGCGGGGATTATCGCCATGCGGCCCAAGATCATCGTGATGGACGAGCCTACGGCCATGCTGGATCCCTCCGGCCGGGCCGAGGTGGTGGCCACCGCCCACCGGCTGAACCGGGAAGAGGGCATGACCGTGCTGCTGATTACCCACTACATGGACGAGGCGGTAGGCGCCGACCGGGTCATCGTGATGGACAAGGGCCGTGTGGTCATGGATGGCACGCCGCGGGAGACCTTTCTCCAGGTGGAGAAGCTCCACGGCTTGGGGCTGGAGGTGCCCCCCATGGTGGAGCTGGCCTTCCAGCTCCGGGAGGAAGGATGGCCCATACCGGCGGATGTGATGGATACGGAAGGGATGGTGGAGGCGCTTTGGCCATTATTATCGAAAAACTGACCCATACCTATATGCCTGACTCGCCCTTTGCCGCCACCGCCATCGAGAATGTGACGGCCACCATCCAGGACGGGGAATTCGTGGGGATCATTGGGCACACCGGCTCGGGCAAATCCACCTTGATCCAGCACCTGAATGGACTGATCAAACCCACCAGCGGCCGTCTGGAGGTGGAAGGCATTGACGTTACCGCCCCTAAGGCCGATCTGAAAACCCTGCGCCAGCGGGTGGGGCTGGTGTTCCAGTATCCCGAGCATCAGCTTTTCGAAGAGACGGTGGAGAAGGACGTTTCCTTCGGCCCCCGGAACCTGGGGCTGGGCGCCGAGGAGATCCATGCCCGGGTGGAGCGTGCCTTGGCGCTGATGGGACTGGAGCTGGGAGAGATCGGCCAGCGGTCGCCCTTTGAGCTCTCGGGAGGCCAGCGGCGGCGGGTGGCCATTGCCGGGGTGCTGGCCATGGAGCCCAGCGTATTGATCCTGGACGAGCCTTCGGCCGGCTTGGATCCGGCGGCCCGGCGGGCGATGCTGGCAACCTTTACCTCTATCCACCGCAGCAAGGGCTGCACCGTGCTGATGGTCAGCCACAGCATGGATGAAGTGGCCCGGGTCGCTTCCCGGGTGTTGGTGATGAACAAGGGGCACCTGGTAATGGATGGGGATCCCCACGCGGTCTACGCCCGGGGCGAGGAGCTTAAGGCAATGGGGCTGGGGGTTCCGGCGGTAACCGACCTCACCGACCGGCTCCGCGCCCGGGGGATCGATGTGCCGCGGGGGATGATTTCCTTGGCGGAGGTTCGTGCGTATCTCGACAGCAGGAAGGGGGAATGGGCCCAGTGAACGTCACCATCGGACAATATTTCCCGGGAGACTCTCTGATCCACCGCATGGATCCACGAACCAAGCTGTTGTTTACCATCCTCTATATTGTGCTGGTCTTTCTGGTGCGGGATGTCCTGGGGTATGCCGCCGTTATCGCCCTATTGGCCGTGTCGGCGGCGGTGGCCCGGCTTCCCGTGAAGTACCTGCTGCGGTCGCTGAAGCCCATGATCTTCATCGTGGTGCTGACCTTCCTGCTGAACCTGATAACCTTCGGGGATGGAGGGGTCCGGATCACCTGGACAGGCCTGCTGAATGCCGTAACCATGTCTCTGCGGCTGATCCTGCTGGTGCTGGGAAGCCAGCTGCTGACGCTGACCACCTCCCCCCTGGCCTTGACCGACGGCATCGAGCAGCTGATGCGTCCCCTGAAGGCCATCAAATTCCCGGCCCACGAGATGGCTATGATGATGACCATTGCCCTGCGCTTTATTCCCACCCTGGTGGATGAGACCGACCGGATCATGAAGGCCCAGAAGAGCCGGGGCGCAGACTTTGAGTCGGGGAACCTGCTGGCCCGGGCCCGGGCGTTGATTCCCCTGCTGGTTCCTCTATTTGTCAGCGCCTTCCGTCGGGCGGACGAATTGGCCATGGCCATGGAGGCCCGGTGTTACCGGGGGGATGCGGGGCGCACCCAGCTGAAGCAGCTGGCGTTTTCTCGGGTGGATCTCTACGGACTGGGGGCTGCGGTCCTGCTCACGGCCCTGGTGGCGGTGGACCGCTGGGTGCTATGAATATCGCACTGCGGATCGAATACGACGGCGGCGCCTTTGCCGGATGGCAGCGGCAGGCCAATGCCATGAGCGTACAGCAGCTGCTGGAGGAGGCGGTGGAACGGATTACCGGGACGCCGGTGACGCTCCATGGCGCGGGGCGCACCGACGCCGGGGTGCATGCCCTGGGACAGGTGGCGCATTTCCATACCGCGAGCCGGATTCCCCCGGAGAAGTGGCGCCTGGCATTGAACCGCGTGCTGCCCCCTGCCGTGCGGGTGCAGGATTCCTGCGCGGTCGGCGAGGATTTCCATGCCCGGTATTGGGCGGTGGGGAAGCGGTATGTCTACCTGCTGCGGCCCTGTGCGGTGGATTCCGCCCTTTGGCGCGGCAGGGCGTGGCAGCTGCGGCATGGCGTCCTGGATGCGGCGCGGCTGCGGCAGGCTGCGGCCCTGCTGGAAGGGGAGCATGACTTTGCCGCCTTCCACTCTACCGGAAGCGGCGTTCGGGATACGGTACGCCGGCTTTACCGGGTGCGGGCTGAGGAATGGGAAGGCATGCTCCGGCTGGAGTTCGTGGGCAATGGTTTCCTGTACAATATGGTGCGCATACTAACCGGGACATTGGCGGAGGCTGCCATGGGAAAGCGCGGCTTGGAGGAGATTCGCGCCGCGCTGGAGAGCGGAGAGCGGCGCTTTGCCGGGATTACCGCCCCGGCGGAGGGACTTTATATGGCGGAGGTTTACTATCCCCGGCGGCAGGGGGTTCCGGCATTTGCGTCTGCCGGACCATGGCGCCCCGAGGACGGCGGGAAAGGAGACGGCGATGGGAGATTTACGGATCGGAGGGAATGAAGGGGAGATTCCCTTTCCCGAGGAGGAACCGGAGCGCTATCCCGGCGGGCTGGGAGAGAATACCCAGAACTATTACCGGGCGGCCTGCCGGGACTGCCCTTGGGTTTCGCCCTACTATCCGGTGAAGGCTCAGGCAGTGGAAGCCGGGGAGGCCCATATCCGGGAGCAGGAGGGACACCGCTACCGGATCCAGGTCAAGACGGTGTCTACCGGTTCGCGCACGTAAAAAGGTGCGGAGAAATCGCGGAAATTTTGGCGGGAAGGCCTTGACAAGGGAAGAACCCTGCCGTATAATAATAAAGCTTCTGTGCGGACTGCTAGCCCCGGATCTGCCATGAAGCCGCGCTAGGCAGGTGCGCGCCCGACATCGTCGGCTACCAACCACCCTGCCAACCAATATTTGGAGGGTATCAAATGAGTACGTTCATGGCCAATGCCGGGAATGTCGACCGCAAGTGGTACGTGGTCGATGCAGCAGGTTTGCCCCTGGGCCGCGTCGCCAGCCAAGTTGCCAGCATTCTGCGCGGCAAGCATAAGCCCACCTTCACGCCCCATGTGGACACCGGGGATCATGTGATCGTGATCAACTGCGACAAGATTGTTCTCACCGCCAATAAGCTGGACCAGAAGGTCTATAAGCGTTACAGCGGTTATGTCAATGGCCTCAAGACCACCCCCTACCGGGTGATCATGGAGAAGAAGCCCGAGTTCGCCGTGTATGAGGCGGTTCGCGGCATGCTGCCCAAGAATTCCTTGGGTCGCGCCACCATCAAGAAGCTCCGCGTCTACCGCGGCAGCGAGCACAAGCACGAGGCCCAGAAGCCCGAGGCTCTGGCCATCCGGGTGTAAGGGAGGAGGAGATTTTCATGGCAATGGTACAGTATGCAGCCACCGGCCGTCGAAAGACTTCGGTCGCCCGCGTTCGTCTGGTTCCCGGAGATGGCAAGATTACCATCAATAAGCGTGATATCGATAACTATTTCGGCATGGAGACCCTGAAGTACATGGTCCGCCAGCCCCTGAACCTCACCGAGACCGCCGGCCGCTTTGACGTGATCGTCACCGTAACCGGCGGCGGCGTCACCGGACAGGCCGGCGCCATCCGTCACGGCGTAACCCGCGCCCTGATCAAGGCCGACAGCGAGCTCCGTCCCGCCCTGAAGAAGGCCGGGTTCGTGACCCGCGATCCCCGCATGAAGGAGCGTAAGAAGTACGGCCTGAAGGCCGCGCGGCGCGCTCCCCAGTTCAGCAAGCGCTAATCCGCAAATATCAGCCTGGAATCCTCTGGATTCCAGGTTTTTTTGTGGGGATACCATGCGCACCTTGGATTTCTCGGCGGTTTCTTGGGAAACGGCGGCGGCAGGGGAGACTATGGGCCCTGTCGAATCAATTTCGGAAAGAAACGCCAGGGGGCAGAGAGGAGGCTTCCGTGAAGGGATTTGTGCGGGAGGAGACACGGTTTTCGCTGTGTGGGCTGCAGTGCGGGCTGTGCGTCATGCGCCTGGGCGGATATTGTCCGGGCTGCGGAGGCGGAGAAGGAAACCAGTCCTGCGCCATGGCCCGGTGCAGTCTCCGGCATGGGGGCATTGCCTATTGCTCTGCCTGCGAGGCATACCCATGCGCCCATTTTGACGGGGAAGAGGACTATGATTCGTTCCTGCCGCGGCGTAACCGGCGCAGGGATTTAGCGCGGGCCCAGGCAATGGGATGGGAAGCCTTTTTGGCGGAGCTGGACGAAAGGATGGATATCCTGGCTTGGCTCCTGGAAAATTATAATGACGGGCGGCGGAAATCCTTCTATGCCACCGCGGTGTATCTGCTGGGGATCGAAGATCTCCGCGCCGTTCGGGAGGGATTGGCCGCTGCGCCGGATGGCCCGGAGCAGACCCGCCGGGCGCGGGCGGAATGGGCTGCCGCACTGCTCCGGCGCAGGGCGGAGAGTCGGGGAATATCGCTACGGCTGGTTCAAAAGCCCCCCAAGGCCCGCGAACCAGAGAAATAGGAATGCCTCCTTGCAGGCGGCCCGGATACCCTGGCGCTAGAGAAACTGCTGGGGAAGGAGCCGTAAGTGGTGTGGGAGGCGCTGGGCGATGCCATCGAATCCCAGCATGGCCAGGAATCAAGGAGCAGGGCGGAAGGGGAGGCTTTTTCGCACGTGGTACGCAGCGTATTGGACAGCGCCGTTCCCTATCACCCTAGGAAAGGGAACCTCTTTTTGCCGGGGGGGATATGTCTCTGTAGGAGGACGGGATGCCGCGGCCGGCGCTGAAGAGGTGGCCTAAACGGGGGGACGAAGCGTTTCTTGGAGAGGGGGGACTTGGGTGTATCGGATTTTGATTGTGGAGGACGACATGGGCATTGCCGCCGCCGTAGAGGGGCTGATCCGGGCCTGGGGGTTGGATGCCCGACGCATAGAGGATTTCCGGGACGTGATGGCCGGCTTTGCCGCATACCAGCCCCACTTGGTGCTGATGGATATCTCTCTGCCTTTTTTCAACGGCTACTACTGGTGTGGGGAGATCCGGAAGACTTCCAAGGTTCCGGTGATTTTCCTTTCCTCTGCCTCCGATAATATGAATATCGTGATGGCCATGAATATGGGAGGGGATGACTTCATTGCCAAGCCCTTTGATCCTGGGGTGCTGATGGCCAAAATGCAGGCAATGCTGCGTCGGGCCTATGATTTTGCCGCGTCGGGCCTATGATTTTGCCGCGGCGGCGCCGGTGTTGGAGCACAGGGAGGCGCGGCTGGATACCGGCAGCCATACCTTGGCCTACCAGGGGCAGAGCATCGACCTTACCCGGAATGAGTATCGGATCCTGCTGGCCCTGATGGAGAATAAGGGGAAGGTGGTGAGCCGGGAGCGGCTCATGGAGCGACTCTGGGAGAGCGACAGCTTTGTGGACGAGAATACCTTGACGGTGAACGTCAACCGCCTGCGAAGGAAGCTGGCGTCCGCCGGTTTGGAGGACTTTATTGCCACCAAATTCGGCGAAGGATACCAAGTGGGATAAGGGAGGGAAAAGGATGGGGTTTCTGGGCGCGTATCTGCGGGAGCGAAGAAAGGCAATTCTACTGTTTCTGGGGGCAGTGCTGGTATTTGCCGTGGTCTTTGCGCTGTATGAGCTGCCCTTGGGCGCGGTGGGCTATCCGGCGCTGCTCTGCGGGGTACTGTTCCTGCTCTGTGGGCTATGGGATCTGCACGCGGCCCAGCGCAAGCACCGCCGTCTGGAGGAGATTGCCCGGCTCCCCGCGCCGCTGATGGAGGGCTTTCCCAGGGTTCGCTCCCAGGGCGATGCCGACTACCAGGACATCATTGCGGCACTGCGGCGGGAGCAGAACCGCCTGCAGACGGATATGAGCCTGCGCTTTCAGAATATGGCCGACTACTATACCACTTGGGTGCACCAGATCAAGACTCCTATCGCTGCCATGAAGCTGGCGCTGCAACAGGAGGATTCGGCCCTTTCCCGTCAGGTTTCCGAGGAGCTTCAGCGGATTGAGCAGTATGTGGAGATGGTGCTGGCCTACCTGCGTCTGGATGCCGACGCGACGGATTACGTGTTCCGGGAACAGGAACTGGATCCCATTGTCCGGGAGGCTGTGAAGAAATTTGCCGGCCAGTTCATCCGTAAGAAGCTTCGCCTTCGCTATGAACCCCTTCGGGGAAGGGTGCTGACCGATGAAAAGTGGCTGTCCTTCGTCATCGAGCAGGTACTGTCTAACGCCGTCAAGTATACCCCGGCCGGCGGCGTGGAAATCTTTCTGGAGGAGCCGCTGACCCTTTGCATTCGGGATACCGGAATCGGCATTGCGCCGGAGGATCTGCCTCGGGTCTTTGAGAAGAGCTACACCGGCTACAATGGCCGCAGCGATAAGAAGGCCAGCGGCATTGGACTCTACCTGTGCAAAAGGATCTGCGCCGGGCTGGGGCATGAGATCCGCATCCAATCCGCACCGGGCGAAGGCACCGTGGTACGGCTTCATCTGGAGAGGCAGGCCGGGCGGGTGGAGTGACTTCTTACAAAAGTGTAAGGACTTCGGAGGGAAATGTAAGCCGATTCGATGGCGGCGCATTTCCCCCTTTTGCTACAATGGGCCTGAAAAGGAGGATGTATGGATGGGTATTTTGGAAGTGCATGCGGTGAAAAAGATCTATGCTTCCCGGTTCGGCGGGAATCAGGTGCAGGCCCTGTCCAATGTGAACTTTCAGGTGGAGGAGGGGGAGTATGTCGCCATTATGGGAGAATCCGGATCCGGCAAGACCACGCTGCTGAATATCCTGGCGGCGCTGGACCGGCCCACCGAGGGGAGCGTCTGGCTGGACGGAAGGGATCTCTCCAAAATCCGGGAGTCGGAAATGGCGGCATTCCGGCGGGATCATTTGGGCTTTGTATTCCAGGAGTTCAATCTGCTGGATACCTTCTCCGTGGAGGACAATATCTATCTGCCCCTGGTGCTGGCGGGGAAGAGCCATGCGGAGATGAAGCGGCGCCTGGCGCCCCTGGCCGAACAGCTGGGCATTACGTCCCTGCTGCGCAAGTATCCCTATGAGATCTCAGGGGGGCAGAAGCAGCGGGCTGCGGTGGCCCGGGCGCTGATTACCGAGCCGCGGCTGCTGCTGGCTGACGAACCCACCGGCGCATTGGATTCCCGATCCACCGACGAGCTGCTGCGGCTCTTCGGGGAAATCAACCGGAAAGGGCAGACCATCCTGATGGTGACCCACTCGGTAAAAGCTGCCAGCCACGCCGGCCGGGTGATGTTTATCAAGGACGGGGAGGTGTACCATCAGCTCTACCGGGGGAACAGCACGGAAAACGAGCTGTACCAGAAGATTTCCGACACCCTGACCGTACTGGCGACGGGAGGTGCGGCCCGATGAAGAGGGGAATTTATTGGGCGCTGGCCTGGTCGGGCATTCGAAAGAACCAGAGGCTGTATCTCCCTTATATTCTCACCTGTATGGGGACGGTGATGATGTGCTACATCATTTCCTTCCTGAGCATCTCCCCAACCTTTGCCGGGATCCCCGGTGGAAACACCATGCAGGGCTTTTTGGGGATGGGGTTTGGCGTTATGTCGGTGTTTTCGCTCATATTTTTGTTTTACACCAACTCCTTCCTCATCCGTAGGAGGAAGAAGGAGTTTGGCCTCTACAACATCCTGGGACTGGGAAAGAGGAACCTGGCGGTGGTGCTGGCGGCGGAGACCGTGATTCTGGCGGCTTTGGCCTTGGGGGGCGGCCTGCTCTTGGGGATCCTGCTCTCCAAGCTGGCGGAACTGTGCATGATCTGGATCCTGGGAGGGACGGCGGCGTTCTCCATGACGGTGGAATGGGGCTCGGTCTGCCAGACGGCGCTGCTATTTGGAGGTATCTTTGGGCTGATTTTCCTCAACACCCTGTGCCAAATCCACCTGTCGCACCCAATCCAGCTGCTTCGCAGCGAGAGCGTGGGAGAAAAACCGCCCAAGGCCAACTGGGTGGCGGCGGTTCTCGGCGTGCTGCTTCTGGGAGCGGCCTACGCCCTGGCGGTGACCATCGAAGACCCGGTGACTGCGATCACCCTGTTCTTTTTTGCGGTGATCATGGTGGTGATTGCCACCTATCTGCTCTTTATTGCCGGATCGGTGGCGCTGTGTCGGGCTCTGCAGAAAAACCCTCGGTATTACTACAAGACCCATCATTTTGTGTCGGTAGCCTCCATGGCTTACCGAATGAAGCGCAACGGCGCGGGGCTGGCTTCCATCTGCATCCTGTGCACCATGGTGCTGGTGATGGTGTCCTCCACCGTATGCTTGTTTATCGGTGTGGAGGACAGCCTGCGGAATCAGTATCCGCGGAATATCAACCTGGACGCCGCGGTCAGCGAGACTTCATACCTGGACGGAGAGGCGGCCCAGGAGACCCAGGCCATGGTGGAAGCCGTTGTAGCGGCTCACGGAGAGATCCAGGAAAATGTGCTCACCTACCGCACGGCGGCCTTTGTGGGGTTGCTGGAAGGAGACCGCCTCCTATTGGACAACGCCCTGTATGAGCAGCGGATGGACGTCATTTCCGACCTCTGGCAGGTCTATATTGTCCCCCTTTCGGACTATAATCGATTGATGGGAACCGGCGAGGCCCTGGAGCCCGGGGAAGCGCTGCTCTACGCCGACGCGGAGGTGGACTTGGAGGGGAAGACGATTCGCTTGGGAGACGGCGGGACGCTGGAGGTGTGCCGGCAGGTGGAGGGCTTTCAGGATAACGGCGTGGATGCGATGCAGGTGGTGCCGTCCCTTTACTTCTTTGTGCCGGATTTCGCAGCGGTGGTGGAGCCGCTGCAGGCAAGCCAGCGGGAGTGGGTATCTCTCCATTGGTACTATGGTTTTGATCTCTCCTGTAGGGACGAAGCGCAGATCCGTATCCAGGAGGCCCTCGCCCAGGAGGCTGCGGCGCTGGAGGCCCGGTCCCCGGCGTTTGCCGGTTTCCACATCCTGGTGGATGGGGTGGCTACGGAGCGCGCCGGGGTGTACGGCATGTATGGCGGCCTGTTTTTCTTGGGAATACTGTTGGGGATCGGATTCATTCTGGCGGCGGTGCTGATTCTTTACTATAAGCAGATCTGTGAGGGCTATGAGGACCAGGCGAAGTTCGATATCATGCAAAAGGTGGGCATGACCCAGCGTGAGATCCGGCGAAGCATCAATTCCCAGGTACTGACGGTTTTCTTTCTGCCCCTGGCTGCGGCGGGCGTCCACCTGGCCTTCGCCTTCCCTCTGGTGCGGAAGCTGCTGCTGCTGTTTGGCGTGACCAACGCGCCGCTGCTGACAGCCGTGACGGCGGTGTGCTTCGTGATATTTGCCCTGTTCTACACGGCTGTATACAGGATGACCTCCGGAGCCTACTTTGCCATTGTCAGCGGGATGCGGGGGGAGAACGGATGAATGTACGTTGATGGAACCTTGGAACGGAGGCGGGAAACAGTGCATGGAAGCGCGTGGATGCGGCGTACACGGCGCGGCCTTAGCCAGGCAGTAACCTGGACGGGGGTCGGTGTGGTGGGCGTGCTGGCAGTCCCTGCCGGGTTGCTGTTTCTATTAATCTCCGGCGTCTGGAGAGCAACAGACCGCATTACGGCCCGGCTGGAAGGGGAACGGAGGGATTGATACCGGTTGCGGCAAAGAGCCTTTCCCTGCTTTTTCAGAAGGCTCGGGACTAGGCAAAGCCTTCTGCGTCCTCCGCAGCGGATAAAGCGCCCCCTGGCAGGAGCGCGCAAAAGGGGAACCTGGGCGCTGGGGATACGAGGGTGCGGCCGTGCCCGGAAGCTTTGCACCTTTGCGCATATGTGATTTGTCCAGAGGTTTTGTCAAACCGCCCATGGAAAACGTCCCATGGGCGGTTTGGCATGGAATGCAATGCTTCAGGAGGCTTGCGCCAAAGACGCCGACGGGTATGAATAGAATCAATATCGTACGTATGGCAGCATGCAAAAGAGAAACGGGACGGTCCGGTGGTACCCCGGAGGGGAGCATGAGGCATGCCGTCCTATTTTTCGAGCCTAAAATGGCGGGGAATGGGAACTTTTACTTCCAACCTGTCATCCAAATGGTATCCGGTAACCGAGACCGCCAAGCTGAATTTGGAGGGTAGATCCTATGCGACACGCCCATCAGAACCCCCGACGTCATCCTGTGCTTAAGGCCATACTGGCCGTGCTGCTGGCACTGATCCTGCTGCTGGCGGGAAGCATTGCCTTCATCCTCTACGGCCCCAATACCGAACTACGGGACCTGTACGTGACCACCTTCTTGCAGACCTCTGCCATGAAATTTATGGCCACTGCCTTCCTTCCGGAGGCCACCATCCAGGAGATCCTGGAAAACAATCGGGTAATCCCGCCTTCGGAGGCCTCCGATCCCTCCAAGGTGCAGATTGCCGGACGGGAGACGGCCACCCCTGTGCCGGCGCCCACCCCCAGCCCATCGCCGCGGCCCACCAGGGAGTCCCCGGGGCCTGCGGCGCCCACCCCCAGCCCTACGCCGACCCCCACGCCCACGCCAACCCCTACGCCCACGCCTAAGCTCTTTTCCGATCTGCCCAACGCCAATCCCTTGACCGACGGCATGGAGGGAATCCAGCTGCTGGACATTGAGTACAACGGCAGCCACGGCTATATGCTGGTGGTGTCCGACCCGTCCCGGGTGGGAGTGGGCGTTACGGCCAACCTGGGTAAGCGGGGCCAGAAGCTGCCCGACCTCTGCGCCGGGTACGACGCCATTGCGGGGATCAACGGCGGAGCGTTTGAGGATATCGACGGCCACGGCCACGGCGGCACCCCTCTGGGCTGCGTGGTGGTGGACGGCAAGGTGATCACCTTCGACGGGAAAGAGGACGAAAAGGTGGAGATTATCGGCTTCAACGAGGACGATGTGCTGGTAATCGGTTCCTTTACCCGGGCCGGGCTTGCTGAGGCCAGGATCCGGGACGCGGTCTCCTTTGGCCCCATGCTGATCATGGACGGCGAGGCCAGCGAGGTCCGGGGCAATGGCGGCGGCGGCCTGCAGCCCCGGACGGCCATCGCCCAGCGGCAGGACGGCGCGGTGCTCCTGCTGGTCATGGATGGACGGCAGGTCTCCAGCCCCGGGGTTACCTATAAGCAGATGGTGGAGATCCTGCTGGAGTACGGCGCCTACAATGCCGCCAACCTGGACGGGGGAAGCTCCAGCACCTTTGTCCTGGATGGAGAGATCCTGAACCATCCCTGCGGCCCCGCCGGGGCCCGTTACCTGCCCACAGGCTTCATCGTTCGGTAAAGGAGGAATTCCCCCATGCGCCGTCTTCTGCCGCTGCTTCTCATAGCAATGCTCCTCTGTGGGTGCGCGCCGGCCGCCCAAACGCCGGTTTTCACGGCGACCGCCGCGGCAACAACGCCCAGCCCCACGGCCGTTCCCAGCCCTACGCCTGCGCCCTCTCCCACGGCCACGCCCAGCCCCACGCCATCGCCCAGCCCTACGCTCGCCCCATCGCCCGCTCCCACGCCGGTGGATGTTTTTTCCCTGACCATTCTGCCTCCGGAGAATCCCAACGCTGCCCGGCCTCTGGAAATTCCCACCTACGACGGCAAGGGACAGACCACCCATCCCAAGGTTCTGTATTTCCCGGAAAAATGGCATGGCTGGCGCTACTGGATGGTGCATACCCCTTACCCGGGCTGCCACAATAAGGTGGAGAATCCCTCCATCGTGGTCAGCCAGGACGGGATCCACTGGACCGAGCCGGAGGGCCTTGTCAACCCGGTCAGCGGGCTGCCGCCCACCTTCCAGAACTCTGCCCACTACTCTGACGGCCACCTGCTCCTGCGGGAGGATACCCTGGAGCTCTGGTTCCGGCACAATGGAGGCCAGGATCCCCAGCGCAATGCCGACAACGACGGGGCGGAGATTCTGCGCATTACCTCCCAGGACGGGATTCACTGGACCGAACCCGAGGTCATGCTGGCTAAGAACGGCCGCAAACCCTATCTCTCTCCCATCGTCATGTGGGAAGAAGGCGGCTATACCATGTGGTATTCAGCCCATGATGGGCGGCTGTACCGCCGTATCTCCTCAGATGGGAAGGACTGGGGCCCGGAGGAGGCTGCTGACCTGGCCTATCCCGGGTACAAGGTGTGGCACCAGGATATGATCTCTACGGATCTGGGTTACGAGATCGTGTTCTGCGCCAAGACCGACGACGGCCTGCGGGACAATCTCCAGCATCAGGAGCTCTTCTATGCCATGAGCGAGGACGGCCTGCACTTTACCGAGCCGGTGAAGATCCTCTCCTACCGGGATCGGGGAGACGCCTTGGACAACAATTCCATCTATCGGGCCAGCTTGGTTTCCACCCAGGAGGGTTATCGGCTCTATTACTCCGCCATGAACGACCGGCGTCAGTGGCACATATTCCTGAGCCAGGGCCCCAGCATTGCAGAGCTCACCGGGTACGGCGCCGGATAAGGGCTTGCAAAAGTATAAAAAAGAGTTATACTATATGGGAATATGCGGGAGGTTTGCTTATGAACTCTTGGGATCTTATCATCGTCGGCGGCGGGCCGGCGGGGCTGACCGCCGGACTGTATGCCTGCCGGGCAGGGCTGAAAACCATGCTCACCGAGCGGATGTTCACCGGCGGACAGATTGTGACGACCGAGCTTTTGGAGAACTATCCCGGCTTCCCTGCAGGAATCTCCGGGGTGGACATTGGGCTGGCCATGATGGAGCAGGCTACCAAATTCGGGCTGACCGTGCAGTATGAGGGCGTGGAGTCCCTGGAATTGGCCGGGCCGGAGAAGCGTGTGACCACTACCGGCGGCGTCTATACCGCCCGGACGGTGATCCTCTGCATGGGGGCGCAGCCCCGGACCCTGGGGCTTCCCCGGGAGGAAGCCCTACGTGGGAAGGGAGTTTCCTACTGCGCCACCTGTGACGGCGCCTTTTTCCGGGACCGGGACGTGGCCGTGGTGGGCGGCGGGGATACCGCTTGTGAAGATGCGCTCTACCTTTCCCGGGTGGCGCGGTCGGTGACGCTGATCCATCGCCGGGATACCCTACGGGGGTCGGCCATTCTCCAGCAACGGATCGGCCAGCGGGAGAATATCGCCCTGCTGTTGGAGAGTCAGGTGACCGAGCTGCTGGGAGAGGATGCCCTCCGCGCTGTCAAGGTGCAGACCCCGCAGGGAAGCCGGGAACTGTCGGTTTCCGGTCTGTTTGTGGCGGTGGGAACGACCCCTATGACCGCCCTGGTGCGGGATCAGCTGGCCTGCGATGAAGCAGGTTATATCCGCACCGACCGTGCCTGCCGCACCAGCCTGGAGGGCGTGTGGGCGGCGGGGGATATCCGGGATACCGTGCTTCGCCAGGTGGTGACTGCGGCGGCCGACGGCGCGATAGCGGCCACCGAAGCCCAGCGTTATCTCATGGGATAGTCTAACGCTTCCGGGAACGGCGTATGCTGGAAAAAGACCAAGGAACGGGAGATGGGTATGGCAAGACTTTTTGGAACCGACGGCGTGCGCGGCGTAGCCGGCACGGAATTGACTTGTGAACTGGCCTATGAGCTGGGACGGGCCGGCGCGGCGGTGCTGACCGAAGGGACCCACCGGCCGACAATCCTGGTGGGACGGGATACCCGCATTTCGGGGACGATGCTGGAGAGCGCCCTGGCGGCTGGAATCTGCTCGGTGGGGGCTGCGGCCGTGCTGGTGGGGGTGATTCCTACACCGGGAATCGCCTGGCTGACCCGGACGGCCGGCGCAGACGCGGGGGTGGTGATTTCCGCCTCCCACAACCCTATGGAGTTCAACGGGATCAAGTTTTTTAACCGGGAAGGGTATAAGCTTCCGGACGCGGTGGAGGACGCCATTGAGGCCCACGTCCGGGCCGGAGGCGCGGGGCTTCCCCGGATGCAGGGCGCGGATGTGGGGACGGTGACCGTCATGGACAACGCTGCTGCACTGTACATGGAGCATCTGCGGAGCTTGGTGCGGGAGGATATCAGCCGGTACAAGGTGGTGCTGGACTGCGCCAACGGGGCGGCCAGCGCCATTGCGCCCCAGGTGTTTGCCCAGCTGGGCTGCGACGTGACGGCCATCTGCAACCAGCCCGACGGCTGCAACATCAACCGGGACTGCGGATCTACCCACATGGAGGGCCTGGCCAAGGCGGTGGTGGAGCATGGGGCTGACATTGGCCTGGCCTTTGACGGGGACGCCGATCGGCTGCTGGCCGTGGACGAGAAGGGGAACCTGGTGGACGGGGACAAGATCATGCTGATCTGCGCCCAGGATCTGCGGCGGCAGGGCCGCCTGAAACAGGATACCGTGGTTACCACTGTGATGAGCAACCTGGGCATGACCTTGGCGGCCAAGGAGTTGGGAATTCAGCTGGCGCGCACCGCCGTGGGCGACCGGTATGTGCTGGAGTACATGATGGAGCACGGGTGCAGCCTAGGCGGGGAGCAGTCGGGCCACATTATATTCCTGGACGACAATACCACCGGGGACGGCTTGTGCACCGCTTTGCGGCTGACAGCCTGCGTGGCGGCTTCGGGAGAGCCGCTTTCCCGGCTGGCGGAGATCATGGAGGTGCTGCCCCAGGTGCTGGTCAACGTCCGGGTGGACAACGCCAAGAAGAACGGCTGGGAGAAGGATCCCGTGATTGTCCAGGCCATTGCCGAGGTGACCGCCCGCTATGACGGCCGTGGAACCGTACTGGTTCGCGCTTCGGGAACGGAGCCGCTGGTGCGGGTGATGATGGAGGGAACCGACCGGGAGGCTATTGCCCGAGATGCGGAAATGCTGGGGAATTTGATCAAAACAAGATTAAATTAGTTCAGTATTTTTGCCGCCGGTAACATAGGTTCTATGCGGCGCTATGCCGCCGTGCTATAATACAAGCATCCGCCGGAAACGGCGCGTAAGATGAGGATTTTTCGTGAAGGAGGATATATACATGAAGTTCGTATGTAGCATCTGCGGTTATGTGTATGAGGGTGACAATCCCCCCGAGAAGTGCCCCCAGTGCGGAGCCCCCGCCAGCAAGTTCAAGGCGATGGAGCAGGGCGAGCGCCAGTGGGCTGATGAGCACCGCATCGGCGTGGCCAAGGACGTGGATCCCCGGGTTATCGAGGGCCTGCGCGCCAACTTCACCGGCGAGTGCACCGAGGTGGGTATGTACCTGGCCATGAGCCGCGCCGCCGACCGCGAGGGTTTCCCCGAGGTGGCCGAAGCCTACAAGCGCATTGCTTGGGAAGAGGCTGAGCACGCCGCCAAGTTCGCTGAGCTTCTGGGCGAGGTGGTCAGCGACAGCACCAAGGAGAACCTCACCGTCCGCGTGGAGGCCGAGTACGGCGCCACCGCCGGCAAGAAGGAGCTGGCGACTTTGGCCAAGCAGCTGAACCTGGACGCCATCCACGATACCGTGCATGAGATGTGCAAGGACGAGGCACGTCACGGCAAGGCTTTCGAGGGCCTGCTGAAGCGTTACTTCTAAGACCTTGACGGGGCGGAGGCTCCGTTTGTACCTAAGATAAGCCGATATCCTCGGATCCTGCGTGAGCGGGATCCTTTTTTGTGCGGCAAAGGAAAAATTGTTTCGGATTCCCTGCTTCGCGGTAAAGAATCCCATGGGAGAAAATAGCGTAGCAAAACCACAGGCAGTGTGATATAATCCAATATATATACTTCCCTTGGGAGTTCCCTCGCGCAGAGGATATCACAATAGCAGGGGGCAGAGGTCGATGGCCACAGAGAAAACTGCAAAGAATAAAGGGCTGTTTATCTTTCTCTTTGCCCTTGTATTCATTGCAATCAATATTGTCGCGTATTGGCTGGTTTGGGACAAGTTTTATGGACAGTCGCCTACCGGAGCGGAGATCTTCCAGCGCCGGGGGAACTGGCTGTTGATGGCGGTCTACGGATTGCTGCTGTATGTGTTTGCCCAGGTTTACGGGGCTAGCCGTATTGGCACCCTCAAACCGGGGGAGCTGCTCTTTTCGCAGGGACTTACGCTGTTTTTTGCGGATTTTTTCACGTATTTCCAGGTATGCCTGCTGGCGCTGAAGATGGCCAACCCCCTGCCTATGCTGGGGATGCTGGCTGTGCAGATTGCCTTTTCGGCTGTGCTGTGCTTTGGCGGCAATAAGCTCTATTACGCGTTCTATCCGCCGCGGCGGATCCTGATGGTCTTTGGCTCCTCCATGGCTGAGGCGCTGGTCCCCAAGATGATGCAGCGGGCCGATAAGTACAAGATCTGCGGGGCCATTAGCGCATCAAAGGGCTTGGAGGCTATCAAGGAGCGGATCAAGGACCAAAAGGCGGTGCTGCTGTGCGACGTTAGCGTCCATCTGCGCAACAAGATCCTGAAATACTGCTACGAGCATGCCATCCGGGTGTACATTACGCCCAATTTGTCGGACATCATCGTGGGCAACGCCAAGCCCATCACCCTGTTTGACTCGCCCCTGCTGCTCTGCCGCAATGCCGGGCTGACCGCCGGCCAGCGCTTTGTCAAGCGGGCAATGGACATTGTCATCAGCGGCGTGGGCCTTATCGTTGCCAGCCCCATTATGCTGATTACCGCCATTGCCATCAAGCTCTATGACGGCGGCCCGGTTTTTTTCAAGCAGAAGCGCTGCACCATCCATAACAAGGTTTTTGAGATCCTCAAGTTCCGCAGCATGATCGTGGATGCCGAGAAGGACGGCCAGCCCCACGCCGCAGTGGATCACGATCCCCGGATTACCCCGGTGGGCCGGGTGATCCGCGCCACACGCCTGGATGAACTGCCCCAGCTCATTAACATCCTCAAGGGGGATATGGCGGTGGTGGGACCCCGTCCCGAGCGGGTGGAGCATGTGGAGGAGTATACCCGGCAGATTCCCGAGTTCTCCTTCCGTTCCAAGGTCAAGGGCGGCTTGACCGGCTACGCCCAGGTCATGGGCCGGTACAATACCACCGCCTATGATAAGCTGCGCCTGGATCTGATGTATATCGAAAACTATTCTATCCTGGAGGACATCAAGCTGATCCTCATGACGGTGAAGATCATGTTCATGCGGGAGAGTACCGCCGGGTTTAACCAGAATGAGGAGATCCATGCCGTGGAGGAGTGGATCGGCCAGTCCCAGGACGGAGAATAAGCCACTGGAAATGGGAGGACGCCATGGATACTAAGCGCTTGCCCAAGCCCGGGTCGCGGATGATTGCCCACCGGGGGCTCAGCGGGCTGGAGACCGAGAATACCTGCGCCGCCTTTGTCGCCGCAGGGAATCGCAGCTACTACGGGGTGGAGACCGATGTGCATGTCAGCGCCGACGGCGCGTACATCATCTTCCACGATGACAATACCCTCCGGGTGGGAGGGGAGGACCATGTGGTGGAGGAAACCGATGCGGCCACGCTGCGGGCCATGACCCTTCTCGACCGCGATGGCGGGGAGAAGACCCGGGCGGATCTGAAGATCCCGCTTCTGCGGGAGTACATCCGTGTCTGCCGCAAGTACGATAAGGAGTCCGTGCTGGAGCTGAAGAATCCCATGGCTCCTGGAGCCATTGCCGGCATTGTGGAGGAGATCCGCCAGGAAGACTGGCTGGAGCGGGTGATTTTCATTTCCTTCAGCCATGAGAATTTGGTGGAGCTGCGCCGCCTACTTCCCCGGCAGCGGCTGCAGTTCCTGACCGGGGATCCCGCGAACGAGGCTCTGCTGCAGCGGCTGGAGCCCTGGGGCCTGGATCTGGACATCTATTACAAGTCCTTGACCCAGGAGGGGCTGGAGCTGATGCACAGTCGCGGTATCCAGGTTAACTGCTGGACGGTGGACGATCCCGCCGACGGCGAGCGTCTGGCTTCCTGGGGCGTGGATTTCATCACCAGCAATATTTTGGAGTGACGGGCAAAAGATGGGGCGTTTTCCTCCCCCAAAGGACGAGCACGTGTGGTTTTTGCGGGGGAGGGAAACCCTCGCAAACTTCCGCCTCCTTGGAATCCTGACGGATTCCTGCGGGGGGCTTTTTCGCGGAAAGCGGGCTTTCTTCGACATAGCATAGAAAAGACGGGAGCCTTTCGCGGCCCCCGCTTTTTCATGCGCTCACGTCCCTTGGGGGAGAAGGCCCTTTTGCAAAAGGGCCCCCTCCCCCCAAACCCCTTTCCCCCAAAACCTTAGGGGAAGGGACTGCTTGGAAAAGAGCGGGAATGGCCGCATTCTGATTCCAGTCGTTCCCTTTCTACGCTCCCTAACCTTCCCCTAAAAGTTTTAGAAGGGTGGGGGGTCCGTGGGAGGGAAACCTTTTGAAAAAAGTTCCCTTCCCCCGCAGGATCCCCCGCCAAAACACTCCCAAAACCTGGCCCTAGCTCTGGGCCAGGTCCTGC